>JAZQNN010000037.1:0-20399 GCA_045627365.1 Lachnospiraceae bacterium
AATTACAGCCAAACGGTCAATTTCGTAATGAATGCCAGTTTCTTCAAAAACTTCCCGAAGGACCGCATCTTCCGCAGTTTCTCCCATATGTACCGCGCCGCCGATGGAATACAGATAATCTTCCCGTTCGTTTCCGGCAAACAAGACGCAGTTGTGTTCAATGATAATGGCCGCCGCACGATATCTGAACCAATTTTTTTCCCTTGTAAACCCACAATCAAACATTCTTTTTCTCCGCGAAGAGTCGGTTAAGGTTTTTGCTGCAATACTCTGCTAAGCGGTACCCACCCGATCATGTCAGATGTCAATCGTTCTGTATCTACTGTCATTAGTACCTCATTCGTTTGAATTTTTCTTATTGTTCATGTAAAGCATAGGCCGCTTGAGCAGCTTGGCCTGCTCCATCAGTTCTTTCTCGTCTCCGTAGTAAATTATTCTGGAATTGCAGGACTTAACGCATGCAGGTCTGTCATCGAATCCGCTCTTTATTCTGCTTTGACAAAGCGTGCAAAGATTTGTCGGAAACGGCACATAATCGACCTGAACGTGTCCGTTAGGATAGGTGTAGATCTGTTCGATTATTCTGATCCCCCATGTGTCGGCATCGTACCCGTTTTCCTGTTTGCATGCAACCGTGCAGGCGTAGCAGCCTGTGCAATATTCCATTTCAAAAAGCAATCCTTTTGCCATAATTATCACCTCACTTTGTTCCAAGATCCACCGACTTTTGCCCATCTACGGGTGTCAGTCGCTTCCAGGCAGTGTCGTTGTACATTTCGTCAAGCGCTTCCAGTGATATCTGCTGACGAGTGCCCTCCCATTCAGCCTCATCGTTTGGATGAAGATCCTCAGCAGGGTCTATCTTGCGCAGTCTGACAAGCGTCGTCTTATAAGCTCCGCCGCCGTAGCCTGACTCTGACTGAGTGTCGGTCGGAATAAGAATATTACAGTTGATATCCCATGTATTGAAGAAATCAGGGCCTTCTTTGCCTGCTTCCGGCATCCACCAACCGTGCGGAACGCTTACCATCTCCATGCCGATGGCCGGATTCTCCTTGACCTTTCGGCGGATGCGGCCGCGGTCATTCTCTACCCAGACCCACTCGCCGTCCTTGATGTCAAGTTGGCGCAGCAGCTTCGGATTGACCTCGACCAGCGGGTACGGATCGCATGCGCGAAGCCATGGAATGTTGCGATGCTCTGAATGGAAGTAAACCGGGCTCCTCCTGCCGCTGACCATTATCAGCGGGTATTTTTCGTGAAGCTCAGGCGTCCTGACCTTGCTCTCCGGCGGTTCAACATAAAACGGTACCGGATGTACCTCGTACTCTTCATTAAGAGTTGAATAAAGCTCGACCTTTCCTGTCGGTGTCCTGAATCCCGGCTTGCCGTCAGGCCTTAAATGGCCGGTCTCATAGCGCCTGTAAGGCACGGATTGCGGCCACTGCTCAGCTGTCGGATACTTCCACCCGCCGTCTGCCTCGAGGCTTTCCCATGTGTACCCGGAGTTCTTGATGCGCTCATTCACATAGTCGTGAAAAGTCGGATATTTCTCTTTTAGCGTCGGGTTGAAACGTTTTGCCAGCTCCAGATTGATCTCCCAGTCTGACTTGGCGTCTTCCACGCTTACGACCGGTCTTATCAGCTGAAGAGGCTGATACCACGCCCTGAAGCTTTCTTTTTCTGCAAACGTTGCCGCCGGCAGGAAAAGATCTCCTATAGCTTCCATCGTCGGATTCGGGAACAGGTCGACGATAACATTGAATTCCATATTCATAAGCGCCTGATAATGCTTACGCATATTGGCAGCCTGTCCTCCCAGGAGATTCGAGGTCTGTATCCAGGCGGAACGGATCTTGTATGGCTCACCGTCGATCATTTGCTGAACAGCCATGTCAGGCTGGCCCCAGGAGCGCATATTTGCCAGATATTTGTAGCGAGCGGCACCGATACGCTTGCCGTTGATTCGATCAAGAATATCATCACCGTACATTTCCTTAAGCTGATCTGTACTGTACGGATACTGCGTGATGTCCCAGGCATTTCGCGCAATTACGTTGCCTCCCGGAACATCAAGATTGCCTGTGATGCACCAAAGAGCTACGACCGCGTCATCTACCGCAGTCGCTTCCGGCACCTGATCAAGCGGAAGTCCCCAATGAATGGCACTTGGGTGATTCGTCGCATATGCCTTGGTCGCCTCGTAGATCACGTCGGCCGGGATGCCTGTGATCTCAGACGTCTTCTCGAGCGTATACTCTTTGGCAGACGCTGCAAGTTCGTCGAATCCATAGCACCATTTCTCGACAAATTCATGGTCATACCAGTCATTTTCAACTATCAGATTGATCATTCCGAGCGCCAGCGCTCCGTCTGTACCTGCCCTGATCTGAAGAAAATGTTCAGCCCTTGAGGCAAAAAACGTCCATCTCGGATCGATAACTATCAGCTTGCTTCCGCGTCTCATGCAGTCAACGATCCAGTGACCGAAGAATCCGTCAGGGCATCCGGTTCCCGGATTCTGTCCCCAGATAATGATGTACTTCGGCAGCTCATATCTCGGGTCGTCATAACGTTTCTCAAAAAACTGCGAACAGTCAGCGACCACGAACTCGCCGAGTTTGGTCATCTGTGAGCAAAGTCTCGGTGTATAACATGATTGTCCGGACAGTCCCAGCTGCGTCCAGTTAGGGCTTCCGTACGAATAGCAAAGAAGTGAAATCGGGCCTCCTATATCACGACCGGTTCCCTGGACGAAAATAACCGACTCAGGCCCGTAGTCTTCCTTGAGCTGAGTCCACTTCTTCTCTATCATATCGTAGGCTTCGTCCCACGTGATCTGCTCCCAACGTCCCTCGCCGCGCGCTCCTACGCGTTTCATAGGATGCAGGATCCTGTCAGGATGATAAATATACTGGGTAAAAGCCAGAAGTCTTGAGCATGCACGTCCCTGCGTAAACGGATGATTCGGATCACCTTCAACGCGAACGATGCGCCCGTCCTTGATATATAATTCTACTCCACAGCCTCCATGGCATCCCGGTCCCGGAGACCAGGCTGTTGTCAGCACTTTTCTATCGTATTCAAAAGCCATTTTTATGCCTTCCTGATTGTCAGATTGATTATAAACGCAACTACCGTGCAGCACAGAATGACGACGCTCGGCATAACATATCCGCCGGTAGATTCACACAGCGAGCTGACGATGGTCGCCATAAATGATGAGAAAAGCAGATGCAGATTGATAATTGCCATATTGAGCGAGAAATACTTCACGCCGTAGAATGCCGAGCACATGAAGGACTGCAGTGTCGGGCAGCATCCATAGCTCATGCCCGCGAGAATAAATCCGATGACCCCGGCGAAAACTGATGAAGTCAATACTCCCAATAAAAGGAAGACCGCGCCTAAGACATTTGCAACGCCGGCCAGCACCTTGGACCTTACAAAACCGATTTTATCAAAGATAATACCGATAAGTACACGTCCTACTCCGTTGGATATCGCGAGTATTCCGACTATCGTTACAGCCGCATCGGCAGACGCTCCGATCGACATGATGAGCTCTTTGCCCGTGCTGATGACACCTGAGCCCAGAGAGGACATAAGAACCAGCACGATAAAGAATCTCCAGAAACTGCTTGTTTTCAGGATCTCCGAAGGCTTGTAGTCTCTTGCGGAAATATTGTTGATCTTGCCCTGTGCGGGGTTTGGAAGCTCCGCGTCAGCTGCGGGCGGATTAATAACAATCCCGGCTATTACAAGAAGGACCAGTATCATTATGCCGATTCCCAGATATGTTGCTCTCCAGCCGACATTCTCAGCCTGGAACAAAGCGTTGGTCGCCTTGCCGAGTACAAGTGTGCTGATGCCGAAGCTCATCATCAGAACACCGCCTGAAAGGCCTCTCCTTTCAGGGAACCACTGATTGACCATGGTCAGGACCGCGTTGTAAGCCGCGCCGATCCCAAGACCTGCCATTACGCCATATGACAAGTAAAGAACAGCGATATACTCACCGCTCATTCTTGATGAAATAAGATATCCCAGAAAGCACAGTATTGCTGCGCCGATGATGATCAGCTTAGGATGAATGAATCTTCTGAGAAGTCCGGGTATCATGCCGCCCAGACAGAAGCAGCTGAGCATGATAGTATAATTAAGATTCAGTTGGGCCGGTTCCCAGCCAAAGTCCGCCAGCGGCACCTTAACTATCGACCAGGCGTAGATGATACCTGCGGCAAAAAGGCTGACAACGCCGACTCCCAGGTAGAACCATCTGATGTTGATTGATTTATTATTGCTCATTACAACCTCTTTTAAACATAGTTATGTTATTTTAACATAACAGACTAAATTATTCTACATGAACTGTTTTTGACAGCGATGCAAAAAAGAAAAAAATCTTTTAAAAAAAGTTCTTGCTTTTTTTTAATCTTTTTAATATACTAATCAAGCGTCATGCGTATGGCTCGTTGGTCAAGTGGTTAAGACGCCGCCCTCTCAAGGCGGAATCGGGAGTTCAATTCTCCCACGAGCTGCTCTGAAGAAGATTCCCAAGTGGGAATCTTTTTTTATTTCTCTTTATCTTTTCCAAAAAATGTAGTACTTTATATTTATGTTATCGATACTTATCGTAAATCGAGATAAGGAATTCATTCGTAAGCTGTCCGGTCTGATCGCAGACGGCAACAGCGCGTGTGAGATCATCGGGACCGCAGACAACGGTCCTCTTGCCATGGAATCGATCATCAGGCTGCATCCTGACCTTGTTTTCATCGAACAGGACCTTCCCGGCATGACCGGTCTTGAGATCATCAGACAGATCAAAAATCAAAGTTTCATATGCGAATTCGTCTTCACTGAAAAGAAGGGGGATTTTGCTCTCGCACAGCAGGCAATGCGGCTGGGCGTAAGGGAATATCTTGTCCGCCCGGTTACTTCAGAGGACTTCGAGCGCATCATTCTTACGTTTTCCGAGCACAGTCAGGCCGAAAATTCAGGTGATATCGACGAGCGGCTTTTCTCAACGAGGCGGCTTCTTAGAAATTCGTTCATGGAGAATTTCATCTCAGGCGATAATCCGCGAAGGCATACGATCGATGAGCTTAACGAGCGCTACCACTTCTCCTTCAGGGACGGAATGTACCAGGTCGCTTTTCTTCAGTTCAGGGAACTTCTCAAGGAAGAAGAAAGCCAGTTTCTTCCCGATGTCGTTGAAGAGCTTCGAACCATATACGATCCTTTATGCTATGAAATGATCCCGTTTATTCAGGATGTTTTCTGCCTGGTGCTGGTATTTAATTATGCTGCGGATAAGGATCTGCACAGCAAATTTACGGAAATGCAGCAGATCATCGAAAGAAATCTGAGCAGGCACCGCTGTACATGGGCAACATATTCCATCGGATTCGGTGCTCCGTCAGAGGACGTCAACCAGCTGCGTGAAGGGCTTGATTCAGCGCGTCGTGCCGCATACTGCTGCCTGCTTCGAGAAGAAAACAGGCTTTACTTCTTCGAGCAGCTCGAATTTGCGCCGAAAACGGGCAAAATAGCCGTTTCAGGTGACTACTCCAAGAGTCTTTACAAGAGCGCTGTAACAGGCGATTTTGACCAGTTTGAGACGCTCATACGGCAGGCAATGAAATCCATAACGCCTGACAGCGATCCGTCCACGATCATGGAGCTTTGTTCGCCCGCACTGGAGGCAATATCCAAAGCATGCGGAAGCAATGAAGCAGAAACTAAAGAAGAATGTAACCTGGCTCTTTACAGACTGATGAACTGCAGGTCTATCCCGATCCTGATAAATTCTCTGGTCAGCTACGCTCATTCACGTTATGAGGCAGCTCAGCAATCGGGCGGCATATCCAGGCCGATCCAGAATGCCAAGAACTATATCAAGAGTAACTTTGCCAAGGGCATAACTTTGCAGGATGTTGCCAATTACGTCGATCTTAATGCCTCATACTTAAGCGTTCTTTTCAAGAAAGTGACCGGGCAGAACTATCAGGAATTTCTGACAGACTGCAGGATCGCAGAGGCTAAGCGGCTTCTTAAAAGTACAAACATGTCAGTTGCCGAGATCTGCTACGCAGTCGGATATACCGATAAGAAACACTTCAGTCGGCTCTTCATAAAAAATGAAGGCATCACGCCTACAGCCTTCCGAAATATGCATTAAAAAAGGCTTCCCAAAATGGGAAGCCTTTTGGCATTATTGTCTGTTTTTGAAATCCACTTCGATCTGATCGATCTTCTTCTTGAAAATAACGATGACCGCGGAACCGATCACTACAGGGATCGCCATGATGATCCATACAAACGGTGAGTAACCGAAGAGTTTCTCGCTTGAGAGATATCCGCAGATCATAGGTCCTAAAATCGTTGCGGAATCCATGAATATATAGTTTGTTCCGGCTGCGGAGCCTCTGCGCTCTGCAGGAACGCTCTTCATGCACAGTGACTGGAGTGCCGGCTGGCATGCGCCGTATCCGAATCCGTTGAGGACTGCGGCTACGCACAGTATGATCCAGCTCTTCGAATAGCCGATTATGATCAGCGAAACGGCTGTCAGTAAGAAGCCCGGGCCTGCGATCTTTACAAAACCGTGTTTGTCGGTCAGTTTGCCGATAAGAGGTCTTGAAAGTGCCATCGCTCCGGCATTTACAAGGAAATACCAGCTTGCCAGATCTTTCGGGATACCCTGCTCTTCCGAATATACAAGGAGGAACGCGCTGATGACCGTAAAGCCAAGTGCAACCAGGAACATTACAACGCCCGGAAGGATCGCTTCCTTGGCGATCATGTTGCTCAGCTTAAGTGAGAATTTGGCAGGTGTTCTCGGTGCAAGTCTTACGAGACATATACTTACGATGATTGCGCATGTCATGATGCAGGCGTTAAAGATATATGTGTAATTATATGACGCCTCAACAGCTCTCTGCGTGATATCTGCCATCTGGGCTTCTGTGATCCCACCTGCAGCCTGCGCGGTATACTGCGCAAGGAATTTCTTCTCGAATCCGCCCTGAAGCGCAACGCCGACACGAGGGCCGATCGCCTGCGAAATAGTCTGAGCAAGCGCGTAAATACCCATACCTGAAGAGAACTTGGCTCTTGGGATCGCATCCGATACCAGCGTCAGAAGGCATGCGCTTCCGAACGCATTACCGAATCCCTGGAAAAGTCTGAACAGCTTAAGGACCGTAATGACCGGAAGTCCTGTAAGTCCTGCGATCTTAGGTGCAAAACTGAATCCCAGATAAGCTATGGTCAAAATACACATAGCCATAATGTTGAGCTTTTTCCTGTTGAACGAGTTCATTGCCGGGCCGGCGAAGAATCTGCAGATAAGTGCCGTGATGGCAAACATGCTCATAAGTGAGCCGATCTGCTCAGCCGGCGCGCCCATTGCCTTAGCATATACGGACAAAAGGCTGTTGGACATCTGCTGGCCCATATTCAGTCCGATCTGCGTAGCAAAAACGCCGATGAACATCGCGTTCCACAAAGTTGTCGGCTCTTTCCAGCCATTTGAGCCGGTCGTTGCCGGCTGAATATTTTCAATTTTCTCTGACATATTTCACCTGTTAATAGTTATTTGAGAAATATTATAACACCGGGTAAGCCTTTTAACCATTCAAGTCCGGCTCAAAAAATGCAATAGGTGCTTCAATTTTTGCGAATTATCGCTGTACCCTTGCATTTCCTTCATATACAGCCCAAACCTGTGCCTCATCAGCAGGTTCCGCGTAATCGTTAAGACTTCCTGCTGCCAAAGCTCCGCATGCCCAGCCAAACTGAAGCCATTTTGCCGGTTCCCATCCTTTAAGTATTCCGTAAAGAAGGCCTCCCGTAAATCCGTCTCCTCCGCCCACACGGTCAAGGATATCTATTTCGCGCGGAAGTTCCGTATACCATTTTCCGTCCGCGTAAAGAAGTGCGCCCCAGAGATTGCAATTGGCCGTGATGACCTCACGCAGGGTGTTAGCGAAAACAGTTACATTCGGATAAGCTTTCTGCGCATATTCGATCATTGCGCGGAAGCTTTCTATCTTCTCACTTATATTTTTACCGCCTGCCTCAGGTCCTTTAAGGCACAGACAAAGCTGAAAATCTTCTTCATTTCCGATGAGAATATCCGAAAGACCTGCTATCTTGGCGAAAGCCTCGGAAAGTTCCGCCTCGCGTCCTTTCCAGAACGACGCCCGGTAATTAAGGTCAAACGATATAAGCGTCCCATACGCCTTGGCTGCTTTGGCGAGCGCTACGCAGGCCCCGGTGGATTCCGGGCTGAGTGCGGCGATAAGACCTGAGATATGAAGAATTCCTACGCCTTCCTCGCCGAATATTCTGTCTATATCGTAGTCCGCTGCGTCAACGGTGCAGCCAACTTCACCGCTTCGGTCGTTCCACGCGCGTGCGCCCCTTAAGCCGAATCCGCTGTCTGTGATATTAAACTGATGGCGATAACCCCACGGTCCTCCCTGCGGTACATCAGGACCATCAAAATCGATTCCGCGGCCTCTGAGGCTGCTCTTAATGAATGCGGCTATCGGGCTTCCCTCGACAAATTTTGTGAGTGCGAGACATTTTTTACCGAGAGACGAAGAAATATTCAGGACATTCGTCTCCGCACTGGTGGCCTGCATATAAAAACGGTCCGAATTATGAACAGGCATTCTATTCTCAGGAGTGATCCTTACTCCCATGCTTGTAAGGCAAGCGACCGCATATTTGCAATTAGTTCTCTGTTTGATCATTTTATCCTCCTTGTCCGATCAATCGCCGGATTTTTCGTTTTCCAGCAGATCGGCAATATATTCTTTGTTGAATTCCAGGTGTTTATACATGGCCTCCCTTGCAAGCTCTGCCTTGCCGGCGGCAATATTTTCTGCGATACGCGAATGCGTTGAGATCGTTTCCTTCAGCAGACTGTTGTTGCTGAGCTTTGTCTGCTTCGGGATGCTGTGGAAGAACACCTGTCTCATAATACTGAACGCGATAGCATTATGTGAGGCCTTGGCTATCGCAATGTGGAATGCGGCATCCACATTGTAGTGCTGCTTTCCCGCAAAGATCTCATTCTCAGTACAGATACACGAGCGCATGATCTCCTCCAGTTCCTCAAAAGTTGCGTTCTTTGCAGCCAACGCTGCAAGCTCCGGTTCGATAAACAGTCTGATATCTAAAAGCTGCCTGGCTGTTTCT
This sequence comes from Lachnospiraceae bacterium, assembly GCA_045627365.1. GTDB lineage: Bacteria > Bacillota > Clostridia > Lachnospirales > Lachnospiraceae > RGIG5612. The sequence continues at coordinate 9,214 of JAZQNN010000037.1, forward strand.
ATCTCGCTTTGGAAAAAGTCAACTCCCCATGGATCATTAACAAATCCGGGAACATCTGCGACGAATGTTCCCACTCCCCTTCTGACTTCCAGTATGTTTCGGCCTGATAACGCCTTGATAGCCTCTCTGAGCGTGCTTCTTGATACTTCCAGGAGCTTAGAAAGTTCATACTCATTGGGAAGTTTATCACCGGGATTCAAAGATTTTTCTCTTATATAAGCAGTTAGTTTTTCAGTAGCGCTGTCTGAAGGAATTTGATTCATGTGTTTTCTCCTAGAGGAAGGTTGTCTGACAACTACAAGCCAATATTATCCTATGATTTTTTCTCTGTCAAGAAAAATAGATATTGACCGTAAAATAAGGTGATGTTAATCTATATCTGTTGTCAGACAACTATCTATCCAAAGGAGAAATCATATATGAATAAAGCAGACATCGCAGTTATCGGACTGGCAGTTATGGGTGAGAATCTGGCCCTGAACATGGAGTCAAAAGGCTTCACCGTTGCCGTCTATAATCGCACAGCATCGAAGACTGAGAACTTCATGGCCAAGCGCGGAAATGGCAAGAATATAGTCCCCACATACTCTCTTGATGAGCTTGCCTGCGCACTCAAAAAGCCGAGGAAAGTTATGCTCATGGTAAAAGCCGGCAAACCTGTCGATGAGATGATCAGCCAGCTCTTTGCCGTACTTGAGGAAGGCGATATCATCATCGACGGCGGCAACAGCCTCTTCAAGGACACCACCAGAAGGACGCTTGAAGCCGAAAGCAAGGGACTGCTCTACGTAGGTTGCGGAGTCTCAGGCGGCGAGGAAGGCGCACTCAACGGACCGAGCATGATGCCCGGCGGTTCTGCAAAGGCATGGGAATATGTAGGTCCTATATTCAAAGCGATCTGTGCGAAAGCCGATGGTGATGAATGCTGCACATGGATTGGTGAAAACGGTGCGGGCCACTTCGTAAAGATGGTTCACAACGGGATCGAATACGGCGACATGCAGCTGATCTGCGAAGCGTACAAAATTATGAAGGATCTTCTGGGTCTTTCAAATGAAAGGATCGGAGAGATTTTTACAGAATGGAATGAAACCGAGCTTAAAAGCTATCTTATAGAGATCACCGGACATATCCTTAAGGCTAAAGATGAAGACGGTGAACCTCTCGTCGATCGTATTCTTGACGTTGCAGGTCAGAAAGGCACCGGCAAATGGACGGCGATCGAAGCCCTTGATGAAGGAATTCCTCTTACCCTTATCACTGAATCCGTCTTTGCAAGATGTCTTTCGGCGCTTAAAGATGAAAGAGTCAAAGCAGCCGATGTTTATGCCAAGGAAATAACCCCGATCGATATAAACAAAGAAGCAGTTGTCGAGGACCTTAAGAAGGCACTTTACGCATCAAAGATCGTATCTTACGCGCAGGGTTTTGCCCTGATGAGCCAGTCCATGACAGAATACGGATGGAAGCTGGATCTTGGAAGCATAGCAATGATCTGGCGCGGTGGCTGCATCATTCGTTCCGTGTTCTTAAGCAAGATCAAGGACGCATATGAGGCAGAGCCAGACCTTGCCAATCTGCTTGTATCGCCTGTATTCGTTAAAGAGATCGAGTCTGCTCTTCCTTCATGGAGAAAGATCGCGGCACTGACCGTTCAAAGCGGCGTAGCAGCGCCTTCCATGCTCGCAGCGCTCAGCTATTTTGACGGATACACGTCCGAAAGGCTTCCGGCAAACCTCCTGCAGGCCCAAAGAGACTATTTCGGAGCTCATACATACGAGCGTACCGACAGGCCTAGGGGCGAATTCTTCCATACCGACTGGAGCGGCATCGGCTCGGCAGCTTCATCAGGAACATACACAGCATAAAAATAAAGGGGACCTTGACGGTCCCCTTTTTAATGCGCTTGTGCTCTTTTATTTGATTATTCGGAGTGCTCCGGTCGGGCAGATATCCGCGCACAGATGGCAATCAGCGCATCCTGCGATAGTTGCCGGATCATTGAACTCCGGCTTGATAACTGTCGTGTAGCCTCTTCCTACGAGTCCTAAGATGCCTCTGCCTGCATTCTCATCACATGTACGAACGCACAGATTACAGGAAATGCACTTCCTCTGGTTGCGTTCGATGGCAACGAGTCTGTTTTCAACAAATCCCGGATGATAATCGCCCTTCAGTCTCTCAGGGCAGATCGCATCACAGTTAGCGCACTTTATCAGCTTGCAATCCTTGTAATCGTGGCAGCCGCACTCAAGACATCTTGCCGCTTCAGCCTCAACTTCAGCCTCGTTCAGCTCAATAACGATATCCTTGAAATCGCCGCGTCTTTCAGCGGGGTCTCTCTTCGGAACTGCAACCCTCGGAGATTTCTCCTTGGCTGCGAGTTCTTCCTTAACATTATCAAGGTCTCTCTTGGATACGAACGGTGCGCTGTAAGGGATCAACTCTCCGGCCAGATAGCTGAGAACTACTCCGACTACCTTATTGCCTTCACCGATCGCCTCAATTGCGATACCTGATTTATTTGCGCCGTCACCGACTGCGAAAACGCCGTCAATGTTGGTTCTGAAGGAAGTCTCATCGGCGATGATCGAGCCTTTTCTGTTGAGTTCGACATCGAATCCTTCAGCATTTACCTGCTGTCCGATCGCTGCAATCACCATATCGACATCGAGGATCTCAAACTTGCCTTCAACAGGAACAGGGCTTCTTCTGCCGCTGGCATCAGGCTCACCAAGCTCCATGACCTGAAGTTTGATCTGGCTGACTTTGCCGTCTGCACCTATTATCGCATCCGGATTGGTGAGGAACTTGAACTGAACGCCTTCTTCTATAGCCTCTTCGATCTCCTCATCAGCTGCCGGCATCTCATTTCTGGTACGTCTGTAAATAACGTAAACGTTCTCAGCGCCCAGTCTTACGGAAGTTCTGCATGCATCCATCGCGGTATTGCCGCCGCCGACTACTGCTACATTTTTGCCTTTGACATCCATCGGCTCTCCAAGGATATTTACTCTCAGGAAATCAATTCCGCCTACAACGCCTTCAATTTCCTCGCCTTTGCAGCCGATCTTTGAGCTCTTCCATGCACCGATCGCAAGAATTACTGCATCATAATCTTTTCGCAGGTCATCAAGAGTAATGTCATCTCCGACTTTAACGTTGTTGCACATCGTTACGCCGAGAGCAGCTATTTCTGATACCTCACGGTCAACAATGGCCTTCGGAAGACGGTACTCAGGGATTCCGTAGCGGATCATTCCGCCCATATCAGGCATTGCATCGAAGATCGTTACATCAACACCTTTTCTCTTAAGAAGGAAAGCTGCCGTAAGTCCTGCAGGGCCTCCGCCGACTACTGCTACCTTCTTGCCGATCGCCGGAGCGACTTCCGGACGGTATGTGTCTTTCTCAAGGTCCTTAAGGCCTGCAAATCTCTTAAGATAAGCGATCGATATCGGTTCCTCAACGAACTGTCTGCGGCAGTTGTCCTCACACGGATGCGGGCATACATGTCCGATACTTGCAGGAAGCGGGAATGTTTCCTTAACGATCCTTACTGCTTCATGATAATCGCCGTTTGCTATTGCCTTTACGTATCCCTGGCAATCGGTTCCTGCCGGGCAGTTAAGGCTGCACGGGCCTTTGCAATCGCCGTCATGGTCGCTCATAAGAAGTTCAAGAGCAACCTTTCTTGCCTGCTTAACACGCGGAGTTTCGCTGCTTACCTTCCAGCCGTCTGCTGCAGCTGTCGAGCATGACCTCATAAGCTTAGGAAGTCCTTCGCCCTCAACCAGGCAGACGCCGCATGCGCCGTAATTGGCAACACTCGGATCCTGGCAAAGTGTCGGGATGAATATCCCGTTCTCATTTGCTATCTCTAAGATGGTCTGACCGCTCCGGCCGACGCACTCTACACCATTAATCGTAATCTTGATCTCACTCATTTCGCGGCCCTCCTACTTCACTTCAATTGCGCCGAATCTGCACAGTTTAATGCATTGGCCGCATTTAATACACTTGTTCTGATCGATCTGGTGAGGATTCTTGACCTCTCCTGAAATAGCGCCGACCGGGCATTTCCTAGCGCACAGCGTGCATCCCTTGCAGACATCTTTATTGATGTGATAGCTGAGAAGATCTACGCACTCGCCTGCCGGGCATCTCTTTTCCTTGATATGAGCGTCATACTCATCGCGGAAGTATCTGATGGTCGTAAGAACAGGGTTAGGAGCAGTCTGTCCGAGTCCGCACAGAGCGCCGTCTTTGATGGAATTGCACAGCTCTTCGAGAAGTTCAACGTCGCCTTCCTCGCCTTTGCCTTCGACGATACGGGTGAGGATCTCAAGCATTCTCTTTGTGCCGATACGGCAGTGAACGCATTTGCCGCAGGATTCCTTGGAAGTGAAATCCAGGAAGAATCTTGCCATGCCTACCATACATGTGCTCTCATCCATAACTACCATTCCGCCTGAGCCCATGATCGCGCCTGTAGCGGAAAGTGCCTTGTAATCGATTACTGTAGCAAGAAGATTCTCAGGAATACATCCGCCTGAAGGTCCGCCCATCTGAACGGCCTTGATCTTCTTGCCGTCGCGGATACCGCCCGCGATATCGAAAATAACGTTGCGAAGGGTCTTGCCCATAGGGATCTCAACGAGACCGCCTCTTACAACCTTACCGGTTACCGCAAATACCTTGGTTCCCTTGCTGCCTTCGGTGCCCATTGCTGCGAAGGCTTCGCCGCCGTTATTGATGATCCATGCAACATTGGCAAATGTCTCGACATTGTTGATATTGCTCGGCTTCATCTTGTATCCCTTGGCTGCAGGGAAAGGAGGCTTAAGACGCGGCATACCGCGTTTACCCTCTAATGATTCGATAAGAGCTGTCTCTTCACCGCAGACAAAAGCGCCTGCGCCTGCCATATAACGGAACTTAACAGAAAAGCCCGTGCCTAAAATATTCTCGCCGATATAGCCTGCTTCAGTTGCCTGCTTGATCGCGTTGTTCAGTCTGATGATCGCAAGAGGATACTCTGCTCTTACATAAACGATCGCCTCGCTTGCTCCGATCGCGTAAGCACCGATGAGCATGCCCTCGATCAGGTTGTGCGGATCACTCTCGATTACCGCACGGTCCATGAATGCGCCAGGATCTCCCTCATCCGCGTTGCAGATAAGATACTTCTCTGTGCCTTCGGTGCCCATTGCTGCATTCCATTTGAACCAGGTTGGGAAGCCTGCGCCGCCACGTCCTGCAAGTCCCGATGTTTTGATGACTTCGATGACTTCTTCCGGCGTCATGCTTGTTACAGCCTTCTCAAATGCCTTATATCCGCCCTTGGCCTTGTAAGAGTTAATATCTGTTGGATCGATGATTCCGCAGTTTCTGAGGGCTATTCTGGTCTGCTGAGAAAGGAACGATGCGTCTTCGTCCTCGATCTTAAGCGCATCTACAAATGACAGGTCACCGCTTGCGGCAGCATTTACGATCGCTTCTGCGTTCTCAGGAGTTACATGAACCAGGCGTGCTGCCAGTTCATCGCCTTCATATACGTCAACAATAGGCTCAAGGAAGCACATTCCTATACATCCTGTGATGCCGAGTTCAACGCCGCTTTCAGGGGTGATAAGTGCCTTAAGAGCGTCATAAACCTTGCCTGCACCTGCAGCAATACCGCAGCTGCCTTCTCCGACGATTACTCTCATGCCTTTACCTCCCTTGCTCTGTATTCGTTAAGGATGCTGACTGCTTTCTCAGGAGTCAGTGATCCGTATGTTTCATCGTTGATCATCATTACAGGTGAAAGGCTGCAGCAGCCAAGACATGCCACATTCTTAAGCGTGAACAGGCCGTCTTCGGTCGTCTGGCCGTTTACGATGCCAAGCTCTGCGCAAACAGCAGATTCGATACGGTCAGAGCCGTTTACATGGCACGCAGTTCCCTTGCACAGCATGATGAGATATTTTCCAACAGGCTCAAGCCTGAACTGAGTATAAAATGTTGCCACACCCATGATCTTGGCAGGTGTAGTTCCGGTCTCAGCAGCAATGTAATAAATAATGTCTGCCGGCAGATATCCGTAGATATCCTGTGTCTTCTGAAGGATACCTATGAGCTGTCCTGCGTCACGGCCGTAGCTGTCAAGGACCTGGTCAAGTTCCTTCATTTGCTCGTCTTTACAATTGCACATAAAAGCCTCCCAATACTTTTTCTATCCCCTCACATATATAATATTTTAATAACATATACAAATCAAGAAAATAATGCCTTTCAGGCACACTTCGTATAGAAAAATTTAATAGGTTTCCGGTGGTTTTTTTTATGCAGTTTTCCTATAAAAAACCGCCCGGGCTTATAAACGCCCGAGCGGTCCGAAGTTTACTGTTAATAATGCAAATTTATCAGACTATCTTGTTTCTTTTTTCCTGATAAGAATGATTCCGCCGGCTGCTGCAAGTGCTGCCAGTGCAACGTATAATGCCATGTTATACGTATCAGCTGTCTTTGGGTTGTCATCCTTAACGATCTCGTAGGTGATTTCCGCATTGTTGTAGTTCGGATTCTGGCTGATAAACTTAATCGTATGTCTTCCCGGAGTCTGATTATTGGCTCTGCCTTCGTCTATAGATACGATAAAGTCAGTTCCCTCTTCGAGTTCTTCATCATCTACACCGAATACATGGTAATCGCCTTGTCCGATAACACCCTCGCCGGTATATTCGTATTCGTCCTTGATACCTTCAACGACCAGGTCAGCAGGTTCGATCTCGATCGGCGCAAATGCGCCATATTCTTCGCCATCATATTCGAACACAACCGCTGCATAGTAGGAGCCTGCATCGATCGGTTTGCCGTCGATAAGTTCTTCTTCGGTTGCGTAGAAAAGTTCAAGTGAATCGACCCCAACGATACTTGCAAAATCTAAATCTGCAAAAAGGGCGCCTTCATACGGCTTACCTGTATAAACACCGGAAGCACCGTCGACACTAAGCATGGCTGAAAGTGGACAGCCTGTGTGCGCGCATTCAACAGTAAGAACTGTCATATCAGCGCTGTTTTTGATAATGAGTTCATGTCCGGTAGCAGGAATATATCCGTCTCCGTTCTCTCCTAACCATACGGCTATGTCACTGATTGGGTTGGTTGCGAACTCATCTGAGAAATACTTGCCGCATTTACTGCACTGCCAGAATGCTTCATGTCCGGCTGTTGTACAAGTTGCGTTAACCTTTGGACCCGGATAAAAATCTGTATGCTCGCATTTTGGGAAAAGGAACACATTATACTTAACGTCCCCGACCGGTGTACCCAGACTGCTCTTGATAAGGGCTACCTGCCATTTATTAGCCACAAGATCCGATGCAGGATTATACTTAATGGTATGAGTCTGTCCCGGGCTCAGGAGCTCACCGGTATAAGCGCCGCCGCCTGCGGCGGTGCCTTCTGAATAAGCGTACTCAATTGCGTCACAGTCAAGGTCTCCGTCCGCAACTACTGTGGTCTTACCTGAAGTAAGTACGTCGCCTACTTCCAGTTCGGAAATATTAACAGTCTCGTCACCGTATTCTTTAGCATAAGCAGGAATGACAAAAGCAATCATCAATGCCGCAAAAGCCAGAAGACCTGTAAACGCCATTTTTGAACTTCTTTTCATAGTGTCACCTCACTATATTCGATCCAGTTTATTATACTGTGGGTGCGTATAAAACGCAACCCGTGTGTTTATATAAAAAAGGACCGGGAGGGCGTCCCCTCCCAGTCCTCAATAATTGGTTAAAGCAAATGATCAGCACTCACGATCTGCGTCGAATGAAGCAACGATCTGATCGAAATGATGCTCTGACTTCATAAGCTGTACAGAGTACATTTCTGCAAGTACATGTACTCTCTCATCCCACTCAAGAGCTCTCTTCCAAGGACGGATGGTCATCTCATGTGTAAGACGACGGCAAGCCCTGTGAGACTTCATGATATGATGAGCGATCTCCCATGCTCTGTCGAGGAGCTGGTCATGAGGAAGAACCTCAGATACAAGGCCGTATGAAAGAGCTGTCTGAGCATCGATCTTAGGCTCAACGAACATCATGTATGCGCCTCTCTTCATGCCTGCAAGAGTCTTGTAAGCGAAGCCCATTCCATCACCAGGAACCATGTTCTTTGAGAAGTGAGCATCTGAGAATACGAAGTCCTCATCGCAAAGGGTAATATCTGACATAAGAGCGAACTCCCAGTGCATTCCCTGTCCGTTGATAGCTGCGATAGTAGGGATCTCGATGTCGTTGATGAAGTTCTCAACGAAGTTCATTGTATCAGGAACGTTGCAATCATACTTGAGGTCCTTGCTTGGAGACTGCTCTACTTCATCGAATGATGTAGGATCGCTCTCATGAACAAGCCAGTATGGATCTGTGCAGGTAAGGATCATAACTTCGTTCTTCTTGTCATGTCCGATTGCTGTCCAAAGTTCGCCATAGCATCTCTGTGTCTGATAGCTCCACATTACAGGGCCATCTTTCCATTTAAGGCGGCAAAGAAGGATACCGTCTTCGGTTCTGGTAAGTTCAGCAAAATCTTTGAATCTTTCTGCATACTCTTCGAGGGTTTCAATGTGTACCCATGGTTGAATTGACATAATTATTTCTCCTTTTCAAAATTAGTCCTGTTCATAAATATGAGGTTTTTCCTCACCATTCATGAGTCTGTAAGCGCCTTCTGCAAGTGAAAGCATCTCGTTCTCGCCCGGACGTACATGGATCGGTGTGTTCAGATACTCAAGGCGTGCTTTCATCATGTCAGTAAGTCTGTCCCAATATGCTCCACCGCCGGTAAGAACGATTCCGTCTACCTTACCGCAGGTGATCGGGAACATTGATGCGATGCATTTTGCCATCTGGTAAGCCATAGCTTCGGTAACCATAAGAGCGTATTCATCGCCGGCTTCAATCATTTTCTCAACTTCACGAAGGTCGTTGGTTCCAAGAAGTGAAACCATTCCGCCCTTGCCATGATACCATCCGCGGATGGTCTTGGCATCGTACTGTCCGCACAGTTCAGCGAGCTTCTCGCAGCGGATAGGGCCGCAGCGCTCTGATGAGAATGTGCCTGAATCGCCGGTAACAACGTCGATAAGCTTGCCGTTTGACCAGAAGCCTATGGAGTTGCCGCCGCCAAAGTGACATACGAGGTATGTGGAGTTGTTGAAATCTTTGCCGTCTTCCTTAGCCTGTGCAAGAGCCATTGCGTGGCTGTTCAGTACGTGGCACATGCTGTCATGCTCGATTCCCTTTACACCGAATACACGTGCAAGCGGGTTAAGCTCATCAGCTGATACCGGATCATAAATATATGCCGGAATGCCGACTTCCTGAGAAATCTTGTAAGCCATGCAAGGTCCGATAGCTGCAGGATGCGGCTCCTTCGGGCGCTCTTTAAGAGCGGTTACAAGGTTTTCATCGATAACCGTTGCTCCTGTGCGGGCATTTGGAGGTGCGCCGCCACGGGAAATAACGCAGTCAAGACGGTCAATGCTGTATCCTACTCTCTCAAGGAACTTCATAACGATCCCATAACGGAAATCGAACTGGTCCATGATCGAGTCATAAGGAGCAAGCTCTTCCTTGGAATGAGCGATGCTCTCTTTGAACAGTTCTGTCTTGTCTTCATACAATGCAACCTTGGTTGAAGTTGAGCCCGGATTTAAAACAAGAGTAATCATAGGGTTCTCCTTTTCTGACAATCAGGGTCAATTACAGTAATTTGTGTGCTTTAAGAGCATTAAGAAGCATATCGTCTCTCCATGCTTCGATGGACTTCATATCATTACCGGTTGAAGGATCACGTTTTGCGATCGCTTCGTCAAGGCCCTTCTGAGCATGCTCAGTCCAGTCTGCCGGGAATGTTGTCCATGTAGGCATATTTGAAAGACGTCCGTCAGGCTTGGTTACGTCAATGTGGTATTTCTCATTGAACTGGCCGATGCCTTCAGGTGATACGCCCAGATGCATTGTAAGGAACTGGCCCATGATACCCCAACGGATACCAACGCCGTAAACAAGTGCCTTGTCAGCATCTTCTACTGAGCAAACGCCGTTCTCAACCAGATCAACTGCTTCTCTGTGGATAGCGCTCTGGTATCTGTTAGCGATGAAGCCGATAACTTCCTTGTTAAGGACTACCGGGATCTTGCCCATCTTCTCATAAATTTCCTTAGCTTTGGCAACATAGCTGTCTTCGGTCTTAGCGCCCTTGGTGATCTCAAGAAGAGGGATCAGGTATGCCGGGTTGTACGGATGACCGCCCATGCAGCGCTCAGGTTTTTTAGCCTGTGCAAAAACCTCGGTGATAGATTTGCTGGATGTGGATGTGCAGATAATAGCCTCAGGATCGCATGCAGCTTCGATCTGTGCAACGAGTTCATGTTTCATCTCGATTGCATCAGGACCGGATTCCTGAATAAGTGTTGCGCCCTGTACAGCATCCTCAAGAGAGGTAGTAACTGTGTAAAGGCCGCGAGCCTTTTCGATTTCTTCAGCGGTAAATACGCCCTTCTCTTCGAAGAACTTAAGGCCTGCTTCCATACGGTCCTGGCAGCGCTGAACGTTGCTGTGAACCTGAAGGGTTACAGGAATGCCGTGTGTGATCGCATTAAGCGCAAGTCCGCTTCCGATAAGACCGGCTCCGATAAAAGCAATTTTCTCTGACATATTCAAACTCCTTATTTGTTAAGACCAAGGATCTCTCTTGCGTCTGCGCAAGTAGCAACTTCGTTACCGTATTCAACGATGCTGCGAGCTGCGCGCTCTACGAACATAAGGTTGGTTGCAGGAACGCCCTTTGCGTACCAGATGTTGTCTTCAAGGCCTACACGTACATGTCCGCCAAGTGCAAGTGCGGTGTAAAGGATAGACATCTGTGAGCTGCCTGTTCCGAATGCGCCCCATGTTGATCCTGCAGGGATCTCATCGAGCATATGGCAAAGGTTCTTAGGGGTTGCAGGGCATCCTGAAACGCCGTAGCCAAGAACGAAATCCCAATGTACGGGAGCAAGGAGGATACCCTTCTTGAGGTAATCCTTAGCGGTGTTGATCATACCGAAGTCCATAACTTCAACTTCCGGCTTGATTCCGTTTTCGATCATGATCTTGCCGAGTTTCTCAAGGAAATCAAGGCTGTTCTCGAAG
>JAZQNN010000038.1:0-25405 GCA_045627365.1 Lachnospiraceae bacterium
AAGCGGTGTCTTGCACTTCGGGCAGTAAACAAATCCGTCCGCGTACCACGGCCTGTAGTCCATGTTGTAGTCTGTATATTTAACAACTGATCCGCATGTGTGGCACTTCTGCTGGTAGGTAAGTCCGCTGTGCCACTGTGCCCTCTTGAATGCCATATTGATGCCCTCCTTGTGTACTTCAATGAGTTTGATTGTATTCTATCACATAGGGGTCTTCGTGCATATATAATGAATTGAGATTTCACAAAGAAATCACAAGGAACGCATTTTATTGCATACGATTTTCATCTGCTTCCCATCCCCAGCGCCTGTCACCGCATTTTGGCAGTTCTGATTCTCCCGTTTCTATTGAAAGAAGCGCCTATGGGCGAACCGGGCGCCGTCTGATGCGGGTTGGACGGCATTTTTATGGAGTTGGTGAGCTTTGAGGCCGGCGAGATTTCGCCAGTGGGAACGATTTTATCGGCACAAGCGGCGCAGACGGGAGAAATCCCGCAGGGAGAGACACGAGATTTAGGCAAAAAATGGGGTGCCGGGCGGTCAAAATGGATGTCCGCTTCGCCAGCACTTACGAAGAATCAACGTTTGCTTAGGGGAGGGGAGAATCGACAAAGCGGAAATGGATGGCAGCCACAAAAAAGTGCCCAAGCCTGGGCACTTTTTGTAACTTTCTTACGTGGTCTCCGGTTCTGCCTTGAATTTCTTCCTGAGCACGAACAGGTACAGGATCAGCTGCGGCAGGAGCGTCACTATCCAGCCCATCGGGTAGCATACGTTGATGAGCAGGACGTTCTTCTCGAATGTCCGGAATGCGATGAACAGCCAGATCTGTCGTACAGCAACCATTCCGAGCAGTGTTGAGAGCATGCTGTAGATGGAATATCCGTAGCCGCGGCAAATGCCGGCGAAGAGTCCGCCAAGTCCCATCAGGCTGTAAAGCGGCATTATCGTTTTGAGGAACTGCGTGCCGTAATAGATGACTTCCGGGTCCTTGGAGAAGATGCCTACCAGCTGCGGTGCAAAGAAATAGATGAATGTTCCGACCACAGCGATAAATGACACGCACGCCAGTGTTGACACACCTACGCTCTTGTGCGTTCTGCCCAGCTTTTTGGCGCCTACGTTCTGTCCGATGAAGGTCGTCATCGCAAGGCCGAGCGAGTGGCACGGCATTCCGGCAAACTGGTCTATCTTCATGCCCGCGCCGAGCGCTGCGATTGCTGCCGGTGAGAACATATTGAGGTAACGCTGAATAAATATATTGGAAAGCGCGGTGACGGAGGACTGAAGACCGGCAGGCAGGCCAAGCCTTACTACCTCTTTCAGGACATAGCCCTTAATCGTCAGATGTCTGAAGCGGAATCTGTATTCTGCATCGAGTTTCATCATTGCCGAGAAGGTTATGGTCATCGACACGCCCTGAGAAATGATCGTCGCGATCGCAACTCCGGCAACGCTCCACTTGAAGAACGCTACGAATACGATGTCGAGCACGATGTTGAGGCAGCTGGAAGTTGCCAGGGCTATAAACGGAACTCGCGAATTTCCCACGGCCCTGAGTACGCCGGATGAAACGTTATACATCGATGTGAACAGCACGCCGACCATATATATTCTGAGATATGTCAGAGCATTTTCATACACTTCCGGCGGGCATTTTGTCAGGTGTAGAAGGAGTCCCGCGCATACAGCACCTGCTCCCGCCAGCACAACGCCGAAGATAAATGATGACAAAACGGTAGTATGGACACCGTCGTGAAGTGTCTTGTAATCCTTGGCGCCGAACGCTTTTGCCATGAACACTGATGCACCGACACTCAGGCCGTTGAAGAAGCCTGCGATCATATTGGTGATCATCGTGCTGGCCGAAATGGCGGCAAGCGCGTTGGTCGTTTCGAAATTGCCGATCACTATCTGGTCAACGCTCGAATACAGCGTCTGCAGGAGCTGCCCCAGAAGGAGCGGCAGTGCAAATGTCATAAGCGCCGGGAATATTTTGCCCTGTGACAGGTCGTGTGTTTTGTTTCTCATATATTGCCTCTTTGAGTTCTGCTTAGGAACTTTATTATTGATATAATTCCTTCAACAATGCTAAAATACGCATTGAATCAAGTGCTTTTAGCGAGGAGGAATCGGCTTTGGCCAACAGATCGACTTTTTTCAACATAATGTCTGTACTTATGATCGTGGGCGGTCTTACCGACCTCGGGATGTGCTTCGTTCTTACCTCATCCAGGCTGAACGCTGTCAGCACGTCCAAGTTCCTGACCATCATTGCCGCCGTTCTTCTGGTCGCTCACGCTCTTGCGGATATCGTCTTAGGCACCGTCGGTCTCGTTCAGCGTGACCGCAGAAGCTCGATGGTTTTCCTTAACGTTATCGCATGGTTTCCGCTTGCGATCTGCGTTCTGCAGCTGTTCCTCTCATCCGTTAACGGAATCGTGATCGCTCATTTTCTTATCGTAGCGGTATGCGGAATTATCTTCCCGCTGCTCTTTATTTTCGCTGCTCGCGCGAAAGCTTATTGACCAGCTCGCGTGCGTGCTCTACATCTTCCTGTGTGGCTTCGTTCTTATATCTTGCCCGGATGTAGATCTTTCTGAGCTCTTCCGCATCATTTTCATCAAATAACTGCGAAGTGTACGTATTGACATCACGGCTGGTGTAATACTTCTTTATTGTGACGCCGTTTGCCTGGCAGGTCTTCAGGAACTTGCCGTACAGTTTGCGCACTTTGCCGACCTCTCCGGACTCCGGCTCAGGTGCCCTGAAAAGCGGCTCTGTCGGTGTGCGGCGTCTGTAGTCCGCATCAGATCTTGACTCTGCGCGTCTTTGACTGTTGCGGATAAAATACCTGACGATCAGGGTTACTATGGCAAGCGCAATGAGTATGCCGAGGGCTATCAGAACGCGTTTGACGATGTCGCCGCCGACCGCTTCCTCGTTCGTCTCCTTAAGGAAGTCGAGACCCATATCGGTATTGAGTGTGACCTTCTCCTTCTCCTCAAATCCGGGAGTACAGGATATGTTGCCGAATATCTTGGCCAGCAGCCAGGTCAGACCGTAGAATGCCCCGATCAGCACCGGTGCGATCACGTATGACCAGAAGTTCTTTATCACCCACCAGACCGAATTCAGAAATGTCTTGCTGCTGATGAGGAATGCCACAACTCCGACTCCTGCAACGATCAGCAAATTAACAAGCTGGTAGCTCGGTTTGTCGTAAACAGTCCTGTCGTGCCTTAAAGCACGCATCAGCAGAACCGAACACGTCAGAACAATCAGTATCAGCGGGATAGTCTGGCCCTTTACAAGCGGCATTTTGCCCGCTACGGCAGCGATCACCAGGAATGCTATCGCAAGCTTCCAGTACAGTGAGAAGAAATCGGTCTGCCTCTCCCGGTCAGGCTCATATGTATCCTTGGCTGCTATGATCACCAGATATACTGCCATCGGTGCCATCACGATCGCAGCCGTCAGGTTAAAGCCCGGCAAAAGCGCTACGCAGCCAAGCCCCAGTAGCGGCACAAAGCGAAGTACCTTGCGGTTCCTTAGCAGATATGACAGCGTCATAAATACGGCAAATACAATGACCGAAAGCAGCAGGCATACGTCATCAAGGCCGAAGAAGTGACCGATGATGCCCGCCAGCGTATAGAAGAATCCGACCTCGGCCGCGGTCTTTAAAAATACCATCAGGATCATAGTATCTCCTCCCGCGCCTTAAGTATCAGGATCTCATTGCCGCTTTGTGCCGCGACCTTCCCGGCCGTATTTACGGCGCCGGCCTCGGTCCCGGGTGTGATGAAGATCACGCCCTTGCTGCTTCCTGTATGCATCACCGCGCGTCTTACAAGCTCCGCGCAGGATATGTTGTTATTCAGGAGTGCCCTTCCGAGGCCCTCCAGTATTCCGAAATAATGCTGACGGCCCAGGCCTTCTGTTACGTAACTCCAGTCTGAGATCGAGCCTGACGCGATTGCGTTCATTCTGAAATCGTACTGGATACCCTTGTCTTCAAGCGCCGCGCACACGGCCCTTGCCAGGCAGAAAGATTTCTCGGTATCCTCGTCGCTTTTACCCTCTTCGTCCACATTGAGCACAACGCTTATCGAGGGTTCGAGCGTATAGTCGTATTTCTTGACCATCAGCTGCTGCGAACGTGCGCTCTGCGTCCAGGAAACCATCTTAAGCGGCTCGGTGCCGGTGTACTCCCTGTAGCCGAGCGTCAGTATCGGATCCTCGAACATAAAGCGGTTGACCGACATTTCGCCCATGAAGCCGCCCAGGACTTCATTCACCTGACGATCGTCAGTCTTCTTCGGGAACGCAACGATTTCGACGAAACTGTCGAATGCATGCGCATCTTCCTTAAGTCCCAGGAAGTCTCCGCCGTACGCTTTTATCGTAAAAAGCATATATCTGCCGCGCGCGTCTGCCGAGATCTTGAACCTTTTCTCAAGAGTCTGATTGGGCTTAAGCCACGTCGAGCCCGTTATGGCAGCCTTGCCGTCACGCTTTTTCGGGAAAAGTCCGGGCCCTTCTGAAATCAGGCTGATCCCCTCAGGCAGCACTTCCTCGTAGCCGATATACGGCAGGAAAAAACGGCTGTGATTAACAAAGGTCAGGATCAGTTCGATCTCTTCCTCCGGTTCTACAGCTGCCTTAGATACACTGTGGGTGACCTCAAGACCTTTTAGCCCCTTGCGCACAGTAAAATATTGCAGCACGAGCGCAATAATAACTACAACAATTAAAAGGGCTACCATTATCTGACGTCTTCCAGTGGTACTTTAACCTGTTCAAGTATTTTGTTAAGGAATTCAAGTGATGATGCTGCGTTCGAACCTGAGCCTGTGGACAGACGGTGGCACAGTACGAACGGTGCAACGTATTTGACATCCTCCGGGATCACATAGTCCCTGCCGCGAATGGCTGCGGTGACCTGTGATGCTTTATAAAGAGCGATTCCGCCGCGTGTTGACACGCCGGTAACGAAGCTGCTCTGCTTTCTGGTCGCCTCGATGATGTCCATGATGAAGCCCAGAACCGCGTCTGAAACTTTGACGTTCTTGTATTCGCTGCGGACGTATTCGGTGTCCTCAGCTGTTACGACCTGATCAAGGCCGGAAATGATGTCGATTGATGACTGACGTCCCAGAACGCCCATTTCCTGGCTCCTTGCCATATATCCCAGGCTGAGGCGCATAAAGAATCTGTCCATCTGCGCGTCCGGAAGCGGGAATGTTCCGTAGGACTCCAATGGATTCTGCGTTGCCATTACCATGAACGGCTCTTCGAGCTTGGTCGTTACGCCGTCAACGGTGATCTGGCGTTCTTCCATCGCTTCAAGAAGGCTCGACTGGGTCCTCGGAGTTGCGCGGTTGATCTCGTCCGCAAGGATCATATTGGAGAAAAGAGGGCCCGGTCTGAATTCGAACTCTCCGACTTTCTGATTGTAGAAATTGATACCGGTAAGGTCGCTCGGCAGAAGATCCGGTGTGAACTGGATCCTCTTGAATCCGCCGCCTATCGTTTTGGCAAATGCGCGAAGGAGCATTGTCTTGCCTGTGCCCGGAACATCCTCCAGAAGCACGTGTCCGGAGCAGATAAATGCTGTCATTACAAGCTCGATCGCCTGATCCTTGCCTACGATTACTTTGCTGCAGTTGCCTACGACTTTATCTCTGTAGGCTGTAAATCTGGAAACGTCCATGAGAAAAAACCATTTGCCGGCTGTTCCGGCTCCTTTTGACTATTTGGTTAATTATTATACAGCAACGCTTCCTATTTCGTAAGTTGCTTTTTTAAACAAATGGGCCGGAAAAATGCCGACCCATGATTTCTTATTTTACTTTCGCCTTAAGCGCTCCGTCTTCCGCGTCGATCACGATCGCTCCGCCCGGTTCGATACCGCCTTCCAGGATCAGCCTTGCAGCGAGTGTGGTCACATTCTTCTGCAGGTATCTCTTAAGCGGCCTTGCGCCGTACGCCGGATCGTATGCGTTCTCGACAACGTAATCCTTGGCTGCCTCTGTCAGCTCAAGGCTCAGCTCCTTGTCTGCCATCAGCTTGTTGATGGCCTCAAGCTGAAGCTCTATGATACCGTCCATGTTATCCTTGGTGAGCGGCTTGAACATGATGATCTCGTCGAGCCTGTTGATGAATTCCGGCCTGAAGGATGCCTTCAGCCGGTCCATTACCGCTTCCTGAGCCGCCTCGTTTATCTCGCCCAGATCGTTGATTCCGTCAAGCAAATACTGCGATCCGATATTACTCGTCATGATCAGTATCGTATTCTTGAAGTCGACGGTACGGCCCTGCGAATCCGTTATGCGCCCGTCATCGAGCACCTGAAGAAGCACGTTGAATACGTCCGGGTGAGCCTTCTCGATCTCATCGAAAAGGACTACTGAATACGGCTTCCTGCGGACTGCCTCGGTGAGCTGACCGCCCTCGTCGTACCCTACATATCCCGGAGGTGCTCCGATAAGTCTCGATACGGAGAATTTCTCCATGTATTCGCTCATATCGATGCGGACCATGTTGTTCTCGTCATCGAAAAGCGACTGCGCAAGAGCCTTGGCGAGCTCTGTTTTGCCTACGCCTGTCGGTCCTAAGAAAAGGAATGATCCGATCGGACGGCCCGGCTCCTTAATGCCTGCCTTTGAGCGCCAGATGGCGTCTGTGACTTTATCGACCGCCTCGTTCTGACCGATGACGCGTCTGTGAAGAATCTCTCCCAGTCCCAGGATCTTGCTGCGCTCGGACTCATTCAGCTTGGTTACAGGGATACCTGTCCAGCGCGAAATGATCCTTGCGATCTCGTCATCTGTTACGTTCTGGTGAACCAGGTCGAGCTCTTTATTCTTCAGTTTGGCTTCTTCGTCTTCGAGCTCCTTCTTGGCTGCAGGGAGCTGTCCGTAACGAAGCTCCGCTACCTTCTCGAGGTCGTATTCGCGCTCTGCGACCTGTATCTGATTGTTCAGCTCCTCTATCTTCTCGCGGAGCGCGGAAAGCCTGTCAACGGAGGCCTTCTCATTCTCCCACTGTGCCGTGCGGTTGGCATATTCTGTCTTGAGCTCTGCGAGCTCTTTCTGAAGGTCCGCAAGGCGCTCCATGCTCTGAGAATCTGTCTCCTTCCTGAGCGCGGTCTCCTCTATTTCAAGCTGCATGACCTTCCTGCGAAGCTCATCCAGCTCTGCCGGCATGGAATTAAGTTCGGTCTTGATCATCGCGCAGGCCTCATCGACAAGGTCGATCGCCTTGTCCGGCAGGAACCTGTCGGAGATATATCTGTCAGAGAGAACCGCCGCGCTTACAAGAGCTGAGTCGGTTATCTTTACTCCATGGAAAACTTCGTAGCGTTCCTTAAGTCCCCTGAGTATCGAGATGGTATCCTCCACCGTCGGCTCGTCAACAAGCACCGGTTGGAAACGTCTCTCTAAAGCTTTGTCTTTCTCGATGTATTTGCGGTATTCGTCAAGAGTTGTCGCGCCGATGCAGTGAAGCTCGCCGCGCGCAAGCATAGGCTTGAGCATGTTGCCGGCGTCCATCGATCCCTCGGTCGCGCCCGCGCCGACTATCGTATGCAGTTCGTCAATAAAGAGCAGTATCTCGCCGTCGCTTTCCTTTACTTCCTGAAGAACAGCCTTGAGCCTTTCCTCGAATTCGCCTCTGTACTTGGCACCCGCAACAAGTGCGCCCATGTCCAGGCTGAAAATAGTCTTGTCCTTCAGATTCTCAGGCACATCTCCCTTGACGATACGCTGAGCAAGCCCCTCAACGACCGCGGTCTTGCCGACACCGGGCTCGCCGATGAGGACCGGATTGTTCTTGGACTTACGGGAAAGGATCCTGATAACGTTCCTTATCTCGCCGTCGCGTCCGATAACCGGGTCGAGCTTCTGCGAACGGGCCTTCTCGACAAGGTCCGTGCCGTACTTTGCCAGTGCCTCGTAAGTTGCTTCCGGATTGTCTGTCGTGATCTTCTGATTGCCGCGGACTGTCGAAAGCGCCTTGAGGAACTCTTCTCTTGTAATATCAAATGTCCTGAAAAGCTCCTTGATTTGCTTGTTGCCTTTCCTGAGCATCGCAAGCAGCAAATGCTCCACAGACACATAATCATCGCCCATGGCCTTGGCCTCGTCCTCTGCCGAAAGCAGGGTGTCGTTAAGCGCGGCGCCTATGTGCATCTGGCCGCCCTGCACCTTCGGGTTCTTGCCAAGCACTGCCTCAAGTGCCCCGTCAAGAGCCTTCCTGTCAACGCCCATCTTCTCGAACAGCTTGGCGATCAGACTGTCTTCCTGGTTGAGCAGCGAATATAAGAAATGCTCGCAGTCGACCTGCGGATTGCCGTATTCGTTGGCGACCTTCTGGCAGTCGTTTATTGCCTCTATCGATTTCTGTGTGAATTTCTGAATGTTCATTTATATCACTTCCTCTTGTGTTAAGAAATGTTTGTTCTTGTTATAGTCGCAATATAACACTTGCGATTAGCACTGTCAAGGGGAGAGTGCTAATTTTCTTTTTGCTCTGGCTCCGCATTTTCTACGTTGGCTTCCCATTTTCCTTTTTTGATTCTCCCCCATCCCCTCGCAAACGTTGATTTTTCGTAAGTGCTGGCGAAAAGTCAGCCTGAAATTGGAGGGGGAGAAAAGTTTAGCCGCGTCCAACTGCATAATTTTCGCCATTTGCCATCGGCAAACGCCTATTTTACGTAGAAGGGGGAGAAAATACCGATGCGTTTTTCTCGGCACCGGGAATTTAAATGATGCCTTTTGTCAAAAATGGATGTCCGGTTCGCCAGGCATCCATAGCAAATGCGATTATTTCGTTGAAGTGGGAGAATCGAGCCCTACCCTCCCGGAAATATAGGGAGAAAAAAAGCCCGGTGATCTCTCACCGGGCCTGAAACGCCAAACATTTCTTTACTCTACTACCAGGAACCTGAGTGCCGACGGCGATATCGCCGGATAAGTCCTTCCCGTGTCGCTTAAAAGGCCGTCCGCGCCTACTTCGAATACGGTTATGTCGCCCGAGACCATATTGCCTGAGAGGAAAAACCGCCCGTCCGGTGAGAGCGCAAGCCCTCTTGGCTGCGTGCCGCGACTGTCAAGAACCGCCTTGGAAACCGGCATGCCGTCCTCCTCCACGATCAGCTCAACTATTACGTCGTATCCGCCTGCGCACACATACAGATTCCTGCCGTTTGGACTGATGAGCACGTCCTGGATGCACAGCTCCTTCTCAAGCGGCTGCTCGTAATCTTCCGGGAACAGGCGCGTCTCGCCAAGCACTTCCATTTTGCCCAGAGACGTATCCACGCTGAACACGCTTACCTTGTCCAGCCTCTCGTAATTGACATATAAAAGGCCGTTTGCCGGATTGAATGCGCAATACCTCGGGAACGAGCCAACAGGCGCCATCCAGGTGTCCAGATGTATAAGACGCCCCGCCTCGCGGTCGATCCTGTAGCTGTATATCCTGTCCATACCTTTGTCGCAGACGATCATAACTTCCCCGTCCGGGCTCGGCACAACGCAATGCATCCTGGAAATGACCTCGGTCAGCTGCACATGGCCCGAAAGCGGGTCGATTATGCGCTTGCTGTTCGGGCTTTTGCCGTAATAGCCTTCCTGAAGGGACGCGTCTACCGCCGGCCCTATGCTGCCGTCATCGTTTATCCTGAAAAGGACCAGGCCGCCGTCGCAGAAGATGACCTCATTGCCAAGCGTTCCGTCTTCTTTGCGAATGATCTTCGTTACAAAGAAAGGATCGCACATATGGCTGACGGTCAGGTATTTGCCGCTCTTGTCCATGCACAGATACGAAGGCTCGGTTCCAAGCGAATCGACCTTATTCATCAGTGTGAGCCTGCCGTTTGTGCGGTCGATTTTGAATGCGAGCAGACCGCCGCCACCGCCGATCTCGCCGTGGCGTTCGCCGCACTCATCATTGCTGTACAGGATGCCGTTTGCCGCATCCAGATACAGCTGTCCTGCCGCGATCTCAGGGCAGATGGTCTCAATGAGCTTTACGGAGCCGTCCTGCGAATCATATTCAAATAAAGAAATGCCCTTGCCTTTGGCCGGGCGCGCCTCAAAACTCCAGTTGCCTATGTAAAGGTATGTCTTCATAAAGGATTATTTCTCCTCGTATATCTTAGTCGGGTCGATGCCAAGGTAATTCCTGCCCTTGCGCAGTGTGACGCGGTTCATTGCAGGACCCATTCCGGGTGCTGCTGCCGGAGCTGATGCCTGCGGGTTGACTCTCTCCTTGGTGAGTGGAACGGACTGTCCCCAGAAGCTCGGGTTCTCGGTCGCGCAGAATTTGCCGGTCGCTACGACCTCTTCGCAGATCTCGATGGCTGTTGGAAGGCAGTCATCATCAAGAGGTGCTCCGAGAGCACGGAAGTCGTGATGTCCGTTGTAGATATCATCATATTTATCAGAGAGTGCCTGGATCTTCTTAAGGCCCTTCAGCGTGGTCTCAACAGGAACAGCGCTCGCGCCGAGATTGAAGTTGATCGCATCGCCCGCGAAAAGCGTACGTGTCATTTCATCCAGGAATACCATCTCGCCCTTGGAGTGTCCCGGTACGTGATAAGCTGTAACGATCCTGCCGCCGCCCAGGTCAAATTGCATACCGTCGAGCAAATCTCTTATCACCGGCTCAGGAAGGTCAGCATCGTCCCTGATGTCTACATCAATGTCAAACGGATACAGATTGAACATGGTGTACGGAGCACCGATGCAGTCCTTCTGTCTGTGCGCGATCCTGATGGTGTCCCATTTGCGGCGCTCTACAGACTGCGGGATCGGGATGCCCTGATCCGCAGGATGGATCCAGAGTTCTTCGAACTGACGACCATTTCCTGTGTGGTCAACATGGCCGTGGCTGATAACGCAGATAAGAGGCTTATCGGTAATCATCTCGATCGCGCCGCGCAGGTCTCCGATACCCATACCGCAGTCGATCACCATTGCCTTCTCCGTTCCTACAAGCAGGAAAATGCTTGCGCAGTCGAATTCATCGATCTCCCACGTATCTTTTTTAAACTGAACCATTGGGAAAAGTTTTGTTAACATATGTCACCTCCGATTATTGATTGCTGCTGATTATTAACCTTCCGAAAGAAGTTTTTTCGTCTTCCATTTGCCGCTGGTAAAGTAGAAGAATGCGATGATGCCCGGTATCAGCTGGCAAAACGCTGCGCCCCAGAAATAAGCTGTGCAGCCAATGTCGAATACTTTGGACACGAAAAGACAGATCGCAACGCGCCCTATTCCGTCGATGATACCGATCGCCAGGCTCAGACCTGCTGCCCCGGCGCCCGTCGAGATCGACTTGAACGATGACGAAAGAGCCACAACGAAGAAGCCTACGACCATTATCCTGAAATATGTCACGCCGTACTCGATTACTGCCGGATCATCTGTAAAGAAACTGTAAAGGAATCTCGGTACCAAAAGGAACAGTGCCGAACAGATACATGCCAGAGCCAGATTGACATAAAGCGTTTTTAATATGATCTGCTTCACTCTGTCGTGCTTTCTTGCGCCGATGTTCTGGCCCATCATTCCGCCTGCCGCCGCGTCAACGCCATAGATGAACATATTCAGAAGGCGTTCGACCTTATTGCCGATACTGTATGTTGCCGATGCAGTCATTCCGTACACATTGATCTGAGCTTTTACCCAGAACATTGATCCGTGAACTGCGGCTGTACGTACTATCTGCGGAATACTCATTTTAACGATCGCCTTAAGTGCCGCCCGATCGACCTTCAGGAACCTCCAGGAGAATTCGAGGCCGAAAGCGTCCTTATGCTTCAGCATATAGATGAGCGCGGCGACGAATGAGCCTACCTGCGAAAGCGCGGTCGCTATAGCCGTGCCTGCCGCGTCAAGATGGAATACCGCAACCAGCAAAAGATCCATAAAAACATTAACGATCGCCGCAACCAGAATGAAGATGAACGGCCTCTTCGACTCGCCCATGCCGCGGAGTATTCCGCAGACAGCGTTATAGCCGAAGATAAACGGCATGCCGCACGTTGTTATGGTCAGATATATGCCGGCCTCTGAAAATGCCTCCTCCGGGCAGTTGATCAATCTGAGAAGCGGCTTCCTGATCGCGATCGGAACGACCGTGAAAACAACTGCCATCACGCATACAACAGTGATCAGCGTTCCTATCGCCTTTTTGATGTTTTCTTTGTCCTTAGCGCCCGTAAGCTGGGCAAGATATATCTGTGCCGCCGTTGAGATCGCGACCGCTACCGGTGTGAGATAGTCCATGATCTCGCTGCCCGTTGATACAGCGACTGTTCCGACACTGCCGACGAATTTGCCGATGACCATCAGGTCGACCATTGAATAGACCTGTTGGAGAACATTTGCCGCGATTATGGGCAAAGCGAATTTGAATAATAGGCTGAGAATTGGGCCTTCCGTCAGGTCAAGCCCGACACGGCCTTTTTTTGATGCATCCATTTATATATGAGCTTTCTTTTTTTTGAGAGTAATTATAGACATTTTCCGTGATTTTGTCATTCGCTAATTAAAAAAACAGGCTGTGCCCGCGTTATGCAAGCACAGCCTGTTCAAAATCAAATTATTCAGCTGATCGTCAAGCCTTAAGTGCCTTGATCTCCTTGATCAGTTCGGGAACTACCTTATAAAGGTCACCTACGATACCGTAAGTTGCAGCTTCGAAGATCGGAGCGCTGTCATTCTTGTTGATGGCAACGATGGTCTCGGAATCCTGCATACCTGCAAGGTGCTGGATCGCGCCTGAGATACCAAGTGCAACATAAAGTCTTGGATGTACGGTTTTGCCTGTCTGACCGACCTGATGATCTGACTCGATAAGTCCGTCGTCAACTACTGCACGTGAAGCACCTACAACGCCGCCTAAAAGGCCTGCAAGCTCTTCGGCAAGTGCGATACCCTTCTCAGGGTCTGAGCTGATACCACGGCCTACAGATACGATCACGTCTGCGCCTAAGAGGTCAACCATCTTCTTAGCTGACTTCTTGATGTCGAGGATCTCAACATTGATGTCTGCAGGGCTGAGGTCTGTAACAACGTTCTCAACTACGACCTTAGCTGCCTGTGCCTCATCGTAATCCTGTGTCAGCATAACGCCCGGACGTACAGTTGACATCTGCGGACGGAATCTTGAGCAGGTGATGGTTGCAAGCAGATGTCCGCCGAATGCAGGACGGGTCATCTTGAGGTTGGTGCCCTCTTCGAATGTTGTTCCGTCTACATCGATATTTGAAGCTGAACGAAGGAATGCCTTGTACTTCTCAACATCAACATCCAGATGTGTGCAGTCTGCGGTAAGACCGGTATGAAGTCTCGCTGCGCAGCGCGGTGCAAGGTCTCGGCCCAGGTTCGTAGCGCCTACGAGAACGATCTCAGGCTTCTTGTCCTGTACGAGGTCACAGATGACCTTTGCGTAACCGTCAGTTGTGTAATCCTTAAGGAGCGGGCTGTTGACATAGAGGATCTTGTCTGCGCCGTATCCGCCTAAAGATTTGATATATTCGTCTTTGATATCGTTTCCGAGAACTACGCCTACAAGCTCTGTTCCGAGGTCATTTGCCAGTTTACGGCCTTCACTCAGGAGCTGATAGCAAATAGTCTGGAATACGCCTTCACGCTGCTCACAGAAAACCCACACGCCGTGGAAAGCAGCAATGTCCATGCTATTGTATTCTGCCATGTTCTTCTCCTCCTTAAATGATGTGGTTCTCGCTGAGGATTCCTGCCAGTTCAGCTGCGTCTGCAACCATCTGTCCGGCCTTCTTCAGTGGAGGTGAAAATGACTTGTAAACGTTAGTCGGTGAACCCTTAAGTCCGATGGTATCCGGCTCGATCAAAGGCTCGTCCTTAAGTGTCTCATAATCGAAGATCTCATATGGCTTGCTGTAGCACTCGAAGATACCTGAAATGTTCATATATCTCGGGGTGTTCAGTTCCTTGATACAGGTAAGAAGGCAAGGCATCTTGACCTTGAGCTCCATGTATCCGTCTTCAAGCTGACGCTTAACGATAAGAGCGTTTCCGTCCTTTACGATATCGGTAACGTATGTTACCTGCGGCAGATTCAGCTTCTCAGCGATCTGCGGGCCAACCTGTGCGGTATCTCCGTCAATTGCCTGACGTCCGCAGAATACTACGGTCTCGTCATCGATGCCGATCCTATTAACTGCTGCAGCCACGATCTGGCTGGTAGCAAATGTATCAGATCCGCCGAACTCACGTCCGCTGATCAGAACGCTTCTGTCAACTCCTCTTGCCATAAGCTCACGAAGCATTGACTCTGCTGGTGGAGGTCCCATGGATACTGCGATAACTTCGCATCCGGTTGCTTCCTTAAGCTGAAGAGCTGCCTCGATTGCATTGAGGTCATCAGGATTGGTGATTGTTGCCATTGCTGCACGGTCCATTGTACCGTCGGCTTTGACTGCTACTTTTCCCTGTGTGTCGGGAACCTGTTTTACGCATACTATTGCTTTCATTCGAATTCCCTCCTTATTTCAAAATTGCACCGGAGATAACCATCATCTGAACTTCGCTTGTGCCTTCGTAGATCTCAGTGATCTTGGCATCACGCATCATTCTCTCGATCGGATAATCACGGGTATATCCGTATCCGCCGAAGAGCTGCAGACATCTTCTGGTTACATCACTTGCTGTACGGGCAGCAATAAGCTTAGCCTCAGCAGCCTCAACTGTGTAGGTCGTCTTTGCGCCGTCCATAACTTCCTGCTTCTTAAGAGCAGCCTTGTAAACAAGGTACTTGGCAGCGTCGATTCTTGCCTTCATTTCTGCAAGCTCGAACTGAGTGTTCTGGAACTGAGAAATAGACTTGCCGAACTGCTTACGATCCTTGGTGTATGCGATAGTCTCAGCTAAAGCGCCCTCTGCAATGCCAAGAGCCTGAGCAGCGATACCGATACGTCCGCCGTCAAGAGTTGCCATAGCAAGATTGAAGCCTTTGCCCTTCTTGCCGAGAAGTCTGTCCTTAGGAATAATGCAGTCTTCGAAGATCAGTTCGCAGGTTGAAGAACCGCGGATACCCATCTTCTTCTCAGGCTGTCCGATTCTGAATCCGGGATCGCCTTTTTCAACGATGAACGCTGAAATTTCTTTGGTTGGGCGTCCCTTCTTGTCAAGGATCTTACCGGTTACAGCGATAACGATAAATACGCTTGCTGCGCCTGCATTGGTGATGAAGATCTTGGAGCCGTTAAGTCTCCAGTTGTCGCCCTCATCAACTGCTACGGTCTGCTGGCCCTGAGCGTCGGTACCTGCACCCGGCTCGGTAAGTCCGAATGCTCCGATCCATTCGCCTGAGCAGAGCTTCGGCAAATACTTAGCCTTCTGTTCGTCAGTTCCGTTTTCAAAAATCGGAGCTGCGCACAGACTTGTGTGAGCGGAAAGAACAACGCCTGTTGATCCGCAGGCCTTGCTGAGTTCTTCTACCGCCATTACGTAGGTCAGAACATCTCCACCGGCTCCACCGACTTCCTTCGGAAAATAAATTCCCATCATTCCCAGCTCACCCATCTTCTTGACGGTCTCGTAAGGAAATACTTCCTCCTCGTCAACGTAGGCAGCTATGGGTTTGACTTCATTCTCGGTGAACTCCTGGAACATCTTCTGTGCCATTTCTTGTTCTTTCGACAGTTTGAAATCCATTGTTAACCCCCTCAAATTTATTCGAATTGTCGTATTCTTTGTATTTAAAGACGTACTTTAAACAAATCTTTTTTTCAGTATACTGTCGAAATGGCATTTGTCAATAATTTATCAAACTTTTTTCGGGCTTTTTTCGGCAAAAAAAGGAAATAAGAAAGCGTACACCCGAAAATGCGGATGTACGCCTTGAAAACATTGCCTGATTATGCCGAAATTCAATCGGCCTGATTGGACAGCTTGGCAGCCTGGTCAGCAGCTATGCAGTTGTCGATTATTTCAACGATATCGCCGTTCATGATATTCTCCAGACGGTACGATGTGAAGCCTATTCTGTGGTCCGTGCAGCGTCCCTGCGGGAAATTGTATGTACGGATCTTCTCGGAGCGGTCGCCTGTTCCGATCTGGCTGCGGCGGGCTGCTGCCTCCGCGTCCTGCTTCTTCTGAAGCTCCAAATCATAAAGGCGGGCCTTCAGGACCTTCAGTGCTTTATCCTTGTTCTTGAGCTGGGACTTCTCGTCCTGGCAGGAAATAACGATTCCTGTCGGAATATGCGTCAGGCGGACAGCCGAGTCGGTCGTATTTACGCACTGACCACCGTTGCCGGACGCGCGGAAAACGTCGAATTTGCAGTCGTTAAGGTCGATCTGAACGTCAACATCCTCTGCCTCAGGCATAACCGCTACTGTTGCTGTCGAGGTATGGATCCTGCCACCGGACTCGGTCACCGGAACACGCTGAACGCGGTGAACGCCGCTTTCATACTTGAGCTTGGAGTATGCGCCGAGACCGTTGACCATGAATACGACTTCCTTGAATCCGCCAAGGCCCATCTCGTTAAAAGAAACAAGCTCTGTCTTCCATCCGCAGCGCTCTGCGTACAGGCAGTACATTCTGTAAAGCTCTGCCGCGAAAAGCGCGGCTTCGTCTCCGCCGGCTCCGCCTCTGATCTCGACAAATACGTTCTTATCGTCGTTCTCGTCCTTCGGAAGGAGCAGTATCTTCAGCTCGTTTTCAATATTCTCAAGGTCTTTCTTGGCGTCGGCAAGTTCCTCTTTGGCGAGTTCGCGCATCTCTTCGTCGCTCTCCTCGTCAAGGATCTCCAGGCTGTCGTCGATGGTCTGCTTGGCCTTCTTGTACCTGCGATAAGCTTCAACAACAGGAGTCAGATCGCTCTGCTCTTTCATCAGCTTCTTGAACTTGTTCTGGTCGGATATGGTCTCCGCCTTGCTGAGCTCTTCAAGGACCTCTTCGTATCTTTTCTCTATTGATTCCAATTTATCAAACATTTTTAACCTCTTTCCTTCCGGTCACGACTCTGTCAAGTCCGGCAAGGTCTTTTATCACTTTTATATCTGCGAATCCCGCGTTTTTCATCAAAGCGCTTACCGCTCCGGCCTGGCTGCATCCTATCTCAAGGAGCAGAGTTCCGCCATCTCTAAGATGCCCGGGAGCTTCGCTGATAAGCCTTTCATAAACATCAAGTCCTTCCGCGCCAGCCGTCAGCGCAAGCTTGGGTTCAAACTCTCTGACCTCCGGCATCAGGCCTGCATACTCTTCCTCGGTGACGTACGGCGGATTGCTTACAATGAAGTCGAACACGCGCCATTCGCCAAAAGCCCCGAACAGATCTCCTTCGGCAAATTCGATCTCTTTCCCGTTTTCCGCCGCATTCTGTCCGGCGATTTCAAGCGCGGCCGGCGAAATATCCGATGCGCTCACATGTGCTTCCGGGCAAAAATGCTTTATCGCTACGGCAAGACATCCGCTTCCGGTGCACATATCAAGCACGTCTTTCGGCTCATCCCCGATAAGACGGATGGTCTCCTCCGCAAGTACTTCTGTGTCCTGTCTCGGGATCAATACATCCGGACTCACCTTGAATTCCAGACCCATAAACTCCGTCGAGCCGATAATATACTGGCACGGCTCATGCGCAGCACGACGCCTTATCAGTTCCATGTATTCAGCGCATATCTCAGGCTTCAGCTCGCGCTCTTTCGACATCAGGTATGCCGCGCGGTCCAGCCCTGTTACATACGAAAGAAGCCAGAATGCGTCAACCGCTGAGGTTTCTATCCCCTCTTCGTCGAGCTGCTGAATTGCCAGGTCATAAATCGCTTTCAGTTTCATCTGTGCTTTCTTCAGCGTCTTCGCCGCTCTCTTTATTCTCGTCCAGGTACGCCCTCCAGTCAAATACGCCCTCAACAGCCTGGATCGCAACCTCTACCATGTCCGCTGTCGGCTCCTTGGTAGTAAGTGCCTGGACCCACATTCCCGGGCGGCTTAAGATCGTTGCAATCACAGAATCCGAATTGCCTGCCCACTGTATAAATTCATATGAAACACCGGCAATGATCGGGATCAGAAGCAGTCTTACCGCAAATCTTAAAAGCCTTGAATCAAACCTTAAGAACATAAAGAAGATGATACTGATGACCAGCACAAAGAATATAAAGCTCGTGCCGCATCTTCTGTGTTCCTTGGAGGATGACATTACGTTCTCGACGGTCAGGTCTTTACCTGATTCGATGCAGTTGATGCATTTGTGCTCGCTGCCGTGGTACATGAATGTTCTCTTGATGTCCGGCATCAGGCCGATCAGTGCCATATACCCCAAGAAAATGATCAGCTTAACAACGCCTTCAAGAACTGCCAGAAGAAGCTGCGAATCGCTTCCGAAAAGCTTCATCAGCCCGGATGCTGCGTAGTAAGGCGCTACAACGAAAAGCGCAACGGCAAATACCAGCGACAAAGCGATCGTTCCGAACATAGCGGCGCCTTCTGATTTGGTCCGTTCATCTGCGCTCTTAACGACCTTGGTCTCGGTCACTTCCTCGGCCGGCTTTTCAGGCTCTTTCTCAGCGTCCTTGTCCTTCTTCGGCGTCTCTTCTTCAAAGAAGCTTGCCGAAAAGGTCAGTGTCTGAATACCGATGACAAGTGAGAAGATGAACGAGACAACTCCTCTGATTACCGGCCATCCGAGCACCTTGTATTTTGCTGCCGGGTTGGCCCACTTCTGGCGTGCGAGAACGATCTTGCCGTCGCTCTTTCTGACTGCGACCGCGATGTCCTCCTTGTGACGCATCATTATTCCTTCAAGGACGGCCTGTCCGCCGATTCCTGATGATTTCATATGCTCTCCTCATAAAGAAAGAGTAGGATCTCCTACTCTTAGATATAAAAAGACCGCACACTTTACCCTGACTTTAACAGGGCATAAAGCTATGCGGTCCTTGTTAGTTATGCTACTTATCCTGGTTAAGGTTGTACTTACGGTTGAACATCTCAACACGGCCACGAGCCTGTGTTGCCTTCTGCTGTCCGGTGTAGAAAGGATGGCACTTGGAGCAAACTTCAACGTGGATCTCTTTCTTGGTTGAACCAACTGTAAAGGTGTTACCGCAGTTGCATGTAACTACTGCATCATAGTACTTTGGCTGAATATTTTCCTGCATGATAATTCTCCTTTTCTTGCCCATTGGGTCTTGGCCTAATAGGTCTTTTTTTAGTCAAGCTTGACGATTGTAGCATAGACGAATGTACATTTCAAGCGGTTTTTATAATTTTATGATTTAGTAAAACTTGATTTTCCTGACCATATCGACAAATTCTCTGTTCGAATGTGTCTTTACGAAAAGATCCAGGACTTTCTCCGTTGACTCCTCTGCTCTTAAGCCGCCGGTCGCTTTTCTGATCGCGTAAACAGCTTCCTGCTCGTCCGGTGTAAGAAGCAGATCTTCTCTTCTGGTTCCGCTCTTGGCAATGTCGATCGCCGGGAAAACACGCTTCTCCTGAAGCTTCCTGTCGAGGATCAGTTCCATGTTACCTGTTCCCTTGAACTCCTCGTATACGACATCGTCCATCTTGCTGCCGGTGTCGATAAGGGCTGTCGCAAGAATCGTAAGGCTGCCTCCCTCGCGCATATTTCTGGCTGCGCCGAAGAATCTCTTTGGGCTGTAAAGCGCTGCCGGATCAAGACCGCCTGAAAGGGTCCTGCCGCTTGGCGGAACAAGAAGGTTATACGCTCTTGCGAGTCTTGTGATACTGTCGAGCAGGATAACAACGTCCTTGCCGTGTTCTACAAGTCTTTTAGCACGTTCGATGGTCATCTCGGCAACTCTCTTGTGATGCTCGGGAAGCTCATCAAATGTTGAATAAATCACCTCAACGTTAGGACCTGTGATGGCCTCACGCATATCTGTAACTTCCTCAGGGCGCTCATCGATCAGAAGGATGAGGATGTGTACCTCCGGGCTGTTCTTAAGGAGAGACTTCGCAACGCCCTTAAGGAGGGTCGTTTTGCCGGCCTTAGGCGGAGATACGATAAGGCCTCTCTGGCCCTTGCCGATCGGTGAAACGAGATCAAATATCCTCATGGCCACGTTCTTCTCGCTCGTCTCAAGCGGAAGACGCTCGTCCGGGAAGATAGGTGTCAGGTCCTCAAAGTTAGGACGTTTTCTGCCTTCGCTCGGCATAATGCCGTTTATTCTGTCAAGTCTCAGGAGCGCACTGAACTTTTCATTTCCTGTCTTGATACGGATCTTGCCTGTCAGTACATCACCTGTCTTAAGGCCGAATCTCTTGATCTGACTCGGTGAAACATATACATCGTTCTCACCCGGCAGGTAGTTATCGCTTCTGATGAAGCCGTATCCGTCGGGCATGACCTCAAGTATGCCGTCGGCGGTTTTGCCGCTGTCGAGCTTATCCTCTTCTTCCTTGGTAACTCCAGTCTCCTCTTCGCGGGTCTTCTGTTCGGAGACTTCTAAGATCGCCATAATAAGGTCAGCTTTCTTCATAGAGCCGGCACCTTTGATCGCAAGAGTTTTCGCAATTTCACGAAGCTCCTTAAGCGGCAATGATTCAAGTTTTTCTTTCATATAATATTCCTTTTCTGTGATTTTATACGTGCAGTAACGCGATTGACTGTATCTTTAGATTGTGCAAAGTGAAATGTCATTCGATAATGAATAAAGATTATTTGTGTCTGGATTATAAAAGATTCAAATACAAATTGTCAAGCACTCATTTGTGTTGTAAAGAGTATTTGCCATGCCGGCATAACTGTGATAATCTATGCATGTATTATTGTGCAACTATCGTTTCGGAGAAAGATATGATAATCGAGTCTGTTACAATATATAAGCTGATGATCCTGTATATGCTGAACAAGCTTGACAGCCAACTGACCAACGCTCAGGTCCTGGAGTTTTTCGTTCAGAAGGAATATACCGATTATTTCAACATTCAGCAGACATTATCCGAGCTGTGCGATTCCGGATTTGTTGAGGTCTCTAAGGTGCATAACACATCCTATTACAGCCTCACTCCCGAAGGGTATGACACTCTCACTTATTTCAAGAGCCAGATCCCGAAGGGCGCCCTCGAGGATGTTAACAAATATCTTGAGGACAACAAGTTCGCGCTTAAGAATGAGGTCGGAACACAGGCCGGCTATTACAGACACACGAGCGGAGATTACATCGCTCACTGCCAGATCATGGAGGGCAAAGCACTCCTTTATGAACTGAACATTGCCGTTCCTTCCGAAGAGGAGGCCAAGCACATCGTCAGCAACTGGCGTACCTGCAGTGAGGATATATACGCATATGTGATGAAGACGCTTCTGTCCTGATCACAGATTTTGATCAAAAAAGACGCCGGCGCTAAGCCGGCGTTTTCTTATGCTTTCTTACAGGAACTGTTCTATCGCGTTCCAGACCTCGCTTATTCCTGCTTTGGTCTCGGATGATACCGGAATGATCACGGTCCCTTTGGCAAGCTCAAGCCCTTCCTTAAGGACCTTCAGCTGATGCGCAGCCTCGTTCTTTCCGATCTTGTCAGCCTTGGTGCATATAACTATCGGCTGATAACCGCTTTCGACTATCCACTGATACATCATCTTGTCGTTGGCTTTGGCTTCATGCCGGATGTCCACAAGCAGGAAAACCGCTTTGAGATTCGGGGTGTTATTCAGGTACTTCTCGACCATCATGCCCCATTTTTCCTGTGATTCCTTGGATGCCTTGGCAAAGCCATATCCCGGAAGATCCACGAAGTAGAATTCCTTATTAATATTGTAGAAGTTGATCGTCTGCGTTTTGCCCGGCTGCGATGAAGTCCTCGCAAGCGCCTTCCTGTTAAGGAGCGCGTTGATCAGTGAAGACTTGCCGACGTTTGATTTGCCGGCAAATGCGATCTGGACTGCCTCTAAATCAGGCAGTTTCGATGTCGGTCCGCATACGATTTCAAGTTCTGCGCTTTTTACTATCATTTCACCATATCGGCCGTAACCGTAAACTTCTTGATCGAATCGTCAGACGGGATCTCGTACATGATGTCCATCATGATATTCTCGAGGATGCTTCTGAGTCCGCGGGCTCCGATCTTACGTTCGAATGCCTTACGCGCGATCGCCCTTAAGGCGTCCTCTTCGAATTCGAGCTCAACATCATCCAGATTGAACAGTGCCTTGTACTGCTTAACGAGGGCGTTCTTCGGTTCGGAAAGGATCCTGACCATGTCATCCTCTGTTAAGGATTTAAGAGCTACAACAACCGGCACACGTCCTACAAATTCCGGGATCAGACCGAACTTGATCAGATCCTGAGGCATTACGTTTCCGAATGCGTCGTCGATCTCAAGGCCTGCGTTTGCCGAAATGTCAGCTCCGAAGCCCATGCCCTTCTTGTCAACTCTTGACTCGACGATCTTCTCCATTCCGGCAAATGCTCCGCCGCAGATGAACAGGATGTTGGTCGTGTTGATAGGGATCAGCTCCTGCTGAGGATGCTTTCTGCCGCCCTGCGGAGGAACGGACGCGTCGGTACCTTCAAGGATCTTAAGAAGTGCCTGCTGAACGCCCTCACCGGATACGTCTCTTGTGATGGATACGTTCTCGCTCTTCTTGGTGATCTTGTCGATCTCGTCGATATAGATAATACCATGCTCGGCACGCTCAACGTTGTAGTCAGCCGCCTGGATCAGCTTCAGGAGGATATTCTCAACGTCCTCGCCCACGTAGCCTGCCTCGGTCAACGTGGTCGCGTCTGCGATCGCAAACGGCACATTGATGATCTTGGCAAGTGTCTGCGCGAGGAAAGTCTTTCCTGAGCCGGTCGGTCCGAGCATCAGGATATTGCTCTTCTGCAGCTCAACATCAAGCTTCTTGCCTGAAATGATCCTCTTGTAATGGTTGTAAACCTGAACTGCCAGAACTTTCTTGGCCTCGTCCTGTCCGATCACATATTCGTCAAGGAAAGCCTTTATCTCCTTCGGCTTATACAAGGTGATATCAAGTTCTGCGCCCTCCGGCTCGTCGTCTGTAAATCCGTCTACCAGATCGTGCTCGTCGTATATTGACTGGCATTCTTCAACGCACTCCCTGCAGATATACACGCCGCCCGGTCCCTGTATCAGGCTGTCGCCGGTCTCTTCCGCAGTCCTTCCGCAGAAAGAGCAAACAGGCATCTTGACCTGCGGTGGCTTGGATGAGCCTTTGCTTCCGTTTTTATTACTGTCTGCCATACAAACCTCTGGTTTTTCCGATTAGTGTTTTGTGATAACGGCGTCGATAAGTCCGTATTCCTTAGCTTCCTCGGCTGTGAACCAGTTGTCGCGCTCTGTGTCGCGTGCAACGGTCTCGATGTCTTTGCCGGTATTGGCTGCGAGGATCTCGTTCATATGATCACGGATCTTCAGGATATGCTCGGCATTGATCTTGATATCGCTTGCCTGACCCTGAGCGCCGCCTGATGGCTGATGGATCATGATCTCAGCATTTGGAAGTGCGAATCTCTTGCCCTTGGTGCCGCCTGCGAGAAGGAATGCTCCCATGGTTGCTGCCATACCGATACAGGTCGTGCATACGTCGCACTTTACATACTGCATTGTGTCATAAATTGCCATGCCTGCGGAAATAACTCCACCCGGGCTGTTGATGTAGAAATTGATATCCTTGTTAGGATCTTCAGACTCAAGGAAGAGCATCTGCGCAACGACCAGTCCGGCTGTTACTTCGTTAACTTCCTCTCCGAGGAAAATGATCCTCTCCTTAAGGAGTCTTGAATAAATGTCATAGGCTCTCTCGCCTCTGCTGCTTGTCTCAATGACTGTTGGTACTAAACTCATATTTGCCTCCTTAGTGGTTCTGTAGGATAACACAAGGGGCCGTTCCGGCCCCTTTGCAAAATCTGTTGTCTTATTGCCGGTAATTTGTAAACGCCGGAGCCTTCCGGCATTGCCGGTCAATTATTCAGCGTCTTTAGCTTCTTCAGCTGGCTCTTCTTCCTTTGGTTCTACGCCTACGCCGTTATCATAAAGGAGATCTGTTGCCATATCGCAAACGATATTAAGGCTCATGTCTTCCTTCTCCTCGTCGGTAAGAAGTTCCTTAACCTTGTCAAACTCCATGCCGTAAGCATCAGCGATCTTCTTAACCTGCTCGTCGATAGCTTCATCAGAAGCTACAAGGTTCTCCTGCTTAGCGATAGCTTCAAGAACCAGTCTTGAGCTGATGGTCTGGTATGCATGCGGACGTGCCTCTGCAAGAAACTGATCCCTGGTCTGGCCCATCATCTGAAGGTACTGCTCCATGGTGAAGCCCTGCTGCTGCATGCTGCGCTCTACGTTGCGGACCATTGCCTCTGCCTGCTCGTTGACCATCTGATCAGGGATGATCATCTCAGCGTTCTCAACTGCCTTAGCTACAAGCTCGTCGATAGCGGTCTTCTTAGCTGCGTCAGCCTTGCGCTCAGCCATCTTAGCCTTGATGTCAGCCTTGTACTCATCGAGAGTATCGAACTCGGAAACTTCTGCTGCGAACTCATCATCAAGCTCAGGAAGTTCCTTGGTCTTGATCTCGTTCAACTTGCACTTGAAAACTGCAGGCTGTCCTGCAAGGCTCTTCTCGCCATACTCTGCAGGGAATGTAACGTTAACATCAAATTCATCGCCGACATTGTGGCCAACGATCTGATCTTCGAATGTATCGATGAAGCTGTGTGAACCAAGTGTAAGGCTGTAGTTCTCAGACTTGCCGCCGTCGAACTGCTTGCCGTCTACATAGCCGTCGAAATCGATTGAAACGATATCGTCAAGCTGAGCTGCTCTGTCCTCAACAGGGACTTCGCGGCTGTTCTTGTCAAGCTCGCGTTCAAGAGCTGCCTGTACATCTTCTTCAGAAACTTCACTGTCAAGAAGTGTGTACTCAAGGCCCTTGTACTGTCCGAGGGTAACTTCCGGCTTAACTGCTACGGTTGCGGTATAGATGAAGTTCTTGCCTTTCTCGATCTGTACGATATCGATCTCAGGCTGAGAAACGATCTCAAGGTCGCACTGCTCAAGTGCTTCCGGATATGAATCGTTCAGCATGAAATTAACTGCGTCTTCGTAGAAAATCTCTACTCCGTAATGTTTCTCTGCCATATTCTGAGGAACCTTGCCTGCACGGAAGCCCGGAAGCTGGATACGGTTCTTGATCTTCTGATATGCCTTGGTGATGGCCTTGTCAACTTCGGCTGCATCAACCTCGATAGTAAGTTTAGCAAGATTGCCTTCTAATTTTTCAACGTTAAAACTCATTGTCGTGACTCCTTATATATTAGTTAAAATATTTAATGCACTCAGCGAAGGCCAATTATAACACAAATAAAAGCGGCACGCAATGGTTATGTGTGCCGTTTCTTTCG
>JAZQNN010000039.1:0-18343 GCA_045627365.1 Lachnospiraceae bacterium
AGACGTCAGCCCATAAAAATCCACTTTTTCGCAAAATAGAAAAATCCGACGATTTTAATGGGTTTGCTGGGAGTTTTTTTCTCCGCTTTTTTGTTATTTCTATGCTGGCTCCTCATAGGGCAGAAATAATTTATTTATGCAACAGTTTTGCATCCCAATTGGCGACATTGTTACGTTTTCTACGAACCTGCCGTAAAATCGGAGAAATGGCAGGCCCGCAAACGCACTAAAATAAGTGAATTTTTCTATTTCCGATTTTTTTCATAAAAAAAGAGCCATCGCATCAGAATGATGCAATGGCTCTTTGGAAATTATTACACTTATTTAGCAAACACATGCGCCAGTTTTCCGAGCTGCGGCTCGAACTTAACGCCGTACCAGTGATCCGGATCGTCAATGGTGCCCTTTATGCACTCAACAACGAAATCTGCTGCGATCCTGGCTGCTTCACCTTCGGATCTGCCATTCATCAACGCGCCTACAAAGGCCGATGCATAAACATCGCCGGTTCCGTGGCAGCCCTTGGAGATCTTCTCGTGCTCGTAGTAGCTCATTCGGCCGTCCTTTGCCACAACCACGCCGGTATAGCCTTCCCTGTAACCGATTCCCGTGAGTACAACGCACTTTGAGCCGTTCTTAAGAAGCGCATCTGCGAGAGATTTTACATATGCCTCGTCGTATGTTTCCTTGTACTCTATACCGGTTATCAGGCTTGCCTCGGTAATGTTCGGAACAACGATATCCGCTTTTGCGCAAAGCGATTTCATGCACGCAACAAACTCCATGTCAAATCCCGTATAAAGTTTGCCTCCGTCCGCCATTGCAGGGTCAACCACCTTCAGCCCGCCGTTCTTAAGGCATGACGCCATAATATCGCTTACGTATTCGATCTGCTCATTGCTCCCAAGGTATCCGGTGTATACACAGTCGAATTTGATATTCTCCTTCTCCCAG
Organism: Lachnospiraceae bacterium; assembly: GCA_045627365.1. Lineage (GTDB taxonomy): Bacteria > Bacillota > Clostridia > Lachnospirales > Lachnospiraceae > RGIG5612. Next base: position 955 of record JAZQNN010000039.1, read on the forward strand.
TGCTTCCTGATTGGCGGCATCTGATCAGTCAGATCAGCAAATGTGTACCCCGTAAATCCGTAGGTGTGCGTTGAAAGCACCGATGACGGAAGAATGCAGCACTCATGTCCGCACACGGAAATTATCGGAAGCGCAACCGTGCCGGAGCACTGTCCCAGGCAGGAAATATCCTGAATCGTCAATACTCTTTTGTAATCCAATTTCATCATCTCCAATTATTTGACATCCGGAAGTCCGGCAAATCCTACAGCCAGATCTTCATCTGTCGGGATGTAATCCTTCAATTCGCCATTGTTGAATAACTCGTAGCCCTTTAAGTCGAAATATCCTGTGCCTGTCAGACCGAAGAGGATCGTCTTCTCCTCGCCGGTTTCACGGCATTTGATCGCCTCATCCATAGCTGCCTTGATCGCATGTGAGCTCTCAGGTGCCGGAAGGGTTCCTTCGCAGCGTGCAAATTCTACTGCAGCTTCGAATATTTCTGTCTGTGTATATGTGCGGGCGCTCATCAGTCCGTCATGGTAAAGCTGTGACAGAATGCTGTTCATTCCGTGGAATCTGAGTCCGCCTGCATGACCCGGTGCAGGGATGAAGCTGCTGCCGAGGGTGTACATCTTAGCAAGCGGGCAGATCATACCTGTGTCACAGTAATCATATGCAAAACGTCCTCTTGTAAGGCTTGGGCATGATGCCGGCTCAACAGCTATGATATCGTAGTTGTTCTCGCCCCTGAGCATTTCGCCGACGAACGGTGCGATAAGTCCGCCAAGGTTGCTGCCGCCGCCTGCGCAGCCGATGATCGTGTCGGCCTTGATGCCGTATTTGTCCAGCGCTGCCTTGCATTCCAGCCCGATGATCGTCTGGTGAAGGAATACCTGATTCAGAACACTTCCGAGCACATATCTGTAGCCTTCGGTTCCGGTCGCTACTTCAACTGCCTCAGAAATTGCGCATCCGAGTGAGCCGCCGGTTCCCGGGAATTTGGCATTGATGCTGCGTCCGATCGCGGTATCCATCGATGGTGACGGGGTAACGCTTGCGCCGAAAGTTCTCATTACTTCGCGGCGGAAAGGCTTCTGCTCGTAGCTTACCTTAACCATGTAAACCTTGCAGTCAAGGCCCAAATATCCGCATGCCATGGCCAGGGCTGTTCCCCACTGGCCGGCACCGGTCTCGGTCGTAACGCCTTTAAGTCCCTGCTTCTTAGCATAATATGCCTGCGCGATCGCAGAATTCAGCTTGTGGCTGCCCGAGGTGTTATTGCCCTCGAATTTATAATAGATCTTGGCCGGTGTCTTAAGCTTCTCTTCCAGGCAGTATGCTCTAACCAGAGGAGACGGACGGTACATCTTGTAGAAGTTGATGATTTCTTCCGGAATATCAAAATACGGCGTGGTCTCATCAAGTTCCTGCTGTACGAGCTCATCGCAGAATACTACTCCGAGTTCTTCCGCAGTCATAGGTTTCATTGTCTTCGGATTGAGCAGCGGCGCCGGTTTATTTTTCATATCCGCCCTTACGTTATACCACTGCTTTGGAAGTTCATCCTCTTCGAGGTATATCTTGTACGGGATCTCTTTGTTTGCTGTGCTCATTTCTTTGATGTTCATTTTTCCTTCCTTTCCTGCCGCTTTTTCGCGGTCTCAACGCGGGAGGGTTGGGTTGTTTCTCGCAAAAAGAAACTCCTGCCCGCAGCAATAACTGCTGCCGGGACAGGAGATAGAACTCACCTGCGGTGCCACCCAGCTTGACGCTTAAAGAGCGTCCTCTCAGCGTATGCCAACACATACCGGCTTTGATCACGGAGATCCTACTCCGTCTCACCTACTGATACATCAAGTACTTTCGGCTCGCCCTCCGAAGCCCATTCGATCAGGTTCTCTGTGCCGCGCTTCCCACCGCCCGCAGCTCGCTCTTAGCAGTATCATCCTGACTTACTCACACTTCTTCAACGGTTTAGAGGCATTATAGCATTGATTTTGCCGTTGTCAATTTGTTTATTCACAGAAAGTTCGTTTGCCCGCGCATATTACGTATGTTAAAGTTCAATTGAAAGCAATATATTCTTTTTCGCCATTCGGCAGTCTGATTGTTCCATTCAATTCATCATCATTTCAAGAATTTCTGCTTTCCAATTCACATTTCAAAGCAGGAGTTTTTGTTTGTGCTCCTGCAACATCAACTTAAAGGAGAACAAAGTATGCAAACATCAAACAAAGTCACAGCTAATCGTAATCACAAAGACACCCTTTTCAGGTTCATCTTCGCCGGCAACAAGGAGTACGCTCTCAGCCTGTACAATGCGATCAACGGCAGCAATTATACCAATGCCGACGACCTGGATTTCACCACGCTGGATGATGTCATTTATCTGAAAATGAAAAATGACGTCTCTTTCATCATAGATAGGTGTCTCAACCTTTACGAGCATCAAAGCAGTTACAACCCTAACATGCCGTTCCGCGGATTCTTATATTTTGCTGACCTTTACAGGCAAAGGATCGAAGACGAGCGCATCTATTCTTCGACCCTTATAAAAGTCCCAACACCAAGGTACATCGTTTTTTACAATGGTGACAGGAATACCGAGGATGTGGTAAAATTACATTTGTCAGATGCCTTCCTGTATCCGGACGAAAGCAAAGAATTTGAATGGACCGCAACTGTACTCAATATCAATCTCGGGCATAACCAGCACATTCTTGATTCATGCCCGGCTTTGCTGCAGTATTCGCAATTCATTCAACGAATCAAAGACAACCGATTCAACTTCAAAACGCTGGAGGAAGCCATTGACGAAGCCGTTGACTATTGCATCAAGCACGAAATCCTTCATGATATTTTGAAGAAACAGAAAAAGGCGGTGAAAGATATGACATTAACAGAATTTGATGAAAAGAAGTATGAGAAAGTCATCTATGAAGATGGTCTGAACGCCGGTCTTGAAAAAGGGCGCGAAGAAGGCCTGGAACAAGGCCGTCTTGAGGGGCGTAAAGAAGGTCTCGAAGAAGGTCTTGAAGAGGGGCGGATCAATGTACTGATCAGTCTCGTGGAGGATGGTCTTATTCCTTTTGAAATAGCAGTGGAACGAAGCGGTCTGACTGCCACACAATTACAGCAAAAAATGCGCTTTTACTATTAGTCAAAAAAACGGAGGCTTAAGCCTCCGTTTTTTATCTTTGATCAATGTTTTTTCTTATATCCGTCCAAAACTATTACTCTGTCGCAGATCCTGTGAATTACGTTCGCGTCATGCGAAATGAAAAGCATTGAAAGTTCAAATTCTTTCTGCAGCGAACACAGAAGATCCAGTATCTGTTCTCTTGTGGTCGCGTCAAGCGCCGATACAGGCTCATCCGCTATTACGAACTTGCTTCCCGATATGAGCGCAAGAGCGATATTTATCCTCTGTTTCTGGCCGCCGGAAAGCTGTGCCGGATATCTGTCCATGAATTCCTCAGGGAGTTCAACCTTGGCTAGCATTTCTTTCACTTTCGCCCTGCGTTCTTCTTTGGTCAGATCGGTCAGGTTACGAAGCGGTTCTTCCATGATCCATCCGATCTTGCGAGCCGGGTTAAGGCAGGATGCACTGTCCTGGAAAATCATCTGCGGATTCGGCTCATTCATAATGATCTCTCCGGTGCAATCTTTGTGAAGTCCCAGAATAGAGCGGCTTACCGTGCTCTTTCCCGAGCCGGATGCGCCTACCATTCCAAGGATCTCGCCCTCTCTGACCTCAAAACTCAGATCATCTATAATTACCTTCTGCCACGGCTTGACGCCGAGCCTGTCGGATTTGACCGTATAGTATGCGTGAAGGTGCTTTACCTCTAAGATGTTGTTATGGTCGCCGCTCGGACTTTCTTTCTTATCCTCGACAGTCGCCGCAACAAGCTTCTTTGTATAATCGTTCTGCGGATGCTCAAAAATGTCCTCCACACGGCCGCGCTCAACTATCTCACCGTGATACATTACGATCACGTTTTCGCACAGCCTTCTTACCAGGGCAAGGTCGTGTGAAACGAACAGGATCGCTGTTCCCTTCTTCTTGTTGATAGCCCTGAGCAGATCAATGATCTGATCCTGTACGTCTGCGTCAAGTGCAGTGGTCGGTTCGTCCGCTATCAGAAGCTTCGGCTCGCATATGAGAGCCATCGCTATCATTACCCTCTGAAGCTGTCCGCCGGAAAGTTCATGAGGATACTTCTTGTATGTGACCTCCGGTTCCGGAAGCTCTACCAATTCGAACATTTCAAGGATCTTAGCCTTGCGCTGCTCTTTGGTCAGTATCGGCTCTTTGCTGTGCTCGGGGTCCTTGATGTGAAGAGTCAGCATCTCGTCGACCTGTTTGCCGATTCTCATCAGTGGGTTGAGCGATGTCATCGGCTCCTGGAAAACCATGGAAACCTCGTCGCCCTTATATGTACGAAGCTCCTCATAAGGCATAGTAACGAAATCGTGCCCGTCAAAAAGAAGTTCTCCGGAATACGAAGCGGTGCTTGGAAGAAGGCCCATGACAGAGAGGCTGGTCGCGCTCTTACCGGAGCCCGATTCACCAACCAGTCCCAATATCTCGCCCGTGTTCATTGTGAAGGACACATCCTTAACGGCGTGAGTCACGCCGCGAGCGGAGTCAAATATTACGTTAAGATTTCTCACATCAAGCAGCATATTCTACTCCATTTTGGTAATGCCGTCGCTGATAAGCGCAACGCCTAATACGAGAACAACGATCGCAACGCCCGGTGCAATTGCAAACCACGGCGCCTGTGTCAGGAAGCTGCCTGCCTCACTGATCATTCTGCCAAGGCTTGCCGTAGGCGGCTGAACGCCGAGTCCCAGATAACTGAGTCCAGCCTCGGCAAGAACCGCGTTATTGAAACCTACAGCTGCACTTGAAAGGATACTTGTGATCGCATTCGGCAGGATGTGCGCGAAGATGATCCTGAGGCCACTTGCCTTTGACAGCTTCGCACTCTGCACAAACTGCAATTCCTTAAGGCGAAGCACTTCGCTTCTTGCGATACGCGCAAAACTCGGCACGAACAATATTCCAAGTGCCAGGATTATATTCATCAGACCCGTTCCAAGAAGGCTTACGAAAATAAGCGCAAGCAGCATACTTGGAAACGCATTGATTACATCATTGATTCGCATGATTATCTCGTCGCCCCAACCTCCGACATAACCGCTTACAAGGCCGATCACGCTGCCGACGATCATACCGAAGATAACCGTAACTATCGACACGATAAAAGTGGTTCCCATGCCCTGCATGATACGGCTGAAGATATCACGTCCGAAATTATCCGTTCCGAAAATATGTACCCAGCTGGGCGCGTGAAGCTTCAGCTCCAGGCTCATCTCGGTCGTGCCGTAAGGCGTCCAGAACAAGCCTACCAAAGCCAGCAGCAAAACGATGCCGGTCACGATAAATCCGCTTATTAAACTTCTGTTACCTTTTATCTTTTTCATCAGACAGTCACACGAGGGTCAATGATCTTGTAAACCATATCAACTACAAAGTTGATCGCGATAATAAAGAACGCAATCAGCATTACAATAGCCGAAGCTACCGTATAATCTCTGTTTGAGATCGCGCTGATGAGCCTCATTCCGATTCCCGGTACCGAAAATACCTGCTCAACAATAATGCTTCCTGCTACGATCTCCGCAACGATTATCCCAAGGAATGTAATGACCGGGATCAGTGAATTCTTAAGAACGTGCTTGTAAAGAACGCCGTTTCTGGTCTGGCCTTTCGAATAAGCCGTGCGCACGTAATCTTTGTGCAGCTCGGTCCTTATCGAATTTGTCAGGAACTTGACCGTCATCGCGATCTTCGGAAGTGCTACTGCAATTGCAGGGAAGATGAGATAACCGCAGGCTCCCCAGAAATTATCCGCCGGTGACACATAATTGCCCAGGAAGAACATATGCAGCACGATCGAGAACAGATAGGTGATCAGCACGCCAAGGAAAAACGACGGCACTCCCATCGTTGTCTGGCAAAGCACAGTCATTATGCCTCTGCCCCAGCTGCTTCTTCTTTTGGCTGAAAAGATACCCAGCGGAATGGAGAAAACTATAACCAGCACGAAAGATATCAGCGAAAGAAGCGCTGAGTTGCCAAGGTCCGCCTTAAGAAGTGTGGAAACCTTTACTCCCGTGTATTGCAAAGACTCACCGAAATCGCCTTTGATCGCTCCGCCCAGCCAGGACAAATATCTTTGAACAAGCGGCTTGTTGAGGCCCATCTGCTCACGCAGAGCCTCTATCCTTTCCGGGGTCGCACTTGTTCCGAGCTTGGCGATAGCTGCATCAGAAGGCAGCACTGAAAAAGCCACGAATACAATCATGGATATCAGAATAAGCGCTATGATCAGTGTCAGAATCTTTTTCAGTATATATTTCATTATTTGTACTTAACTACCGACATATCCTGTGCGGAGATCGGATAGAATACGTAACCATCAAGCTTTGAATTGACAGCAACTAAGTTGGACGGATCCTGGACATAGATCGATGCGGCATCCTCTGCCAGAATTGCCTGAAGTCGCTTGTAATAATCTTCCTTGGCAACAAGGTCTGTCTCAGCAAGTGCCTTGGCGTAAACCTCGTCAAATTCCGCATTTGAATAATTTGTAAAGTTGTCAACTGCCGTGCTTACATTCTTTGAGAAGAATGAACCCGGTGCAAGACGTCCGTCAACTGCAACAACGGTTGCCTGATAATTGCGGTTTACATACACCTCAGAATACCAGGTGTTGAATTCGATCAGTTCGATCTTGGCTGTGATGCCGACTTTTGCAAGACATTCGACGATTATCTGTGCGGTAGACTCGTGAGGCGCGTAGTTGTTCGGAACTTTGATCGTAAATTCGAAACCGTCTGCAAGTCCTGCTTCCTTCAGCAGTTCCTTGGCCTTCTCCTCATCATGAGTATAGAAAGTCTCCATTGCATCGTTGTAATATGCCTTGGCTGCGGGGATCATATTTGATCCGATGATATGGGATTTGCCGGCAAAGATCATGTCGTTGATCAGCTGTCTGTCAACTGCATAATAAACTGCCTGGCGAACCTTGATATCGTCAAAAGGCTTCTCCTTATTGTTCAGGAACATGCCCTGAACATAGTTGATACTTCCCTCTAAGATATTAAATTTTTCGCCGTTGACCGTTGCAGCCTGATCGGCTGTAAGATACTGGTAAACATCAAGCGTTCCGGCATTAAGCTGAAGAACCGCGGTATCAGTATCGGCAACTACCTTAAAGGTGACCTGATCAAGATACGGGCAGTCCGGCTTCCAGTAATTCTCATTCTTAACAAGCACGAGCTTGTCTCCCGGCACAAAAGAGCTGTACTTAAAAGGCCCGGTACCAACTGGGTTTGAATTAATATTCGCATCATTGGCCTTCGGCAAAATAGCGCAGGTAAGCTCATATATAAACTCGGTGTTAGGCTCTGCCAGGACAATCCGGATGTGGTCCGCGTCAGTAGCTGTGATCTCCTTAAAAACAGAAAAAGCGGACTCAGATCCCTGAATGCCCGCATAACGCTCTATGGAATAGATTATGTCTTCTGCGGTTACTTCCGTTCCATCAGAGAACTTAACACCATCGCGGATAACAAAATCGATGGACATACCGTCCTCTGCGATAACGTAATCTGAAGCTACCGCCGGTTCTACACTGCCTGCTGAAGTTGCCTTCACCAAGCCTTCGAACATATTAAACAAGACTTCCCTGGTTCCTGCGTATGCAGCATTGTGCGGGTCAAGACTGTCAAGGTCTTGTGAAATGCCTACAACGACCGAGTTGGACTTTTCTCTGTCTGCGCTTACGTCTTTACATCCTGAAAGTACGCCTGCCATGACAAGAGCAATCAAAACACACACAACAATGATTTTCTTCATGATTATCCTTCTTTCTGTTGCAGCATCATATTTAATTTTCATATGCCGAACAAACGGCACCTGCTCGGTGATTATAAAATAATAGGCAAAAAGATACAAGTATTTAATTTTTTTAATAAAAAAGCTTAATCTGCCTTGACTCGGCAGGTTTGATGCGTTATATTATGTCGATGGGAGATTTTGTAGGATTTACAACAGATTTTATGTGCGGGTCGTCGATGCGAATTTGATTTTTGCGGCCTGTTGGGAGGAGATGTTCCATGAGAATCACTAATAACAACGACTACAAGAAATACAGAGACCTGCCTCTGTTTCTTGACATTAGAAAAGACGACTTCGAAGCTCTCTACTCCGAGCTGAATATGGAACTCGTAGAGTTTGAAGAGGGAGAGATCGTAGCTCAGATGGGTGATCCTATCATCAAGCTTTGTACAGTTGTGACCGGTAAGCTTAAGTTATGTCTTCCGGATGTTGACGGTAATCCGGCATCATTTACCTGGCTTGAGGAAGGTCATATCGGCGGCGCAATTTACTATCTCAACCAGATGAAGACTTTCCCTGTTACTGTTGTAGCAGGCAAATCAACATCCATCCTGTCCTTTGACCTCAGTACTATCACTAATTGGCAATCTGTCAGCACCCCGTATCAGGCTAAGTTTTTTGAGAACTTCCTGATGTCTACTGCCGGCTCCGTTTACGAGATGATGAATAAGCATTACTTCTCAACCAGGCGCTCAACGGCAGACAAGCTTCTTTCATTCCTGTCATCATACGCTAAAAAGGTTAAAAGTTACGAGTTCACTCTTCCTTATTCAAGAATGGATCTTGCAGAGTTTCTGTGTGTTGACCGTGCAGCTCTTTCAGTTGTAATCGGCAAGCTGGCTGACAAAGGCTACTTCAAGACAAGAAGCCGTCACTTCGTATTGAACGAGGAACATTTCACACTTTAATTTTATGACACAGAAAAAAGAAGCGGCAAATGGTGAAAACCATCTGCCGCTTTTTTGATTTATCTTTCTTTGAGTTTTTCAGGTTCCGGATATTCTTCGCCGAAAGTCTCGACCGTTACTTTCTTCATTCTCTGCTCAGCCAGAGGTTTATCCTGCCAATTGGTCTGAGTCAGTGCGATACGGTCAACCACATCCATTCCTTCGGTTACTTCACCAAATGCTGCATACTGTCCGTCAAGGAAGAATCCGTCCTGATGCATGATAAAGAACTGAGATCCTGCTGAGTTAGGAGCCTGGGCTCTTGCCATTGAGATCACGCCTCTCTTGTGAGAAAGCGGATTCTGAACTCCGTTACCGGCAAATTCACCAAGGATGCAGTATCCCGGTCCGCCGATGCCGATTCCTTCCGGGTCTCCGCCCTGGATCATAAAGCCTTTGATTACTCTGTGGAAAATCAATCCGTCATAAAAACCTTTACCTGCAAGGTTTACGAAGTTTCTTACTGTCTGCGGTGCATATTCAGGATACAGTTCGACCTTGATGATGCCGCCGTCTTCCATTTCTATTGTGACTTGTGGATTAGCCATTTTGTTCCTCCCGGTACTTATCATTTACCTTTATTGGTATTATATGCCAGTTATTGTACACCATTTCGGCGATTTTTTCCTTAAGAAAAGATTAATACTTTTTTTCACAGTATAAACATTGTTTGTTCACTTTTTCAGGTTATCATACGAACATGAGTTGAGTTGATACAGTTTGACTCATAGCTACCGAGTGTAGTCACTCATCTTCCTTTTTTATTATATTTCTAACAAACCGAATGAAAAAAGGTGCTTCCCCAGCACCTTTTTTCATTATCAGCAAAACAAAGAAATTGTCTTATCGCATCATCTTTTCTATTGCTTCTACAATATTTTCGGTAGTACGCGGATAGTTCTCCGTAACGTTCGGGCCGGCGGTCCTTACTACCGGAGCCTTTAACGACTCAAATGCTTCTTCGCCGATCTGGGCTGCAATCTCTGCGCCGTATCCGCCATTTCGTCTGGCCTCATAAACCACCATTGCCCTGCCGGTCTTTCTTACGCTGGCAAGGATCGTATCCATATCACATGGAACCAATGTGCGCAGGTCGATCACCTCAACACTTACCTTATCTTTCAGCAATTCTGCTGCTTCCAAAGCCCTGTTGACAACGAAACCGTACGCAACGATAGTCAGGTCGGTTCCTTCGCGCTTTACATCTGCTTTGCCAAGCGGAAGCAGGTATTCCTCTTCAGGTACTTCCTGTTCCATCGCATACATGCCGTGATGCTCGAAAAACAGCACCGGATAATCATCTCTTATCGCGGTCTTCATAAGGCCCTTTGCATCGTATGGGCAAGAAGGCATAACGATCTTGAGTCCCGGAGTATTGCAGAACATAGCCTCGCAGTTCTCGTTCTGAATTGCCTCATTCTGTTTAACGCCTCCGCAAGGAGTTCTAATAACCATCGGCACTTTGATGCCGTTAGAGTTTGTCGCAAATTTTGAGCCGCCGAAAACGACATGCTCAGCACAGGTAGCCAGGAACTCTGAATGCATTATTTCTGCGATCGGACGCATTCCCCAGCCGGCAGCTCCTACACTGCTTCCGACAATGGCTGCCTCAGAGATCGGAGTCTCAACTATTCTCTCTGTGCCGAATTCTTCAAGTAATCCATCGCTGACGCCGCACGGGCCACCGCCATGATGATATTGACCAACATCCTCGCCGATCAGATAAACTGCGTCGTCGCGGATCATTTCTTCCCTGATGGCCTGGTTAAGAGCTTTCTTTCCACTGATTTTTGCCATTGTTTACACCTCCTTTGATGACTGCCACATCTTGTTGACAACTTCTTCCTGCCCTTTCAGATACTCTTCTACAGTTATCTGAGGTCTGGTCAGTGCCCACTGATATGCATCCTCAATATTTCCTAAAACATTGGCTTTAATTTCATTTATTTCGCTTTCGGCAATTCCGGAATCGAGCATTTTGCGTTCTATGTTGAGGATCGGATCTTTAGCTCTCCACGCTTCTTTTACTGCAGGATCTCTGTAATCATCCTCATCATGAGCAGAATGGCCTGACATTCTGTATGTTTTCGCATATACAAGTGCAGGGCCTGAGTTTCTTACAAAGTCAACAGCTTCGGATACGCAATCATATACTGCCTCAACATCATTTCCGTCGCACTCGAAAGTGTTTAATCCAAACGGTTTCACGATTTCAGGGATACTTGAAACATGCGTATTATTCTCAACTGCAGTCGACATTGCCCAGCCGTTTCCTCTTACGATTATCAGAAGCGGAAGGTTGAACCTTGATGCCCAGTTGATCATTTCATGGAAGTTTCCTTTACTTGTAGCACCATCACCGCTCATAAAAACAACGATCTTCCCCGATTTTTGCATCTTCTGTGAAAGTGCAACTCCTACTGCGACATCCATATCACCGCCGATGAGTGAGCTGCTGGTTCCGATCACTCCGTGCTCAACATCTGTAATTGCAGACGGGAAGATTATATTGACTTTATCTGTCTCGCCTTTACGGTTAAGCCAGCTGCACATTTCCTCGCGAAGAGACATTCCGCCTTTGAAGCGAAGCGCACTGCCTTCACCGCGGAAATAGCATGAGATAATATCCGTATCCTTCATTGCCAGGATCGTGCCCACAGTGATAGCTTCTTCTCCTTCTTCACGGTAAATTCCTACGCCGTGATCAAAGATTTTTGCAGGCACATACCTTGCCTCGAGAAGCATCTCGTATGCACGTGAAAGTAGTTGTTTTTTCATCAGTTTCTCCTTTATATGATTTTCATTTAAGGTCTGCAATTTTTGTTAATCTGTCCTGATAATAATATTTTTTTTCTTTCCTTATTTCAATATGCTCGATAATTGCTTTTGCGCATTAAGTTATGCCTTTATTAACTTATGTCCCTTTGTTCTTATGTTAATGCCATTTGGGTATCACCTTATGTCTTATTAATATTATCTAAAATAACACTTTATATATATAATCGCATTGTGATTTTGCACAAAATCGCGGAAAAGAAAAAAGAATAAAAATGGAGGTTTATCAATGGCTAAGAAACTTACAGTTATCGTTTCCTGTCTCCTTGTATGTGTTCTCCTCTTCACCGCTTGCGGTGGCGGAGCTGGCAAGAAGAAAGATGGAAAGAAGGACAAATTCCTTGTATGTATGACATCAGCTAGCTCAGATGAATTCGACTCCCGTCTTAAGGACTGCGTAAAAGCTGCCTGCGACAAGTACGGAATGGATCTGATCTACTCAAGCGGAGATGGCAACATCGAGCAGCAGATCGCTGACGTAGAAGACTTCGTTGCTAAAGGAGCTGACTTTGTTCTTATTCGTTCTGTAGATGCTGACGGAGCTATCCCTGCAGCAGAGTACTGCAAGGAGCATGGCGTTCCATGTGCAGGTGCTGAGTTTGACGTAAACTCTGATGCATGCACAACACACTTCCTCTTCCCTGAAATCGGATACGGCCTTGGTGCTGGTCTTGGTGCTAAGGAACTCCTTGAGGACAATCCGGATCTTACCCTCTACATGGGACACATTTGGGTTAACTCTTCATGGGCACCTGAGTGGGAGCGTTGGGATTCTTTCTGCTCAGTTATTCAGGAATACATCGACAACGGCAGAGTAGTTATTGTTGATCAGCAGGAATCACAGAACGATTCAACCAAGGGAATGTCAATCACCGAGGACTGGCTCGTATCTCATCCTGAAATCAACTGCATCTTCGGCAACAACGACGCTATGGCATACATCGCAGCCGGCGCTGCTGCTGGTAACGGCAAGAAGATGAACGAAGAATTCTGGGTATTCGGTATTGAAGGAACCAATGATGGTCTTATCGGCGTTCGCGATGGCATCATGTATTCAACTTCTATCGTTGACGACCTTCAGGAACGTCAGGATCACTGGATCGAGCTTGTTTACAAATATCTGACAGGCGAAATCGAGCTTGAAGAGAAGTACTCATGGGAGTCTCCTGCATCTCTCGTTTCTGTTAAGAACATCGACGATTATGTTGGTTTAATCAAGTAATTACAGTTTTTCTAACGGATGTTCCCGTATCTTTTCACAAGATGCGGGAACATTAATTTATTTTCGTGTAAAGGGGTAAAGAACGTGGACAAAGGCGAAATTATCCTTGAAATGAAAGGAATATCAAAAGTTTTCCCCGGTGTACAGGCTCTGACGAATGTTGATCTTACCGTCAGGATGGGGTCTTTGCACGCCTTAATAGGTGAAAACGGAGCCGGCAAATCAACCTTGATGAAGGTTCTTCTGGGAATGTATGCTCCGACCGAAGGCGAAATATGGTTCAAAGGCGAGAAAAGGAATTTTAAAACTCCCCATGATGCTCTCGAAGCCGGCATATCAATGATCCATCAGGAGATAAGTCTTGTACCTACTCTTGATGTTGCGGAGAATATCTGGCTCGGCCGTGAAGACCAGATGGGCAGTAAATTTATTAATTGGAATGAAAGATATCGCAGAACGAAAGAACTGCTTAGTGATATAGAAATAGAAATCAATCCCCATTCTATTGTTTCAGATTTATCTGTTGCCGAAATGCAGCTTGTTGAGCTTGCCCGTGCCGTTTCGTACAATTCCGACATAATCATTATGGACGAACCGACATCAGCGCTCGCAGACAGCGAGATCGAGAAGCTCTACGCAATATCACGCAGGCTTGCAGCTGAAGGCAAATCCATCATTTTCATATCTCATAAGCTTGAAGAGATCTTCGAAATGTGTGATACCGTTACCATCATGAGAGACTCCAGGGTAATGAAGACCTGTGCTGTAAACGATATCCAGATGGATGAACTGATGAATCTCATTGCAGGGCGTGAAATGACAGCCCTGTTCCCTAAGACAGAATCACAACTTGATGATAACGACATAGTATTTGAAGTAAAGAATCTTTGCTCTGATAACGGCACAACTGGCGTGTCCTTCTCACTTAAAAGAGGCGAGATCCTCGGCGTATGCGGACTTATGGGCGCAGGCCGTTCGGAGATCATGCGTGCTATCTTCGGTCTTGACAAAGTCACATCCGGCGAGATCTACCTTGAAGGCCAGAAAATGACCATCAAATCTCCAAAAGATGCCATTCAAAGCGGTATCGCTATGATAACCGAAGACAGACTCAGGCTCGGAATCATTCCGACCTTCTCAGTCAAGAACAATATGTCCATATCTTATCTGTATACCATTACAAAGAGCGGCATCATTGACTTGAAAAAGGAAGAGAACGAAGTGAATGAGGCAATAAAGAATTTCTCTGTAAAATGCTCTTCACCTGAACAGGAGATCCCGTATCTGTCCGGCGGAAATCAGCAAAAAGTTATTCTCAGCCGTTGGCTCATGACTACACCGAAAATCCTGATTCTCGACGAGCCGACGCGAGGAATTGATGTAGGCGCAAAGTCAGAGATCCACAGGCTCATGGACGAGATGGCACATAACGGAGTATCGATCATCATGGTCAGCTCTGAACTGCCTGAGATACTGGGAATGAGTGACAGACAACTTGTAATTAAAGGCGGCAGAATTGTAGGCGAATTTGCCCGTGGCGAAGCTACACAGGAAGATTTGATGAAATGCGCCTTTGGCTTATAAAAGGAGGGAAATAAATTGGGTACAAAAGATACGATCCGGAAATCAGACAGCAATTTGTCTTTCGGAGATAAGTTGATCGACTTCTTACTTAACAATAAAGCTTTGGTTATTCTGATTTTGCTTGTTGTAATTTTATCGATAGCCGCTGAGAATTTCTTTACCGTAACTAACCTGGTAAACATCCTCAGACAGTGCAGCTACAGCGTCTGCATGGGTGTTGGTTTTACCCTGATCATTGCCAGCGGTCATATGGATCTTTCCGTAGGATACATGCTCGGCTTCATCGGCATGGTTTCCGCTTTACTTGCCGTTAACGGGTTCCCTGCAGTTGTTGTTATCGCAATGACTCTTTCTTTAGGATTCTTATGCGGCGCGATCAACGGAGCATTGATCACAAATCTTAAGATCCCGTTCTTTATTGCAACACTCGCAATGCAATCAGTATTCAGAGGCTCCAGCCAGCTGCTGACAGGCAATAAAAATATTGCAGGTCTTCCGACATGGTACCGTGCTATCGGATTCGCATCTGTCTGCGGTATCCCGGTTTGCGTATTGATCACAGCTGTAGTTGCTGTAGTAGGTATCCTCGTTATTCGTTATACCAAATACGGACGTTACGTTCTGGCTACAGGCGGTAATAAAAATGCTACTATTGCCTGCGGTATCAATACTGCCGGAATCATCCGCACTACATACATAATCATGGGTCTTTGTGCCGCGATCGGCGCATTGATTCTTACCGGCCGCGCAAGCTGCGCACAGGTTAGTGCCGGAATGGGCATGGAAATGGACGCTATCGCAGCCGTAGTTATCGGTGGTACTTCACTTACAGGCGGACGTGCCAAGGTTATCGGCACTATATTCGGCTGCCTGATTGTAGGTGTTATTACAAATGGTCTGAGCATTATCGGAGCAGATACAGCATGGCAGCTGGTCGGCAAAGGACTTATGATCCTTGTAGCAGTTCTTCTTGACAGCTGGGCAAGCGTAGTAATTGAGAACCGTATTGCATCAAGACAAAAGAGAATGCTCTAATTACTCACAGGAGGTATAATATATGAACCCAAAATATCCACATCTTTTCAGTCCGATTATACTTGGCAATGTAATGCTGAAAAACCGCATTGCATCCCCTCCAAATTCACTTCAGGAGCTGTCTCCTGATGGATTCTTACGTCCCGAAGACATCGCTTTCTATGAATTGAAAGCCCAGGGTGGATGCGGACTTGTTACATTAGGAGAAAGCATAATCCACACTCCTACAGGCAAATCTCATCCAAAGCAGATCCCGCTTGACAATGACCTTGTTGTTCCTTCGCTTCATCAGTGTGCGACCGCCATCAAGCGTCACGGTGCTGTTGCTTCGATCGAGCTCAGCCATGGCGGCAAATTTGCCAACATCACCAATTCATGCATGAATGCCAATGGTCTTCCGGCATATGGACCAATGGAAGAAGTACTTCCGGACGGCACAGTTATACATCAAATGGACGATGACATGATCATGATGCTCATCGACTGCTACGGACAGGCAGCACGCAGAGCCCGCATTGCCGGCTTCAATATGCTGCACATCCACGGCGGCCACGGATGGCTTCCGAACCAGTTCATGTCTGAAAACACCAATCAGAGAACAGACCGTTGGGGCGGTTCCTTTGAGAAACGTATGTTCTTCGTTGATATGCTTCTTGAAAGAATCAGAAAAGAAGTAGGACCTAACTTCCCAATCGAATTCAGAATGTCCGGTGCCGAGTACACCCCGGGCGGATACGGAATCGAAGAAGCTATCAAGATCGCCCGTCATCTTCAGGATAAGGTTCAGCTTATTAATGTTTCAGCCGGCAACCATGAATATATGGAAGCAATGCTGGTTATGCATCCGGATATGTTTAAACCGGATGGATATTTCCTTGATCTCGCTGCAGCTGTCAAGAAAGAAGTTTCCGTACCGATCGCAGCAGTTGGCGGTCTCCTTGAGCCTGAAATGCTTGAAGATATCGTTGCCTCCGGCAAAGCTGATATCGTCGAGATCGGACGTGGCCTCGTAGCAGAGCCATTCTTTGCTAAGAAGCTTGAGCAGGGCAAAGAAGACGAGATCGTAAAATGCGTTCGCTGCTTCGCCTGCGTCGGAGAGGCCTGCGACCTTCATCATACCATCCGCTGCGCTCTCAATCCTACGATCGGACGCGAGTTGGATCTTCGCTACGCTCTTCCGGCTTCTGAGCCGAAGAACGTACTTGTAGCAGGAGGCGGCCCTGCCGGAATGCAGGCTGCAATTACAGCTGCAGAGCGTGGTCATAAAGTTATCCTTTGCGAGAAAGAAGGCAATACCGGCGGACAGCTTCGCTGTGAAGAAAAAGTCACCTTTAAGAAGCGTCTTTACGAATTTACCCGCGTACAAAAACGCCGTGCAGAGCGCCTTGGTGTTGAAATAAAACTCAATACACCTGTAACAGCTGATCTGATCAAGGAACTTGATCCTGATGTTGTGATCTGCGCAATAGGATCTTATCCAATTGTTCCAAAGATTCCAGGTATCGATGGTGAAAATGTTTACCATGCAGTCGATGTTCCTGATGATATCACCAAGATCGGTGAACGTGTAGTTATGCTCGGCGGCGGTCTCGTAGGCGCTGAACTGGCTGTTGACCTTGCATGGAAGGGCAAGAAGGTCACCGTTGTCGAAATGATGGACGATTTCACACGTGATGCAAATATGTTCCAGTACAATGCGATCCGCTTCCAGATGCGTGACCATGGTGTCACCGTTCACTGCAGCACAAAAGCTACTGAGATCACTCCCTCCGGTGTAAAGTGTATCGATAAAGACGGAAATGAGCAGTT
>JAZQNN010000040.1:0-20549 GCA_045627365.1 Lachnospiraceae bacterium
CTTCCCAGGTAACGCTTATTCCGCTTTCAGCCATGAGCCTTATGAAATCTTCCCTGTCAATGGCCACAGCCATCGCCTACTATCGAATCTGGAACAATTGATCTTATGCTGTAAAACAGAAAAGACCTTACTGATCAACAAAAATCAGTAAGGTCTTCTAAATGAAATAATAAGAAATTATTCTGTGATTTTAATCAATTTGTTGCCATTTTGTTGCCAAAACTTAAACAAATTTGCTTGCAAGCCTTGATATTACAGGCTTTTTTTGAGACGAAAATTACTCGTACTCTACCGTAGCAGGAGGCTTTGGTGTGTAGTCAAAGAGTACGCGGTTGATTCCCGCAACTTCTGTGGTGATGCGCTGTACCAGGTGGTCAATAAACGCCGGTTCAAGATGCTCTACCGTAACCTCAACAACGTCTGTTGTGTTGATGGCGCGGATGATGCACGGCCAGTCAAATGTGCGTTTGCCGTCCTTGATACCGGTAGACTTGAAATCAGGAACTACTGTGAAGTACTGCCAAACCTTGCCCTCAAGGCCTTTCTTTGCAAATTCTTCACGGAGGATCGCGTCGCTCTCACGAACTGCCTCAAGACGGTCTCTTGTGATGGCGCCCGGGCATCTTACTCCGAGACCCGGTCCCGGAAATGGCTGTCTGTAAACCATTGCGTGCGGAAGGCCAAGGGCTTCTCCTACCACGCGTACCTCATCCTTGTAAAGGATCCTTACAGGCTCAACAAGCTCGAAGCTGAGTTCTTTTGGAAGACCGCCGACATTGTGATGGGCCTTGATTCCCTGCTCACTCTCCAAAATATCAGGCCAGATGGTTCCCTGTCCCAGGAATCCGATTCCGTCAAGCTTTGCTGCTTCTTCTGCAAAGACTTTGATGAACTCTTCGCCGATGATATGGCGCTTCTGTTCAGGATCTGAAACACCTTCAAGAAGGTCAAGAAAACGGTCTGTTGCGTCTACATAAACCAGGTTTGCGCCGAGTTCTTTTCCGAATACCTCGATAACCTGCTCCGGTTCTCCCTTACGTAAGAGCCCGTGATTGACATGAACGCATACAAGCTGCTTGCCGATGGCTTTGATAAGAAGAGCAGCTACTACTGATGAGTCAACACCGCCGGAAAGTGCAAGAAGTACTTTCTTGTCTCCGACCTGCTCTTTGATGAGCGCGATCTGCTCGTCTATGAACGCCTTTGCAAGCTCGGGCGTATTTATTCTCTGCATTGTTTCAGGACGCACACTACCTGACATTTGTTTTTCCTCCGCTTTACTGGAAATATTTATATATATGAAAGCATTTTAAACCATCAAAAAGTGATTTTCAATAATGCAATTTAACTGTTTTTAGCTGCCTTATCGTTCTTCATGTTGTCAATCATTGCCTCCCTGAGATTGTTAAGCGCGGCTGATATCTTTTTACGTTTGGTTCTGTCGAGTTTCGCCAGGATTTTCAGTGTTGGGATGATATTCTCCCATTTGATCAGATCGTCTACGGTCTGATTGTCTCCGAAGAAATCAAAAACAATGTCAACGAATTCCTCTTTCTCTTCGTAGCTCATGCTCTTGACCCACTCGCTGATGATCGCTTCGTTTCTTTTGCCCTGCTGGGAAAGTTCGGTCTCTCTGACTATTCCTCCGGGCTCTACCTGCCACGACAAGAGGAAATGCTGCCACAGGCCGCGGCTGTCGCTTCTGATGACTATATGGTTCTGGATCGGTTCAAGAAGTGTTCCGACAAGTGATGACTGCGGAACAAAAGTTATTACTTTCGGCGCGATCTCCCTGAATTCTTCCTTCTCGAATATCTTCTCGTTGAATCCCGGTCCGTCAAAATTGTAAACCGTTTCTATGCGTTTGCGCGTCTTGGCCTTGCAAAAGGCGCTGCCGTAGACCGCGAGATTACCGCCTTTGGAATGCCCCATGACGATCAGCGGCCCCCGAAATGCTGCCGCGATTTTATTAATAAAGCTGACGGCCTCCGCCTGCGCAGGAACTTCTGTTTCATATGCCAGATTCATGTCCTCCTTAAATCCGGCTATTGTCCTGTCCGTGCCCCTGAAGACCACTGCTGTGGTTTTGTCCAGTTTGAAGACCATCGCACAAAACTGCGTTTCCCTTGCAGGGTCGATGATAACAGTATATCCGTAGATGCGCAGTGAAGCATATCTGACGCAGCTTTCCCCGGTCAGCTCCTGAAGAAGCGGAATATCACCTTTGCGTATGATCCCTTCCCGGCGTTCTTCAAGTATGACCTTTGCGATATCGTTGAAAAGAGCTCCGCTCACAAGAGCCTCCGCGCCGAGACCTTCTATCGGCAGGTGCGAAAGTTCACACAGAAGCAAAGCGTCAAGCTCCCCGAAGGGTTTCACGCTCAGCGGAAGGTCTCCTCGCCATTTCAGATAATCAATTAAATTCGCCATTTTATTTCTTTCGTTTCAGGTAATCTTTCAGGAAAGCACCTGTGTAGCTCATCGGGTGCGCTGCGACCTCTTCAGGCGTTCCTTCAGCAAATACCGTGCCGCCTCTGTCTCCGCCTTCCGGTCCCATGTCGATAATATAGTCCGCGACCTTGATGACCTCAAGATTGTGCTCAATTACAACGACCGTGTTGCCGCTGTCCGACAGGCGTTTCAATATATCTACCAGCTTATGTACGTCGGCAAAATGCAGGCCGGTCGTCGGCTCGTCCAGGATGTACATGGTCTTGCCGGTCGGTCTTCTGGAAAGCTCCGTTGCTAGCTTCACGCGTTGCGCCTCGCCGCCCGAAAGTGTTGTCGATGACTGTCCGAGCTTGATGTATGAAAGGCCTACTTCATCAAGTGTCTTGATCTTGGTGTAGATCCTCGGAACATTCTTGAAGAACTCCAGTGCCTCCTCAACTGTCATGTCGAGCACGTCATAAATGCTCTTGCCCTTATACTTGACCTCAAGCGTCTCCCTGTTATATCTGTGTCCCTTACAGGTATCGCATTTTACATACACATCCGGCAGGAAATGCATCTCGATCTTGATGATTCCGTCGCCCGCGCAGGCTTCGCATCTGCCGCCTTTGACGTTGAAGCTGAATCTGCCCTTGTCGTAACCTCTGATCTTTGCGTCCGTCGTCTGCGCGAAAAGATCCCTGATCAGATCAAATACTCCCGTATACGTTGCCGGATTGGACCTTGGCGTCCTTCCGATCGGGCTCTGGTCTATGCAGATGACTTTATCAAGCTGCTCGGTGCCGACGATCTTCTTGTGGCGTCCCGGAATGACGCGTGCTCTGTTGAGCGTGCGTGCAAGGGACTTCTGAAGGATCTCGTTTACCAGAGAAGATTTGCCTGAGCCTGATACGCCGGTGACCGCAGTCATTACTCCGAGCGGGAACTTAACGTCAATGTTCTTAAGGTTATTTTCTGATGCGCCCCGGACCTCGATCCATCCGCGCGGTTTGCGTCTCTCGGCTGGGA
This sequence comes from Lachnospiraceae bacterium, assembly GCA_045627365.1. Lineage (GTDB taxonomy): Bacteria > Bacillota > Clostridia > Lachnospirales > Lachnospiraceae > RGIG5612. Next base: position 3,460 of record JAZQNN010000040.1, read on the forward strand.
CTTCGATATATTTTCTGCCGCTCAGGTAATCGCCTGTAATGGATGCAGGGCAGTTCATGATATCTTCCGCAGTTCCGCATGCTACGACCTTTCCGCCGTGCTCACCTGCTCCCGGACCGATATCGACCACATGGTCTGCCTGACGCATCGTGTCCTCATCATGCTCGACTACGATAAGCGTATTCCCCAGATCTCTGAGTTTCTTCAGGGTAGTTAAAAGCTTCTCATTGTCTCGCTGGTGCAGTCCTATGCTCGGCTCGTCCAGGATATAAAGCACGCCCGTAAGACCTGATCCTATCTGCGTTGCAAGGCGGATCCTCTGCGCCTCTCCGCCTGAAAGAGATGCCGCATAGCGTGTGAGCGTCAGATAATCAAGGCCTACGTCAATCAGGAAATTAAGTCTTGATATTACTTCCTTGAGTATCGGAGCGGCGATTTCACACTGCATCGGTGTCAGTTCAATGCTTTCGAAGAAAGCCTTGCTGTCGCGGATGGTCATATCCGATACTTCATGGATGTTCTTGCCTCCAATCGTAACTGCCAGGCTCTCCTTACGCAGTCTCCTGCCGCCGCATTCCTCGCATGGACTGATACGCATAAACTGCTCATATTCCTGCTTCATCGAGTCGGACATACATTCTTTGTACCTTCTGGCAACATCGCCCATAATGCCGGAAAATGCCACCGGATATACGCCGTGGCTGCCCGTCGATTTGGCGATGTAATGCACCTCGACCTTTTTGCCCTTTGTACCGTAAAGGAGCATGTCCTGTATCTTCTTCGGATACTGCTCAAACGGAGTATCCAGGCTGAAGTCATATTCTCTGGCAAGGGCTTTCAGCAGCTGGTTGGCAAAGCTTCCGTCCCTCATCGTGCTCATCCACCCGGGAACCGCAACAACTCCGGTATTGAAGCTTAATGATCTGTCAGGCAGGATCAGATCCTCGTCAAATTCCATCTTGTAGCCCAATCCCGCGCACGCCGGGCAGGCTCCGAACGGATTGTTGAACGAGAAGTTTCTCGGCTCCATCTCGTCAATGCTGATGCCGCATTCAGGGCAGCTGTAATTGCCGGAAAAATGCATCTCATTGTTATCGTCAATGATCACCGGCTTATTGCCGTCGGCAAACGCTCCCTCCGGCAGCCCCACGATCTCGACGGTCAGAAGGCTCTCGCTCATCCCGAGAATAGCTTCAATAGAATCCGTCATTCTGGATTCTATGCCTTCCTTTATTACCAGTCTGTCGACGATGATATCTATGCTGTGCTTGATATTCTTATCAAGGCTTATCGGCTCATCAAGCTCAATAATATTGCCGTCGATGCGGGCACGGACATAGCCGGATCTTCTCGCAGACTCTAAGAGTTTAACATGCTCACCCTTACGGCCTCTGACTACCGGCGCGAGCAGCTGGATACGGCTTCCCGCAGGAAGTGACATGATCGTATCCACCATCTGATCGACGCTCTGGCGGCTTATTTCCCTGCCGCACACAGGGCAGTGCGGAACGCCGGCCCTCGCGTACAAAAGTCTCAGATAATCGTGGATCTCCGTGACCGTTCCTACGGTTGACCTCGGGTTGCGGTTCGTTGCCTTCTGATCGATCGAAATAGCCGGTGAAAGGCCCTCGATCATCTCTACCTTAGGCTTTTCCATCTGGCCGAGGAACTGGCGTGCGTAGGACGAAAGAGACTCCATGTAGCGTCTCTGACCTTCGGCGTAGATCGTGTCAAATGCGAGTGAGGATTTGCCCGACCCTGAAAGGCCGGTAAATACTACGAGTTCATTTCTTGGAATGTCTAAGTCTATATTTTTCAGATTGTTCTCCGAGGCTCCCCGGATCTTAATAAATTTCTGTTCTTCAGCTGCCATGTTCTGTTCTTTTCTTTAGTTTCTTTCTGTATGATTTTCCGGTATCGTCCAGGTATTTTCTGAGTTCAAGCATCTCGTCACGCAGACTTGCCGCAGTTTCGAAATCGAGGTCTGCCGCCGCCCGCTCCATCTGACGTTTAACCCTATCGATAAGCTTGTGGATCTCATCCGCGGACATTGACTCAGGATCTTTCTCAAGCCTGTCTTTCGACTGCGTTGCCTCCTTCGTGATGCTTATCAGGTCGCGGACTGCCTTCTTGATCGTGGTCGGCGTGATGCCGTGTTCCTCGTTGTATTTGCTCTGGATCGCGCGTCTCCTGTTGGTCTCGTCGATCGCCGCGCGCATCGAATCCGTGATCTTGTCCGCATACATAACGACGTGTCCTTCGGCATTTCTGGAAGCACGTCCGATCGTCTGGATAAGGCTCGTCTCGCTTCTTAAGAAGCCCTCTTTATCAGCGTCCAGGATCGCAACAAGCGAAACCTCCGGGATATCCAGGCCCTCTCTTAAGAGGTTGATTCCGACCAGCACGTCGAAAACGTCCAGTCTCATGTCGCGGATGATCTCTGTCCTCTCAAGCGCCGCGATGTCCGAATGCAGGTATCTTACGCGTATCCCGACTTCTTTAAGATAAGCAGTCAGGTCCTCTGCCATTCTCTTTGTCAGGGTCGTCACAAGAGCCTTATTTCCCTTGGCAACCACGTCATTTATCTCACCGATCAGATCATCGATCTGCCCCTCGATAGGCTTCACCGTTACCTCCGGATCCAGAAGGCCCGTCGGTCTGATGATCTGTTCGGTCCTTAGCAGTTCGTGTGCGCTTTCGTATTTGCCCGGCGTTGCGGAAACGAAAAGCATCTGATCTATCTTGCTCTCAAATTCCCCGAAGTTAAGCGGTCTGTTGTCCAGTGCGGAAGGAAGACGGAATCCGTAATCTACAAGCGTCTGTTTGCGGTTTCTGTCCCCCGCGTACATCGCGCCGATCTGCGGGATCGTCATGTGCGACTCGTCGATGATGATCAGAAAATCGTCCTTGAAAAAGTCGATCAGGCACGCCGGCGCAACTCCCGGCGCAAGCCCGGTAAGATGCCTTGAGTAGTTCTCAATTCCTGAGCAGATGCCGGTCTCGCGCATCATCTCTATGTCAAAATTCGTGCGCTCAAATATTCTCTGAGCCTCAAGAAGCTTGTCCTCACTCTTGAAGTACGCCACACGCTCGTCAAGTTCCTCGGCGATATCGTTAAGAGCCCTTTCCATCTGTTCCTTAGGCACTACGTAGTAGGAGGCCGGCAAAATAGCCACATGTTCCATGCGTGCCTTTACCTCGCCTGTAAGTACATCGATCTGCGTGATGCGATCTATCTCATCGCCGAAAAATTCGATTCGAAGCGCATTCTTGCTTGTAACGACCGGTAATATTTCAATTGAATCGCCCCTGACGCGGAAGGTGCCGCGCTGGAAGTCCATATCATTGCGCTCGTACTGAATATCTATCAGCTCGCGGATGACCTCGTCGCGTTCCTTGTGCATGCCCGGTCTTAGTGAAACGCACATTCTGGCATATTCCTCCGGATCACCGATGCCGTAAATGCACGAAACCGAGGCGATAATAATTACGTCCTTGCGCTCAACAAGCGACGTCGTTGCCGAATGCCTGAGCCTGTCTATCTCGTCATTGATCGACGCGTCCTTCTCGATATATGTGTCAGTCGACGGCACATACGCCTCCGGCTGATAGTAATCGTAGTACGATATGAAATATTCCACGGCGTTTTCCGGGAAAAACTCCTTGAACTCCGAATACAGCTGCGCGGCAAGCGTCTTGTTGTGCGCGATGACAAGAGTAGGCCTGTTCAGTTCCTGTATGACGTTGGCCATGGTAAATGTCTTACCGGAGCCCGTAACGCCCAGCAAAGTCTGAAACTGATTGCCCGCCTTAAAGCCATCCACCAGGTCCTTTATTGCCTGCGGCTGGTCGCCTGTCGGCCGATATTCACTTATTAGCTTGAACTTGTCTGCCATATTTTCTCAGTCTATGTCGCTGAAATAATCCAATCCATCCAAAAGCTCGAAATCATCGAAGATCTCGGTTCCTTCTATGCGTTCGAGTTCTCCGCAGTCGTGCTTTTTCTCAATGATCTCAAATGCCCTGTCTAGCCTTCCGAGGGCCGCAAAAGGCGCAAATTGTTTCGCCCTGTCTGCCACGTTCATCGGAGGTTTAACATGCGGCGGGCGCTCCGTTCTTGGTTCGTTACCGTAGCTCATCCGCTCTTGTGCCCTCCTATCTGACCGTTACGTTCTATGGTCGTGCCGGCCTTCTCAAGATTCATTCCCTTGAGAATGGCGTTTTTGCCGAATTTGTCCTTGATCTCGAGTGCAGCCTTCTGTATCTGCCTGTCCTTGCGCAGCGTCACAGGATCCGTGAACAGATCCGTCTGTTCCCACTCCTCAGACTGCAGATTGTTAAATACCACGTACACACGACGATAGTATATATCAGGCTCGGCTATCTTGTCATATAGTTCTATCATCGCATCGTTAAGAATTCTGTTGGAGCTGGTCCTCACATTGAGCCTGACCGACGCGGATATAGGCTTTTTTTCGATTCCGAATGTATATCCGAGCGTCAGAGCTATGCTGTCCGTGACGCAATGATGCTTGACCAGATCCAGACACAGAAGGTCCGTCATCTCCTTCACGATCAGCCTGGTGTCGGACCAGTTGTAGTCGCGCGAAAGTACCTGTCCGTTGGAGATCGAGGTGGATTTCGTCTTGTAATTCTTGATATCTGAAATCTTCGTTGGTTCCAGTCCCCAGGCGTGGTCCATCAAAAGCTCCGCGTTTACTCCGAAGAGCTTAAAAAGCAGTTTCTCATCGCACATTGCGATATCACGCATGGTGAAGATACCGATCCTGGCAAGTCTGGCGACAGTGCCTTTGCCGATCATCCAGAAATCCGTAAGCGGCTTATGATCCCAAAGCTGCTCTTTGTAGCTTTCCTCATCCAGCTCTCCGATAAAATCGGCCGCATGCTTGGCCATTATATCAAGCGCGATCTTGGCCAGGTAAAGGTTCGTTCCGATCCCACAGGTCGCATAAAGTCCCAATGTATCATATATGTCCTTCAGGATAGTCTTGGCGAGCTCCTTGACCGTCATTTTATAAAGGCTCAGGTAATGCGTTACGTCCAGAAACGCTTCATCGCAGGAATAAACATGTATGTCCTCGGCGGATATGTACTTCAGATATATGTCATAAATCCGCGCACTGTAATCGATATATAGCTGCATCCTCGGCGGTGCCATAATGTAGTCTATGCTTTTCGGTATCTGGAAGACCCTGCACCTGTTCGGAACGCCCAGCTTCTTGATGCCGGGAGACGCAGCAAGACAGATCGTCTTTTCCGTCCTTGTCGGGTCAGCCACAATAAGCCTTGTCGTCATCGGATCAAGGCCGCGTTCGACACACTCCACCGAAGCGAAGAATGATTTCAGGTCTATGCAGATAATATGTCGTTCATTCAGGGCAAACATATGTTTGTTATAACATAAACTTCACGCTTTTGCAATCGTTCCTATGCAAAACAGCCGCGCTTTTTCGGCGCGGCTGCATAAATGATTCACAAATGGCTGCTTATTTGTCTTTCCTTACGATCTTCTTTCCTGAAGATGTGGTTGAAGACTTAGCACTTGAGCTCGTGGTCTTCTTAGCTGCACTTGAACTGCTCGTAGTCTTCTTGGCAGTTGAAGTGGTCTTCTTAGCTGTCGAAGATGTCTTCTTGGCTGTTGAAGATGTCTTCTTAGCTGTTGAAGTAGTCTTCTTGGATGATGAAGAAGTCTTCTTGCTTGCCTCAAGTGCCTCTGAATCGCCAAACAAGCTTGTAGCTGCTGAGAGGATTCCTCCGAGGCCGCCTGATGAGCTTGATGAGCTTGAACTTGAGGTCTTTCCGCCTCCAAGCAGTGATCCTACAAGGCCGCCTAAAAGGTCTGATGAGCCCGAAGATGAACTTGATGAGTTGTCAGTAAGCATTGAACCAACAAGGCTTCCAAGCAGGCTTCCTGAGCTTGCGGATGAGCTCGCCGGTTTATTGTTATTCAGTAATTTATTGGCTGCAGCTGAAACCAGTACCGGCGCGAGCATTGAAAGAATGCTCTGTGCAGAGCTTTTGCTTACGCCTGATGACTTAGCAAGGGATGATACTGTGGAGTTCTGTGAACTTCCGAGGATAGTAGCAAGAAGGTCACTGCTCTTATCTGTATCAACATTGCTAAGGAACGATACAAGGTCATCCGTGTCCTCACCCTTGAGGTTCTCAATTGCCTGAGTCAGTCTGTCAGCACCTGATTCTGTCTCGGATGCGGTAGAGATGCCGCCGAGAAGTGATGGCAAAGCCGATGAGATCAGAGATGATACCTGATCAGAATCAGTGTTGGTTGCCTGGCTGATAGTCGAGATCTCGTCGTTGCCCAGCATTGATAAAAGTGATGAAATATCTAATCCTGCCATTTTTAACTCCTTATTCTGCTGCCTCAGCAATTTCCTCAGTAAGCTTAAGCTCGCTTACGTCAACGCCTGCTGCCTCGAGGTCTCTTGCACAGAATGCGCACAGTGATTCACGTCCGGCCTCAATAGCCTCGTCAACATCACCTGCGTAAAGGGTGTTTGAATTTGTAAGAGCCTGGCACTCAGAATCTGTATGATACTTCTTGCCGAAAGCAGTCCAGTAAACTTCGCTGTCGATAATAGCTTCTGCGGCTTCCTTCTCTTCCAGAGAGATAGGATTGTAATCGATTGAGAATGCAGCAGCGATCAGAAGGCAAACGATTGCGATGATCGTAACGATTCTCTTAAGCTTCTTGTCCATTTCCTTGTTGCAAAGAAGAACAATGATAAGCGGAAGCAGGCAAATAACTGCCATGATAAGGCCAAGCTGTGTCTGAAGGAAGAAACCAAGCTCGTTTCCTTTCTTCTTAGGCGGATCGATCTTGTTGGACTTCTTCCACAGAAGTGCTGCAACAACACACAGAGCTGCGTCAACAACTATGCCTATGATCAGGGCTACTGTAAGATTACCAACATACAGTGTCTTGGAGATCAACAGAATGCAGAAAACTTCAACTGCGATAGCTACAACCCAAAGGATGATCGATGTGATACGAAGTCCCTTAGCATTACCCTTCTTCTCTTCCTTGGTGGCCTTGGTCTCGCCTTCAGCGGTCTTCCTTACGATAGTCTTGCCGGTGGAAGTAACTTCTTTCTTAACCTTCTCGGCCTTCTCTTCTACTTCCTCTTTGACTTCTTTAACTTCTTCTTTGACGTCTTCAGCAGCTTCCTCAACCTTTTCAACTGCCTCTTCAGCGGTCTCAACTACCTCTTCAGCAGCCTCTTTAATTTCGTCTTTAGTTGCCATAAGTGTAATCCTTTCTTTTTTATTATCATAAGGCAAACGCCTTAAAAAGTAACTTTGTTAAACCTCAGCAGGTGCCTCTTCCGGAGTCTTGACTTCAAACAGTGCCTCAAACTCCTCGCGCATGATTTTCTCTTTCCGGATCAGCAGTCCGGCGCACTCGTCAAGCACATTCCTGTGCTGAAGAATAATGTCCTTGGCATCCTTGTAGCACTTGTCCATGATCTTCTTGACTTCTTCGTCGATCTTGGCCGCGGTAGCTTCTGAGTAATGCTTTGCCTGCCCCCAGTCTCTGCCGATGAAGACTTCCTCGCTGTCAGAGCCCGCGTAGTCGATTGGTCCGAGGGTATCGCTCATACCATACTGAGTTACCATAGCCCTTGCGATCTCGGTTGCCTGCTTGATATCCTGGCTTGCACCCGTCGTTATATCATCGAATACCAGTTCCTCGGCAATACGTCCGCCGAATGAAACCATGATATTCTGGAGCATCTTCTGCTTGGAGTTGAACATCTCGTCCTTCTCAGGAAGCGGCATTGTGTATCCGCCTGCCATACCTGTAGGGATAACGGAAACCATATGCACCGGTCCGACCTCAGGAAGCACGTGGAACAAAATAGCGTGTCCGGTCTCGTGGTATGCAGTGATCTTCTTCTCTTTTTCGGAAACGACACGGCTCTTCTTTTCGGCGCCGATGCCTACCTTGATAAATGCCTTATCGATATCTGACTGTTTGATATAAGCACGTCCTGCGGATGCGGCATTGATCGCTGCCTCGTTCAGGAGATTCTCAAGGTCAGCTCCGGAGAAACCGGCTGTAGTTTTTGCAGTAGTCTTAAGGTCAACGTCATCTGCAAGTGGCTTGTTGCGTGCATGAACCTTCAGGATATCTTCTCTTCCCTGAACGTCAGGTCTGCCGACGAATACTTTTCTGTCAAAACGTCCCGGTCGCAGTATAGCCGGATCAAGTATATCAACACGGTTGGTCGCAGCCATTACGATAATGCCTTCATTAACGCCGAAGCCGTCCATCTCGACCAGTATCTGGTTAAGGGTCTGCTCTCTCTCGTCGTGACCGCCGCCAAGTCCTGAACCCCTGCGTCTTGCTACCGCATCGATCTCATCGATGAATATCATACATGGGGCGTTCTTCTTGGCATCTGCAAAAAGATCTCTTACACGTGATGCGCCTACGCCTACGAACATCTCAACGAAATCCGAACCGGAAATATGGAAGAACGGAACTCCTGCCTCACCTGATACAGCTCTTGCAAGAAGTGTCTTACCTGTTCCCGGAGGGCCTACAAGCAGGATGCCCTTAGGAATACGTGCGCCGACTCTGGTATATTTCTGCGGTGACTTAAGGAAATCAACGACTTCTTCAAGCTCTCCGCGCTCTTCCTTAAGACCTGCTACATCCTTGAACGTGGTCTTATTGTCCTTCTGATCAGTTACTTTGGCACGGCTCTTGCCGAAATTCATAACGTTTCCGCCGCCGCCCTGTCTTGCGGATATGATTGAGAAGAATACCAGAAAAATAACCACCATCAACAGCAACGGCAGTATGGTGCTGGCGAAGAAGCTCGCCCTCGTCACATCGTCCATCGTATATGTGAAGTTCTTAGACTTAAGATACTCCGTGATGGTGTTGACATTCTCTACGTAAAGGACTTTCTCGCTTGTATCCTTAAAAGTAACAGTGAGATAACCTGTAGGTATCTCATTGTTCTGAGAAATATCGATGGCCGTAACACTGCCATGCTCCATGTCCTCTACGAATTCCGCATATGTATATTCATCATCGATCCTGTTGTTCCCCGATATGAGATAAACGATCGCAAAAATAGCAACCAGGATGACAATGTAAATGATTATTCCTTTTGCTCCTTTTCCCATAAGTTACCTTCCAAATAATTATTCTGTAATGATTCCGACAAAAGGCAGATCTCTGTATCTCTGATCGTAATCAAGTCCCCATCCTACTACAAAGAGGTCCGGGATAGAAAAGCCTACGTAATCGGCCTCAAATTCGACCTGTCTTCTGCTCGGCTTATCCAGAAGAGCCGTAACAACAATGCTGGCCGGTGACTGTTCCTTAAGCATCTCGATCAATACAGACATCGTATTTCCCGTATCGATGATATCTTCTACAACTACTACATTCTTGCCTTCTATCGGTCTTGACAGGTCCTTCGTTACAAGGACATTTCCTGATGACTCGGTTCCTGCGCCGTAGCTTGATGCCGCCATAAAATCGATCTCAACCGGAATACTCATGCGCTGAGCCAGCTCAGTCAGGTAAAATACAGAACCATTCAATATGCCCAGAAGCAGAACTTCCTGTCCTGCATACTTCTCACTAAGTGCTGCTGCCAGCTCGCCGATACGATCTCTTACTTCCTGCTCAGGAATGAGAACTTCTATATTATCTTTCATCGTCTCCTCCGATAATTTCAACTTTAAGTGCTTTAACGGTCTTGTTTGTTATCTTGTAAGCCTCGCCCATTCTGTACCCAAGAACCCAAAGGACACTGTCCATATCCTTAAGCACAAGAAGGTTCCTTCGCTCTTCCTGAGGGATCTTCTCGTCTATGAAATATTTCTTCAGTGTCTTAGTGCCTCCGGCAAATGTGATCGAATCGCCGGGCTGCGGTCTTCCCAATATTAAAGCACCTTTTATTTTATCACAGTCAAATACTTTCGTGTACTCTTTTTTTGCCGTCAGGGCCTGTCTGTTCTTGTCCGTGACCTCGATGATCTCAAAGCTTATGCGCCCTCCGTCGGCAGTCTCGTAGACCTTCTTTTCCTTCTCAACTGCGCCCAGTGTAATAGTCTCAAAATTGTCTATTGCTTTATGGTATGCGTTGCTCTCATAGTCCCTGCGCTGCGATGTCTCTTCTTCCGTCTCCCGGCGTATGATCAGGTTGCTGTAGCTTCTTGAAGCAACGAGTCCGTAAGGGAGCTCGACCTTTCGTCCGGTCTGTTTGTCCATCAGTGCAAGCACGTCCTGAACGTTCCTGTGGGTTATGTCCTTAAGAGAGCCTGCCACATCACCGATGCTTCTGTATACAACGCCGTTCCTGATGGCACCGTCTAAAAACTTGAGCTTTTCTACGTTCAGCGCGATCGCGTCTCCTCTTGCGTCCGCAAGAGTCTCAAAAGCGTTGCTTACCTGAATATCGATGTGCTTCTGTATCTCAGCGAGCATGCTTGCGGTATCGTGGATATGCGCGGCAGCCTTGTGATTGATCTTGTTCATCTCAGGCATTATGTTCAGTCTGACTTTATTCCTTGCGAAATCATCCTGCATGTTGGAAGAATCCGTCACATATTCAATACCGTTGTCATCCAGATACTCTTCTATGTCTTCGCGGTCTATGCACAGAAACGGTCTGATTATCGTCAGTTTCTCGCGTTCGCTTACCGGCTTCATTCCGACAAGTCCGTTCAGTCCGGAGCCTCTGATAAGGTTCAGAAGGACCGTCTCGGCATTGTCATCGCTGTGATGAGCAACTGCGACCTTGCCGCCCCGGTAAAATCCGTCCTGGCTCAGCTGCTCAGCGACCTTCTCGAAAGTAATATACCTGGCCATTCTTCCGGCCTCTTCGATGCTCATATCCCGGATAAACGCAATTGATTTAACATTCGTTCTTGATGCAACGCACTTAACGCCTATCTGCTCGCAATAGTTTTTGACAAAGGCCTCATCCCTGAATGCCTCGTCGCCCCTGAGCATATGGTTCACATGCACGGCTACTATATCGAATTCCAGTTCTTCCCTCAGCTTCGCGAGTATGGTCAGAAGGCATATGGAGTCTGCTCCGCCGGAGACGCCCACGATAACAGTCTCCCTCTTGCTGATCATGTTGTTGTCTTTTATAAAGTTGAGTACGATCTGTTCTATATTTCTGTCCATTTTCCTTTATTCGTCCTTGCGGAAAATAATTTCATCCGGATATACATATCCGATCGATTTGGCCTTCTCTTCAATGAATTTCTGGGTCTGAATGTAGATGGCCTCTTCGCTCAGCTCTTCGGAGCGTTCCTGCTCGGCTGTAATAAGCGCCTCGAGACGTTTCTTTCGTTCTTCCAGCTGGGCATTCCTGCGTCTTACGCTGATGATCTGAGCCACGCTGATCACGGCAAAAACTGTTACCACAGCCACGACCAAAAAAGTCACTATAATATTGGTCTGCTTTTTACTGAGTCTCATAACAGTTCGTACATATCTCCCGCTTCATCCTTCTTGGGACTTTCCATGATGGATGTTACCTTGGCTTTTACGGACTTGTTTCCGAAGCCTATCTCGATGATATCTCCGATCTTTACGTCATATGAAGCTTTGACCACGCGGCCGTTTACACATATACGTCCCGCATCCGCTGCGTCATTGGCAACAGTCCTGCGTTTTATCAATCTGGAAACCTTTAAATATTTGTCTATTCTCATAGCTTTACTCCGCAATAATATGGCAGTATCATACACTTAAAATGTGATAAATCTGTTTACTCAATCATATTATATTATATATATAATCTAATTTCTACACATATATGACAAAACACCCCGCATATGCATGCGGGGTGTTTATTATCTCGAGAAAGAATATAAATTAGTTGAGAGAATCCTTGAAAGACTTGCCAGCCTTGAATTTAGGAGAATTGGATCCCTTAATTTCCATAGCTTCCTTGGTCTTAGGGTTGCGGCCCATACGAGCTGCTCTCTTGCCAACTTCAAATGTACCAAATCCAACGAGCTGAACCTTGCCGCCATTCTTAAGTTCATCAACTACGGTCTCGGTAAAAGCCTTAAGAGCTGCTGCTGCGTCCTTCTGGCTAAGGCCTGCTTTCTTGGCCATTTCTGCTACTAATTCAACTTTGTTCATAATAACCTCCCAAAATGATATGTCTTTCTTTATTAAGTTGTCCGAAAGAATTGTCGGGTTATTTATACCTTATATGCCTTTGCTTGTCAACAAAAAAACAAATTATTCCCTTTAGATTCAAAACTTTTTGTGCAAAATGACTATCACTTCAGTTGACTTTTTTTTAAGGTGGAAATATACTCTTTTTATGCATTTTTCTAAGAAAGACATTCTCACGATTCCCAATATCATGACCTATTTCAGGATCCTTCTGGTTCCTGCTTTTTGTGTTGTCTATCTTAATGCGCAGTCTATCAAGGGGCACATCTGGTCGATCGCCATCGTAGCGGCATCGGCTGTCACCGATGTGTTTGACGGGATCGTTGCCCGCAAGACGGGCCAGGTCACTGACCTTGGAAAGATTCTCGACCCCGTTGCCGACAAAGCGATCGAATTCGCAATGCTTTTCTGCGTCGTTGTCAGATACAGAAAAGTCACCTGGCTGATAATAATCTTCGCCGTTAAAGAGCTCGTCTCTTTGGCATTCAGCGGGTATCTCTTCCTTAACGATAAGAATATAGGCGGAGCGATCTGGGCCGGCAAAATATGCACGGTCGTGCTGTACGCCGCGCTTCTGGCTTTTATCGTTCTTCCGGAAGTATCCTCCCGGGCAGAAATCATCATCGTTCTGATAACCGGAGCGTTTATGGTGTTGGCTTTTGTGGTTTATATGAGCGCATATATAAAGCTGCTCATCCAGCTGCGGAAGGAACGCAGGAAAGAAGCCGAAGAAGAGGAAATTGCCGAGATACAGGAAATATAAAAAAGGCCACCGATGCGGTGGCCTTTAATTTATATAGTTTAAAAATTACATTACAAATCTTGCTGCACCGTACATTCCGGCATCGCTTCCGAGCGTTGCCAGACGGATGTTACAGCCTTTTGTCGGAGGGAATGCTTTCTCCTCGAAATTCGGCTGAACAAGATCGATTATGTACTGACCGGCATAGGACACGCCTCCGCCGATGACATACACTTCAGGATCCACCGTGCACGACAGATTGGCCAGCAGTGTGCCGAGCCATTTGCCGAACGTTTCAGCGGCCTTAATAGCCAGAGCGTCTCCTTCCTGTGCCAGTGTCATCACATCCTTGGACGTGATCTCGGGCAGTGCGGCAAGCTTTGAGGCTTTCTTCTCCTCTTCAGTGCTTTCCGCAACTATTTTTACGGCGGTTCTTACTATTCCGGTAGCAGAAGCATAATACTCAGAGCATCCATGTCCTCCGCAGCCGCATATACCTTCCTCGTATGGATCGAGCTTCATATGACCGATCTCTCCGCCGCTTCCGTGCGCACCAATGAGAAGTTTGCCGTCAAGTACGATTCCTCCGCCGACACCGGTTCCCAAAGTTACGAAAACCGAACTCCTGCAGCCTTCTCCGCCGCCTTTCCAGTCCTCGCCAAGCGCTGCTGCATTGGCATCATTAAGTACCTTTACACAAGTATTCGCGGTGATATACTTTGAACCTTTCGCAAGGCTTAAGAATTTCTCAGCTGCGTCGAATCCTCCCCAGCCGTCCAGGTTGACGCAGGGTGCTGCCAGTCTGTCCTGCATTACGGCGCCCGGAACCGCCAGACCAACACCTGCCAGTACTCCGTCGCCTTTTTCGTTCATTAATGATTCGATCGCCTCAATGATATCCCCCAGGATCGCCTCGCCTTTGTTGGCTGTCCTTGTCGGAACTGACTTCTGTGCGGCAAAGGGGTCCTCGCCCATAGTGCCGTCCGTGAAAAGTCCTATCTTGATACTGGTGCCGCCGATATCTACGCCTGCGTAATACTTCTTCATAATCAACCCTTTGCTCATGCTTTCTCAAATACTGTCTTCATGCACTTATATGTCATGTAGCAGTCAAGTTTGGCAACGGTTTCATAAGGTGCATGCATTGAAAGAACAGGTACGCCGGCATCGATCGTGTCGATATTGCGGTTTGCCAGGTCGAGTGCAACTGTTCCGCCGCCGCCTAAATCGTTCTTGCCCATCTGGCTCATCTGCCAGATAACGCCCTCGTCGTTCATAAGCTTTCTGAGCTTGCCGACAACTTCTGCGCTTGCGTCTGAAGCGCCTGATTTGCCGCCATGGCCTGTATACTTGCAGAAAGATACGCCGTGGTTGATCTTGGAATCATTGCGAACTTCGAAACACTCAGCAAAGTTCGGATCATATGCTGCGGTAACGTCTGCGCTTACGCAGAATGAGTTAGCGAAGCAGTCGCGCAGGTCAACGCCCTGTCCCTTGCACAGATCGCCGATGAACCATTCAAATGCCTGTGAGATCATGCCTGATACGCCGACGCTTCCGATCTCTTCCTTGTCAGCAAAGATGCAGACACCGGTCTTCTTGAGGTTCTTGGCATCGAAAAGTCCTGCAAGCTCTGCATATGCGCAAACTCTGTCGTCGTGTCCGTATGCTGCGATAAGGCTTCTGTCGAATCCGATATCTCTTGCTTTGCCGGCCGGAACGACCTCAAGCTCTGCTGAGATCAGGTCTTCCTCAGTTATGCCGTACTTCTCGTTCATGATCTTCAGGATGCCGTATTTAACACGCTCAGCCCCCTTGCTGTCACCGATAGGACGACTGCCGAGTACAACATTAAGAGTCTCTGAAGGAATAGCTTCATTAACGCTCTTCTTGGCCTGGATCTGTCCCAGATGCGGCAGGATATCCTCGATAATGAACTGCGGATCCTTGTCATTGTCGCCGATGTGGATCTCTACGCTGCTGCCGTCCGCAAGAACAGCTACTCCGTGGATTTCAAGAGGAAGTGCGACCCACTGATACTTCTTGATTCCGCCGTAATGATGTGTCTTGAAATAAGCGATCTCGGCATCTTCATAAATAGGAAGAGGCTTGAGGTCAAGACGCGGCGCATCAGTGTGTGCAGCGGTGATGTTAAGGCCCTTCTCAAGTGATTCTGTGCCGATAACTGCGAGCATGATCGCTTTGCCGCGGTTGTTGTAATAAACCTTGTCTCCGGCTTTGAGCTTCATGCCTGCCTTGTATTCAACAAATCCGCGCTCCTGGGCCAGCTTGATGCAGTAATTTACGCACAGGCGCTCGGTCTTGCCGTTATCGAGGAACTTCTTGTAGTCCTCGCAGTATTTATTCATCTTCTTCTCTTCAGCTGCGGTAAGTTTGTCATAGCCGTTTTCAGACTTGTAAAATAACTTATCTCTGAGTTCATCTTTCTTTGCTGCCATTTTCTTTCCTCCTATTCGTGAGACGCCCTATTGTGCTCCTTCAAGCAATGGTGCAGCGTCGTCTGATGTTAATTGTTTATAATGGATCTCGCAATAATTTTCTCCGTCAATAGCCGGATAATCTTCATCTATCACATTCTGGCAATTATATTCTCCGCTGTATGCGCAGCGCGGATTGTTCGAAGGGATGCCGTCGTATATACCTATTGCCAGGCAGACGACCCATGCCGCGGCAAACGTCAGCACCGATACAGGAAGCGGATATCTTCGTTCTCCGGTCTGGTTTGTGAATATCTTGAGCGGGATAAGCTTTTCAAGTATCCAGTCTGCCACTTTATACAGAATCGTGTACGCCGAGACATAGCCTATTACGCCTGCGAGTGATCCGCACAGCATGCCGCCGATCACGTCGGTCGGATAATGTACCATCCAGTAAATTCTGGAGCAGCCCGTAAACAGTCCGGCCAGCAGGAACACCCAGCAGATCGCCTTCGCTCCTTTCTTTTCAGACCTGATATGCGCTATAAACAGTACGCTCGCCAGATCGAATGCGCCCGTTGTATGGCCGGATGGGAACGAATAATCGCTCTCGCACAGCATACCTGCCGATACGTACCATTTCCAGAAATCAGGGTTGCCCTGGAGTATGTTGTAAGGACGTACTCTCAAAGCGAGAGGTTTCAATATGAAATTGGTGAAGATCGTTCCGAGCCCTACAGCCATGCAGATAGCGACGCCAAGCTTTCTCGTTCTTTTTATGAAGATCATGACCAGGCCTATAACGCCGATTCCCACTACATAAGGAGTTGATCCCATTGCGGTGGCAATTTTGGCCAGAACATTCAGGAAATCGCTCTGGATGCTTCCGAAGAAGCTGAATATCGCCAGATCGAAATCCGCGAAAACTTCATTAAACCACACGCCTATAGCGCCACTGAGTAACATAAATGACGCCATCATCAGCCTCCGAGGTACGCTTTTTTGATCTCGTCTGAAGCAGCAAGCTCTGCGCCTGTTCCGGAGAATTTGATCCTTCCTGTTTCAAGAACATAAGCTCTGTCTGCTACTGAAAGCGCCATTCTCGCATTCTGTTCAACAAGAAGAATAGTGATCCCGCGCTGGTTCAGTTTCTTGATGATATCAAATATCTCGTCAACCAGTATAGGAGCCAGTCCCATCGACGGCTCATCCAGCATAAGAAGCTTCGGATTGCTCATGAGGGCTCTGCCCATTGCCAGCATCTGCTGTTCTCCGCCTGAAAGGGTTCCTGCTATCTGTTTGTAACGTTCCTTCAGTCTCGGGAAACTTGTATAAACTTTCTCAAGAGTCTCCTCATCGATCTTCTTCTGGGTGAATGCGCCCATTTCCAGGTTCTCCATAACCGTCATGTTGAGGAAGATCCTTCTTCCTTCCGGCACCTGGATCAAGCCGCGCTCAACTATTTTGTGCGGAGCGATGTGCAAAAGATCGTTGCCTTCGAATGTGATCGTTCCGCTTTTCTGCTTCATAAGGCCGGAAATGGTCTTAAGCGTGGTGCTCTTGCCGGCGCCGTTTGCGCCGATAAGCGTTACGATCTCGCCCTCGTTGACATCAAACGAAATATCTTTTATTGCATGGATCGGGCCGTAATAAACGTTGATGTTTTCTACTTTTAAGAGATTCTCCATCAGTTATTACCTCCTTT
>JAZQNN010000041.1:0-22963 GCA_045627365.1 Lachnospiraceae bacterium
CAACGAGAATTACAAGAACCTGAACGAGAGCTACCTGTTCACGGAAATCGCTCACAGGGTTGCGGCTTTTACAGAGGCGCATCCTGAGAAGAAGATAATCAAAATGGGAATCGGCGACGTTACGCGTCCTCTGGTTCCGGCAGTTACGGACGCGCTCAAGAAGGCTTCTGATGAAATGGGCGCAGCCGAAACTTTTCGCGGATACGGCCCTGAGCAGGGATACGATTTCCTGCGCGAGAAGATACAGAAATATTACGCTGCGATCGGCGCGGAGCTTGAGCTCGGAGAGATCTTTATCTCGGACGGAGCCAAGAGTGATGTCGGCAATATCACAGATCTTTTCAGTCCGGACAATATCGTAGCAGTTCCTGACCCGGTTTATCCGGTATATGTTGATACCAACATCATGAACGGCCGCAAGATCGTTTATTTTGAGGCAAATGAAGCCAACGGATTCCTCCCGATGCCTGAAGACATCCGCGAAGGTTCGCTGGCAGAAGGCGAGAACATAGACATTGTATATATGTGTTCTCCGAATAATCCGACAGGCGCGGTTTACAGCCGCGCGCAGCTTAAGACATGGGTCGACTGGGCAAGGGCCAACGGCGCAGTGATCCTCTTCGATTCAGCGTACGAATTCTTCGTAACGGATAACGGCGATGCTTCATGGGAGGAAGGCCTTCCGCGCAGCATTTTCGAGATCCCGGGCGCTAAGGAATGCGCGATCGAGTTCTGCTCGCTTTCCAAGACCGCGGGCTTTACCGGAACACGCTGCGGCTACACCGTAGTTCCTTACGGACTGGGCGCGCTTAACAAGATGTGGGTCCGCCGCCAGACGACCAAGTTCAACGGAACATCTTACATCATCCAGCGCGGCGCAGAGGCGGTATTTACCGAAGAAGGACAGCGCCAGGTGCGTGAAAATATCGATTATTACCGTCAGAACGCGCGCATCATCACAGCGGCATTTGATGAGCTGGGGATCTGGTACACGGGCGGCAAAAATTCCCCGTACATCTGGATGAAATGTCCGAACGGCATGTCATCCTGGGAATTCTTCGATTTCCTGCTTGAAAATGCAGGCGTTGTCGGAACTCCGGGCGCCGGATTCGGCGCGAACGGAGAAGGCTTCTTCCGCCTGACAGCATTCTCGACCAACGAGCTGACGAAGGAAGCTATGGAGCGTTTTAAGAGCATATTATGACCGAAACAGAAGGACGCACATCGCTGATGCGCGTCCTTTGTCATAGGAAGGATGAACAAATATGATAAAAGACGGAAAAATCTGGGTAGCGAAAGCCGGCAGTAAAGAGCTGTATCTGTTGCCGGGCATGGCCAACAGACATGGCCTTATAGCAGGCGCGACCGGCACAGGCAAAACGATCACACTGAAGGTCATTGCGGAGTCATTTTCCGATATGGGAGTGCCCGTATTTTTCAGCGATGTCAAGGGCGATCTGACCGGCATGTGCGTTGCGGGAGAAGACAGCGAAGACATGCAGGGACGCATCAAGAAGTTCGGCATCGAGGGCTGGCAGTACAAGTCATATCCGACGGTTTTCTGGGATATTTTCGGAGAAAAAGGACACCCTTTGCGCGTAACGGTATCGGGCCTCGGACCGATGCTTCTTGCACGGCTTCTTAACCTGACAGATGTACAGGAAGGCGTTCTCAATATCGTTTTTAAAGTTGCCGACGAGCAGGGGCTTCTGCTTATCGACATGAAGGACCTGCGCGCAATGCTCAAATACGTCGGCGACAACCGTGAAGAATTCACTACTATGTACGGCAACGTATCGACCGCGAGCGTAGGCGCGATCCAGAGAGCGCTCCTCAAATTCGAGCAGGAAGGCGGACTTGGCATGTTCGGCGAGCCGGACCTGGATATCAAGGACTGGATCCGTACGGACGCTTCGGGCCGCGGACTGATCAATATTCTTTACAGTGCAAAGCTTTTCCAGAGCCCGACAACATACGCCACATTCCTTCTGTGGCTCCTTACCGAGCTTTACGAGAGGCTTCCTGAGGTCGGCGACCTTGACAAGCCGCGCATGGTATTCTTCTTCGATGAGGCTCACTGCCTGTTCGACGATACGCCGAAGGCTCTTCATCAGAAGATATTCCAGGTCATCAAGCTGATCAGATCAAAGGGAGTAGGCGTATTTTTCGTAACGCAGAACCCTTCGGATATCCCGGGCGATGTGCTCGGACAGCTGTCAAACAGGATCCAGCACGGCCTGCGCGCATACACGCCGAAGGAACTTGAGGGCGTAAAGGCCGCATGTGAGGGCTTCAGGGTCAATCCCGCATTCGATACGAGGGAAGCACTTCTTGAGATCGGAACAGGCGAGGCGCTCGTAAGCTTCCTTGATGAGAAGGGAATCCCGTCCATCGTTGAAAAAGCCAGGATACTTCCGCCGCAGAGCCTTATGGGCGCAGCGGACGAGAACCGCGTGAACCAGGTCATTCTGACATCAGAATTCGAACTTAAATATCGCGATGAGGTCGACAGACGCTCGGCGTATGAAATAATAATGGAAGCAGCCGGCAAACTTGACCCGGCTGAGGCAGCAGGTGATGCCGAGCCGGAGACCACAGAATCAGATGAGACAGATGCACCTGTGATCCAGAAGAAGATCCCTGCATACAGGATCAATGATATCCCGTATGACTCTGACGGTAATCCGATCCCTGAAGAGGCACTGGCGACCCCTGAGGAAATAGAGGCCATCAAGGAGCAGCTTGCCGGAAAGCAGCAGGAGGCAGTCGCGGGAACATCTACCGGTGCCAAGACTCAGACCGAGCTTCTGGCAGAGCAGATCAAGGCCAGAAAGGCAGCCGCTGCAGAAGGAAATAATACTTTGCCGGCGGTCACCGAAGGAGCTTCGGAAGAAAGACTTCCTGCGATCAAGAACAAGACGACCAAGAAGACGCAAAGCGCGGCTTCCAAGACGGCTCAGCGCGCCGCGACCAACGCCGCTTCTTCAGTCGCAAGGTCAGTCAGCACGAATATCGTCAACAGCATCACCGGCACAGGTAAGATCTCGAGCGCCGCAACCATAGGAAAACGGGCCGCGACCAACGCGCTCAGCTCAGTGATGCGTTCGGGCGCTTCCTCGCTTGTAAGGGGCATTTTCGGCAATCTGACGAAGTGATAGCGTGACAAATTAAAGATTTTTGCCGAAAATTGGCATTTTTATATTTGTATTACGTATTACATGTGGTAATATGTGCTTATGAATCGGTAATAAACCTACCACAATACAGGAGGAGAATGAGTAAAATGGGTAAATTTGAAGTATCAGCAACCAAGAATGGCGGCGTTAAATTCAATCTCGTTGCAAGCAATGGTCAGACAATCGCAACATCACAGGTTTACAAGTCAGAGAAGACCTGCAAGGTTGGTATCGCAAGTGTTCAGAAGAATGCTCCTATCGCAGCAATCGAGAACCAGACAGTAGAAGGCTTCGAGCCTGCAAAATGCCCGAAGTTCGAGATCTACGCAGACAAGGCAGGCGAGTTCCGTTTCCGCCTGAAAGCTACTAACGGCCAGATCATCGCTACCGGCGAGGGCTACAAGACCTTAAAGAGCTGCCAGAACGGCGTTGCAAGCGTACAGAAGAACGCTCCGGAAGCTAAGATCGTTATTAAATAATTTCTGAAGATTGATTTAAAGGGCTGTGAAGATCACTTCACAGCCCTTTTTTTCGCCTATTTTCCCAAAAGAGAAAAATCCCGCCATTTTAATGCGTTTCCGGGCCTGCCGTCTCTCCGGGTTTTTCGGCAGGTTTGTATAATACTTAACAAAGTCCCAATCTAAAGCGGTATTTATTTGCAAATACAACAATATACCCCATCTTCGTGTTCGCTCACGAATGACCTCATCAAACCTGCCGAATTTTCGGAGAGACGGCAGGTCTACAAAGCCTCTTTTTTCGTAGAATTTTTCTCTTTTCGGTTTTTTCTGTTTTTTTCGCCTGCTGATTTGCTCGAGCAGCGCAAAAATTGCCTGCCGAGAGCCATCTTGAGAAAAGGCCACTCGGCAGGACGCT
Source organism: Lachnospiraceae bacterium (assembly GCA_045627365.1). Lineage (GTDB taxonomy): Bacteria > Bacillota > Clostridia > Lachnospirales > Lachnospiraceae > RGIG5612. The sequence continues at coordinate 4,053 of JAZQNN010000041.1, forward strand.
GTTTGTTGAATGGATTTCCATTTTTCGCTTATTTTTTCAACATTGCATAGTTATGCAAGGCTTAGACGGGCTTTGCGCTATAGGAAACAGCGCAAAAATGGCGATTTCAAGTATGCCGAAAGCCCCGCCAGACTAAAACGTTGAAAAAAATGTAAGAAAATGGAAGTTCATTCACACCAGACGGGCACGAGGGAAAAGCTCACGCATAAAAGGCATAGAATATGCAGAATTAATGAATAATATGCACGGCATAAAAAGGGCCTTGGCTCAAAAAGAACCAAGGCCCAATCAGCCTAGATATTAATTTTTTTTCGGCTTCATCGCCATACCAAGTACCGGAAGAAGCATGCCGCCGATGGTGTTGCCAAGGACAACGGTTCCGATAAATCCGAGCGCCCGGAGCGTATAGAAATTGCCGGCTGCGAAGTAGAACATATCGGCGATAGAGTGCTCAAAACCGCTCAGAATGAAGCACGGGATGCCGAAGATGATCGCGATGACGTTCTTGTCATGCTTTTTGAATACTTCGACTGCCAGATAAATGATGATGCCGCAGAAGATACCGCGGATCAGCGTCTGCGGGAAGGTCTGGGAGAATTTGCCGGAGCACAGCGTCTCGGCAGCTTCACCGATCTTAGGAACCGCAAATCTGAGTGCAAGTCCGCATACGACGGTCCCGATCAGGTTGCCCAAAAGTCCCAGAAAAGTAGTTGCGAAAGAATCCTTGGTCGGATTCTCCGGGATGTAGCAGATCCTGCCTGTATACAGGGCGTAGCCAAGGAAGCAGATGCACAGAAGCGCGATGCCGAAAAGGAAAGCACCGACGATCCTGTTTTCGCAGGACAGGAATATTGCTCCACCTAAGGAGATGAGGATTCCTGCACAGATTCCGGAAATAATTTTCTTCATAAATATCCTCCTTAAATAAAAGCGGCGGCAGACCAAGCTGCCGCCAGTTGTTGTTTAAATTCAGGCTTTTTCTTCCTTGTCCAGGATGGAGATGAGCTGCTCGATGCTCATGGAGCCGAGGTCCTGATTCTCACCGTCGTCACGGCGGCGAACAGATACAGTTCCGGCCTCTTCCTCCTTCTCGCCGACAACCAGGATGTAAGGAACACGCTCGTTGCGGGCTTCACGGATCTTGTAGCCGATCTTCTCGGAACGCTCGTCAACTTCGGTACGGAAGCCGTACTTCTTGAGGTCGATCTGAACATGCTCTGCATAAGCTGTGTACTTCTCGGAGATCGGAAGGATCTTGAGCTGTACAGGAGCGAGCCAGAACGGGAACTTGCCGGCAAAATGCTCGATCAGGATACCGATAAATCTCTCAATAGAGCCGAAGCATACGCGGTGGATCATGATAGGCCTGTGAGCCTGGCCGTCCTGTCCGATGTATTCAGTCTCAAAACGCTGCGGAAGCTGGAAGTCGAGCTGGATGGTACCGCACTGCCATGTACGTCCGATGGAATCCTCCAGATGGAAGTCGATCTTCGGGCCGTAGAACGCGCCGTCGCCTTCGTTGATAACGTAAGCTATTCCGAGGCCATCAAGAGCTGCCTTAAGGCCGTTTGTAGCCATCTCCCAGTCCTCGTCAGAACCCATTGAATCGTCCGGACGGGTAGAAAGCTCAACGTGGTATTTGAAACCGAATTTCTTGTAAACTTCGTCGATAAGACGAACAACACCCTTGATCTCATAAGGGATCTGCTCAGGAGTCGTGAAAATATGAGCATCGTCCTGGGTGAAGCATCTTACACGCATAAGACCGTGCAGCTGACCGGATTTCTCGTGACGGTGAACCAGTCCGAGCTCGCCGATCCTGAGCGGCAGATCACGGTAGGAGTGAGGCTCCATCTTGTAAACGAGCAAGCCGCCAGGGCAGTTCATTGGCTTGATGGCGAAATCCTCTTCGTCAATAACGGTGGTGTACATATTCTCGCGGTAGTGATCCCAGTGACCGGAGGTCTCCCAAAGCTTTCTGTCAAGCATAATAGGGGTTGAGATCTCAACATATCCCTCACGTGTGTGAATCTTGCGCCAGTAATCAATAAGAAGATTCTTAACGATCATGCCCTTCGGAAGGAAGAACGGGAATCCCGGGCCCTCATCCATAAGAGCGAAGATGCCGAGCTCTTTGCCAAGGCGTCTGTGGTCACGTTTGCGGGCCTCTTCAAGGCGGGCAAGGTACTCGTCAAGGAGCTCCTTGTGCGGGAAAGAAGTGCCGTAAATACGTGTGAGCATCTTGTTGTGCTCATCGCCTCTCCAGTACGCGCCGGCAACGCTTGTGAGCTTGAAAGCTTTGATAGCGCTGGTGTAGGTTACGTGAGGGCCTGCGCACAGCTCAAGGTAATCTCCCTGCTGGAAGAAGCTGAGAACAGCATCCTCAGGAAGGTCGTTGATCAGCTGGACCTTGTAGTCCTCACCTTTCTCGCTCATGACCTTAAGAGCTTCTGCACGCTCCATGGTGAAGTGAGTGAGCTTAAGGTTTTCTTTTATGATCTTTTTCATTTCAGCTTCGATCTCAGCCAGGTTGGCGTCGGTGAAGTCAAAATCAAAGTCAAAATCGTAGTAAAATCCGTCCTTGATAGCCGGACCGATAGCACATTTGGTGGTTGGGTAGAGGCGCTTTACAGCCTGCGCCAGAATATGCGAAGTAGTATGTCTAAAGGCTTCTGCTCCGATTTCCTCTTCGAAAGAGCACTCCTGAACCATTCCGTTCTGTAAAATTACTTTCATAATAACCTCCGTTGGGGCACATTTGCCCATATCATCCCATAGAATAGCACAATTGCGAAAAAGATGGTAGAAAAAAATAATGCGCGCACAAAATAAGTAAAATATCGAGCGTATAAATCAGAAAATGCATCACAGCAACCGTCGAAAAAGGGGTAGAATAAACTCAAAAAGATCGGAAAGGCGGATAATTATGAATACTTTGGATGCGATTTACTCAAGAATGAGCGTGAGAGAATACTCCGACAAGCCTGTTTCGGACGAAGATCTTACCAAGATCCTGAAGGCGGCAATGTCAGGTCCTTCGTGCGTGGACGCCAGGGACTGGCAGTTCCTTGTAACGAGGGATAAAGAGATCCTTAACAAAATGGCAGACAATAACGGACGTCCTGCCCAGCCATTGAGGGGCGCAGCGCTCGGAATAATGGTTATAGGAGATTTGGATGCGGCATTCGGCGGCGCCCCGGATTACTGGATCGTAGACGGCTCGATCGCAGCACAGAACATGATCCTTGCAGCAAGAGAGCTTGGGATCGGCACAGTCTGGCTCGGAACATATCCGCAGATGAACAGGGTAGAGGCACTTCAGAAGGCATTCGACCTGCCGAAGAACATGGTTCCTCATTCGATCATCTCATTCGGATATCCGGCAGCAGGCGAGCTTCCCGCAGCGGACAGAACCGTTCTGGAACCGGAAAAGATTCACGTAGATAAGTGGTAATTAAGCTTTTTGAGGGGCTGCCGCGGTAGTGCGGCAGCCTTTTTTGTATTGAGTTATTTCGATTTGTACAAACCGTTCACATTGATAGACACAACAATTTCGTCATTTTCCGCGGCTATCGATACCAGGTCCGACATCATCAGCAAATCGCTGAACATTTTCTTTTTCTTCACACTAAGGCGGTAAAATCGGAGCTCGTCGCCCCTCGCAACTACATAGCCACTCATATACTCGGGCGCGTGTTTCACCTCAGTGTCTAAATACAGCTTTTCGCAAATATCCGCAATTTCGTTCAAAACGCGCTCTCGTTCCTCGTCTAAAACGCAATTTTTGGCGTTTCCCCTGGCTATCCTGAATGAATCTGCCAAAATTTTGTCAAAAAATAAGTCTGTGTTCATATGATTCCTCCATTCTTTCATATGTGATTTGATGCACATATTAGCGAAGGCCGAGCCCACTGCTTAATAACTATTACGCGCGTTACATAAGGACCGATTTTCGGCTGAAAAAACGGCTTTTTCCGAAGGCAAGCCTTGCCGGAACATACTTCTATAGAAGTAGTAAATTTTGCGAATAGTTTTCTATACGTCTAAAGAAGTATAATTTTACACATAAAATCCGAGACATCTGAACAACGGGCGATGCGTGAATATACTTCTAAAGACGTACTTTTACCAAAAACGCGAAAAATTAGTGAAATTTGCCCCAAAATGGCGTAAAATCACACTTGACTGGAAAAACGGCTTCGGGCAACGACATATATGCTCCAAAATCGCTGAAAAAAGACTAAAAACAGCCCTCAGAAAGCGGATAAAAGACAGTGAAGAGTACATTTAATCGCAAACACAATAAAATAATCGCAATTCTTTTGCTCGTAATTCTCAGTTTTTCCTGTATTTATGGGCTTTGCGGCTGTTCGGCAAAAATCAAAAATGATGGAAAAAAGGCTCTGAACATCGTTACGACCATCTTTCCGCTCTATGATTTTGCCCAAAACGTCTGCGGCGACGAATGCGAGGTCATTCAGCTCCTAAAACCCGGAACGGAGAGCCATTCTTTTGAACCAACGCCTCAGGACATGATCACAATTTCCAAAGCTGATCTCTTCATTTACATCGGCGGCGAGAACGACACCTGGATCGAGGAGCTTCTTGGGGCGATGGATAAACGACCGGAGACTCTGATAATGATGGATTACATCGAGCTCCTCGAAGAGGAAACTGCGGAAGGAATGCAGGAAGAGCGCGGCGGACATGAGCACGAAGAAGAGGCTGAATACGACGAGCACATCTGGACGTCTCCGGCAAATGCGATGAAGATGATTGAGGTCATATCCGATAAAATCTGTGAAATGCTTGATGACGACACCTTGATCGATGCATTTAATGCCAATTCTGAGACCTATATCGCCGAAATCGGCGAGATCCATGAGGGGTTCGAGGAATTTTTCAAGGACAATAAAGAACCGCTTATTTTCGGCGATAGGTTCCCGTTCCTGTATTTCGCAAGGGAGTATGGCGTAGAGTATTACGCGGCATTTCCAGGCTGCTACGCAGGCTCCGAGCCGAGCGCTAAGACCATGTCTTTCCTGATAAATAAGGCATCTGAGCTTCACACGCTGAAGGTGTATTACATAGAATTTTCAAATGTGCAGGTGGCAAACGCGATCGCAGAAGCGACCGGCGCGCATGCTGTGCTGTTCCATTCCTGCCACAACGTAACGCAGGCTGAGATCGACGCAGGCGTCTCGTACGCGGATCTGATGCGGCAGAATTTGCAGGCGCTGAGAGCAAGGGTGGAATTGTAGAAAAGCATAGGTGATATGGAGCTGGGCGGCTCTATAGAGTTTCGCTCTACAAATAAAGATGCAAGGCCTTTAAAACAGAGGTGCCAAACATCGGCACGATTTCCCTCCCAAAGCCACACATTATTTCGAGATAAAACAACGCCCTCAAAGGTTTCCCCTCGAGGGCGTTTTGCAATTCATGATTTCGCGTTATTCAGCCTTTGCGTCAACGAATACTGCGTTGCCTTTGATCGCATCGATAACCTTGTCATACTTGTACTCGAGATTCTCGTACAGGTAGCACCAGGTCTCACCGGAGGTCTCTTTGAATTCCTCAAGTGACATTGAACCGTAGCCATTTGCTTCGATGTATTCCTGCATAGCTGCATCGACTTCTTCAGGTGTTGATGTAATGCCCTTGTCCTGGCAGATCTTCTCGAAGATCATGGCCAGATCCATGTTGGTATGGGCCTGGTCTATGCTATATTCCTCGGCTGTATCGTAGCCGTAGTAGGATGCAAGTGTGTCAAGATCTATGCCGTACATCTGTGAGTAGTAAATAAGAGAATCCTCAGCATATCTCTTCAGGTTCGCTTCGATCTCTTCATCATATGACTTAACTTCAAGATTGTCGCGAAGAGCGTTGAGAAGCGCATTCTCAAGAGCTGTATCGTAGTACATCCGGCGAACATATTCCTTCAGCTCATCGACTGTAGCGATGTTCTCGTCCGGAAGATTCTCAGCTGCGTAATTTGCCGCAAATTCATCATTGAGCTCAGGAGTGTTGGTAACTGACTTGCTGTTGATCGTAACAGTGAAGATAACGTCAACGCCTGCAAGATCAGGGTTATTCTCGTATTCATCCGGGAAAGTAAGCGGAAGGTCAACCGTGTCGCCGATGCTGCATCCGATAAGGCCGTCTTCAAAGCCGGGGATGAATGTGCCTGAACCGATGGTAAGCGACTGGCCGGTAGCTGTACCGCCGTCAAATGCCTTCAGGTTGTCAGCGTAAACGCCCTTGTAGTCGATATTCAGCTTGTCGCCGTCCTCAACAACGCCCTCGGTAATGGTCTCGGTCGTAGTTGCTGCGTTGATAAGTCCATTAATGTAAGAGTCAACGTCTTCGTCAGTTACTTCTACGTCAGATTTGAGAACTTCGATCTTAGAGTAATCTTCCAGTGTGTAAACGTTCTTGGCAGGAACATGGAACCAGCCGAGTTTCCAGCCGCAGAAAGCTACGCATGCAAGTACGATGACTGCGCAAACGATGATGGTGATAAGGCTTGTGGCGTTAAGACCGTTTTTCTTCATCTTGATCTCAGGAGTTTTTTTAGCTGTAACCTGAGCCTTGACTTCTTCTACTTTGTCTTCAACAGCTTCTTTGATATCCTCAAATTTGTCTTCAACAGCTTCCTTGATATCGCCGGCCTTGTTCTCGACAGCCTCCACAACGTTGCCGGCTGCATCACCTACATCCTCAGCAGCGTGGGCGACAACATCTTTGACGTCTTTGGCTACATCAGCCACGTCTTCTGCTGCATCAACCGCAACGTCTTTGACGTCTTCGGCAACATTCTTGATTTCTTCGTCCATAATATATGATCCCTTTCTTGTATAGCGGCGTGAAGCATTTCTGTGTATCAAAAAAACTCCACCGCTCGCGGATTTGCCAAGGGCGATTGTAACATAGGTAATAAAATTAATAAAGCGAAAAAAATGTGAAAAATCATTGTCTCTCCGGCCCACTGTCACTTTGTACAAAAATCCGCACAGAATCCAATTCGCTTTGTTAATAATTTAACTTGATATAACGCGCTCAAGCATATATAATCTAGCCGAAAATCTTTATAGAGAAGAGAGGACGACAATATGAGTATTAAAGTAGGTATCAACGGATTCGGTCGTATCGGCCGTATGGTTTTCCGTGTATCTGACGATCATGACGAGATCGAAGTAGTAGGTATCAACGATTTATGTACCCCTGATTACCTTGCATACATGCTTAAGTACGACACAATGCATGGCACATTCAAGGGCGAAATTTCTTCAACAGATCATTCTATCATTGTTAACGGTCAGGAGATCCCTGTATTTGCTGAGAAGGATCCTGCAAATATCCCATGGGCAGAAGTTGGCGCAGAGTACATCGTAGAGTCAACAGGCCTCTTCCTTACCAAAGAAAAGGCTGAAGCTCATCTTAAGGCAGGCGCTAAGAAGGTCATCATGTCAGCTCCTTCAAAGGATGACACACCGATGTTCGTTTGCGGCGTAAACCTTGACCAGTACACTTCTGATATGAATTTCGTATCAAACGCATCATGCACAACTAACTGCTTAGCTCCTATCGCTAAGGTTCTTAATGACAATTTCGGAATCACCGATGGTCTTATGACAACAGTTCACTCAACAACAGCTACTCAGAAGACCGTTGACGGACCTTCACAGAAGGATTGGCGCGGCGGCCGTGCAGCTTCCGGCAACATCATTCCTTCATCAACCGGCGCAGCTAAGGCTGTTGGCAAGGTCATCCCTGCTCTTAACGGCAAATTGACCGGCATGTCCATGCGTGTTCCTACACTGGACGTTTCTGTAGTAGACCTTACAGTTAACCTGGCTAAGCCGGCTAAGTATGAGGAGATCTGCGCGGCTATGAAGAAGGCAAGCGAAGGCGAACTCAAGGGCATCTTAGGATACACCGAAGAAGCAGTAGTTTCATCAGACTTCCTCGGCGACGAGCGCACATCTATCTTCGATGCAGCAGCAGGTATCGCTCTTACCGACACATTCGTAAAGGTAGTTGCCTGGTATGACAACGAGATCGGCTACTCAGACAAGCTCCTTTGCCTCATCGATCATATGTACGAGGTAGACCACAAATAAGATATTAACTGATACGCAAGTAAAAGTTATGTTTACCGGCAAAAGCCGGAAGGACAGGATCACCACCCCCTCTAATAGGTGATCCTGTTTTTTTATGCGCCGCTTTTGCCGCGGGGGCCTTCGGGCGCCGCTTTTCGCGGTCCGGTTGCCTTCTCGCATCGCTAAGTCGCCTTCTTCCGCGGCGCAGTTTGCCAAGCAGGCCCTGCAAACCCGATAAAATCGTAAACTTGGCAAACTCGGCGCCGTCTGTTCGCGCCTGTCACAGCATTCGGAGCGCCATAAAGCTTAAAAAAGGGCGTTTTTTCGGGATTTTGGCAAAAAAAGCCGGCTCATCCCCTCCAAAATGCGGTGCCGGGAGCATTTGAATGGAATAAAGTTTGCCAAGCAAGCCCTGCAAAGCTGATAAAATCGTAAACTTGGCAAACTGAACGGTCCAAAATGGATGTCCGGCAAACCGAAACGCGGTTTGACATAACGAGGCCGCTGTGATACCATTTAGCGCATCTGCGGCTGTGGCGAAATTGGCAGACGCGCTAGACTTAGGATCTAGTGGGAGACCGTGCAGGTTCAAGTCCTGTCAGCCGCACGAAGCCACAAGGCGTGCGAAAAAGGGTACACACGAGAACAGTAGAATTAATTCGACAGTTCTCGTGTGTACCCTTTTTCATAGGCCGACGGCCGTGGTGGCAAGGACGCACTTGGTGCGTCCTTGCTGCACGCCTTGTGGCTTGTAGCATGTCTCATGATTCCTTAACAGCCGACGGCCGTGGTGGCAAGGACGCCCACCTGCCGCCACCATCAAACACAAATATTTCAAACATTTTTCAAATAATATTTGCCATGAAATGCTGTAGAATGTATAATGCATCAGAATAAATGCAAATACCGCTAAGATGCGGAAAATATATAAAGAGAGGTATCATTATGAACATTGGAACAGTCAGGGAACGTAAGCAACACGAGTACAGAGTCGGCATTACACCGGATAATGCAGCGGCGTACGTTGCGGCGGGTCATACCGTATACGTTGAGGCTGGCGCGGGAGAGGGCGCCGGATTCCCTGATTGCGAATATATCGAGGCCGGAGCCCAGGTACTTCCTACAATGCAGGAGGTTTACGAGAAGGTCGATATGATGGTCAAGGTCAAGGAACCGATGCCGGAAGAGTACGAATTCTTAAAGCCGGGCCTGATCCTTTATACATATTTGCATCTTGCAAATGACAGACCGCAGGCCGAGGCGCTCAGAGACCACAAAGTTAACGCAGTCGCATACGAGACAATGGTTGACAACGGCATGCTTCCGTGCCTTCGCCCGATGTCAGAGATCGCAGGCCGCCTGGCTATTCAGGAGGGTGCAAAATACATCGAGGCAGCTTATGGCGGACGCGGAATCCTCCTCGGCGGCGTACCGGGAGTTGAGCGTGGTGAAGTAGTCATCGTCGGCGGCGGAATCGCAGGCACATACGCAGCCAAGGCAGCAATTGGCATGGGCGCACAGGTAACGATCCTCGACATCAACCTGAACAGACTCCAGTACCTGGATGACATTTTCGGAACCGGCGTTACAACGCTTTACTGCTCAGAGAAGAACGTAGCAAGAAGCCTTGCTAAGGCAGACCTCGTAATCGGCACAGTCCTCGTTCCGGGCGCACGCACACCGAAGCTGGTAAGAAGAGAGCATCTTAAGACCATGAAGAAGGGCGCTGTTATCGTTGACGTTGCGATCGACCAGGGCGGATGCTGCGAGACTTCACACGTGACCTACCACGACGACCCTGTATTTATCGATGAGGGCATCGTTCATTACTGCGTAGGCAATATGCCGGGTGCAGTTCCAAGGACAAGTACCATCGCACTTACCAACGCAACACTCCGTTACGGACTTCTTATCGCAGGCAAGGGACTCGAGCAGGCTGTAAGAGAGAGTGGCACTGTGGCAACAGGTCTGAACTACTACATGGGCAAATGCACCAACAAGAACGTTGCAACAGCGCTCGATGAGCCGTATGTTCCGGTAGGAGAGGTTATTAAGTAACAGGATTCGCGTTTAACCCGGTTTGCAAAACCAGCTAAAAAACTCCCGAGGAGCTATTTGCATCCTCGGGAGTTTCATGTTGTATGTTATTCAACTTCTGTAACCTCAATAATCGTGCCGGCACCATCGGTCTTGATCTCTATTTTATAGTAATCATAGTTGTTTCTAAAAGAAATCGCATTGTGATCTCCTTCTTCGCCGACAGTGAATTTGCACCATTGATACACGCCATCGACTAAATCATATCCTTTGCCTACTTCCCAGTCTGTCCTTTCGAGGATTTCCCTTCCGTAAGATGTACGCTGATCCTGTGCGCTGAGGAGACAACAGTCCGCTTCCCGGCTCCCCGTGTTGAATTCAAATGTTCTAGGGGGATAGCAGACGATTACACAGTTTTCCTCGGTGTCCAGTTCCCACCAACCGTGTTCTAACATGGGCTCGCCCCTATCATTCATCCATTTGCCGAAAATTATCGCTGTTTCAGCATTTGTATTGACGAAAAGTTGAGGAACATATGGTGTTTCTTCTATGTTTTCTTCAACAGGTGGTGTAGACTCTGAAGTAGGAAGTGCTGATTCTGAAGTGGGCGGTGTTGTTTGAACATCGGGTGGGTCCGTTTTGCCGCATGCGACAAGGAACATCGCACATAAGATCATTAAGATAAAAAACCTTTTCACTTTGTTTTTCTCCCCTTTGTTTGAACTGTTGGTAGTCGCTGGCGCAACTTTCCTTCTGTAGAAAAACTGATGGCTAATTTACCTGTACATATTTTAGTACAATCTGATATGTTTGTCAAGAAACTATTTGCATAAGAAACTTTTTGGCAATCTGCCCATAAATGGCAGTATTGCTGTTCTTATTTTAGTACAAACGGCAATTGAAATTGACAGCATAATGATTTACTATTATGAAGTGCTAATTTGTGATAGAAATTTTAAGCCAAATATATAAAAGGGGAGAAGCTATGTTTGCAGATTTAATTAACGCAGGTTCGTCCACAGAGACAATGACTCTGGGCCAGGCAGCGATCTATTCGGTGCTCGGTCTTGCCATTGTATTCGTTGCGCTCTTTTTCCTGCTGGTTGTCATCAAGATCCTCACCAAGGTGATCCCGGCAGAGAAGAAGCCTAAGGACAAGACGAAGAAAACCAAGGCTGAAAAAGCCCAGAAGGCAGCTGAGGCTGCACCGGCAGCTACCGCTCCGGCAGCAGAAGCACCTGAAGCACCGGTTACCAAAGCCATTCCGGAAGCAACCGCTCCGGCAGCAGGCGAGGTAGTGATCGAGAATGTTGCAGCAAGAGACGCAGCATGCATCATGGCGATCATCGCCGACGAGCTTAAGGCCCAGCCTGATCAGCTGCAGTTCAAGTCAATCAAGAGAGCATAACGGAGGAGACGAATCATGAAATATACAGTTACATTAAACGGAATCAGATACGAAGTAGAAGTTGAGGCAGGCTCAGCAACAGTCACCTCCGAAGCACCTGTGGGCGCAGCTCCTGCACCAGTAGCCGCACCAAAGGCAGAGGCTCCTAAGGCCGCTCCGGCCAAGGTTGAGGCTCCGAAGGCTGAAGCACCTAAGGCTGAAGCTCCGAAGGCCGCTCCTGCACCTGTAGCAGCAGGCGACACCAAGATCGAAGCTCCGCTTCCGGGCACCATCCTTTCAGTTGACGTTGCAGTAGGCGACGCTGTTAAGGCTGGCGACCTTCTTATGATCATCGAAGCTATGAAGATGGAAAACGAAGTACTTGCACCGGTCGACGGAACAGTTAAGGCTATCAATGTTGCCAAGGGCGCATCAGTAGCTACCGGCGATTGCATGATGGTTATCTAAGTCAGCTACGGAGGTTAAAAGATGAATATTTTAGACACATTATCCAACCTGTGGCAGACCAGTGGTTTCCACATGATGGGCATGGACTGGAGACAGCTCATCATGATCATCATCGCCTGTGTTCTGCTTTACTTAGGCCTTGTAAAGAAGTTTGAGCCTTTGCTGCTTGTCGGCATCGCTTTCGGTATGCTTCTTACCAACCTTCCGGGATCCGAGATGTATCATCCGGCTCTCTGGGACGCTTATATCGACGGCAGCGAGTTCATAACCGCATCCGGCGAAGTAATCACACACATGACATTTACCACCATCATCCATGAAGGCGGACTTCTCGATATCCTTTATATCGGCGTTAAATCCGGACTTTACCCATGCCTTATCTTCATGGGCGTTGGTGCGATGACAGACTTTGGCCCACTCATCGCCAACCCTGTATCACTGCTTCTCGGAGCAGCTGCACAGCTGGGAATCTTCCTTGCATTCCTTCTGGCAAATGTTCTCGGATTTGCTCCTAATGTTGCAGCATCCATCGGTATCATCGGCGGAGCAGACGGACCTACGGCCATCTGGCTTACAGGTAAGCTGGCGCCCGAATTTCTGGCGCCGATCGCGATAGCGGCGTACTCGTACATGGCCCTGATCCCGCTGATCCAGCCATGGCTGATGCGCGCCCTTACCACCAAGAAAGAACGCGAAGTCAAGATGGAGCAGCTTGCACCTGTTTCCAAGACACAGAAGATCCTCTTCCCGATCATTGTTACTATTTTCATCACACTGCTTCTGCCTTCAGTTGCACCGCTTATCGGCTGCCTGATGCTCGGCAACCTCTTCAAAGAGTGCGGCCTGACAGACCGTCTGAGCGACACCGCACAGAATGCACTGATGAACATCGTAACGATCTTCCTGTCAGTCAGCGTCGGAGCTACCGCAGTTTACGACAGATTCCTTGACCTCAAGACCATCCTTATCATCGTGCTTGGTCTTCTCGCATTCGAATTTGCAACAGCAGGCGGACTCCTCCTCGGCAAACTCATGTACGCGCTTTCAGGCGGCAAGATCAACCCTCTCATCGGCTCTGCAGGTGTCAGCGCAGTTCCGATGGCAGCCCGCGTATCACAGAAGGAAGGCCAGAGAGCTAACCCGGCCAATTTCCTGCTGATGCACGCTATGGGACCAAACGTTGCAGGCGTAATCGGATCCGCAGTTGCAGCCGGATTCCTGCTTGCGATCTTTGGCTGATAAAAGGCTTAGAAAACTTATAAAATCAAGCAAATTCCCCGTTGACAGCGGGGAGTTTGTTATATATAATGCTTGATTGTGACGGCGAGTCTCTACTTGTTATGCACAGCCCCGCAGACCAGGCAAGAGAACACCGGAAGTAAAATGTATATAGCGGTTCAGGCAGGGTTTGCCTCGAACCAAAAACATTTAGGAGGAATTTCATGAAGACATTTATGGCAAATCCCGACAAGGTTGAGCGTAAGTGGTACGTTATCGACGCTGAGGGACAGAATCTGGGACGTATGTGCTCAGAGATCGCAGCTATCCTTAGAGGCAAGAAGAAGCCTATCTTCACCCCGAACGAGGATACAGGCGATTATGTAATCGTAGTAAACGCTGAGAAGATTAAGGTAACAGGCAAGAAGCTTGATCAGAAGATCTATTACAATCACTCCGATTATGTTGGCGGAATGAAAGAGACCGATCTCAAGACTATGATCGACAAAAAGCCGGAGAAGGTTATCGAACTCGCAGTTAAGGGTATGCTCCCTAAGGGACCTCTTGGACGCGCAATGATCAAGAAGTTGTTCGTTTATGCAGGACCGGAGCACAAGCATCAGGCACAGAAGCCGGAAGCTTACACATTCTAAGCTGAAAGGAGGATAACAAATGGCAAAATTTTATGGTACCGGCAGAAGAAAGACCAGCGTAGCAAGAGTTTTTCTTGAGTCAGGAAAGGGTAACATCACGATCAACAAGAGAAGCCTTGACGATTACTTCGGACTTGAGACACTGAAGACGATCGTTCGTCAGCCACTTGAGGCAACGAACAGCGTTGACAAGTACGATATCGTTATTACCGTTAAGGGCGGCGGCTTCACAGGCCAGGCAGGCGCTATCCGCCACGGCATCGCCAGAGCACTCCTCGAGGCAGACGCAGAGAACCATGACGCACTTAAGGAAGCAGGATACCTTACACGTGATCCTCGTATGAAAGAACGTAAGAAGTACGGCTTAAAGGGCGCACGTCGTTCACCACAGTTCTCAAAGAGATAAGCATTACTGCGAAGAGCAGGACAGAAAAGACTCCCGAGTTTCACTCGAGGAGTCTTTTTTATGTCCTGCTCTTCATAGGAAGGCAAGAGAATGGGTGAGGGCGGGAGCCGCAAGGCGGAGCCCGAACCTCATTCTCTTGCCTTCGCAGTAATGCTTATCTCTCCCGCGACATTCATTTTCCCCGATAGGGGTAAAAGAAAAAACAGACGGAAAATCATTTCCGTCTGCTTTGTGATAATTAGTCTTCGTTTCTTTTCCTTGTCTTGCAGGATATCAGCAAGAGCGTGCCCGCACTGGCAATCATAAGCATCAGCAGAAGTACAGGATGAGTGTTGTCACCGGTACGGGGCACAGACTCGCGCACCGTAATAGTTTGTGTAGCAGTCCTGGTTTCACTGCCTTCCGTGTAGCTGACAGTCACGGTGGTGGCCGATGTGGCCAGCGCACCATCAGGAGAGAACGTATAGCCGGTCACAGTCTTGTTGGTCCTGTCGCTGTAGATGGAGACGACCTGCATGCCGGTAGGATCGAAGCTCTCGCCCTCGGTGTACACTGTCTTGTCGGGCGGCGTAATAATGCCAATTCCGGTCAGTGTGACGGGTGCAGGCTTGACCGTAATAGCCTGCTCCGCTGTCTTTGTTTCGCCGTCTTCGGTATAGCTGATGGTCACGGCGGTATCGGATGTGGTCAGAGCACCATCGGGAGAAATCGTATAGTCGGTCACAGTCTCGGTGCTGTCATCGCTGTAGGTGGCGGTGACGACCATGCCGGTAGGATCGAAGGTCTCGCCCTCGGTGTATTCAGTTTTATCGGGTGCGGTGGTGATGCTGATGCCGGTCAATACCGGCGTTATCTCCCTGAAGCAGGCCTGAATCTCCACATCAGCCGTTCCGATGGTGAACTGGTTATTCGTCACGGTCACGCCGCCCTTGATTACTTCCCAGTGATCGAATTCATAGCCGGTGGAGGGAGTGGCGGTCAGTTTGACTGAGGTTTCAGGTAATCCGCTCGTAGGATCCGCGGTCGCGGTGCCATATCCGTCGTTCGTTACGGTGACGGTATGTGGATTCGCAATAATAGCATTTGCGGTAAAGTTGCCGTTGGTCAGATCGCGTTCAACCGCGCGGTACACTACCGCTCCTTCTCCGCCCTTCACGGTAGCCCTGATGGAATACTGATAGGGCTCACGATCACCGCCTTCGGTGATCGGAAGATTATCGAACACATATTGATGCTGAGCGTCCGTATACTTGGTTAAGCCGGTAGGCTCACCGTCGCGGAGCAGCTCGACCTTAACAGATGGCTCTCTCTCCGGCCGTGTATCGTCTTCCCAGTCTACCGTACCACTGACGGAAACATGCCGCAGATAGTAAACATCAAGTCCAAACGTGCCCTGCAGTTCGTAATCGCCAAGATACCTTCCTGCTTCAATGGTATAGGTATAGGGATGGGGGGTTATATCACTGCTCAGGTTCCTGAAAGCGGGAAATAGTTCTTTGGGTTTAAAGGAATACGTGCAATCGTCATAATCATCCCGTTTGATTTGCGGGTCCTCCATGTATTTGCCGTTTTCCTTCACATAGAGCTGCAATCCTTCAAGAGTGTGAGCTATGCTGAGATCCGCGTCATTAAAGATGACGGAGCCGGAAACATCGACGTAAAGCCTTGAGCTGGTGTCAATCCGCAATTTGATGTCAAAAGTATAGGTCGGGATTCCGGATTCGTCCGTCACCATCATCTTGTTGATGCTGTCAATTCTATATCCGGGAACCGAAAGCTTGGTCAGCCCCTCCTCGGGATTCAAAATGTTACCCGCGCCCCCGAGCGGTCGCTATAGAGCACCGGCATTTGAACCGTGGCGCGCCATGCGTCTGAGTCCCATTCATCCTGATCAATAACGGACATAGTGATTTCCACTGGTTCATTGATCAGAACATCGCCCTGTTTTGATTTGCCAAGGAATGTGATATCCAGAATATTTGGGCGGATCTCCGAATGATCGCCGCTGTCATCCCAGTACACATTCAAACTCAAGTTGGTCATCAGTCTGTAGATCCACTTTCCATTTTCAACCGATACGCTGAAACGGGGCACTTCAAGCGGTTCAAACCGATGATGCAGTACATGAAAACCGTCATCATATTTCCGTACGGTCAGGTGAAGAAGATCATCATTTGTAAGGCTCTTGCGTGACAGGTCTGTTATGTATTCATCGATAAATACAGTGCCGTCCTCCGTTTCCGCGATATGATGGATCCCGCCGGTCAGCAGCGCGTTATCAATAATCGATTTTTCGCTGAACTGATCCGACCCGTTATCAGCGAATACACTGTATTGAATGATTGCTTCAGCCGTTTCATCGGCGGGCGGCAGTTTCAGACCGATTCCGTCGCTCTGACCGCAGTCGCACTGAACAAAAGGAGCACCGCTCCGAATATCCAATCCTGAGAAATGACAAATCAGTTCGTTCCCGTATCGGTCATATTTGGGTACGGTAATATGCAGAATCCATTGATCATCTGAGGCCTCGGTAATGCTATCCAGATTATAGAGACCGCCATTGGTCCCCTGGGATACGTACGCCGTGTGCTGATAACCGTCGCCGGTCTCGTATGTAATATATAACTCTCCAAGGAGATCAAGAAAAGACTGAGGGGTCATCTCCGGACGGTAAGATCTGTCATCAGTCTCGCTCATAAAATATACCGGCAGATCGTATGCTTTCGTCGCCGTCTCTCCGACATGGATCTTCTGTGTCCTGACATAGCCCATATACATTTCTCCATTGCTGTCCGTGAACCACTCACGCGTCTGTTCAACAGGCTCGGGAACCAACGTATATTCACAGCCGTCAGCGGCCCGGAATGACGCTTCGCCGTACCAGTTACCTTCTTTGGATCTTAGCGGTACGATTTCATAGGTCACCCTGAATCCGTTATCGCCGTTCCCCAGCGGCTCTTCACTGATTATATCGGGCATTTTGAGAGCTGTTCCGTTTTCAGCCAGCTCAATTTTCAGCCCGTCATCAAGAATGTGCTCCTGTTCATCATCCCAAATGATATCCGCCTGGTATCTGACATAGTTGTTGTTGGTTTCTACTATATCCCGGATCACTTCTATGGACGGGAAGTCCATTCGGATGATACCGTAGCGTTTGCCGACAGTCCAGTCATAGTTCGCAAGCGCTTCTCTCATTGCCTTGGCATATCCTTCAGGACCATATGTAGGGGCATATGTCGTCCCAAAGTCTGTCACATCTGTTGCATCGGTACAAATCTGCTGAAAGATCGGTCTTCCTTCTTCTGAACGTGGATTTTCATCCGTCTGCTCATACTGTGGTTCACGTACCAGGGAGGCATGCGGATCGCCTGCGAAACCTCTCGGCTCCGTTCCCTGCCAGCCCGAAGAATCCAGGGCAGCTTTTACAAGCTCAATTTTTCTTGCCGGCGCATCGCCTGCTTCGGGATTGCTCACGTTTCCGGAGTGATAGGATGTTGGAAATTCATCACTTTCTTCCACAAGGATGATGACTTGACCGCGAATATCATCCAGCGTCGGGCTGGATTGTTCATACTCCAGTACTTGAATCAACTGATCACTATCCAGTTTGTTGATGCTCTTTATGCCTTCTTTTATGTTATTTTTATAATCTCCGGTATCATATGGAGCAGATTCTGATTTGACCTGCAGGATCACCGTTTCTGTCGGATGGGCTTTCACAAAGTCTTTGCAGGTATTGAGCACGCTTGCGAATGTTAATTTAACCTCACTTTTGGAGGACTCATAACTGTCACAGCCGTCATGAGAAACAACCATGGTTTCACATGGCCAGTTCTCCGTACCGGCAGCCATATTCTTGGCGTTGAGTGTTTCATAGTATGCTTTATCATAGCTCAGCCGGATATCCATCATACGAATGCCGTTTCCCAGCTGATCAGCGATTGAGTATTGCTGACATATGCTTGACTTCGGCAGTGATTTGATGAATGCCGTTCCCGAATAATGCGTACCGGGAATATTGATCTCTGTCAGATCGGTATCTCCCGGGATATATTTCATCCAGTTTTCCGGATCAAATTGGTATATCACATCGTTTTCTTCCGCTTTTGCTGTTTGCGGCAGAGCAATCATGCCCGCGCACAAGCACAGTACAGTCAAACAAAGAAAAAATGTTGTTGCCGGGGAGTGTTTCCGTGTATTTCTTTTCATAGCAATCTCCATATCGTCCCGTAGGAAAAGCGCGGCGTTTCTTACAAAAAATATTCAGGTGCACACAAAACACCATAATAATTATTACATAGCAAGTAATGTTTGTCGATGGTTTCACCGTTGATTTTTGCAGACTTTCGGATATGCCTGGCAAACAAAAAGCAGACGGGAGATCAACCGTCTGCTTTGACCGCACACAGGGCGGAAAGAAGTTAAGGGCGATCGCCGTTCACAGAAAAAGACTCCCGAGTTTCACTCGAGGAGTCTTTTTTATGCCACTTTTTCCAAAAGAGAAAAATTAGATCATTTTAGTGTGCTCGCGAGCCT
Organism: Lachnospiraceae bacterium; assembly: GCA_045627365.1. Taxonomy (GTDB): domain Bacteria; phylum Bacillota; class Clostridia; order Lachnospirales; family Lachnospiraceae; genus RGIG5612. The sequence continues at coordinate 22,857 of JAZQNN010000041.1, forward strand.
GCCGTCTCTCCCGCTTTTCGGCAGGTTCGTATAAAACGTAACAAAGTCTTGTTTGGGGCCGCTTCTTATTTGCTTTTACAACATAACAGCCACCATTCTGAGCCACA
>JAZQNN010000042.1:0-17501 GCA_045627365.1 Lachnospiraceae bacterium
TACCAGCTGCGCGTGGGGCCGGGCCTTACGTTCACCGATATGATCGAGCGGCAGATCGAGATCCGCATGGTCGACGGACTCATCCTGCCGAATCTGATGGTGCACACAGAGGACGCCGCGCGCCGCGACAGATGCCCGTTCTTAAATAAAGAAAACCGCTGCAGCATCCACGCCTTCAGGCCAGGTGTGTGCAGGCTCTTCCCGCTGGCGCGTTACTACGACGGGCCGGGCTCATTCAAGTATATCCTTCAGGCCGGCGAGTGCACCGGCGCGTACGCCGGCACCTCAAATGTGCGCGTTCGCGACTGGCTGGGGCTCGATGATCTCGAAGAATATGAGAATTTCGTAAGACGCTGGCACGCCTTCTGCACCGCGATGCGCGGCCGCCTTGCCGGCATGGAAGAGCAGACCGCCGTCAAAGCCGCGCGCTACATCCTCGAAGTATTCTACGTAAGACCCTACGCGCCGGAGCACCCGTTCGCCGGGCAATTTGACGCGCGGCTCAAGGTGTTCTCATAGACACTGCGGCATAAATCAATGCACTATTGGAATAGCCGCACGTCTTTTTTTGCCATACTTTGTTTGATAAAATGTAAGTACCAGAGGTAAACAGTTTGGAGTATCAGGTCGTTCGCTCAAAGCGCAGGACAATAGCAATTGAGATAAAGCCGGACGGAAGTGTATTAGTCCGTGCCCCGTACTGGGCGTTGAACGCTGAGATCAGGCTTTTCGTCAGAGCGAAGTCTGCCTGGATAGAAGAGCACGTCCGGAAAGTACAGAAGAGGGCTGCGGAAAGTCAGCTGGCAGGCCAGCCGCTGAGCGAGGACGAGCTTAAAGACTTAAGAAAAGCCGCCAAGAAAGACCTTCCGGCCCGCGCGGAGCGCTTTGCCGAGCAGATGAGCGTGGGCTATGGACAGCTTGCGATCCGCTGCCAGAAGACACGCTGGGGTTCGTGCTCGGCCAAGGGCAATATCAATCTGAACCTGCTCCTGATGCTGTGCCCGGAGGATGTGCGCGATTACGTGGTCGTTCACGAGCTTTCGCATCTTAAGGAAATGAATCATTCGAAACGCTTCTGGTCGGTAGTGGAGTCGACCCTGCCTGACTACAGGGTCAGCAAAAAATGGCTGAAGGACAACGGTGCCGCGATAATGGCGCGCGTCCCTCACGAAAGCTGAAAATGAAAGAGAACAAGAAGAACCTATTTATCATATTTTTCCTTCTGATCTGGATAGCCGCGTTCTGCGCCAACCTGGGCAACAACGTGCTGAACAGCTCGGTTACGCTGTACTGCGACAGCCTGAATTATTCTGAAACTGTCACGGGCATTATCAGCATCGGCTACTGTATCATGGCTCTGGTGGGCCGCTTTGTTGCAAAGCGCATGGCAGAGGTCTGGAAGCAGCGTCATGTGATCGCGGCCGGCTGCCTTGTATTCGCTCTCAGCACACTCACCTTCGGCTGGACGAAGATCCCTGTGCTGCTCATAATACTCAGAAGCTTCCAGGGACTCGGCTTTTCGGTAGTTCAGACCGCGGCCGCAACGGCCAATCTGGAGGTTACGCCGCCTGAGAAGGTCAAAATGGCGGTCGGCGCTTACTGGCTGAGCAATTCTCTGTCGATCGGCCTTAACGGGATCCTGATCGAGACTGTTTTCCACAGCCAGGCAGTCCCGGTCTTTTACTGCGTGAGCGTATTTATGGCGATCGGCATTGTCTGCGCGCTTTTGTGCACATACGAAAAAGGACGGAAGGCAGCGCCTGTCGAAGAAAAGAAGCCGGAACCGAAATACCGCGGCGTTTCAAGGTACATAGAAAAATCGGCTCTGCCGGTGGGCTTTTGCGCATTCCTTCTTTGCCTCGTAATAATGCTGACCAATATTTTCGCGCTGTACTCAGGCAAGGAAAGAGGATTCGACAATCCCGAACTGTATTTTGTGTTCGGCGCGGCATTCATGCTGGCGGCCAACCTGATATTCAGCATCTTCGGCAAACGCCTGGGCAACAGGCTGTTCGTAACTATCGGCCTGACCGCGCATATACTCACGCTCCTACTGCTGGCCTTTGTACCATGCTCGCTGAGCTATTACGCATGCGGGATCGGCTACGGCATCATGCTTGGACTGTGTATGCCGGCGTATAACGCGCAGGCCGTAGTAGGCGTCGATGAGGACAGGAAGGGCGCGGCAAATGTCGTTATTTTCGCCGCGGCGGACATCGGCTCGGCTGTCGGCAGTTTCTTCTGGGGCTGGATCGTAGACGAATTCTATTTTTCCACAGCATATATAGTTGCCGCCGTTATCTTAGTGATAACGATGGTCTTGAGTTTCTTATTCATTCCGAGGATGAAGAAGGGAGAGTAATCAATGGAAACGCTTACTTTAAAATTCGCCCATCAGGGCATTGCGGTCGAGGATATGGAAGAGTCGATCAAGTGGTACTCGGATGTATTTGACGCCAAAGTTATTATGGACTGCCTCAGCTCCGAATTCGGCGCGCCGCTTAACTGCAGGGTCGTTATGATGGAGGCCGGTGACGTGCAGTTTGAGTTGTTCAAGTATTTAGGAGAGGCTGTGCCGACTCCTGAAATCGACCGGAATTCAGTCACCACACTGAAAAACTGCGGCAACAAGCACGTATGTTACTACGTCAATATCCCGAGATTTGTCAAGGAGAAGGTAGTGCCGTTCAATGTTTCGATCGACCACGGCCCGGAAAAACAGGGCGAGAACTGGATGATGTTTATCTGTGATCCTAACGGCGTTCTGTACGAATTCCACGACCTCGGCGGAGCGGTAAGAGAACCTGACGCTTTCGACGATTTCCCGTGCAAACTTTTCTAACCGATATCTGACGCGCAAGGCGGCCGAATCCGGCCGCCTTTTTTTATTCGCGAAAATCACAAGACCTCTTACGGACGGTGTGAAAAGCCTCGCAGCTTTATGTAAGCTGCGGGGTTTTTTGCCGTACTAACATTTGCGATTTTTAGGTATTGTCTGCCCTCGGGGGCAGTCTTACCTTCTAATCGAGGCTAGGAGGCTATATGGATAGGTCACAGAAAGAGGTTTGCAAAATCACGGGGCTCGACAGGCACTACATTCAGGATTTTGACAAACATGGAATTGCCACATACTCAGGCAAAAACAAGTACAAGTATCTCCAGTACGACGAGAAGACGGTCGCTAAGATCATCAACGCGGGCTTTTGCCACGAGCTGGGAATGAGTATGGAGGAGATCAGGCTGTTTACAGGCGAACAGGCAGATATGGACGATGTGCTGAGGCAGGCCAAGGCCCGGCTTGCCAGAACTCTTGAGCACGGCGAGGATGTGCTTAAGACCTGCAGCTTCGTCCAGATGGGCGGCCCGATGCCGGGAGTCGTGTGGCAGAACATCATACAGACAGTCGGGACAGAATTTGAGATGAGCCAGATATATTCGGCGATCCGGAATGTCCTTGAAAATCGCTCGGACGCGGACGGAGCCTTAAGCGAACAGGAGTGGCTCGAAAGAGTCAGAATAAGCATTCTTTCAATGACAACGAAACAACAATAAACGGAGGTAATTATCGATGTCAGAAGAACAAAGCAAAGTTGACACAATTCAAATGAAATGCAGCGACTGCAACGCGACGATGGAGGTGGACCCCGACAAAACGCTGCTTTACTGTCCGTATTGCGGCTCGCGTAAGCTGATAGTGGAAAGCGACGCAGTCAAAATGACGCGCATCCAGACGGAGGCTTACAAATCCGTCGAAATGAGCAAGATCCAGCGCGAAAAAGAGCAGGCGGACGAGCAAAAAGCCGAGGAGTTCAGAAAGAGCAAACTGGCGGGATGGTGCATCGCGTTTACTGTCATCTGCATCGTGCTTGCCATCATCGCTTTTTCTAACGGCTCAATACTTTCAGGCATTATTGCGGTCATTCAGGTGAGCCTTTTCTCAGGTGCGTGGATACTGGGCTTCGGCCTTGTTAAGCTGAAAATAAAGAACCTGCACATCCCGGCGGCTATACTTGGTTTCATACTGATAATTGCATACCTTTTCTGCCTGAAATACAAGGTCCCTGACAGAAAGCCTGTCAAGAGACCTGATGTGATCGTAGAAGAGGCAGAAACCGAAACCACTGAGCCGCGGACGACCAAGGAAACAACTAAGCCGACGACCGCTGCAACGACCGAAGAGACACCTGAGGAAACTACTGAGGAAACTACCACCGAGCCCCCAACAACTCCGGCACCTACTGAGCCTGTAATTGACAGCGGTACTGTCCGCCCTGATGTCAAAGCTGCGATCGACAGCATTGAGGCGTTTTACGATGAGTATATTGTGTTTATGAACGAATACAATGCATCCGGCGGCTCCCTTTCAATGCTGGCCGAGTATATGGATTATATGGGCAAGCTTGTAGAAATGTCTGAGAAGATGGATGCGATCGGGGATGGCGACCTTACTGACGCTGAACTTGCATACTACCTGGAGGCCCAGGGAAGGATAAATGCGAAGCTGTATCAGCTGGCTTATTGACAAATCCCGCTCATGAAAATACAATCTCCCACATAAAGGAGATCGATATGAGCGAAGAATACGTTGAGCACTGGAACTTTTTCCAGAATAAAGAATGCGAGTATTTCCCCTGTCACAAATGCGCGGACACGGAGGATTTCAACTGCCTGTTCTGCTACTGCCCGCTGTATGCGCTGGGCGACAAATGCGGCGGCAACTTCCGCTACGGGATCGACGGCGTCAAGGACTGCAGCTTCTGCCTGAAGCCGCACGGAAGGGACAGCTACGAATACATCGCGGAAAGGTTCCCGGAGGTCGCCGAACTGGCGTCGAAGAACAGGGAAGAATAATTTTCATATGGATTTTTAAGCCCGGCTATGGTAACATTGCCGGGTAAATCTTTATATGGTTGCACGTTTCTGCGCCGCGAGGCGCCGGGAGGGAGACCTCCTGAGGGAATCGACTGAGAGTGTCGGGCTAACCCAGTAACCGTGAAGCTGACTTGCAGAACATTAGATGTCACTGCCATGGCGGGAAGGCGTTCTGCGAGGATGAAGCCAAGCCGGGAGACCGGGATTCGTGCGCAGCAAAAGGAGGAAGACAAATGTTTAAGAAACTCATGGCATTTGTGCTGGCTCTGGTACTGTCACTGGGAATGTTGACAGCTTGCGGTCAGGACAAATCAGGCACCGATGTGTCTAAAAACACATCATCAGATCAGGAAACCTTAGAATCTAAGGGCCAATCAATCACTTTCACAGACATGAAGGGGCGCGAGATCACGCTCGAAGAGCCGGCCACCAAGGTCGTTATTTTGTCTGTCGCAGATTGCCAAATACTTAAGGCGATCGGCGCGGAAGGCACGCTCGTCGGCTGCGGCAGTTACTGCACGCAGAGCCTGGACTGGGCGGCAGATATTCCGTCTGTGGAATCCGGTTTTGAGACAAATATCGAGCAGATCATCGCACTCGCTCCGCAGGTGGTCATCACAAGCACGATGAACCAGACTGTCGAGCAGGTCGAGCAGCTTGAGCAGGCCGGGATCACGGTCGTAGTAAGCGAGGCCTTTGACATCGAAGGCGTCTACAGCGCGGTCCGCAATGTCGGCGCTGTTGTAGGACGCGATAAGGAAGCTCAGGAAGTGATCGACGGAATGAAATCAAGCTTCGAAGAGTTAAAGGCCAGGGCTGAAGAGGCTAAAAAGGCCAAGAACCTGGAAGCCGACGAGACTGTTTATTTCGAAGTTTCGCCGCTTGAGTACGGTCTTTGGACATCCGGCACGGGCACGTTCATGAACGAACTTTGCCAGATGCTCGGAGTCAAGAACTGCTTCGAAGACGTTGACGGATATGCGGAGATTTCAGAGGAGACTGTTCTCGAGCGCGACCCTGATTATATCGTTACTCTTACGATGTATTACGGAGAGGGGCTGACCCCTGAGGAGGAGCTTCTTGCGCGCGAAAGCTGGCAGGACGTGACGGCTGTTAAGAACGCCGCCATCATCAATCCGCAGCATGACGAACTGTCCAATCCGTCGCCGATACTTGTTGACGGCGCAAATCTGCTATACGAAATGATCTATGGAGAATAAAAACAAAGGCTACAAATACATAATTTTCGTGATGATCACCCTTGTGGTGTTCTTCGCGTGCGTTTGCATAGGAAGCGTGAATATACCTCTTTCGGAGACACTGGCGATCTTCAGGAACGCTGTTTTCGGAAAGCTGCAGCCGGAAGGCTTCAGGACAGCGATAGTCCTTCAGGTACGCTTCCCGCGCGTCTTATGCGTGGCTTTGGAAGGTGCAGGGCTGGCTCTGGCAGGAGCCGCCATGCAAGGCCTTCTTAAGAACCCTTTGGCGGACGGCTCAACGCTCGGAGTTTCCTCGGGCGCGTCGCTCGGCGCAGCGCTGTCGATCGCTTTCGGGATCACCATTCCGGGATTTTCCGCGGGCGGCACGATGCTGATGGCGATCGTATTTGCCTTCGCATCGCTCATTGTGATCATCGGGCTTGCCTTCGCATTCGACAAATCACTTTCGACCAATTCGATCATTCTTATCGGCATCATTTTCTCGATGTTCATCACAGGCGTAATGAATATCATCGTGACTTTCGCGTCGGAGAAGATCAAGCAGATCACGTTCTGGACGATGGGAAGCCTCAAAGGCGCCTCCCTTTCGGACGCTCTGGCGCTTGCCATCACGCTCGTGGTATGCGGCGGCGCGATATTGGCACTGACTAAGGAACTTAACGCATTTGCCGTCGGCGAGGAAAACGCGGCACACATCGGCGTTAATATCCGCCGGACCAGGCTGATCATACTGATCGCGGTCTCGGGACTTATCGGCGTGTGCGTAGCGATCGGCGGATGCATATCTTTCGTGGGACTTGTGACTCCGCACATCGTAAGGCTGATAGTCGGACCGAACCACAAAAAGCTCCTTCCGGCGACGATTTTCGGCGGAGCTGTATTTCTGATGCTGGCGGACCTTATCGCAAGGATCTTGCTGAATCCGATCGAGCTTCCGATCGGCGTTGTGACCAGCATAGTAGGCGCGATCATATTCGTGATCATCTTCTACCGGACAAGGAGGCGTGCGTGATGGAAAGTGGGAAAATCATGCTGGAAGTTACAGACCTCACAGTCAATATATCCGGCAGTAACATCGTTGATCAATTAAGCTTCACCGTTAGCGAAGGCCAGTGGCTCATGGTCGTCGGCCCGAACGGAGCCGGCAAAACCACTGCGATCAGGGCACTTGCCGGTGACGTTGCTTACATCGGCACCGCGGTATTTGACGGCAAATCGATAAAGAACATGCGCGCGGCTGAGCGGGCCTCCTGCATAGGCGTTCTGTCACAGACAAATGCCGTGGGCTACGCATTCAGCGTGGAAGAGATCGTAAGGCTTGGATGCTATGCGCATAAGGACAAGTCCAAAGACAACGAGGCTGTTGAGGCAGCCCTGACTGCGACAGGACTTAAAGAATTAAGGGATCATTCTGTCATGACGCTTTCAGGCGGCGAGAGGCAGAGGACATTTCTTGCGCAGGTTCTTGCGCAGGACCCGCGCCTTCTGATACTCGATGAGCCGGCAACATATCTGGATCCGGCCTATCAGAAGCAGACGTTCGAGATGATCGGCAAATGGCTCGAAAGCCCGGGAAGGGCCGTGATATCGGTAGTCCATGACCTGACATTTGCCAGGATGTACGGCAGCCACGCACTGCTTATGAACGAGGGACGGCGCGTAGCGTACGGCCCGGCCTGCGAAGTGCTTACCGACGAGAATTTCAAAAAAGTTTACGGCATGGATATCGGCGGATGGATGAGGGAAATGCTGAACGCTTGGAATTGACTTCCAATAGTAAATTCGTTAATATAAAAAGTTAGTTATGAGCCTTTTTAAAGCAGAAAAAATAACATACAAATATCCGGTATACGACGATGCGAAGGACGGCGAGTGGAACGATTCGAAGGACACCGAGGCCAGCCGCATCGTTTCCGCGATAAAGGACATCGAGCTTGAGATACAGCCCGGTGATTTTGTGTGCATTTTAGGCAGAAACGGCTCCGGCAAATCCACCCTCGCCAAGCATCTTAACGCCCTTCTTGTACCTACAGAAGGGACTCTCTGGATAGACGGAATGAACAGTAAGGACCAGAATAAGATCTGGGACATTCGCCAAATGGTGGGCATGGTATTCCAGAACCCGGACAATCAGATAATCGCGTCTGTTGTCGAAGAGGACGTAGCATTCGGACCGGAAAATCTCGGCGTTCCGACTGAGCGCATAAGAGAACTTGTCGACGAGTCACTGGATAACGTCGACATGAGAGAATACGCCAAGCGTTCACCGAACAATCTCTCAGGAGGCCAGAAACAGCGCGTGGCGATCGCCGGCGCTCTTGCCATGAGGCCGAAATGCATCGTTCTTGACGAGTCGACTGCGATGCTGGATCCAAAGGGACGTGCCGAGATCATGGATATCGTGAAACGCCTGAACAAGGAAATGGGCATGACCGTCATCTCGATAACTCACTACATGGAGGAGGCGCTGGCAGCAGATATGGTCTACGTCATGGCTGACGGCGAGATAAAGATGCGCGGGACGCCGAAGGCGATATTTGCGCGCCACGACGAGCTTGATAAGTACGGACTCAGCCTGCCGCAGATAAGCCGCCTTGCGCTGGAACTTAAGGAAAGGGGCCTGGATATTCCGGACGGGATCACGACCGAGGAAGAGCTCATGGCCGCAATCGAAGCATTTAAATGAACATCCGGCTTGAAAACGTCAACTTCATATATAACGCGGATTCTGCCAACTCAGTGAGCGCGCTTGAGAATATCAGCCTTGAGCTCGGCGGCGATGGGATCATTGCGATCGTCGGAAGCACGGGCTCCGGCAAATCCACGCTTATCCAGCTGCTTGCCGGCCTTCTTAAGCCTGTCTCCGGAACGATCCTTTACAACGGGGAGAATCTGTACGGCGGCAAAGACGAGAAGAAGCGCCTGCGCGATCTGAGGTGCCATCTGGGTATGGCTTTTCAGTATCCGGAGTATCAGCTTTTCGAGGAAACGGTTTATGATGATGTGGCCTTCGGACCGAAGAATCTGGGCCTTTCCAAAGAAGAGGTCGACGAGCGCGTAAAACGCAGCCTTGCCGAGCTCGATATCACGGAAGAGTATTACGGGAAGTCTCCTTTTGAGCTTTCAGGCGGCGAGATGCGAAGGGTAGCGCTGGCGGGGATATTTGCCATGAATCCGGACATGCTCATCCTGGACGAGCCGACAGCGGGCATCGACCCGGAAGGCAAGAAGAAGATCTTAGACAAGGTCAGCCAGCTTCAGAGGCAGTACCATATGACAGTCGTGATCGTCTCCCACAACATGGACGAGGTCGCTACATATGCCGACCGCGTAATAGCCATGCACAAAGGGCATGTGATGTATGACTGCACGCCCAGGGAGCTTTTCGCGCACCGCGATGAGATAGAGAAAATAGGACTTAAGGTGCCTCAGGTCTCATCATTTGTTGATGGACTGAAAGGCGCGGGATTTGATATAGAAGGCAGCGCGATCACCGTCACCGAGGCGGCCGATGCCATCTTAAAGGCACTTGGAAGATAAATGTTCAAAGATATAACGATAGGCCAGTACTATCCGGCAAATTCAATATTTCACAGGCTGGACCCGAGAGTGAAGCTGCTCGGTGTCGTTATTTATCTTGCAGGACTTTTCATAACCAACAACATCTGGGGGCTCATCTTCCAGACAATCGTTCTGGCTGCGCTTGTGATCACGTCGAAAGTGCCGCTTAAGTTTATCCTCAAGGGCCTTAAAGCGATGACTGTCCTGATCATAATGGCGGTCTTCTTCAATCTGTTTTTCACGGACGGTAATATCTACTGGAAATGGTGGATCTTCAAGATCAGCGAAGAGGGCGTTATACGCGCAGTATTCTTTGCGGCAAGGCTCCTGTACGTTGTTATCGGAGCCTCGCTCCTTACTTATACCACCACGCCGACAGTGCTGACGAACGGTCTCGAGAAGGTCTTTTATCCGCTCAGCAAGATCAAATTCCCGTCGCACGAGATGGCAATGATGATGAGCATCGCGCTCAGGTTCATCCCGATCCTGAGCGAAGAAGTCAACAAAATAATCAAAGCTCAGCTCGCAAGAGGCGCCGATTTCGATACAGGTGGTCTGCTTAAGAAAGCCAAGGGCATGATCCCTATCCTGGTGCCTTTGTTCGTGTCGGCATTCAGACGCGCTTCTGACCTGGCATCTGCTATGGAGGCAAGGTGCTATCACGGCGGAGACGGAAGAACCAAGCTCAACCCGCTGAAGTACAAGAACAGAGATTACATCGCTTACGCCGTGCTCGCTCTGTATCTGGCAGCAGTTATCGTCATGCGCGTATTTATGGACAAATTCCTGATCTGGGGACGGATCTCATGAAGAGAATAAAGCTGATAGTTTCATATGACGGTACGGATTATGTCGGATGGCAGATCCAGAAGAACGGGCTTGCTGTTGAGCAGGTCTTAAATGAGCATCTTTCACGTCTCCTGAAAGAGAACATAACCGTCATCGGCTGCTCACGCACGGACTCGGGAGTACATGCAAGGGGCAACGTTGCTGTCTTCGATACCGAGACCAGAATCCCGCCTGAGAAGATCTGCTATGCGCTCAATCAGGAACTTCCTGAGGACATCAAGATCGTAAGCTCTGTGGAGGTGCCGGCTGACTGGCATCCAAGGTATGGAGCGAAAGAGAAGACCTATGAATATACTTTTTTAAATTGCAGATATTACCTGCCGACGATGCGCAGATACGCGGGGTACGCCTACTATCCGATGAATGTAGAGAAAATGCGCAAGGCGGCTGAGTATCTTATCGGAACGCACGATTTCGTGGCGTTCTCATCAAGCGGCGGCCAGCAAAAGACCACCGTCCGCACGATAACAGAGCTCAGGGTAACGTCGGAGTATCTTAATCCTGACGCTGACCCTGAAGAAGACGCATCACAAGGCTACCGCCCTAAGATCATCAGGATCCGCATCACGGGCGATGGCTTCTTATACAATATGGTCAGGATCATTGCGGGAACGCTTGAGAAAGTGGCTATCGGCATGTATCCGCCAGAGCACGTCAAAGAAATCCTGGAAAGCAAAGACCGGAGCCTGTCAGCCCCCAAGGCTGCTGCCTGCGGGCTGACGCTCATCGGAGTCAAATACACAGATTAAAGAACACACAGATCGCTGTTGATATCGCGAAGGTGATTCTGATAATGTCTGGTGCCGTAAAGGGCATCTGTAAGGCTGCACAGCTCGATGTTGTTATCCTTGATCCAGTCGTGAAGTCTCTTGGAGCACAATCCCTCAACATCAAAGGTCCGGCTGACGGTGTAGTAGCTCATAAATGGGCCGTAATCTCCCAAATGTCCAACATAGTAGTCAACATATCCGGGGTGGAAGCCATGGATGATCGTTGCGCCGTCAGGAAGGTCGTGAAGCCTCATCCTGTCTTCAAGAAGGAAGGCAACGGTGTCGTAGCTCTGCTGCTCGATGAAGGATTTGCCGATAAGGTCTGTGGCAACGATTCCTCCCTGGTCGATCTTGTAGATCTTGCAATCTTCCCACTTCGGATCTACAGGGTCATATGAGAATGTCCCGTCTTCCTGCAAATGCATATTGTGCATGTAGTTGCTGACCATGCCGTATTCTTTGGAAACCTCTCTGAGGGCCCTTGCAAATGGCTTGTCGGAGGTCTTGTTCGGGCCGTCCGCGCCGCCTACGTCAGGCGCTTTGCCTGATATGCGGATGCATCTGTCGATCTGAGCGTGCATCTCGGCAACGATCTGATCATAGTCAAGATCTTCGGCGTTTCTGAGGTCGTGACGGAATCTGCCTGTCTCAGGAATGATAAGAGTCGGAACCTGCTCGGCAGGAAGCACAGGAGCACCCCAGAAATGAGGATGCCAGCCGGTGCTGACCCATGGATAGTTCCTGATACGTTCAAGCGCGTCAACGGTACCCGGGCTTTCCAGCATCAGCTCGCAATGGCTTGAATATCCGTGATCATATGTCTCAAAAGTTCCGATATTGCATACGTCGGTATATCCGACATCATCTGTTCTGACGATAAGTTTGTACATTTTTCTCTCCTTTACTCGATAACGGCTTCTCTGTCCATGTAAACGCCCTTAGGACCATAGGTCAGGTAGCCGGATTCAAATATCTTCTTGCAGTAATTTACGCGGATCTCGCCCTGGAATTCACGCTTCTGCACGTAGTCATAATCGCTTGGGTCTGCAAGGACTTCCTCGCATGCCTCAAGAAGGCTTACAAGCATTATAGGACCGGTCTCAACAGGACCGTGGCTTGGGAAGAGCGCGTCGAATTCGTCCATTCTGGCAACGACTTTGCGGAGCTCTTTTGTAAGCGCTTCGATCGTGCAGTATTCTCCGAAATGAACGCCCGGTCTCGGGCCTCCTCCTGCGCCTACAGCGCCTACGCAGCAGTCATCTCCCGGGAAGAAGATACGGCTCTTCTTGTCAAGGAAGCCGCAGTGTCCCGGTGAATGTCCCGGCAGGAACACGAGCTCGACATCATAGTCCTCACCGAGGTTGAAGGTGTATCCGTCGGGTACTCCGATTATTTCATACTCTTTGAAAGGAACGAGGTCTTCACGAGGAAAATCAGCCCAGATGCCTTTGCCGTTCTCATCGAAAAGGTAATCCCATACATCCGGCTTCATGCGGTCCTTGAGCATCGGGGCCTCGTTTTCGTGGCAGTATACCTTGTCGAACTGGTAGTTGCCGTATGCGTGGTCAAAATGGCAGTGAGTATTGGCGACATAGTACTCCTTGTCTCCGAGGAGCTTTTCAATGAGACTCTTAAGGTCTCCGAGGCCGAAACTGGTATCGATCACCAGAGCCTTTTCCGGCCCTTCGATCACGAAGATCCAGCTGTCACCCATGCCGTCAAGGCTGAGGGTGTAGATGCCGTAGATATTCTCCCTGAGCGTGTAAACTTCAACATAAGGGTCGATATCCGGGAATGTCCGCTTCGTCTTGTCGCGCTCTCTTAAGATCTTTTCAAAGGCGAATCTGATCGGATTCTCCGCTTCGCGGTAGATCGTTTTCTTAACGGCAAGCTCAGAAGCAACCTGTCTGTGTTTAGATAAATCCTGAAATGCCATATAGTCACATCCTTTCTGCTTTTTTGTGATTTTATCACATTTATGGATACTTTTTCAGTGCAAATTTCGGAACATTGGAAAAAAAAGATATGAAATAAAATTAGTCAGGGTATATACTAAAGAACATGAACGAAAAAAAGTCGATAATTACCAAAGGTGACATTGCCGGGCTGATCTCGGTTTACGTCTTATATGGACTTGCACAGGCAAGCGGAGAGTTCCGTGTATTCTATCTGAAGGAGCAGGGCATGAGCGCGCAAAGCTGCGGCTGGGTGCTCGCTGCCGCAGCTCTTCTTACGGCAATTGCCAGACCGGTATCCGGGGCGATCGCTGATAAACTGAGGCGCAGAAGGCCTCTTCTTATTTTCGGAACAATAATGTGGATCATAGTTATGGCAGGCCTTATTCTGCTCAAAGATGTCTGGCTGGCAGACTTTTTGCTGTGCGCCGGGATCGTGCCGCTTATCAGCATCGCAGATCCCGTCACATACGGAATGATCGAGGCAAGCGGCGTTGAGGCAAGCATGAGGGCACCGAAACTGGACTTCAGTCTGATAAGGGTGACGCTGAGCATCGGATACAGCCTTATCAATTTCGCATATACTCCGATCGTTAATAAATTCGGACCGAGAGCGCCTTTCGTATGTACGGCAGTCTTCGTCGCTGTCCTTCTTGTCGTATCCGGTAAACTTAGTAAATTCGAAAACTTTTCTGATAACGGAGCCGTCAAAGAGCAGGAACCGGCCGGGAAAAAGCTTGATTTCAAGCCTATTTTCGCCAACTATTTCCTGGTATGTTTTGTGGTGCTGAACTTTGTCAATATGCTTGGCAATGCATCCAATGGCTACCTGGTATACCTTCTCGAAACCATCGGACTGGATACATCGACCATCGGCTACGCGTCCGGCATCAGAGTGATCGGAGAGATCATAATCATGCCGCTGGTCCCGCTTATCAAACGCAGATTGTCTCTGCCGATGATCCAGGGAATATCCGGTCTGATCCGAATCATCCAGCTCGTGGTGTTCCTGACGGTCAAGAATCCCGGAGTAATACTGGCACTGGTATCCTTAAACGGAATAGCCGGCGGACTTTCGCTCGGAACATCGGCCGTTTATTTAAGAGCAATGGCGCCTCAGGGGCTTGCTACAACGACGATGGCTCTCAGCAATATCACATCATCACTCGGATCGATCGTCATCAACCTTTTCGCGGGCGGAATAGTTGACTCTTATGGCGTATTTGCGCTGTACAAGGTATCCATCTGCATCATATCGCTGTGGGTGGTACTGTATTTCGGTACATGGATCTTCGGAGAGAAAGTCTTGAAGAAGAAGCCGATGGTGCCGCTTTTCCTGAGGAAATATTAACTTTCATACGAATCGAGGACGAACATGAACACTAAAATCAGATGCGGAGCAGGCAAAGTCCTGATCACCCCGCCTGACGAACTGATCAGGAATCTTTATGGCCTCATGGGACATTATTTCATTGACAAATACAGCGAGCTGTATGTCCGCGTTATTGCTCTGGAGCAGGACGGCAGGAAGGCTCTGCTTGTTGCTTTTGAGCTTGATAAAGCGCCGGAGGCAGAGAGCTTTATCCCGGAATTGTCTGCAAGAACAGGTGTTCCTGAGAGTGCTATCCTTTACGTCGGAATACATACGCACACGGCACCGCTTCACGGAGCCCGCGTTGCCGAAGGACCGAATG
Source organism: Lachnospiraceae bacterium (assembly GCA_045627365.1). GTDB lineage: Bacteria > Bacillota > Clostridia > Lachnospirales > Lachnospiraceae > RGIG5612. The sequence goes on from JAZQNN010000042.1 coordinate 14,922, forward strand.
CCAAGTCTAAGAAGACACCTGAGCAGGCCGAGGCTACCACAAAATACGAAGGGTTTCTGCGCGTAAAGCTTTTCGAGGCAGCTGACGAGGCAATTGCTTCGCTTGAGCCATGCCGCATCGGCTGGCAGACCGGCAAGAGCTATATCAACGAAAACCGCGTTCAGCACTACGAAGTTCTCGGTGAGGACGGACTCTATCATGCAATGTACGCAATCGGTTCCAATCCGGATGCGCCTGTTGACAGGACTTTATTCGTTCTGCGCGCCGAAAGAGAAGACGGCAGCTGCATAGCGACACTTATCAATTATCCGGTCCATTGCGTAGTCATGATCTTCAATGACTGTGACGGCAAGGGCGGCTCATCGATGGGCTCAGATCTGGCAGGAGCCATTGCACAAATGGTCGAGGATAAAGAAGGCGGCATAGCCATCTGGACAAGCGGCGCGGCAGGCGATATCAATCCGGTTATGATGAATCAGTTCAATCATCCGGATCCGGTTACAGGTGCAGCATCTGAATTCCACGTTCAGGGCCTGGACTATGCAGAGGCTTCACTGAAACTGCTTTCACTCAGACATTTTGATGACATAAACAGAACAAAGCGCGGCATTGACTGCAATAAGTCAGACTGCGCGATCTCCTCTGTATGGGAGATGGGCAGCCGGGCTGCTGAGAATGGCAAAACCTACCCGGTACGCCTGCGTCTTATCAGGATCGGAACGCTTGCATTTGTCGGAGTAAGCGGAGAGCTTTTCTCCTCATACGCTCCGAAAATAAAGGCGATCATCAAGGAGAATCTTCCTGAGATCGAAGAGGTCGTTCTGTTCAACCATGACGCGTCCACGTCAATAGAAACCGGATATATGCCGGACGATGAGACACTTAAGAAATGCGCCGGCAATGACGCTCATCACGGACTTCCGGGCGTCGGTCGTTTTCCGCTTAAGGAGGGCGAGCTTGGCGAACTGCTTGCCGATCTTACGGCAGAACTTACACGCAAGATAAATTAGACCAGAGGGATAGATTTGAAGAGGAACATATTTGACAAAAAATCATTCATGACAGACTTCACGCAGGGAAGCATCGTCAAGGCTTTGCTGCTTTACGCGGTGCCGCTTTTCTGCGCAAATGTACTGCAGGTAGTCTACAACATGGTCGACATGATCGTTGTAGGCAAATCCTTGGGTGAAGTCGGACTTTCGGCAGTGTCTGTCGGCGGTGACGTTGTCAACATGATGACGTTTCTGGTCATGGGCTTTTGCAGCGCGGGTGAAGTAATAATCGCGCAGCTTGTCGGCGCGGATCAGAAGAACAAGATCGGCAGGATGGTAGGAACGATGGTCACAACGGTCCTTATCGGAGCATTCTTTATGATGACCATCGGAATCATATTCCAGGGAACGTTCCTGAGGTGGATGAACGTGCCCGATGCGGCATTCGAAGAGGCCAAAAGCTATGCGGTCACCTGTATGTTCGGGCTGCCGTTTGTATTCACATACAATTCCCTGAGTTCGACCCTAAGAGGTATCGGCGATTCCAAGCATCCTTTCATGTTTATCGCCATTTCGTCAATCATCAATATCATACTGGATATCACTTTCGTTCTGGGATTTTCCATGGGCGCATTCGGCGCGGCGCTTGCTACCGCACTCAGCCAGTTCTGCAGCTGCGTGATGTCATCCGTTTTCATTTACAAGAAGAGGGCTCAGCTTGGATTCGAACTGACCCGCAAGGACTTCGGTATCCACAAAGACACGTTTATTCCGCTCTTCAAGCTGGGCGTTCCTTTCGCACTGCGTTCAGCATCCATAAATATCACAAAGCTTTTTGTTAACTCATGGATCAATTCTTATGGCCTTACTGTATCGGCTGTATCGGCTGTCGGCCACAAGATCAATACCATATGCAACACGCTGACGCACTCTGTAACGACCGCGGCCGGCGCTATGATAGGCCAGAATATCGGCGCGGAAAAGCACAAGCGCGTTCTCAAGATCGTCGGCGTATCCTGCATCCTGACATTCTCTCTTGCAACGATATGTTCAGGCATTATGCTTGCGTTCCCGCGCGGAATATTCAACATATTCTGTGATCCGGAAAGCCTTGACGCGATGCTTCCGATCGCTATGGAATTCGTTCCGGTCGCAATCGTTCTGTTCTACGCAAGCGCGGCAAGAGGCAGCCTTAACGCGCTTATATCCGGCAGCGGTAATTCCAAGATCAACCTCTTCGTTGCGATACTTGACGGAATCGTGTTGAGAATAGGTCTGTCACTTCTTTTCGGCTTCGCGCTTCACGGAGAATACGTCGGGATATGGTACGGCGACGCGGTTGCCGGGTTCGGCCCTGCGATAGTCGGAATAATCTTCCTTATCTCCGGAAAATGGAAACGAAAGAGCACTCTGATCAACATATAGCGGCCAAAAAAGCACATATACTCGAAAGAAACGGCACACATAACCATTGCGTGCCGCTTTTATTTGTGTTATAATTGGCCTTCGCTGAGTGCATTAAATATTTTAACTAATATATAAGGAGTCACGACAATGAGTTTTAACGTTGAAAAATTAGAAGGCAATC
>JAZQNN010000043.1:0-21070 GCA_045627365.1 Lachnospiraceae bacterium
TCGGACACCTCCTTTGCTTCAATCTGTGCGGTTGGCGAACCTGCACTCATTATAACATTGGAGGTTTTTTACTTGAAGCTGAAGCTAACTGGGGACCACCTGCATAGCAGGTGGTTTATTGTAATGGCCTGGCCATACAAACAAAAACGAGGTTCCCCCGGAACCTCGTTTTGTCTGTACGGAAACGGTGGGATTCGAACCCACGCACCGGTTACCCGATGACCGCATTTCGAGTGCGGCTCGTTATGACCACTTCGATACGTTTCCTTTTATGATCGCGGTGCGCCGGCGCACCGCAATATGCCTAAATAAAATACAGCGAAATCAACAATTAGTCAATCTCATAAATTTGCTGTTCGAGCTGTTCCTTGACCGATGTGCCCTCCAGGTACGCGATCAGATCGTCAGTCTCGTCCTGCTCAAAGCACTTGTAAAGACCCAGTGTGTCCTCGTGCAGGAATTTTTCCTCCGCTCCGTTGTGCATCAGCGCCTGGATCGAATAATAATATCCGTTGATGTTGAACAGTGCGATCGGCTTATTGTGCTGTCCGAGCTGTTTCAGCGTCACTACCTGAAAGAACTCGTCAAATGTGCCGATGCCGCCCGGGACAACGACAAACGCATCCGCAAGGTCCTCCATGATCGTCTTTCTCTGACCCATGTCGACCGTGTACAGAAGGTCGTCGCACTTGGTATAAAGCGGCTCTATGTCGTTGGTCTTGAAAAACGCCGGAACGACGCCGGTTACCTTACCGCCGCCTGCGTGGAAACCTCTGGCTGCAGCGCCCATCAGGCCGCTTTTGCCTGCTCCGTACACAAGGTCATGCCCGCGCTCGGCAAGCTCCGTGCACAGCTTCTCAACTATCTCGACATATTCCTTATCTATCTTATTGCTTGCAGCTCCGTATACACAAACTTTCATTTCTTTCTCCTCTCTACGCTGTAGCCAAACTTGCCCAGCCTATCTCCAACTGTAAAATACTCGCCGTGCGAATACGCCGTTAATTGTAAATCATTCAGGTGGAATTTTCCAGCCTTATCCATATATGCATCGTCGACCGAAACCGCCGTGACCTCAGCCAGAAACATATCGTGCGTCCCCAGCGGGATTATCTCCTTCACCTTGCACTCAATAGCCACCGGGCACTCCCCGATCGTTGGGCAGCTGACCGTCTTCGATTCGATCGGCGTCAGTTTCATTTCGGCAAATTTGTCCGCATCCCTGCCGGATTTCACGCCGCACCAGTCTGTCTGAGGCGTGACTCTGTCATTGACCAGGTTGACGACGAACTCGCCCGTTTCCTTGATGATATCGTACGAGTAACGCTCCGGTCTTATAGATATGTAAAGCATCGGCGGGTCCGAGCACACCGTGCCGGTCCATCCGATGGTAATGATATTCGGTTTCTCCCCCGGTCTGCCGCAGCTGACCATCACAACAGGCAGCGGATACAGCATATTGCCGGGCTTCCAGTACTCTCTTGCCATAATGTCTCCTTTCGCGCGCCGCGCGGCACTGCGTTAAGTATAAGTTATTGAAAGCTTTTTGTATAGATGGCGTCTTCCGATGTTCGGATGCCTTTTTTGAGTTTTGGGTGCCTTCCTTCTTTTTCGAGTTTGCCAAACAGGTCCAACAAACCGCATTCTTTCGTTAACTTGGCAAACTCGTTCCCGTTCTGATAGTCTGGTTCATCCATTTTTTGTTCTTGTGCGGGTCTCCAAAGGAGAAGAGTTTGCCAGGCACCCCGTACAAACCTTATTTCTTCGTAAAACCGGCAAACTTCAGCTTCCGAAATACGACTTCCGCACTGAATTAATAGCGCAGAGTTTGCCAAGCAGGCCCGACAAACCGCATTTTTTCGTTAACTTGGCAAACCAGGCGCCCCAAAATGGATGGACACGGTCAAAAAATGGATGGACATGCATATTTTGGGTTGCACGCGGGTGCGTTTCCGTGTATCATTCACTTACAATCTATATGGAGGTAATCTCAATAGTTGACTTTACTCATTCATCTGCATATTCTGTATTCAGGCTCCCAATCGGGAGCTTTTATTTTGCCCTGTATTACGTATTACGAAGCTTAAGGAGGAACCATGGAACCTATTGATCTGTTTAAGCGTAACCTCGAAGAATTATCAAAGCGGCGCGGCGAGCTTGAGTCGCGAATCAGCCGTCTGCCTGAAGGATCAATCAAGGCTATGGTTGTTAAGGGCAGAGATTACTACCGCGCCACATTCGATGACAAGAGAGAATATTTGTCTGTTACCAAGGATCTGCCGCTGATCAATGAATTGCTGCAACGCAAGTATTTTTCGATGGAGCTGAATGACATCGATGTCAATATGCAAATGCTTCAGACCGCTATAGCCTCCTTTGACAGTTCCAGGCTTATGCTCGATGATTTTATCAAAAACAATCCTTACGAAATCGCTCGTCTGGAAAAATGTCTGCAGTTGCCTCGCAGCGACTTTGATGCATGGGCAGCTGAGCCGTTCGAAACAACTGCCAAATACCAGGAACAGCGCTCGCGCAGGCTGAAAAACGGCGTGTTAGTTCGGTCGAAGGGCGAGGAGGTGGTTGGCAATGGTCTCGTTGACAACGAGATTGCCTTCAGATACGAATGGGCACAGGAATTTGCCGGATCAATTATCAACCCGGATTTCACGATTCTGCTGCGGCGGTTTTCGGCGAATCGGCTTTTCTACTGGGAACACCTCGGTCTGACCGGCGACCCTACGTATGACAGCAACACAAAGTGGAAGCTCGACAAGTTCTTGCGAGCAGGGCTGATGCCTTGCTTTGACTTCATTTTTACGTTCGACGATTCGGCACACCCGACTGACTCAGTCATGGTACAAAACCTGATAGACGCATACCTGAAGTAGCCGCCCCACCTTCTTGACTAATCCCGCGCAAAGTACTATAACTTGTAACATTCAAAGTTTGTAATATTCTGAAAGCGCACTACATCATGAACATCGGAAAAGCTACTGTCACTCTCATTGCGATCATTCTCGCAACATCATTTTTGTCTTCCTGCGGCAAGCCGCACGAGGACGTCACTGTCCGCGTTGTCGGGCTCAACGGACCGACCGGAATGGGCCTTGCGTATATGAATTCGCAGTCGGATGAGGGCAAAACCACTTATAGATACGACATTTCTTACGCTTCCGCGCCGGATGCGATCACAGGCGAACTCATCGGCGGAAGCATCGATATTGCTGCGGTTCCGGTGAACCTCGCGGCTGTTCTTTACAACAAGACGCAGGGCGAGATCCTCACCTGCGCAGTCAATACGCTTGGCGTTCTTTCAATAATTGCAGGGCCGGGCACCGAGGTCGATAGTTTCTCATCTCTTGCCGGCCGCACCATAGTCACCGCCGGTCAGGGCAGCACACCTGAGTACATTATCAACTATTTGCTCGAGGCAAACGGCATCGCCGGTCAGGTCGACATCGAGTTTGTCAGTGAGCACGCAGAGTGCCTGACGCAGCTTCTGCAGGGCAAGGCTGACCTCATCATGGTCCCTGAGCCGTTCGTGACCAATGTTCTTAACAAGGTCGAAGGAAGCCACGTGCTTTTCGACCTCACCGAAGAATGGGCCAAGGTGTCAGATACCGAGTTGGTACAGGGCGTGCTTGCAGTAAGGAAGGCATTCGCCGCCGAGCACCCGGAGATAATGAAGGCATTTCTCGAAGAATACGCCGAGTCCGTGAACTACACCAACGAACATCCGAAGGAAGCCTCTGAGATCATTGCCGGCTACGGTATCGTAGCAAGCGCACCTTTGGCCGGGCAGGCCATCCCTAGATGCAATATCTGCTGCCTGACGGGAGCTGATTGCCGGGGCGCGATGGATGCAATGCTCGAGGTGCTTTTCAGCGCTGATCCAAAAGCTATAGGTGGCGCGCTCCCGGAAGATGATATATACTATATTCCATGAGCAACACCCTTAAGAAAATCCTCAAAGCCGCGGCCATCACCGCCGCATGGCTTGTCATATGGGAGGTTATCCACCTCGCAGTCGGGAAGGCAATCATCGTGCCCTCCCCGCTTGATACGCTCCTGAAGCTCATCGAGCTTGCCGGCACCGGCGCCTTCTGGACGTCCATCGGCGTGTCGCTTCTGCGCATCCTCATCGGATACCTCGCAGCCCTCATCATCGGCACAGCGCTTGGTCTCATCACCGCCAAAGTGCCATTCCTTGACGCATTCTTCTCACCAATAGCCAAAATCATCCGCGCCACTCCGGTCGCGTCGTTCATTATTTTGCTGTTCGTTTTTCTGGCCAAGGACAACATCCCGGCTGTGACCGCTTTTCTGATGGTCTTCCCTGTTGTCTGGACCAATGTCTACACCGGCATCCATGAAACCGACCCGAAACTTCTGGAAATGGCGACGCTCTTTAACGTGCCGAAAAGCCGCAGGTTCTCCAAGATATACATTCCGCAGACAATGCCGCATTTCATGAGCGCGGCTCGCACCGGCATGGGGCTTGCCTGGAAAGCCGGCATCGCAGCCGAGGTCCTGACCAATCCGCGTTTCGGCATCGGCACCGGCCTTTACAACGCGAAGATCTATCTTGAAAGCGCGGAGCTTTTCGCCTGGACCGCGGTGATAGTCATCATCAGCGTGGTTCTTGAACATTTGCTTGTCAAACTGATCGGGAGGCTCTACCGATGATCGAGCTCAGGAACATCAGTAAATTTTATAAAGGTGAGGCCGTGCTTGACAGCTTTTCGGCAACGCTTCCGGATGATGGGTTCGTTGCGGTGACCGGAGCTTCCGGCATCGGCAAAACCACCCTGCTTAATATCATCGCCGGGCTCGTGAAGCCCGACTCAGGCGAAGTTATTTTCAGCGGGCAGGCAGATGCTTCCGGCCGCATCAGCATGGTCTTTCAGGAAGACAGGCTTCTTGAGCGGGAAAATGCCGTCCTCAACGCGGCGGTCGCCTTCTCCAAAGACTTTCCGAACATCGACATGGCGGTCGAAATGCTTAAGCAACTCGGGCTCGGGGGAGATATGTTCTTCCGCGTAAGCGAGCTTTCAGGTGGCCAGAGAAGGCGCGTTGCCATTGCACGTGCACTCGCAGCTCCTGCCCCTGTCTATTTAATGGACGAGCCGCTCAAAGGTCTCGACCCTGCTACGCGCCGTGCCGCCCTTGACGTCATCTTGCGCCACACAAGCGGTGCTCTTCTTGTCATGGTCACACACGACGCAGACGACGCAGCCAGGGCCGATTTGACAATAAATCTCTAAAAAAACCATAAAAATCCTTTCCCACTTCGTATATACAGCAGTTGAAATATTTCACACACTTTTAGGAGGCATAAATTGAACGATCAGGATTTCAAACATTCCATCGGCAAAATTAACGCCGGCGACATCGAAGGCTTGCGTGAAATCTACGAAGCTTACGTGACGTTTATCTACTCGGTGGTACTGTCGACGCTCCACTCCAAGGAGGACGCGGAGGACGTCACCAGCGACTTCTTCATCAAGCTCTGGGACATTGCATGCACCTGGCATGACGGAAGCGGTCACCGTGCATGGATGGCATCGATCGCACGCCACATGGCGATCGATTATCTGCGCAAGCATGGCCGTGAGTGCCTGGCATTTGAGGCAGACGAGCAGGAAAATCCTGCCGAAGACGCTCTTTCAAATGAGCAGATCGCAGACAGTCCGGAGGACGCGATCATCGGCGAGATCTCAATGAAAGAAGCAATGGCCACCCTCGCAAGTGACGAAGCCCAGATACTGGACCTTAAGTTCGTTGCCTGCCTGACATTCAGGGAGATCGCGGACATCATGGGCGCGCCACAGGGCACAGTCGCATGGAAATATCAGAATGCTCTCAAGAAATTAAGGAGGGGATACTATGGACAACAATAAAGAACTGGACCTCGAAGGCAAAGTCTGCTGCGCTGAAGCACTCGAGATCAAAAATGAATATACCCGAATCCGCACAGAAGACACCCCGGACCTTTGGAGCCGTATAGAAGCAGGCGTTAAGGCGCAGTCCGCTGCCCAGGCTGCTGAGCCGATCAGCTTTGAGAAAGCACCTAAAGCTACCAAAGCCTCAAAACCGGCCAAGAAGAAAAGCCTCAAATGGATACCGATCACAGCCGGCATCGTAGCCGCTGTCATCATCGGTGTGATCGCAATACCTCTCGCTCTTTCTGTAGGTGGCGCCAAGAGCGCTGCACGCGAGGATGCGTACTACATGGCCGAGACAGGTGCATATAAGGCCGATGGATTCCAGGTCGGCTATTCAGAGGAATACGAAGTCGCAGAAATGGTTCCGGAGACAACCGCAGCCGCTATGGGCTGGGAGAAGGCTGAAGCTAACGCGACCACCGAGAAGCCGGCTATGACCTCGCAGAAGCTGATCAGGACTTTGAACTACGATGTTGAAACGCTGGATTTTGATGGATTCAGCAAATTCATCTCAGAAAAGACCACAGCCCTCGGCGGATATGTTGAAAGCTCATCTCAGCAGGAGCGCTTCAACAAACTCAGAAACGGTTCCTGGACGCTCAGGATCCCGGCAGAATCCCTGGATTCATTCATCGGTGACTTTGCCGCCAACTGCAACATCACCTACCAGACTGAGAATGTCGAAGATATCACCCTCAGATACTCAGACATCGAAAGTCACGTCGAAGCACTTGAGGTCGAACGCGACAGGCTCCTTGAGATCCTCGAACAGGCTGAAACAGTTTCCGAGATTCTCGAGATCGAAAACCAGCTGACCTACATCCGCTACGAGATCGAGTCATACAAATCCTCACTCAAAGTGTACGATAACAAGGTCACCTACTGCACGGTTTACATTGACTGCACCGAAGTTCGCGAAGAGACCGTCACCGCGGAGCAGACCTTCTGGGAGAAGATCAGCAGCGGTTTCAAGAGCAGCCTCGAAGACGCGGGCGAAAACTTCGCCGACTTCTTCTCATGGGTGATCAGGAATCTCCCGCACATCCTGGCATGGGGCTGGATCCTGAGCTCGGTAGCATTTGCAATAATCTTCCCGATCGTCAAGCCGTGGAGGAAGAAAAATACTGAAGAATAAGATGACAAAGGGCCTGCCAGACGGCAGGCCCTTAATTCATTTCGCTGTAAATCTTACCCTATATCTTTCCCGGCGAGGATCTCTTTGTAATCCTCGTAATTCTTCTTCAGGAGCTCCGGCACGTTCAGACCGTACGGACATCTGGTCCTGCAGAGATTGCAGTGCTTGCAGCTTTCAACCAGCTTCATCTTGGTCTGCCACTCCTTGCCCAGGTATTCGGCCGACGGCGCGCGGCGGATAAGCTGGCTCATGCGCGCAACTGTGCGGATCTCGATTCCTGCCGGACACGGCATGCAATATCCGCAGCTGCGGCAGAAGTCGCCTATGAGCGACGCCTTGTCCTTCTCGATGAGTTCTTTGAGTTCGCCTTCCATCACAGGCGGATTCTCGATGTATGAGAGGAACTCGTCGAGCTCCCACTCGCGCTGAACGCCCCAGATAGGAAGCACGTTGTCGAACTGAGCGATAAACGCGTATGCTGCCTTGGAGTTGGTAAGCAGACCGCCTGCCAGACCCTTCATTGCTATAAAGCCGACGTTTGCGGCCTTGCACTTTTCTACCAGCTCGATCTCGCGATCTGATGCAACATAGCTGAAAGGATACTGAAGCGTATCATAAAGACCGCTCTCGACCGCCTCTTCCGCGACTGCCATGCGATGATTGGTGATGCCTATGAAGCGGATCTTTCCCTGCGTCTTGGCCTCAAGTGCAGCCTCGAAAAGTCCTGTTCCGTCTCCCGGCTTCGGGCAGAAGGACGGGTTATGGAACTGCAGAATGTCCACGTAATCAGTCTTCATATTGCGAAGCGAAGTCTCCAGGTCTTTCCAGAAGCCTTCCACGGTTACGGACGGAGTTTTGGTCGCGATATAGACTGACTCGCGGGCGGTCTCAAAAAGTCCTCCCGGGCAGCCAAATGCCGCGCCGATTTTCTCCTCGCTGTCCGTGTAAGACCTTGCGGTATCGAAGAAGCGCATTCCGCCTTCGTATGCTTTAAGCAGGAGTTTGCCTGCTGCCTCAAAACTAATTCTCTGGATCGGCAGTGCGCCGAACGCATTTTGCTCGACCGTTATGCCGGTCCTGCCGAGTATTATCTGTGCCATATTGCCTCCTTAATCAAGCCTCGTTACTGTCAGATCGTCGTCAACTTTCAGTGTAAAGGAAAAATCCTCTTCTTTTTTGCCGCCGTCGAAATCAATGATCGTGTAGAAAGTGACCTTGACCTCGCCTGGCTTCTGGCCTACGAAATAGAACGTGGTTCCTCCGTCGGCCACGCCGTCAACAGGAAAACCGTCTTCCTCCGGCACGCTGTCCGTAATGGTATAATAGATCACAATATCCTTCTTGGAATACTCCACCTCCCAGTGGGTACCTGTCTGCGTTGACCTGCGCCGGCACTTATAAGCCTTCTCCACATCGAAAGGAAGGCTCTGCCCCGTGACCTCGGTGTCTGTCGTTTCTTCTTCTGATTTGCCGCAGCCGAAGAGGCTGCCGATCATTGCCAAAAGCCCCATAATCACCACTATCCTCTTTAATGATTTTCTCATACCGGTCTCCTGTATGGCTTATTTGTTCTTATAATTATAACTGTTTTTCGCGTAATGACAATGCCTGGGGAGTATGTTACAATACGCGATAGTGTCAGGGAGGCCTGTTATGAAATTTATCGCGCAGTACAAAGGCTTGCGTAAGGAAAATTACATACTGTTTCTCGGAAGAGTCGTGACGAATCTCGGCGCCATGGTCTGGCCGATCCTGACCATGATCCTCAACCAGAAGATGGGCATGGACGCGACGACGATCGCGATCGTCACGATCATCTTCGGCATCATCTACATGCCGATGGAGATCATCGGCGGCAAATTAGCCGACAAATACAACAAGAAATGGATCATCGTAATATCTGATTCCGTTTCGATCATTTTCTATATCATCTGTGCGTTTATTCCGCTCTCGTATTTCAGCCTGGTGCTTCTGGTCATAGCTGCAAGCTGCCAGACCCTGGAATATCCTGCCTACAACGCACTTATCGCAGACATAAATGTGACAGAAGACCGTGACCGCGCATATTCTCTGCAGTATCTGGGAGGCAACTTAGGTCTTGTTGCCGCACCGACGATCGCAGGCTTTCTCTTTAACGATTATCTGTGGCTGTGTTTCCTGCTCTCAGGTCTTTCTATTGCAATTTCAACCGTGCTTATCGCACTGAAGGTCAAGAATATCGAGCCGGAAGTTGAAACTGCTGCCATTGCAAAATATCAGAAAAACGCCGGCAACGAGAAGGCTTTCACCATCCTGAAAAGGAACCCCGTCATCATCCTGTTTCTGGTTATGTCCGCGCTTATCTACGCCGCTTACCAGCAGTACAGCTACCTGATGCCACTTGACATGGCAAGAGTCAACGGTGAAGCCGGTGCCACCATTTACGGCACGGTCTGCACCGTGAACTGCTTCGTTGTGGTTATTTTCACGCCGCTCATTACAAGGTGGCTGCGCAACGTCACGCAGACCATGCGCATAGCGCTCAGCTTCATTTTCCAGCTGCTCGGCTATGTTGTTTTCCTGATTCTGATCAATTTCATCCCCGCGTACTACGTGGCGATGTTCATATTTACCATCGGAGAGATCCTTAACACGATAGCTGCCGATCCGTTCATGACGGCGAGAATTCCGGAGTCTCACCGCGGGCGCATCAACAGCGTTGCGACCGTACTGCCGGGGATTTTCCAATTCGGCATTATGTATGCGGTCGGGGCACTTTACGATAACTACGGCCCGCTTGCCGGCTGGGCGCTGCCGCTGGCTTTTCTTGTTATCGGCATCGGACTGTCGGTTATTCTGGTCATTTGGGACAAGAAACAATACCCCGCATTATATATAAAAGAAACTGACTGCACATCGGAGGGGCAACAATGAAATACACCAGGCTCGGCAAAACAGATTTGCAGGTGTCTCGTCTTGGCATCGGAGCCATAAAATTCGGAGATATCGAGCAGGACGCGGCCACTGAAATCGTAAGGAAAGCTTACGAAGACGGAATTAATTTTATCGACACCGCCAGATGCTACGGTGCCAGCGAAGAAAGGATCGGCACCGCTTTGGCTGAACTCGGGCTCAGGGATAAGTTCATTATCACATCCAAGATCATTCGCCGTCCGCTTGCTAAAATCCAAAAAGATTTTGAGATCACCTTGAAAAACCTCCGGACCGATTATCTGGACATCCTTATGATCCATGATCTGAGCACACCTCAGACATGGAACACGCTTAAAGAGGAAGGCGGCCTCGACTACTTCCTGAGTCTTAAGGAATCCGGCCGCGTAAAACATCTGGGCATATCCACCCACGATGTCGCGATTGGAACCGAAGCCCTCAAAACAGGCCTTTTCGAAGTCGCAATGGTCGCATACAATCCGACCAGCCTGGAGGTTGAAGACACTCTTCTGCCACTGTGCAGGCAAATGGACATCGGCACGGTCATCATGAAACCGTACGGCGGCGGCGTGCTGACCCACGACCGAAGCAGACAGCTGGGATTTGCCATTGAGGCTGAAGACTGCTTAAGATTCCTCTTCTCAAATGAAGATGTTAACTGCGTGATCCCCGGCATAGAGCAGCTCTCTTATCTGGATACTGCTCTTAAAACAGAGGCGGAGGATCCGCACTGGACCAAGGCCGAGCGCGAGGCTCTGTCCGCCGGCATTGATATGAAAGTCAAGAATTACTGTCGTGGATGCGGCTACTGCATGCCTTGCCCGCAGGGAATTCTGATTCCGAAGACGCTTTCGCTCCTTAACCGTTGGCAGGTCGTTGACGACGTTGACTGGAGCCGGATGCACAATATATCGCTCGAGTATACCGAGCTTTTGAAAGAAGCCAAGGGTCCGGATGCCTGCATCGGATGCGGGCTTTGCCAGACCAAATGTCCTTTCAACCTTCCGGTTCCGGAACTTATGAAAGAAGCAACTGAAAGACTTATAAAATTCTGATTTGTGAGGTATCAAAATGGGAATCGCTGAAGAAAGTTTAAAACTGCATTACGAAAAAAGAGGCAAAATCGAAATGGTTTCACGCGTTCCGGTCAAATCCAAGGAAGACCTTTCCCTGGCCTACACTCCGGGTGTTGCCGCTCCGTGCCTCGAGATCCAGAAAAATATCGACCTGTCATATGAACTGACCAACAGGTGGAACACCTGCGCGGTCATCACAGACGGAACAGCTGTACTCGGCCTCGGCGACATCGGGCCGGAAGCCGGCATGCCTGTCATGGAGGGCAAATGCGTGCTCTTCAAGGAGCTCGGCGGCGTTGACGCTTTCCCGATCTGCGTCAGGACCAAGGACGTCGATGAATTCGTTAAGGCTGTTTACCTGATTTCCGGCAGCTTCGGCGGCATCAACCTTGAGGATATTTCCGCGCCGAGATGCTTTGAGATCGAAGACAAGCTGAAGGCGATGTGTGATATTCCGGTATTCCACGACGACCAGCACGGCACGGCCGTTATCACCTTAGCAGGCGTAATGAACGCGCTCAAGATCGTCGGCAAAAAGAAGGAGGACCTGCGCGTAGCAGTAAGCGGCGCGGGCGCTGCAGCGACAGCCATCACGAAGCTCCTTCTGAACTACGGCATCAAGGATATAATCATGTGCGACCGTCAGGGCGCTATATATGAGGGCCGTCCGGGCCTGAACCCGGCCAAAGAGGCTATGGCGCACATCACCAACCCTCGCAAGGCGCAGGGTGCTCTTAAGGATGTCATTGTGGGCGCTGATATGTTTATCGGTGTTTCCGCTCCGGGCATGCTGACCGGCGAAATGATCAGGACAATGGCCAATGATCCTATTATTTTCGCTTGCGCCAATCCGACGCCTGAGATCATGCCGGATGAGGCCAAGGCTGCCGGCGCCAGGATCGTTTGCTCAGGAAGAAGCGACTTCCCGAATCAGATCAACAACGTGCTTGCATTCCCGGGCATTTTCAGAGGTGCTTTCGATGTAAGGGCAAGCCAGATAACCGAAGAGATGAAGATCGCAGCCGCCAACGCACTGGCAGCGATCATTCCGGATGATGAGCTGAACGAAGATTATATTATTCCTGCTGCTTTTGATGAGAGAGTTCGCCCGGCAATAGCCTCAGCAGTTGCCCGGGCAGCGCGCGAATGCGGCGTCGCAAGAATTTAGTCTAACTTAATAAATGGGTCGTTACCCGTCCTTGTGGCGTATATTGCCTCAAGCTCCGCGATAACGTCCTCCTTTTTCCGAATCAATCCCGGAAAATGACTGGCGAGGAGATAAGGTGCCTTAAGATTCTTAAGCACATTTATCTCCTCTTTTAATAATTGTACATTGTATACGTAATTGCCGCCTTTTGACCTGCAATAAAGGCCGTCACCGACAAATGCATATGTGCCATCAACCTCCAGCCCCAGGCTGCCCTTAGCATGGCTCGACGGCAGCGGGAAAATGTGCAGATTCCCGACATGTATGCTCTCCGTGATCACAGTCCCTTTGTGAGTGTGGGCGAAGGTCTCCTTTGACACAAAGAGCTCCTGCGCGCGGACCTTTTCGATATTGCCTATGTGGTCCTGATGGAAATGCGACAGAACGACATTGCAGCTCCCATCAATGCCGGTGATGCTTTCGCCGTCGCCGACATCATAAAGCCACGTCACGCCGTCCTCCCTGATGATTCCGATATCAGCAGAAAGCGGCTCCTCTGTAGCTTCGATATAACTGATTTTGTCGCTGATCCTGATCTCCGCCATTCAACCAACCTGCGCCGTTTGAAATATATCTCGACGTTTTCTCTTGTCCTCGGTCGTAATTCAATCAGCGTTTTCCTGCTCCAGCTCCGGCAAATCATATTCCTCGATGATCGACACATCCTTCTCCTTTATTGCTTTGGAGATTATGTCCACCGGCAGACTGATACCCGCTGAAAGGACAGCGAGAAAAATCTTCGCCATCAGCAATTGGTGCTCGTTGATTTCCGAAGCAGCTTTGGTTTTCTGCTCATCTATATGGCTCTGCAGGTCTTTGATCTGAGCCAGCTTTTCGCGGTCATCAAGTTGTTTGCTGTTTTCAATGATTCTTAATGCGGTATCTCTGCACGCGGTATCAACTGCAATCTCATTGACGCCCTCAGCGTAGCTCTTCGTATCCGCTATCTTTTCGAAAGAAGCCTTAATAAAATCGGTTGCATTCTTTACAAGTGTAATTATCGCCGGTACTGCCATGATGCCCTCCTTTTTATCTGAGCATTGTTCAAAAACTAACATAATCATACACTTTTTTTATGTGTTTGCAGAGTCTTATTTTTAAATTTAACCGTGTCAGGCTCGTGGGGAAAATAGCATTTTTCCCCAAAGCGAAAAATCCTACGAATTTAGTGGATTTGCAAGGTTGCCGTCTCTCTCGATTTTCGGCAGGTTCGTAGAAAACGTAACCATCTTCGCAGTACTTGGACAAAAAATATATTTTTACAACACAGAGTGATACAATTTCATCCTCGCCCGGCTTCAAATGTCAAACCTGCCGAAAACTCGGAGAGATGGCAGGCCCGCAAACGCAATAAAATGCCTTGATTTTTCTCTTTGCCGTTTTGGGGCAAAAAAAGACAGCCCGCGCGATATGCACGGACCGCCTGATGTGATTGTATCAGCACATTTTCAGTATCTTTCCCTTTTTTTCCAGCCCCTCCCCTCTATAAATATTTACTCGGTAATAAAGTTAAAAATTTATTGCAAAGCTCCCGTGAATATGTTAATTCCATCGTGGTATTTAGTATAGTTTTGACAGTAGACCTTCAGGTGTTCCGTAGGTCTGATATGGAACGTGCTCTTCCGGTCCAGCAGCTTGCTCTTGAGATACCTGAGTTCACACGTTTTATTCACGAATATGCCGTTCGTCACGTTATTGAAGAGGATCGTGTGGCGTTTCTTGAGTGGACAGACCCGCAGCATCTGGATTCAATTATTCAGACGGACAGCATCTCCGAATTCAACTACCAGCGTAATATGAACGGAACGATCAGCATCTCAAGCGAGCTTAACGTCGGAACGACCGTTACGACTGCTTTCACTTTCCGCCGTGCTCAGCCTCAGGCCGACTATGTCGACACTAAATTAAAGAGCCAGCTCATGAGCCTTGAAGGCCTGCACGTCCTTCTGGTTGATGATAATGAGCTTAATCGTGAGATCGCCTGCGAGATCCTTGAAGAAAACGGCATGAAGGTTGAAACAGCCGAAGACGGTGATGTTGCCGTAGAGCGCATAAAGAATATTGCGCCGGGTGAATTTGATCTTGTATTGATGGATATTCAGATGCCTCGAATGAACGGCTATGACGCTACCAGAGCGATCCGTGCCCTCGACAACACAGCCGCTGCCACGATCCCGATCATTGCAATGACGGCAAACGCTTTTGAGGAAGACAAGCAGGATGCATACAGCGCAGGCATGAACGGACACATCGCCAAGCCGATCGATGTACCGACGCTGATCGCTACTCTCTCAGATACAATGAATCAGTAAAAAAACCTCCTGCATGGGATGCCCACGCAGGAGGTTCTTTTTTATCTCGGCAATTCGCCTTTTGAAAATTCCGTTATGACACCCGGGCTTGTGATGACCTTGTGGTTCATCTGGGCCGTTGATGTTCCCCTTACAAGTGTGAGCGGGAACGCAAAGGCTTCATTCGACATTCCAAGCGAACGTCCTTTGCAGTTAAGGAAGCACTGTCCGCAGCTCTGGCAGTTTTCCGGATAAGCCATTACCGATTTGTGAGCTTCGTAGTCGAAATAAAATACATCCATCGGGCAGATGTTTACGCAATTTTCACAGCCGATACAGTTATTCAGATCTATTCTTATTACCATTATTTTCTGCCTCCTGTTCCTTGTCCCGGCTTGCCGCCTGGTTTTCCGCCCCATCCGCTCTTCGGAGCTGTGAAGCCTTTGGCCTTGTCCTCACCTGGGAAGTAATATACGTAACGCTCCTCATACTTCGCGTTTTTGTCTCCGGCCCACTCATCAGGGATCGGGATCTTATCAAATATCACCTCACCATTCTCTCCCTTGGTTGCCGTTATATAGCAAAGGAAATTCTCATCATCCCTGAACGGATAATCTGCTCTGTAATGCGTTCCTCTGCTTTCCTTTCTTTCGAGGCCCGCGCGCAGCTTGAGCTCGCTCGACATTATCTTGTGTTTCATTTCTATGCAAAGCCTCAGGTCATGACTGCTCCTTGCCTGAAGTTTCGGAGCGACATGGTCTCTCATATACTCTACCTGCGTAAGAGCCGCCTTCAGCATCGGTTCTGTCTTGACTGCGCTTACCCAGAAAGGTGCCATTATTCCGTGCAGTACGTCTCTTGCCCAGTTGGCGTCATAGCCTTTTTCAATGCTGAGCGGCGCGAGCATTTCGGTCTTCTTTGTCTCAAGAAGTTCCTCGCTCGGCTCCCTTAAGGCTGTCTTAGCTGCAAAGTCCGCAGCTCCTGCACCCGCGTGCCAGCCGTCTATTGAGCAAAAACATGACGTAAAGCCTACTCCGACAGGATATGTCGCGCCATTTGGCATCGTCGAATGTGTTCCGTCGCCGGCAACATAAAGACCGGCGATACCCGTTGAGCAGTCATCATTTTCAAGGCCGCAGAATACACCTGCAGAAAGGTGATGGCACATGCCGATAGCAGCTCCCGGAACACTCTCTCCCAGAGTCGGCGTGCTCTTCTTGCCGGTGCGGATCTCTTCCGGATCCTTGCCGTATCTTTCAGATGCGCCGATTCTCGTAAAGCTGGCTTCACGAACGTCTGCAACAGATGTTCCGTCCTCCGCCTCAGCACCGAAGGCGCCCTTCCTGATCCTGCTGAGTGCAAGGATATTACCTTTTGACCTTACGTATTCGATATGGTTCTCCGGTGTGATATCACCGCCGCAGAGCCATACATTTTCCAGATACTGCCAATGGTTGCCCGCAAAGGCGTTGCCAACGCCCGAGCCGTTGCAGTTATGGGTGTCTTCGTATTCTTTGCCTGCAATAGGAAGGCCCAGCTCGTAGGCCATGTATTCGCCGTCAAACGTGTCATCACCCACCGGATACCCCGATGGTTTTACGGAGCCTGTGCCGGTAGCCATGACTATGGCCTTAGCGCTGAAAGAGATGACCTGTCCGCTCGGAACATGAAAGCCCAAAGCGCCGCAGACGCCTTCCTCGTCTTTCAGGATATCTGTTATCATCGTGTGCTCGAGCCAATCGATGCCGTTGTTTTGCAGCACTTCGGTAAAACGCTGTCGCCTGTCGAATTTTTCAAACGTCTCCCTGTAGCCTACAAAGTCCTCATTCTCGAAGAAATTACCGGCTTCGGTTGCCCTTGGATACTGCTTCAGGATCCCCCACTTTGAAAGCCTTTCGAAAACGCTCTTGGACTCCTTTACCCATGTGAAATACCACTTTTTATTGCAGACGTAATCTCCGCCCATCTGGATGGTCTTCCAGTATAGTTCTTCGTCGTCTCCTCTGTCGCTGTCGAACCATCTGAATGATGACGGCCATGCAGAAAGCCCCGAATAGCCCGGCTTACCCTTGTCAACAACAAGGACCTTCATTCCCTTCTCCGCAGCCGAAACAGCTGCGTTCAGGCCTGCGAAACCGCAGCCTATCACGAGTACATCGCACGTATATTTTTCGTTATATGCACATGGAACCTTTTCCGGACGCGGTAGCTCCATCTGGCATGGATAGTATTTTTCTTCCATTTTATATCCTCCTAAAAGATATCGTTGTATCTTCCGCCGGCAGAAAATGCTGCCACCACATCCGCAGCACGCTCCGGATCCCCGATAACGACAGCACCTTTAAGCTGCGTTCCGAAGAACCAGTACTTTTCATGACTTGGCTTGATATCGTTTGTAACTTCAACTGTTTTGTACTTGGCGCCCGCGGTCTTTCCCGGGTCTCCTATCGCCGAAAGAGCCGTGCCGAATGCATCCATGGTAAGTGCCAGCGGTCTGTTGGCGTAGGCTATGCGCTCGCCTGCAGCATTTGCACCGCAGACCTTACCCTGTGTGGCTGCCTCTGTCCAAAGCTGGTAGTTCACTCCGTCATATTCGACGCAGTCTCCGCAGGCCAGGATCGAATCCGCTGATGTCTCCATGTTGGCATTAACGACAAGCGATCTTCCTATCTTTAGCCCTGCGCTTTCAGCCGGCCCGAGATTAGCTCTGTTTCCGCAGGCGATAATTACTATGTCCGCGGCAAATTCTCTGCCGTCCTCAAGCGTTACTGATGAGACATGTCCGGCTGTTCCGCGTATTTCAGCAACTGATATTCCCTCGTAACATGGAATAGCGAAGCCCTTCATCTTCTCCTTGATGATGCCGGCAGACTGCTCGTCCAGCTGACGCGACATGATCTGGGACGCAACCTCGAGAACGACCGGCTTCACGCCCTGTCTGAAAAGCTCCCAGGTGATTTCCATTCCTATGACTCCGCCGCCGATAACGACCGCATTCCGCGCCTCGCGGCAAAGCTCAAGGATCTTCTGTACATCGCTAAAGTGCCTTACGGATACGACTCCATCCAGGTCTCTTCCTTTGAAAGGCGGTATGAAGCATTCGCAGCCTAAAGCGTAGATCAGCTTATCGTATCCGTACCCGGCTCCGTTCTCACAGATGACCTGCTTCTCATCAGGCAGGATCTCAGTTACTCTTGCACCTTTGATGATGCTGATACCGCGCCTGTCGTACCAGTCCTGTTCGTGGTAAATGATCACCTCCGGTGTCTTCTCAAGATCGTGGAAATTCTTGGAAAGCAAAGGTCTGTTTATCGGGAGTGTTTCGGATGCCGTAAGCATCGTTATATTGCCCGTCTTATCTCTCAAGCGGATAGCTTCAGCGGCAGATATTGCGGCGATTCCTCCGCCGATGATAAGATATCTGTCGTTACTGTCTCTTGTGAATGTTATCTCGTCCTCGTATGCCGGAACGCAGCGTTCAAGGCCTACTCCGCACACCGGGCAGATTCCGAGCGAGGCGTCAAATATTTCGCCGCAGACAAGGCACTTTACAAGAACCGGTTTTCGCTCATTTTGTATCTTGAGTACAAAGCATGCGACTCCGTAGCCGAAGTCAATTGCTTTTCTTTCCCATTTCTCGTCCGGATTGCCGGGCACCGAAAAATCAGGCGGGTCCAGCTTCATGCCCTTTGCGCTAAGCAGATCCTTGATGTCGCCAGCCGCATATCCCGGTGAGATTGACGAAACGAAAACTGCACCTATCTTGCCCTCGACCTGCTTTTTCTCCAAGGATGTGATGATGTCCAAAACTGCCTTGTCAGGTCCGTCTCCATCTTCTGCTGTTCCGAAGACAAAAGCGTCCGCGGCGCTGATCATCTTAAGTACGCTGAGCCTGTCTGTTGACGACAGATTGCAGTCAAGCACTTTGATATCTCCGGCCTCGCGTACTCCGGTCATCACTTTCTCAGCCACGCGCTCCGTGTAACCGTTCTGCGTGTAGATAAATGCGATCTCGGGCTTATCCTTTTCAGCTCTTTCCGGGCAGATATAGGCGCAGATCTCATCGATCTTCTCATCGATGACCGGGCCTGATGCCGGACAGATATAGGCGATCCCCTCGTCCTTTACCAGGGCTGCCGCTTTCTTCATTACCTTCTCTCTGTCAAACGCATCGATATCGTACGCGAAAAGCATTACGCCCTCAAGAAAGCTCTCACCACGCACCTCAGAGGCGAAGCACTCCTCTCCTCCGTAAAGAGAGCCGAATGCGTCCGCCGTGAAGAGAAGTTTCTTATCCTTACTTATCACGTAAAGCGCGGACGTTACGAATCTGTCAAGCAGGGTGCGGAACTCAAGCTGTTCCCCCGCAAGGGTCAGCGTCCTGTCGCCTCTTAACTCCAATTTGTTTTCTGTGGATAATCCTTGTCCTGAAAGCCTTGTTAAGGCGCCGTACTCGCCTATAAGCACGGTTTTGGGGCTTTTTTCAAGAAGGGCGTTTACTGCGGCCGAGTCGTCATTTGTTCCGAAGATCACAAGGAAATCCGGCTTGCCGATAAGCTCAAGCCAGTTCGTAAGATACGCTTTCGGAACTGTGCCAAGAACGATCGTTCCCTCGCTTCCTTCCATCAGATACGACGAAAAGCTTACACCGTAGTCGGTATAAGCTTTTTTCCTGAATCCTCTGTAAGAATCGTCAGCCGCTACGATACGATAAACTCCATCGAGTATTTTCTGTTTTACCATATAGTTTAGGCTCTACTCCTTTTTTTGTTTTTAATTATATCATAGAAGCCCAGGCTGAGTGATTAATATTTAATTTTTACTGATTCAAATTCGCGAGCAGCAAGCTTAAAGAGCGAGCTTCAAAATGTTAACGATGTCCTGTGTTTCAAGATGCATCAGCCCTCCGACCGTTCCGTCGGTATTTGAGATATTCTTAATATACTAGTACTTGCCTCTGTTTTCAATAAGATAACCCTATTATGCAAAAAAGTGAGCAGCATTGACGGCTTTGTCGGTCAGATGCTAAATTAAATAGATACAGAAAAAGAAACGGGAAATCGGATGACTTTAAAAGAAAGATTCATAAACTGGGTTGAGAAACGCGACAAAAAAATGCAGGAACAGGACGAGCTCCGTTCCCGTCAGTTCCGCAAGGGCGGCTATCATCGTTTTTTCGAAGGTTACACAGAGTATACTGTTTTGAAACCTAACGGAAAGGAGAAAATTGTCCGCGTATATACCGCCGCCTACTATAAGGCTGCCCTCAGCACGCCTCTTTATGCGCTTTGCCGTCTCGGATATATTGTGCTTTGCGTTGCAGCTGTGATATTCATGCTTTCAGCCACGACCAGGGATATCGGATGCAACTATGTGTGGTATGTAAATGTTCCTGTGTCTTTGTCATTTCCGGCAATATTTGCAACATGCTGGTGCTCTGTATCGGCAGCACTGGCTGACAGAGAAATGAAGCTGCGCCATATGCGCACCATTCATAAGATACTTCCTATTGCAGCCATTATTGCCGCAGGAACCTATATGCTTTCCGCGATAAGCATGCTCATTTTTATGCTGATCCACCTGCCGGATACGGAAGGTACACTTTATTCGCTGCTGATGCTGCTTGTCTCATGCATCTGCACGCTTGCGATCTGGTTCATTGAAAATCACGTAACGTATAATATGGTAGAAAACCCGGTGGAGCCTCAACCCGGAGGAGTGGAAATCAGATAAGGCGAAATAATACAAAGAGAAAGCCGGCCATCAGGCCGGCTTAAATTTCAATCTCTTACATTGGAGAACAACCATTCTTTAACACCCTTGATGTAGTAAACCACATTCCATGTGCTGGTGTGATTTGATCCACCGTGTGGATATACATTTGCAGGAACTACACTGTCCCCGTAGAATACCGTGTAGCGCATGTCTACGTCATCCTTCATGGCCTCATAAGCATGCTCTGTGAGCTGCTCGAAGCTTTCCTTAGCGTCCCACCAGTAATGACCGATATTAACGCCCTTTGCTTCCAAGGCTGCGGTGACAGCATTCATTCCCGGAAATGCCCTTGCATCATGTTCTGAAACAAGAATCCAGAACTTGCACTTGGTGCATTTTTCAGCCATTTTTTCAGCGTCCCACTGGCCTGCTACAAGCAGTGATGCTGCAAAATACTCAGGATACCTGATATTCATCTCGCAGCTTGCCATGCAGCCCATTGACTGTCCTGTTGTATATATGCGCTTGCGGTCAATATTGTAACGTGTAACAACGTCATCCAAAGCCGCAACGAATTTGTCGATCATCGGAGTTCCGGTCTGGTTTGGTCCAAAAGGAGACTCTCCCCTGGCAACCTGCGGAGCAAATACAAAACAGGGATGCTCGGCCTGCCATTCAGGCGATGCAAATGCAATCGCTCCGCTTCCCTGTGATAATGTAATCATAGGATCGCTTCCACATGGGCCGGCATCGTGAATGAACATTACGAT
>JAZQNN010000044.1:0-22892 GCA_045627365.1 Lachnospiraceae bacterium
CAGAAAAAGAAAATAAAATAATCAGAACTATGGAAGACTACCTCCGGGCAGGAAACAGAAATATAAAACCTGCCCGGGGGTATCTTTATGTTCCAAAGAAATGAAGCAGAATGTCCTAATAAAAGGTTCATGCATCGCAGCCAGGGCTTTTCAGGAACAAATAAAGCGGCAGGTTTTCCTGCCGCTTTTTGTATGTCAGATATTTGACATGAACTTCAGTATCTGGGCTTCACTCTTCACCGCGGAAAGCGCCCCGGCTGCCGTAACGCTTACGGCTGCGCAGGCTGACGCGAAATCGGTGGATTCTCTAAGACTGAGGCCTTTATGCAGGCTGTGGATCAGGCCGGCAATAAAAGCATCTCCCGCTCCCACACCGTCAACAACGTCAACTTTATATGCCGGGACGAAGAATCCTTCGCCTGACTCAGGAAGAATATATGAGCCATCGGCATCCAGTTTGATAATAACATTCCGGGTGCCGAATTCCTTAAAGATCCGTGCGGCATTGACCGGGTCTGACTCGCCTGTGTAATATGCGGCCTCCTGCCTGTTCGGAGTAATGAAATCGAGCAGCGAAAGCGTGTCCGCATAGTCTGAAAGATGCGGATCAGTGCCTTTTGGAAGCTTGGTGTCAGCAATGAGCACTGCACCTCTGGATTTGGCCTGCTTCGCAAAGGAGCAACACACGTCGGGGGCAAAAAACGGCGGCCTGAACAGGCTTCCCATAGTGACAAAATCACAGGGACCTTCCGGAAGAAGCGGAACATATCCGGCCAGCTCGTGCACATGACAGACGCGGCTGTTTCGGTTGCCGTCCGCGGCTACGTTCAGCAGTGAAATCGGAGTGGCGCCGTTGTAGTTCTGATTAAGCAGTGTGATATTTTCACGGGATACCAGGCTATTGAGGAGGCCTCCGGCGGAGTCTTTTCCGACCGGGCAGGAAAGCACGACCTGACTGCCCAGCCTGGCTAAGGTGACGGCCTCATTTAAGGCTTCACCTCCCGGGAAAAGCCCTATGCTGTCTGCGACCGGTCCGTCGCCTTTAACGATGCAATCAATTAGTGCTGTGCCTGTACAAACTATCATAAAAACATTATAGCACAAAAAACATTGATTTCACAGACAACGTGGTGCACCTAAACCTGTCATGTGGTAAAATAAGCAAAACTTTTTTTAACGAGGCACACTATGGAAAAAGCATTTTTTGAAGGAAACAGAGCCAAGCTGGCTAAGGCTTTGCCGGAGAATTCTCTGACGGTTATTTTTGCAGGACACGCACCGATGAAGACGGGCGACGAGTTCTATCCTTTTTTCACAAACAGAAATTTCGTTTATCTTACGGGAATCACAGAAATGCAGCACGAGGTGCTGCTGATAAATAAGCGCTCAGGCGAGGTTCATGAAACACTTTTTATCCTGCCGCCGGATGATTTTGCGGAAAGATGGACCGGAGTGAGGATCAAGCCGGCCGAAGTCGAGAAAATCTGCGGTATAACGGACTGTCAGTCCGTTGACGGATTCAAGGAATATTTCTTCCGCCTGATGAAAACCGGTCTGTACAAAGACATCTGTCTGGATCTTTACAAGAATGCTATGACCGACGAGGATAATGAGGCGTTCGAATTTGCCGCATATGCAGCCAGGCAGTATCCTGGCGCTGAAGTGCGCGATATTTCGAGGCAGCTCAGGCTCCAACGCACGATCAAACAGCCTTGCGAGATCGCGGCGATGAGGGAGTCTGCGAAAATCACCAAAGCCGGTATCGAGGCTATGATGCGCGCATCCCATCCGGGTATGTATGAGTACGAATATAAGGCAGAATTTAACCACGCGCTGGGATTAAGAGGCTGCATGAGTCCGGGATTCCCGTCCATTATCTGTGTCGGCAAGAACAATTTCTGCATCCATTATTACGGACATTCCGGCCAGGCCCAGGACGGCGATATGGTCCTTAATGATGTCAGTGCATGCTACGATAACTACATGAACGATGTGTCAAGAGGCTGGCCGTGCAACGGCAAGTTCACCGAGAAGCAGAGGCTTCTTTACACCTGCGCTTACAACACATCCAATTACATGTTCTCGATAATCAAGCCGGGCATGAAGATGTCGGACGTTGATCTGACCGCCCGTAAGTACAACTTTGAGCAGCTTAAATCCATCGGTCTTCTTGATGATTACAAGGATATCGGAAAGTACATGTGGCACGGCGGAGCTCATCATGTAGGCCTGGACGTTCACGACCTTGTGGAAGTTGATACAGTTGAAGCAGGTATGGTGTTCTGCGTTGACATCGGCATTTACGTAGAGGAGTGGGGAATCGGCTTCAGGCTTGAGGATAACTGCCTGGTAACCGAGGACGGATGCGAGAACCTGACACGTGACATTCCGCGAAGCATCGAGGAAATAGAAGCCTTTATGGCGGCAAGATAGGAAATGCGATGAAATACTGGTTTATAGCGCTTAGCGTAATGAGCCTTGTGCTTTTCATAATGATGGGCGTGGATAAAGCCAAGGCCAGAAAAGGCGCCTGGCGCATCCCGGAGAAGACTCTTTTCATTCTCGCGCTCCTTTTGGGCGCAGTCGGCGGAACAATCGGAATGTATGTGTTCCGTCACAAGACGAAACACTGGTATTTCGCGGTAGGATTTCCGCTGATCGCCGTGGTCCAGATCGCACTGATACTGGGGTTCAATCTGGGGTGGTTTGTAAAATAGAAGGATCGGCGCAAAGCAGAAAATGCGCCGCGCAAGTCAACATTAGGCAGGACTGTTGACTCAATAATAGTATATACTCATAGTAACAATATAGGAGCCCCTTCTCGAAGGGGCTTATTTGTTATTACGGGAG
Source organism: Lachnospiraceae bacterium (assembly GCA_045627365.1). GTDB lineage: Bacteria > Bacillota > Clostridia > Lachnospirales > Lachnospiraceae > RGIG5612. The sequence goes on from JAZQNN010000044.1 coordinate 2,851, forward strand.
GAATCTGATGAATATGAACTACTCTTACGAAAATATCGATCTGTGGGACGATGCAACATGGGCAGACCGCGACGCGGTCATTCGGCCGGTGACGAATTATTTGACGAAGCTTCTGTTCGAGACGGTCAAACCGAAGTCCAAACTCGGGCTTTATACGGGCAGAACTGACGGAAGTTTCAATACGAAAACGAACGCGATCACGTTCCCGGATGTGGTCAAAGAATGGGAAGACCTGGGGATGATCTATCATCAGACCGGCATGGGCTTCGTTGGCTGGATCGCGTTGATTCCGAAGGAACACACGCGTAATACACCGGTGCTTTTCACGTATCACAGCGCGGACCAGAAAGACCCTTTATGGGCGATGGACACGCTGACTTACTACAAAGATCTCGGCCTTAAGGCAGTTAAAGAGCGCTTCGCAGTTATTTATTTTGTTCAGGACGGTCCTTTCGGAACCGGCATTTTCAGCGACATCATGATGGAGGTATCTGCTCTTTGGCAGCTGGATCTGAACCCGTTCTATCTTGATGTAAGCGCACTTGATATCGATATCAGCGAAATCCCCGGCGCAGACGCAGAAAAGATCGGTAAAGTCTCCGATTTCAACGGTGTAAAAGCTCTTGATATTGTGGATAAATGGCAGCCGCATATCGCGCACCAGTATATAGTCGGCAACCTTAACAAGCGCAATCCGGAATTTGATTTCGAAAGGCTTAAGCACAGCCCGCTTGGCAAGGCAATGGCTGACGGAATGACTCTGGAATACAAGTATGAGAGCATCAAGGATGCGGGGCTTATTGCGGAGCTCGCGGCCAAGGGACTGAAGCTTGATATAGCCGAGATGTCAGGCGAAAGATACGTGGTGGCAGCACTATCGGAAACGGCCGGTCTCCCGCTTCTTATCTGCATGAAAGAGGTAAGACCATCCAATGAGTTTCAATGCCTTACAGCGCTTCAGTTTTACAGCAATCAGCTCGATATAGCAGCAGCCGGTGACTGCGGAATTCTGTTTTTTGCAATGGAGTCTCCTGATGACAATGAGCTCCTGTGCGACATTCTTGACAAGGTAATCCCGCAGTACGGATTCGACAGGAAGCGCGTTTATATCACGGGCCAGAGCCACAACGGATATCTGGCGCTGGAATTTGCCAGAAGACATACAGACCGCATCGCCGCTATCGCAACGCTCAATGACCGCCACGGCATCGCGGCGCCTGAGTATACGGTCGATTCGGTTCCGGTAACGGATGAAATGGTTGATTCTTTCAGCAAATGGGATCTCCCGCTCATCAATTTCTCCGGAGAGATCGAGAACGTATTTACACACAATGAGCGGGGCTCGAAGGGCTATCTTAACAATATGGATTCATTCCACAGAAGGCTTAAGGCATTCCGCTGCCCGGACAAGACTGACGCGGAAATCGATGCTGTATGGGACAGTTCTGACAAGTGCATTCGCAAGAACGGAATGCCTGCGGACAGAACGCAGATCGTGTATACAATGGGGTTTGAGGCATATATTTCAGACCTTCAAAACGTTGACGGCAACTGGCACTTAAGGTTCGTAACGCTCGAGAATCTTCCGCACATGATCTCCCCGCAGATGGCAGAACTTAGCTGGTCATTCCTGCGCAGATTCGCCCGTGAAGAGGACGGAAGCATAACCGAACTTGGCTAAAATAAGTGGACTAAAGTGCCGAAAACGGGTATGATGCAGGTAAGACTTTGATATGTAAAGCAGAAGAAATCAGATTAAGGAGAACTGTTATGCCAGAAGAAAATGTTAAAGAACTTACTCCGGAAGTTTATATGAAGAAATCTCTCATGCATTCACGCATCAGAACAGTCATCGCTGTGATCATAGCCGTTTTGATCCTGGTATGTGCTGTGGCCGTATGTATCGGCGGCGGCAAGATAATGAAGAGCATTGACATTGTCACCGATCAGGTAGAAGCCATCAATATGGACGAAGTGTCCGAGGCGATCAATTCCCTGAAAGATGCCGTTGAGGCGCTGGATATGGAAGAATTCAACACAACGGTGATCGCTCTTCAGGATGCGGCAGAAAATCTGAGTGAAGTTGATGTTGATCAGCTTAACGATGCGATCAAAGCTCTTGAAGGGGCGGCAGAAAATCTTAAAAAGACAGACATTGATTCGCTCAACAACGTGGTTGAGGCAATCGATAAAGCCGTTACAAATCTTCAGGAAACAGTAGATAAAATCAAGAATTTCAGCCTTTTTGGCAATAAAGACGAGAAGTAGTTTTAAATGAGATCTAAACAAGTCGACATGCTGCATGGCAGCTTGTGGAAAAAAGTATTAATATTCGCTATTCCAATTGCACTATCGAATTTCCTTCAGCAGCTTTTTAATTCTGCTGATATGGCGGTCGTCGGGCAATTTGCAGGAAGTGACGCGCTGGCAGCTGTAGGAGCCAACGGCGCGATCATCAATCTGATCATCAACCTTTTTGTAGGCCTGTCGATCGGGGCCAATGTCGTTTTATCCAATTACAAAGGAATGGGCGACAAGGAAAACGTCAGCCGCGCGGCACACACGTCAGTGATGGTAGCCTTTATAAGCGGCGTTTTCCTCACCGTTGTCGGGCTTTTGATCGCTCCTTGGGCACTGCATGTCGTAAGGGCACCGGAGAATATCATCGAAGACGCGATCCTTTATATGCGAATATATTTCATAGGAATGCCTTTCGTTATGATGTACAACTTCGAAAGCGCGATCTACAGAAGCATGGGAGACACAAGGACTCCGTTGATCGTCCTCTTTATCGCCGGAGTGCTGAACATCGGGCTGAATCTTCTGTTTGTTCTGGGTTTCAAAATGACGGTAGACGGTGTTGCCTGGGCTACGGTTATCAGTAACGCGGTCAGCACAGCCATACTGATGGTATTGTTGGTAAGACGCAAGGATGAATTCAGAATAACCTGGAAGGGTCTTAAGGTACACGGCTATATCCTATGGAAAATGGTCAGGGTCGGCGTGCCTTCAGGTCTTCAGGGAGCTATTTTCTCGATATCTAATGTGCTTGTTCAAAGCTCAATGAATACACTTGGCTCGACCGCCGTTGCAGCAAGTACGACCTCAGGATACCTGGACGGTTATGTTTACTCATTTGTCAACGCTTTCGGTCATACGGCAACGACCTTCGTTGCGACTAATTACGGCGCCGGAGAATTTGAAAGGTGTAGGAAATCAACAAGAGCAAGCCTGGTGTGGGGCGTTGCTATAGGTCTGGCGATCGGAATCGCAGTGTTCTTCTTCGCAAGACCGTGCGCGATGATATTTACGACAGATCCGGCAGTGCTTGATCTTGCATATATCAGGATCAGAAACGTAATCATCTTCATGTGGATGAATACGATAGACGATGTTATGTCAGGTACGATGAAGGCATACGGATGGAATATGGTACCGACATTTATTATGGTGTTCGGTATCTGCGGCGTGCGAATACTGTGGATCTTCACGCTGTTCAGGGCAAGCCGCAGCTTCGTCATGCTGACCTGGCTGTATCCGGTCAGCTGGCTTGTAACCAATATTGCGATTACGATCGCGTACTTCGTGGTTCTTAAGAAAATGAAAAAACAGGGGAAATTCACACCCGTAAAGGAGAAACTTGCATGAAATACGATTTTACATCTATCATCGACAGACGCGGAATGGACGCAAATGCAATCGACGGACTGGGCACGGGACATGCTCCCGGCGCGCCGAAGGATGGATTTGACGCTATCCCGATGTGGGTCGCAGATATGAATTTCGCGACGGTTCCGACAGTAACGGAGCACATTATCAAGAGGGCTCAGCACCCTACTTTCGGGTATTTTCCGACCAGGGACGAGTACTATGAATCGATAATAAAGTGGCAGAAGGATCACAACGGAGCCACTGAACTGACCAAAGAGCATATCGGATACGAAAACGGCGTATTAGGCGGTGTTGTGTCCGCGGTTTCATCATTTGCTCAGCCGGGCGATGCGATACTTGTTCACAGCCCGACATATGTGGGATTCACGTTCAGCCTTGAGGGCAACGGCTTCAATCTGGTCCACAGTCCTTTATATCTTGATGCGGACGGCATCTGGCGCATGGACTATGAGGACATGGACAGGAAGATCAAAGAGAACAATATCCACGTTGCCATCTTCTGCACACCGCATAATCCGATCGGACGTGCGTGGACTAAGGAAGAGATCGAGAAGGCATACGAAGTATACAAAGCTAATGACTGCGTAGTTATTTCCGACGAGATCTGGTCGGATATTCTGCTTAACGGCAACAAGCACATCGCTCCGCAGTCGGTAAGTGAGGATGCGAAGAACAGGACCATTTCTTTCTACGCGCCGAGCAAAACGTTTAACCTCGCGGGACTTATCGGAAGCTATCACATCATTTACAACAAAGCGCTTCGTGACCGCGTTCAGTCACATAGCCGTAAGACGCATTACAATTCGATAAATGTGCTTTCCATGCATGCGCTTATCGGAGCTTACCAGCCGGAGGGCTATGAATGGGTCGAGGAACTCAAGGAAGTCTTAAGCGATAATGTCAACTTCGCGGTAGACTATATCCGTGAGCATTTTGAGGGAGTTGAGGTTGCCAAACCTGAGGGCACATATATGCTTTTTGTGGACTGTACCAAATGGTGCGAGGCCCACGGCAAAACGATCGATGATGTTGAACAGGCATGCTGGGATGTAGGATGTGCAGTCCAGGACGGCAGAAGATTCTTCGGCCCATGCCATCTGAGGATCAATCTGGCATCACCTAAGTCAAGGATCGAAGAAGCATTTGCAAGAATGGACAAATATGTTTTCAACGCGGAGTAAATATGTTCAATACGGTTTTTATTGACCTTGATGGGACGCTGACTGACTCGGCACCCGGAATCGTAAATTCCATAGTGTACGCCCTCGAAAAGATGGGCTATGAAGATATCGACAGAGACCTTCTGAGGCGGTATTTTATCGGCCCGCCGCTGGGGGAATCCTTTGCGAAATACTACGGGATGAGCAAGGAAGAAGGCTGGAAGGGAGTGCTTCTTTACAGGGAGTACTTTAACGTCAAAGGTGCCTTCGAAAATTCCGTATATCCGGGCGTTGAAGATATGCTTAAGAAACTCAAGGCAGCAGGCAAAAGACTGATCGTTGCCACGTCCAAGCCGGAGGATTTTTCGATCAGGATCATTGAGCATTTCGGGCTCAGTGAATATTTTGAATTTGTAGCCGGAGCAGATCTTTTGGAGACGCGTAACACGAAAGACCGCGTATTAAAGTATGCGATCGAGCGTGCAGGGCTTGAGGATCTGTCGGATGTGGTAATGCTGGGAGACAGAAGGCACGACGTTGAGGGCGCGGCTGCTGTCGGCATTCCGTGCATCGGTGTTCTTTATGGATACGGAACCAGGGAGGAGCTTGAGCAGGCCGGCGCAGCGGTGATTGTACAAACTCCGGAGGATGTGGTAAAGTATATTATCGGAGAATAATTAAGACCACATATCAAGGCAGAAAGGAGAGAGTATGCCAATAGAATTTTACAGCTCTGTTATGTTGCTGATCGTATTGCTGTTGACAGCTATGATCTCTTATTTGCAGACATGCAATGCCATTTCCGGGATCCAGCGCCGATGCTTCTTATGGGGCTTCCTGGTCATGATCATTTCCATCGCCGCACAGGTCGCAGGAGAGCTTGTCAAAGGCTTTGGTGTTGCCAAAATCATATATATTATCATCACGCTTGTTGAGCTGTGTTCATCACCTCTGGTTGCTGTGTTCTTCTCTGCGGCATGCGAGTATCACACTGTGGCAAATATCGCCGGAGTGATAACGGGACTGCACGTGATCGTTGAAATAGTTATGTCATTCTTCGGATTGATTTTCTATATTGACGATGCCAATGTATATGTAAGAGGACCGCTTCACTTCATCTATGTTGCCACATATGCCCTGTCGACGCTCGTAATGATACACTGCTTTGTCCGGGCGGCCAAAAGATTCAAGAACAAGAATATCTTCACACTGGTCCTGGCAGTGCTTGTCGGAGTGACGGGAGCTGCTCTCAATACATTTTTCGCAAATATTCAGACGGGTCTTATGGGTGCCGCGCTGGCTATCGTCATTTTCTTTGCTTACTTCGAAGGATTGCTCGAGCAGGAAGTATATCAGAAGAATGAGGAAAACAGCAAAAGGATCCAGAAAATGCAGTCCGGGATCATCGCCGGTATGGCCAACCTGATAGAAAGCCGTGACGGATACACGGGAGAGCATGTCAAAAATACCGCAAAATACGTATATTTGCTGGCTTCCATGGCTAAGGACGAAGGGCTTTATCCGGACGTTCTGACGGACGAATATGTTACGCGCATTTCCAAAGCGGCCATGCTTCATGATGTCGGAAAGATCGTCGTTTCAGACACGGTGCTGAACAAGCCCGGCAAACTGAGCGATGAAGAATTTGCTGCAATGAAGCTCCATGCGGCAGAAGGCGGAGATATCGTCAAGAGCATTCTCGCGGGTGTGACCGATATGGATTTTGCCAAAGACGCAGAAGACATCGCCAGATATCATCACGAGAAGTGGAACGGCACGGGTTATCCTGAAGGTAAAAAAGACGAGGATATTCCGCTGTCTGCCAGACTTATGGCCATCGCCGATGTCTATGATGCACTCGTAGCCAGGAGAGTGTATAAGGCGCCGATGCCGAAGGAGAAGGCACTTGCAATCATCGAGGAAGGCGCGGGAACTCATTTTGACGAGAAACTGGCACGCCTTTTTGTTAAGATGATGAGGGAAGATACAGACGATCTGTTCTGATTATTGCGAGTTAGCTGAGGCGAACTTTTCGACGAAAAACTTGCTAAATAGATTTAAATATATTATAGTAGCGGGATACTGGGTATATTGTCCGGTGCCCGCTATTCTTATAAACGGAGGTTTCTTATGGAGAAGAGGTTTATAGTATGTACCGATTCGGGCTGCGACCTTTCGATAGACATACTCAAAGAACATGACATTCATCCCCTTCCGTTGCTTTATGAAATGGACGGAGAAATTGTTGAGGACACGATGCGCCACGAAGATTGTCATATTTTTTATGACAAGATGAGAGCGGGTGCAACGACCAGAACCAGCCAGGTTAATTTTATGGGGTTTGTTGATTTCTGGACCCCGCTTATCGAGGCAGAGCATCTTCCGATCATTCACATTTGTCTGGGAAGCGGCGTTTCCGGTACCTTTAACAACGGCTGTATGGCAGCAGAGGAGATCAAAGAGACGCTCCCTGATGCTGAAGTTCACATGGTGGATTCAACACTTTGTTCCGTCGGCTATGGAATGCTGGCGCTTCAGGCAGCCAAGATGCGCGACGAAGGCGCTACAGTTGAGGAAACACTCAAGTGGCTCGAAGATAACAAGGGCAACATAAATACCTGGTACACGACAGACGAGCTTAAATATCTTTACAGAAGCGGACGTGTCAGCAAGCTTGGCGCGATAATCGGTGAAGCGCTGAACATCTGCCCGATTCTGAACCTCGACGTTGAGGGACATCTGATCGTTCAGGAGAAGGTCAGGGGACTTAAGAAGACCATCCGCCGTATTCATGAAATCGTTGGCGGAATCGTAGAGAATCCTGAGGATCAGGTCGTTTGGGTATGTCATTCTGATATCCCGGAGGACGCCAGGAAGTTCGGGGAAGATTTTAAGGAAGAATTCGGTTTTAAAGAAGTCAGATACACTTATATCGGGCCTACGATCGGAGCAAATTGCGGTCCCGGCCTTATGGCGATCTTCTTCATGGGCAAGAAGAGAACCATGGACGGATATAAGGGCTGATTAAGGGAGGAAATTTTATGGAGAACATTACAGCTAAAACACCGTGGATGAATTCACTCGGAGGACTTCCGTTCCACATGGAATATCCGGAAGGAACTATGTATGAAGAGGTCAAGAAAATCGCTGAGCAGTACCCGAATAATATCGCATTCGACTTCATGGGCTCTTCAACCACATACAAAAAGATGCTCGAGCAGATCCAGCGCTGCGCAAGGTCACTTCGTACTCTGGGAGTACGTGAGAATGACCATGTAACTATCGCACTCCCGAACTGCCCGCAGGCGATATATGCTTTCTATGCTCTTAACTGCATCGGTGCGATCGCCAATATGGTACATCCGCTTTCAGCAGAGAAGGAACTGGAATTCTATCTTAACGAATCACACAGCGTTACAGTAATAACTCTGGATCAGTTCTACAACAAATTCGAAGCGATCAGAGCCAATACCAAGATCGTTAACGTAGTACTTGCCCGTATCAGAGATGAGCTTTCTCAGCCTCTTCTGGCAGGATATATGCTGACAGAAGGCCGCAAGATCAAGAAGATCCCGAAGGATGCTCCTGTTATCATGTGGAATGATTTCATGAACATCGGCAAGAGCTGCTTCTGGAACTATGAAGTTCACAAGGATTGCCACGAGACTGCTGTAATTCTTTACTCAGGCGGCACGACCGGAACGACCAAGGGCATCGAGCTGACAAACTACAGCTTCAATGCACTGGGCAAACAGATCGTCGGAGTTAACCCGATGTTCAGACCGGGAGATAAGATGCTCGCAGCAATGCCTGTTTTCCATGGATTCGGACTGGGCGTTTGCATCCACTCAATGATGGTCAACGGCGGAAGATGTATTCTGGTTCCGAGATTTACTGCGGCAAGCTATGCTAAGCTCATCACCAAGTACAAATGCAATTTCATCGCCGGCGTTCCTACACTTTACGAAGCTCTTCTTAGACTTCCCAGCATGGAAAAGGCAGACCTCAGCAGCCTTAAGGGTGTATTCTCAGGCGGAGATTCACTCAGCGTTGAGCTTAAGAAGAAATTTGATAAATTCCTCTATGATCATCACGCAACCATTCAGGTTCGTGAAGGTTACGGAGCCACAGAAACCGTTACAGCATGCTGCCTGACACCTCCTACCATGAACAAGGAAGGCAGTATCGGAATTCCGTTCCCAGACACCTATATCAAGATCGTTGAGCCGGGAACAGACAAGGAACTTCCGTATGGCGAGGAAGGCGAGATCCTTCTGGCAGGACCTACAGCAATGAAGTGCTACATGGGACATCCTGAAGAGACAGCCAACACCCTTCGCAAGCACGATGATGGTCTTACATGGGTATATACAGGCGACCTTGGAATCATGGACGATGAAGGATTTGTATACTTCCGCGGCCGTTCCAAGAGAATGATCGTAAGCTCAGGATACAACATTTACCCGGCACAGATGGAGAATGTTCTTGATGCCAATAAGATGATCTCCATGAGCTGCATTATCGGTGTTCCTGATTCATACAAGATGCAGAAAGTTAAGGCTTTCGTAGTTCTGAAACCGGGATATTCCGCATCAGAAGAGACCTGGCTTAAAATCATGGCATACTGCAAGAAGCATTTTGCAAAATACGCTATGCCTTACGATATCGAGTTCAGAACAGAACTTCCGAAGACTCTTGTAGGCAAGGTTGCATACAGGATCCTTGAGGAAGAAGAACTTGCCAAGATCGCCGCAGCCGAAGCTGAAGGCGAAGAGAAGATGCCGGATGCAGTCGATGTCAAGAAGGAAGAAATCGCACAGGCAGTAGCAGAACTGGAAGCAGAAGAAGATAAATAAAAAACAATATACTTTATTACAAGAGTAGAGGTTAGGTTATGGCTAAAAAGGAACGCAGGAAGATCGGCGACCGTTTCGACGGCAAGCTGATCAAAGACCTTGATCCGATGCATATCATTACACCGGTCTTGTATCCAAACAGATGCGATAGTGAGGCATATATTTCAGAGCGCATCGATATGGCTCCGATGAGAGCATATCTGGAAAAGAAAAACGCAGAAGAGGAAGTGTTCAAATATACTCCGTTCCATCTGATCGTTACGGCGCTGATAAAGGTGCTGACGCTTCGCCCGAAGATGAACCGATTCATAGCTAATAAGCTTATGTATCAAAGGAACGAGGTTTCTGCTTCGTTCGTAGTCAAGAAGTTGTTTTCAGACGATGGTGCCGAAGCTTTGGCGATCATCCACGCAGAGGATGAAGACACGATCAATACGATACACGAGAAGCTGTACAAGCAGATCAGTACCGGCAGAAGCGACGTGATCGATAAGTCATCCGAAAGTATGGATATAGTTTCGCGAATGCCGCGGCGGATGGTAAGGGCTTTCTGCTCTTTCATCTGCTTCCTGGACAAACGCGGCAAATGCCCGCGCGGGTTCATTGAGACGGACCCATACTATACCTCTGTTGTGCTTTCCAACTTAGGCTCACTCAAGCTCAAGAGTGGATATCACCATCTGACCAACTGGGGAACCAATTCTTTGTTCTGCATAGTTGGCGAGATCAAGAATACGCAGGCGCTTGACGAGGAAGGCAAGCCTTACGTTCACGAGACCGTAGACCTCGGAATCACAGTCGATGAAAGACTGGCAGACGGTTATTATTACTCTAAGTCCATCAGACTTCTCAAAAAGCTTCTGGAAAATCCGGAACTTCTGGAGAAACCTATGAACGAAGAAGTCGATTATTGATACATGTTTTGAAAGAAGGATTAATAAATGGCAACACCTTATTACATTACAACAGCAATTGCCTACACATCCGGCAAGCCGCATATAGGCAACACCTATGAGATCGTTCTGGCTGACGCGATCGCACGCTACAAAAGACTTGAGGGCTACGACGTTCGTTTCCAGACAGGTACTGACGAACATGGCCAGAAGATAGAAGACAAGGCAACGGCAGCAGGTCTTACTCCGAAGGAGTTTGTAGACAAGACCGCCGGCGAAGTAAAACGCATCTGGGATCTGATGAACACCTCTTATGACAGATTTATCAGAACAACTGACCCAGACCATGAGGTTCAGATCCAGAAGATCTTTAAGAAATTATACGAAAAAGGCGACATTTACAAGGGCGCTTACGAAGGCATGTACTGCAAGGAGTGTGAGGCTTTCTATACAGAATCACAGGTAGTTGACGGCAAATGCCCGGACTGTGGCATGGAAGTACATCCTGCCAAGGAAGAGGCTTATTTCTTCAAGATGAGCAAATACGCTGACCGCCTTATCGACTACATCGAGACCCATCCGGAGTTTATCCAGCCGGAATCAAGGAAGAACGAAATGATGAACAACTTCCTTAAGCCGGGTCTTCAGGATCTGTGCGTTTCCAGAACGTCCTTCAAATGGGGCATTCCGGTAGATTTTGATCCGAAGCACGTTGTATATGTATGGGTAGACGCTCTGTCCAACTATATCACGGGCCTTGGCTACGATGCGGACGGCAACAACGGTGAGCTTTTCAATAAGTACTGGCCGGCAGATCTTCATCTTATCGGCAAGGATATCTTAAGATTCCATACGATCTATTGGCCGATCATGCTGATGGCTCTGGATGTTCCGCTTCCTAAGCAGGTATTCGGTCATCCGTGGCTCCTTCAGGGCGAGTCCAAGATGAGCAAATCCAAGGGCAACGTTATCTACGCTGACGACCTTGTTGAACTTTTCGGAGTTGACGCTGTTCGTTATTTCGTTCTTCACGAAATGCCTTTCGAGAGTGACGGAAGCATCACATGGGATCTGATGGTCGAGAGAGTTAACTCGGACCTTGCCAATACCCTCGGCAACCTTGTTAACAGAACGATCTCCATGTCCAACAAATATTTTGGCGGTGTTGTAGCTGACAAGGGCGTGGTCGGCGATGTTGATGCAGATCTTAAGGCCGTTGTAACAGGAACCAGAGACAAGGTCGCTGCCAAGATGAAGGACCTCAGAGTCGCTGATTCACTTACCGAGATATTCAATCTCTTCAAGAGATGCAACAAATATATCGACGAGACCGCTCCATGGGTCCTTGCCAAGGATGAGGCGCAGCAGGATAGACTGGCAACGGTTCTTTACAACCTTATCGAGTCGATCACTATCGGTGCTTCACTGGTAGCTCCTTTCATGCCGGAGACTGCTGAGAAGATATTTGCACAGCTGGGCACCTGCGGACGCGCATTTGAGGATCTGGACAAGTTCGGCCTCTATCCGCAGGATGGTAAGGTGACCGACAAACCGGAGATCCTTTTTGCAAGACAGGACATCAAGGTCGTTCTTGAGAAGGTAGAAGAATTAAAGGCGGCAAAATGAATTTGATTTTTGATTCGCACGCACATTATGACGATCATGCATTTGACGAAGACAGAGACCGGTTACTTGCCGGTCTCGCTTTGAATGGAGTCGGAAAAGTCGTTGATGTGTCGGCTCGTCTGGAGGACATCCCGCGGATATTGAAGCTCGCGGGCGAATATGATTTTCTGTATGCCTCGACCGGCATCCATCCTTCCGAGACGGGAGAACTGACAGAGAGCAATTTTACCGAGGTAGAGGCTGCGCTTGACGATCCTAAGGTCGTGGCGGTCGGTGAGATAGGCCTTGATTATCACTATGACGATACGGACAAGCCGGTTCAGAAGAAATGGTTTGCTGCCCAGATCGACATGGCACTCAGGAGGAAATATCCTGTGATAATCCATAGCCGCGATGCGGCGGCCGACACGCTTGATATGATGAAAGCGCTCGGAGCGCGTGACGCGGGCGGCGTGATTCATTGCTTTTCATACGAGAGGGAAATGGCAAGGCAGTATCTGGACATGGGATTTTATCTGGGGATCGGCGGCGTTTTAACCTACAAGAACGCCAGAAAGCTCAAGGAAATTGTGGATTATATGCCGCTTGAGCGGATCCTTTTAGAGACGGACTGCCCGTACCTGGCGCCGGAACCATTCAGAGGCAAACGTAACGATTCGACGCTGATTAAATATGTTGTCGAGGTCATATCGGGCCTCAAGAACATACACAAGGACGAGATAATAGGCCAGACCGCGGCTAACGCATGCCGCATGTACAGGATCGCTGAGTAAAGAAAGGACACTTATGGCATTCACACCGACAAAGTGTATTGAACTGATAAAGAATCATGATTTCGCGGTGCAGAAGAAGTTCGGACAGAATTTCCTGATCGACGACAATATCCTGAGATCGATCGTAGATGCTGCCGAGATCGGACCGGACGATTGTGTGCTCGAGATCGGGCCGGGAATGGGAGCGCTTACGGCACATTTGCTGGATGCAGCTCGAAAGGTCATCGCGGTCGAAGTCGATAAAATGCTGATCCCGATCCTTCAGCAGACCCTGGCCGGGGCGGATAATCTGGTCCTTATTAATGAAGACATTTTAAAAGTAGATGTCCAGGAGCTGATCCGGAAGGAAAATGACGGCAGACCGATAAAGGTCGTAGCAAATCTGCCGTACTATATCACCACGCCGATCATTATGAATCTTCTCGAGAAAGAAGAGCATATTGAGAGCATTACGGTCATGGTCCAGAAGGAAGTTGCCGAAAGGATGCAGGAAGGACCCGGAAGCAAGTCATACGGCGCGCTTTCACTTGCAGTCCAGTATTACAGCAAACCCGAGATCGCAATGACCGTGTCGAAGAACTGCTTTTTCCCGAAGCCAGATGTTGATTCCGCGGTAATAAAGCTGGATATCTATGAGAAGGCTGAGCGCCCGGTCAGGGCAGAGAACCCGGAGCTTATGATGAAGCTGATCCGTGCGGCGTTCAACCAGAGAAGAAAGACACTTGTAAATGGGCTCGGAAATGCGGCTGAGCTGCATCTGAACAAGGATAAGATCGTAAATGCGCTTGCCGAAATGGGCAAGAGCGAGACTATAAGAGGAGAGGTTCTGACGCTGGAGGAATTCGCAAGGCTGTCAGATCTTGTTGGTAGACAATAAATGGCTAAAATTACCATGCTCGGGACAGGCAACGCGGGCGTTACAAAATGCTTCAATACCTGCTTCGTAGTAACTGACGATAACGGTGAACATCTTTTGGTTGACGGAGGCGGCGGCAATCTCCTTCTTACGCAGCTTAAAAACGTCCAAATCAATCTGGACGATATTAGCCATATATTTGTTACACATAAGCATATCGACCACATCCTGGGCGTCTTGTGGGTCATCAGGCTCAAATACCAGCGCGCGGAAAGAGAAGGCATCGGTGCCGCGTTCAACATATACGCTCACGATGAGGTAATTGAGTATCTGGAGTATATGGCAAGGCACCTTATTCTGGCGGATCCGAATGCTTCGCTTGAAGGCAAACTCAACTTTGTGACTGTCCATGACGGCGAGAAGCTTGAAATAAACGGACACGAGATGACATTCTTCGATATACGTTCAACCAAAGCCAAGCAATATGGTTTTGTAATGGAGTATGCTGAAGGGCAGAAGCTCATGTGCTGCGGCGACGAGCCTTGCAGGGAGTGGGAGTACAAATACGCGGACGGGATCAAGTGGATGATGCACGAGGCATTTTGCCTCGGAGCAATGGCGGACAAATTCAAGCCCGGCAAAAAGAGCCACTCAAGCCTTAAGGAAGCCTGCGAAACGGCAGAATTTCTGAAGGTCCCGAATCTGATCATTTACCACACCGAGGAAGAGACGCTCGAGCGGAGAAAAGAGCTCTACACCGAAGAGGGCAGGAGCTTTTATAGCGGCAATCTTTTCGTGCCGGATGATCTGGAAGTTATTGAGCTGTAGCGCGGCGCCTTTTGCGGACGATAAGATAAATTATCACGGAGGTGAGGATCGCCAAACTGATCCACTGCGAGGTGGAGAAAGGTCCCCAGAATCCGCGGATGGCATCGCCTCTTAAGAATTCATCAGAAAAACGAACAATACTATAGGAAATAAGATAAATACACGTCAGCGAGTATTTATCTTTATTTTTTATGTAGATGATCAGAAGCACGATGAAGATGATCAGCTCAATTCCCGCCTCCATCAGCTGTACGGGGAACCGTGAAAAATCAGCCAGATCGTCATTAACGCCCGGATTGATCTGAGACGGATCATAATGAATACAGCCGATCCCGTGATATTCGATGCCGTAACAGCACCCGGTCAGGTGACAGCCGATGCGCCCGAAGAAGTGAAAAAGCGGAAAGGCTACAACGAAATTATTGAGCTCGGATTTGAGCGGCAGTTTGTAGCGACGGCAGAAAATAAGGAGCATCAAAAGTGCGCCGAGGAGACCTCCGTAGAAGACGAGCCCGCTGGCTGCGTATCCGAGCTGGACCCACAGATCTCCGAAAGAATGTACATTGTCGCTGAAATCACGAATAAAATCAGGCAGTCCGACCAGAAAGAACATCAGATGTCCGCCGATGAATACGCCGATCGCTGCGTATATGCACATATAGATCAGCTGGTCAGTCGGCATCCGGCGCTTCTTGCCGAAGATGAAAATAACGACAACAGCGGCTGCGGCGCCTAAAAGCGCGGTGATCGCATATGGTGTAAATGTATCTTTAAGAAATTCTGCCAAAATATAGCCTCGAATTAAGAGTTATTTTTTTATTTAACAGGAAAATCATAGCATAACTGTGTTATAATTTGCAATCATGGTAACGTTGAAAATGAAAAGCGACCCGGCAGTATGCCAAAGTGCCGGTGAGATATTGAAAAATGGCGGGATCGTTGCCTTCCCAACCGACACAGTATACGGGCTGGGGGCCGTTTATACCGATGAAAAGGCCGTTGAGAAGATTTTTGCCGCCAAAGGACGTGACGAGGGAAAACCCTTAAGTATTTTGATCAGCGACATCGAACAGGTGAGGGAGCTGGCTTCATTTATTCCGGAGGGCGCAGAAGCACTGATGCGCCGCTTCTGGCCGGGCGCTCTGACGCTTATATTCCGAAAGAGTAAGAAGGTTCCCGGCTGCGTTGTAGCAGGTGGCGATACGGTTGGCATCAGGATGCCGGCGGACGAGACGGCTCTTAGCATAATCCGTGCAGCAGGTGCTCCGCTTGCGGCTCCAAGCGCCAACACATCGGGCAAGAGAAGCTCGGTGACGGCTGAAGATGTCGAAGAGGATCTGAATGGCAGGATAGATATGATTATCGATGGCGGAGCCTGCAATATCGGAGTGTCATCCACAGTATTGGATATGACAGGGGAAGAACTAAAGATACTCCGTGAGGGCACCGTTACGGCGGAAATGATAGAAAAGACACTGGAGGAGGCTGGAAAAATGGAGAAAAAAATGATAGCAATCGGAAGCGACCATGCAGGTTATGCAATGAAACTGGAACTGAAGAAACATCTTGAGGAACGCGGTTACGAGACTACGGATTATGGTACATTTTCCGATGCCTCCTGCGATTATCCTGTTTATGCGCACGCTGTTGCACATGCAGTCGTAAGGGGCGAGGCTGATAAGGGTCTTCTGGTATGCGGAACCGGAATCGGAATGTCCATGGCTGCCAATAAGGTCAGAGGAATCCGCGCAGCAGTTCTGGGCGACGAATTTTCCGCTCAGGCCACAAGAGAACACAACGATGCCAATATTCTGTGCCTCGGCGCAAGAGTTCTTGACGTTGAGAAAGCCATCAAGTTACTGGATATCTTTTTGGACACTCCGTTTTCTGAGGGAGAGAACCATATCAGAAGAATCGGCAGGCTTGAGGACACCCCGGATGAGGAGATTAAAGAGGAGACCATTCAGGGATTCGGAAGATATTAATTAAAAAGGTGGACATATATGAGCAGTAAAAGAGAAGACTACATCAGCTGGGACGAGTATTTCATGGGAGTTGCCATGCTGGCAGCCAAGCGCAGCAAGGACCCGTCAACGCAGGTCGGAGCCTGCATCGTCAGTCCGGACAACAAGATCCTGTCAATGGGTTACAACGGACTGCCGATCGGATGCTCTGATGATGAGTTTCCATGGGAGAAGACCGACAATACGCCGGACCATTGCAAATACTTCTATTCGACCCACAGCGAGCTTAATGCTATCTTAAATTATCGCGGCGGAAGTCTGGAAGGGACAAAGCTTTATGTTACGCTGTTCCCTTGCAATGAATGTGCCAAAGCCTGCATTCAGGCCGGCATCAGGACTATCATTTACGCATGCGACAAGTACGCGGACACAGACGGTGTTATTGCTTCCAAGAGGATGTTGGACGCAGCCGGAGTCAAATACATTCCGTATGAGCCGTCGGGACGCGAAGTAACATTAAGTCTTTAGGATGGGGCAATAAATGAGAATAGTAGATCTTCATTGCGATACAATAATGGGCTTCTATGAAGGCAAACATCTGAAGGAGATGGACGGATGGCATATAAGCCTGGATAAGCTCAAGGCGGGCGGATGTCTGGCACAATGCTTTGCGATCTATGTGCCTTCCAATTCGTCGGCTGCCTGGCATGGAATAACCGACACTCCGGAAGAGTATTTTGACAAGGCTTACGCGGCATATCTGCGCGAGATGGAGCTGTGCAAAGACGATATCAGACCGGCTTTTTGCGTCGGAGACGTTCTTGACAACGAGAAAGCGGGCTTCATGAGCTCTATTCTGACCGTTGAGGACAGTGTGACTCTGCGCGGCAGGATCGAAGAACTTGATGAATACTATAAAAAGGGTGTCCGTATGGCGACCCTGACATGGAATTTTGAGAATTCACTGGGCTATCCGCAAAACGCCGATCCTGAGCTTCACAAGCTGGGACTTAAGCCTTTCGGAATCGAGGCTGTAAAACGCATGAACGAGCTCGGAATTGCCGTCGACGTGTCTCACCTGTCGGAAGGCGGATTCTGGGATGTAGTTAAATACTCGAGTAAACCGATCGTCGCTTCACATTCGTGCTGCCGCGGGATCAGAGATATAAGCAGAAATCTCACTGATGAGCAGATCAAGGCGATTGCCGAAAGCGGCGGAGTTATCGGTATCAACTTTGCAAACGATTTCCTGAGGGATGTAGTTGACCGCAAGACTGATAAGCTTTCCTATATGTCAGATGTAGTCAAACATTTAAGGCGTATGGCTGACCTTGGCGGAGTAGAATGTCTGGCACTCGGCTCCGACTATGACGGAATAGGAAGCGTCCTTGAGTGGAAGGACTACGCCGGATATCCGAGGCTGATAGAAGAGATCGCCAAGGAATTCGGCGAAGACGTTACCGAACTCATCTGTAACGGGAATGCGCTCAGAGCATTCAAGGATACAATAGGATAAAATGAAAACAAAAAGCTATGACATGACCGAAGGAAGCATCGTGAAGAATATAATCATCTTTACGATCCCGCTTCTTTTGGGGCAATTCCTTCAGAATTTATATAACAGCGTCGACAGTATGGTTGTCGGTAAGATCGTTGGTGTAACAGCACTTGCGGCGGTTACGGCATCCGAAAATATCTCAAATCTGCTGGTAGGTTTCTTCACCGGCCTCTCGACCCGCGCAAGCGTTTTGTTTGCACAGTATTTTGGAGGAAAACAAAACGATAAGCTCCATGATTCGATCCACACAGCACTGACTTTCTCCATAATAATAGGAGTTACGTTGGCTGTCCTCGGAATAATTTTCACGCCGCAGCTTCTGGGTGTTGTAGGCTGCCCGGATGAAGTATTCCCGGAGGCACAGATGGATCTGAGGATATATCTTATCGGCGTTCTTTTTACATCGATCTATAATGTTGCGGCAGGCGTCTTAAGGGCAGTGGGCGACTCGGGAACTCCGTTTATTTTCCTTGCAATATCCTGTGTTACCAACATAGGACTGGATATCGCTTTCGTAGCGTGGTTTGGGCTCGGCGTAATGGGCGTAGCACTGGCAACGATCATTTCCCAGCTCTTGTCCGTGGTACTTGTCACGCTGAAGATGTTAAGGACCAAGGATGTATATCGTCTGCATGTAAAGGATCTGAAGATCAACGGACCGATGCTCAAGGAGGTCATCAGACTGGGACTGCCTGCAGGCATTCAAACAGCGATCATTTCCATTTCAAATCTGTTCGTACAGCGTTATCAGAATTCATTCGGTCAGTATGCGATGGCAGGAATCGGCGCTGCGAACAAGCTGGATAAATACGCGGGCATGGTTGGCCAGACATTAGGCCTTGGAACAGCAACATTTGTCGGTCAGAACATCGGTGCAAAGAAATATCAAAGAGCCTTCAAGGGAATCAGGATCGTTCTTCTTATGGGATTGATTTTCGTTATTATGGTCGGGACTCCGATGTATATATTCCCGGATTTCTTCCTGAGACTGTTTACTGACAGCGAAGAAGCGATTTATTATGGCAGGACACTGATGAAAATCATGCTTCCTTTCTTCTATTGCCAGACGATACAGCACGTAATCGGCAATTCGATAAGAGGATTCGGCAAGTCTGTTATAACGATGATCAATTCCGTACTCGGAATGGTTGTCTGCAGGCAGATATTCCTTGCGATCACAATGAACATAGATTACAACATCAAATATGTTAATGCCGGATACCCGGTTGGCTGGATCGCAGCTGCTGTATTTGGATTGACATACTATTTCCTGGCGATCAGGATACCATATAACAAAAAGAGAAAACTTGGGTTGATAGACGAAGCGTGATAATAACAGACGAAATAAAGGCAGAACTTATTAAAAATCCGGTCAGGCTGATGGCATTTGACCTGGACAATACACTGCTTAATTCCAAAAAAGAACTGAGCGAGCGCAATATTAAAGCGCTCGAGGCTGCCGCCGAGGCCGGGATTCATATCGTTCCGGCAACCGGCAGGCTGTACAAAGGGCTTCCAGACAAAATCAAGGAGCTGCCTTTTATTAAGTATGCGGTGGCGGTCAACGGAGCGGAGATCGTTGACGTCCGGAAGAACGAGATAATAGGCGGGGCCGACATAAGTAACGGACGGGCGCTCGAGGTTATCGATATAATGTCGGAGTATCCGGTCGTTTATGATTGCTATCAGGATGAGTTGGGCCTGATGAACGGCGAAATGTATGAGCAGCTTGGAGATTATATTCCGGAGACCACTCTTTTTGACTTTGTAAAGAGCATGCGCTCACCTGTTGAAAATATCAGAAAATACCTGCAGAAAAACGGCCGCCCGGTGCAGAAACAGCAGATGTTTTTCCA
>JAZQNN010000045.1:0-25742 GCA_045627365.1 Lachnospiraceae bacterium
AGGTACCCTCCTTGCTAAGGAAATGGCACGCCGCGTTAAGGACCTTGACTATCCGCTGCTTATCGCATCCGCTTATTCAGGATTCGTTATCTGGCACGCAGGTCTTTCAGGATCCATCCCTCTGGCTCTTAACGGCGGATACAAAGTAGGCGAGCAGGTATTTACTGCATCTACAGCCAACACATTGTTCCATCCGATGAACCTTATCATGTGCGCAGTTATCGCCCTTACAATGGGTTTGGTAAACTACGCAATGCACCCGAAGCAGGGCCTTGCCAAGGTCGTTGATCCGGCTCTTCTTATTGATGAAGAGGAGAAGGTTTACGACAAGAAGGAATCTCCTGCAACACGTATGGAGCATTCTCGTATCCTTTGGATCATCGTTTGTGTAGCAATGCTTGGATACATCGTTTACTACTTCGCAACTCTTCCGGAAGGAACAAGCGTTGCAGCATCTCTTAACCTCAACATCGTTAACTTCATCTTCCTGTTCCTTGGAATCCTGATGCATGGCGATTTCAGACGTTACATTGATGCTCTTGAAGAAGCTGCCAAGGGCGCTGCCGGAATCATCCTTCAGTTCCCGTTCTACGCAGGTATTATGGGTCTTATGACAGCTGCTAATGCAGACGGCGTTTCACTCGCTTCTGTTATTTCCAACTTCTTCGTAAGAATTTCCAACAACATTACATTCCCGTTGTTCACATTCCTGTCAGCAGGTATCGTAAACTTCTTCGTTCCTTCAGGCGGCGGCCAGTGGGCAGTACAGGGACCTATCGTTATGCCTGCAGCAGCAACGATGGGAATCGAACCGGGACGCGCAGCTATGGCTATTGCATGGGGCGATCAGTGGACAAATATGGTTCAGCCGTTCTGGGCTCTTCCTGCACTTGGCGTTGCCAAACTTTCAGCAAGAGACATCATGGGCTACCTGATCATCGTCCTTCTGTTCACAGGACTTATCGCATGCTGCGGCTTCGTTCTTTGGGGCTGGTTGTTCTAGTAAGTTTCTGATCAACTGAATAGTAGTTTGTGACTTTAAAGGCTTCACTTCCCGTTGCGGGACGTGAAGCCTTTGTGTTATAATGTATAGAAGTGTGCGCTGATATAATTTGCTTTGATAGAGGGTAAGATAATTTGAGTGCTATTGAAAGTATAATCGATCTGCCTGCCGAGCAGATAAAGGAGATCTTCGGGGAACTTGACGTGAATGTCAAGAAGATCGAGAAGGCTTTATTTGTCAAGGTGCTTTCCGGCCAGTCCGGGATCAAGATCATCGGAGAAAGTAAGGCCGTTGAACGCGCGAGCGGGATCATCAAAGATATGGCTGCGCTCATAGATAAGGGCGGCACTGTTACGGCGCAGAACATAGATTACGCTATTTCACTTGCCAGGAAGAATGAGGAGATCAACCTCAATGAACTTGAGGATGATATCATCTGTTATACGGTAAACGGCAAACCGATCAAGCCGAAGACATTCAATCAGAAGGCGTATGTTGACCAGATCGCGAAGAGCATGATCACTTTTGGCTTAGGACCTGCCGGAACCGGTAAGACATACCTTGCAATGGCAATGGCGATAGATGCCTTCAAGAAGGGCAATGTCGGACGTATCATACTGACAAGACCGGCGATCGAAGCCGGCGAGAACTTGGGATTTCTCCCGGGAGATCTGCAGAGCAAGGTCGACCCGTATCTCAGGCCTCTTTATGACGCTATTTATCAGATAATGGGCGGAGACAGCTATATAGCCAACTGTGAGAAAGGGCTTATAGAGGTCGCACCGCTTGCGTACATGCGCGGACGTACACTCGATAACGCTTTCATAATACTTGATGAGGCGCAGAATACGACACCTGCCCAGATGAAGATGTTCCTTACCAGAATAGGCTTCGGCTCAAAGGTAGTTGTAACGGGCGACCAGACGCAGAAGGATCTGCCGTATGGCCAGATATCGGGTCTGGATGTGGCAATAAAGGTACTTGAGGGGATAGAAGACATATCTTTCGTAAGACTGTCGAGCGTGGACGTTGTAAGGCATCCTGTTGTTCAGAAGATCGTTGTAGCATACGAGAACTACGAGAAGAAGCTTTCGGAACGCCAGAACCAGAGGGAGCACAAATAATGCATATCTATATTGAGAACGAAACAGACATCGCTTTTGATTTTGAAGGATATGACAAGACCATAGAGCTTGCTGTTAAGACCGTAGCAGCAGATAAGGACATTCCGGATGAACTGGACGTCAATGTCCTTATTGTAGATGCTGATGAGATGCATCAGATCAATCTGGAAAACCGCGGGATAGATGACACCACTGATGTTTTGTCTTTCCCGTATTATGAATATGATGAGCCGGGCGTTTTTGAGGGCGAGATCTACGAGGATGAGGAGAATATCCTGGGCGATATCATCCTTAACGCGGAGCGGATCAAATCACAGGCTGCAGAATACGGCCACAGCCAGATGAGAGAACTGGCCTTCTTAGTTGTCCACAGTATGCTTCATCTTACCGGATATGACCATATAGAAGAGTCTGACGGCGAGATCATGAGAGCAGAAGAAAAAAGGATGATGGATATAATCGGAATATCAAGAAATCAGGCAGAGTAGTGGCAAAAGATAAGAACAACACAAGCAATTTCATGGTCCAGGGAGCGCTCCTGGGCGCATCTTCAATAATCGTAAGGCTTATCGGCCTTATTTACCGTGTACCTCTTAACAATATACTGGGAGAGAAGGGCGTAGCATATTACGGAATCGCATTTGACGTGTATTCTGTTTTGCTGCTTCTTTCATCATATTCACTTCCTTTGGCAGTATCCAAGATGGTATCCGCACGCGTTGCCAAGGGCGAATACAGGAATGTCAAGCGCCTTCTGGGAGTTGCGCTTTTGTTCTCACTGGCTTTAGGGCTGACTGCTTTCTGCATAACATTCTTCGGGGCTGAAGGGTTCGCAAGACTCCTTAACTTCGAGCAAAGTGCCTTCGCCCTCAAGATCCTTTCACCGGCGCTTATCATATTGTCGGTGCTCGGCGTACTTCGAGGTTTCTTCCAGGGACTCGGTACGATGGCACCTACTGCCGTATCCAATATAATCGAGCAGATCGTTAACGCGATCGTCAGCATCGTAGCAGCTGCCATCATGTTCAAGGCAGCAACCAAGGTCGACGAGGCCGAGTGGGTCATGGCCAATCAGCCGGAAGCAAGAGGCGCGGGCGGCGGAACCTTAGGAACGGTTCTCGGTGCGGCTGCAGCGCTTGCTTTTATGATCATGCTGTATTTGGCATATCGCAGCAGCCTTGACAAAAAGGCGTTCAAGGACAAGACAAGCGCTAAGGAGCCTGTCTCCAATATGCTCAAGGTCATCACCATCACCATTATTCCGGTGATCCTGTGCACAACAGTATATAATCTTGGCTCGATACTTGATTCGGGTCTTTTCAGCCGTATTATGGCCGCTAAGGGCATGGAGCAGGATACGATCGATACTCTGACAGGTATGTACAAGAATTACAGACTGATCGTCAACGTGCCTATTGCGCTTGCAAGCGCTCTGGCATCGTCCCTGATCCCGAGTATAGTAGCTTCCATGACACTGAAAAAACGCAGGGAAGTTATCATGAAGATCGAGTCAGCGGTCAAGCTTACCGTGCTTATATCTTTGCCGTGTGCGGTTGGTATCGGATGCCTGGCCAAGCCGATAGTAAACTTCCTGTTCAGCAGCAGTTCAGACCCTGATAAGGTCGCTCTCATGCTCATCCTCGGCTGCATTTCGGTCGTCCTTTACAGTATTTCGACGATCACCAACTCGATACTTCAGGGCATTGATAAGATGCGCCTTCCGGTCATTCATTCCGCGGCAGCGCTGCTTATACATATTGCGCTTCTGTCGCTCTTTATGTATATAACCGATGCAAATATTTTCGTTGTTGTTGTAACCGACGCACTTTTTGCGCTTACGGTGTGCATATTCAACCATCGTTCGCTTAAGAAGATCCTTAACTACAAGCAGGAATACAAAAGGACATTCGGCCTGCCATGCATTTGCTCGGCCATAATGGGGCTGGTCGTTTTTCTGGTAAATAAAGGAATTTATGCGATCATCCACAGTAATGCAGTATCGGTGCTTTTCAGCATTATCATTGCAGTGATCGTATATTTCGTATTATTGCTTCTTTTGAAAGCAGTGGATGAGGAAGAACTTAAGATGCTTCCGGGCGGCAGAAAGCTCACAGCGCTCGCAAGAAAGCTCAGACTGATAAAATAAAAAGCGCACTAGGGCACCATAAAGAAATGACTTTTAAAGACGTGGGACTTACAAAGTTCCCACGTCTTTCCATTTGTAGCATCTCAGATAGATGAAGAAAATCAGTGAACTGAATGCCCACGAGATCGGGTATGCCCAGCCGATGACGCTGAACTCAGGTATGTAATTCAGTATGATCGAGATATAAATTACTCTGAACACGCACCAGAACGCGAGCATCGCGATCATAGGGACAACGGCTTTGCCGCAGCCTCTTAAGACGCCCGATGCGCAGTGCGAATACGACAGAATGAAGTAGAATATCGTAACTATCCTGCAATGAATCGTTCCGAATTCGACAGCAGCCGGGTCTGAGCAGAACATCTTAAGGAACGCCGGTGCCCAGATGTACATTATGATGCCGATGAGCTGCGCCAGAACGACGCCGCTTATGACGCCGATAAACGCGCCTTTGCGGGCTCTTTCGGGCTTTCCCGCACCGAGATTTTGCGACACGAAGGTGGACATTGTGCTCGAGATAGAGGTGATCGGTATGAATACGAAGCCTTCGATCTTGCTGTGCGCACCGATCCCGGCCATGGCAAATTCACCAAAGCCGTTGATCTGACTCTGGATCACCATATTTCCGATACTTAAAGCCGAATACTGGATGCCCGACGGCAGACCCTGCCTGATAACAGCCTTCATCATGTCGGGATAGAACTTCAGCTTCTTCAGGCTGATGGATGTGAAATCGTTGCCTTTGCTCATGCGGATGATGCAGAGCACTACGCTGATGCCCTGAGCAATGACGGTCGCAAGAGAAGCTCCTGAAACGCCCCATTTGAAAACAGCAACAAAGATGAGATCAAGCACGATATTGATGACAGTTGAGATCAACAGGTAGATAACAGGCCTTTTACTGTCTCCTAAAGCTCTCATTATCGCGGTAAGGAAGTTGTACATGATGATGGTGCCGATGCCCGCAAAGTAGATCCTGAAGTAGGCAAGCGAATGCGGGTAGACCGTTTCCGGGGTCTTCATCCATTGAAGGATATATGGGACCAGGATCAGGAAGATAACGGTCATTACGGCTGACGCGATCAGTCCGAAGAGAATGTTGGTGTGAATCGCGCGGTCAACATTGTATTCATCTTTGGCGCCGAAATAACGCGAGATGACAACGCCTCCGCCGATCGCTATTCCGCTGAAGAAGCCTACAACGAAGAAAGAGAGATTGCCGGATGAGCTGACAGCGGCGAAAGACGCGTTGTCAGTAAAATTACCGATGACCCATGCGTCAGCAAGATTGTAGAACTGCTGCAGGAGCTGGCCAAGCATGATCGGTATTGTAAAAGATATTAAACTTTTTATGATAGGACCTTCCGAAAGGTCGGTTGTTTTATTCATAACAGAGGTTATTTTACTATCTTATATTTAAAAAACAAGGAGAATAAGAGTACTGTGCTGCCTAATTTACAAAAACACAAAAAGTTCACAGAATAATTAGCACTCAACGCTTGACAGTGCTAACAACGTGTGCTAAATTGTGTATAACAAATGAAACAGAGGCGAGGCTGCAGACCGGAACACCGGAGAAGACATGAGCTTCGCGCCACATATCAAGGAGGTATATAACATGTATTTAGCAAAGAGAAATTACGACATTTTTGATGAATTCTTTAAATCACCGTTTTTCAGCCAGCCATCAGAGCCGGCAACTAACAGCAGACTCATGAAGACCGATGTTCAGGAGAGAAAGGGAGACTATCTCATTGACATGGAACTTCCGGGAGTTGCCAAAGAAGACATCACAGCAGAACTTAAGGACGGCTATCTGACTGTAACAGCCAAGAAGAGCGCACTTAAGAGTGAAGAGGACGAAGAGACCAAGTACATCCGTAAGGAACGCTTCGAGGGAGTCTGCAAGAGATCCTTCTACGTAGGCGAATATCTCAATCAGGATGATATCAAGGCAGAGTACAAGGATGGTATCTTAAGACTTCTGGTACCGAAGGAGCCGGAACCGATTCCTGAGGAACCGAAGCTGATCTCCATCGCGTAAAACATCAGCGGGCCATGCCCGACATGATACACCGGCATATCGATCTCCCACATAAAGCCGAAAAAAAGGACCTGAAGATTATCTTCAGGTCCTTTTTGCGATCGATGCGACAGGATTTGAACCTGCGGCCTCTGCGTCCCGAACGCAGCGCTCTACCAAGCTGAGCCACGCATCGCTGACTTGTGGTATTATATGACAAAGATTTGAAATATTCCACTACTTTTTTTAACTTTTTTTGGCTTTTTAAAAACTCACCTTTGAAATTAACTCGGATTTATGCTTTAATACGGCAGTGAGGAAAAGCAGTAAGGGAGGTTCTCCTATGAACATAAAAGAAGAAACCAGAAAGATGAAAGCGGCCTTCCCGTACATGGCTGCAACGCCTGAGGAAGTGCGCAATAACGCGCTGAAAGCCATTATTTCGGCACTTAAGGAGCATAGCGGGGAAATATTTGCCGCCAATGCGCTCGACCTTGAAATGGCCGAAAAAGAAGGCCTCAACGCCGCTGTGACTAAGAGACTCAAGTTCAATGAAGACAAGCTTGCGACATGCATCGAAGGTATAGAGCAGCTCATCGGCCTGGAGGACCCGCTTGGCAAAACAACTCTGGCCCGCCAGCTTGATGACGGCCTTAACCTTTACAGAGTAACGTGCCCGATCGGCGTTATCGGTGTTATTTTCGAGGCAAGACCTGATGCGCTTGTTCAGATCTCAACGCTGTGCCTCAAGAGCGGCAACTGCGCGATCCTTAAAGGCGGCAAGGAGACTGTCAACAGCAACCGCATTCTGTTCAAGGTCATTAAGGATGCTGCTGTATCGTCAGGCCTTCCGGAAGGGTGCCTGTTGCAGGCTGAACAGCATAATGAGATCTCTGAACTTCTTGAGTGCCACGAGTACGTGGACCTTCTGATCCCGCGCGGCTCCAACGCTTTCGTTCAGTATATCATGAACAACACAAAGATCCCTGTTATGGGACATGCAGACGGCATCTGCCATACATATGTCGACGAGCCGGCTGATATGGCCAAGGCTGTTAAGATCGTTGTTGACGCCAAGACGCAGTACACCGCTGTGTGCAATGCGACAGAGACTTTGCTTGTTAAGAGGGCCTGCGCAGCTGAATTTATTCCGCTAATTGTTCCGGCTCTTCAAGCCAAGGGCGTAAAGGTACGCTGCACGAGCGAGGTCGACAGCCTCTTAAGTGCTGCTTCGGAGACTGAGATCATAGCGGATGATGACTTCGCCAACGAGTATCTTAACCTGATCATCGGTATCAAGCTTGTTGACGGTGTTGACGAGGCAGTAGAGCATATCAACAGATTCGGCTCGCATCATACTGACTGTATCATCTCAGCCAACGATGCCAATATCGAAAAGTTCATGCAGCTGGTCGACTCAGCAGGCGTATATGCAAACTGCTCAACGAGATTTGCTGACGGCTTCAGATACGGTTTCGGCGCGGAAGTCGGCATCTCGACCGGCAAGATACACGCCCGCGGCCCGGTCGGCCTGGAAGGTCTCGTTACCTATAAGTACAGGCTCTACGGCGACGGTCACATCGTGGCAGATTACGCGGAAGGACGCAGCAGTTTCAACTACGGCCCGGCGCCGGAAAGATAAATAAATGCGGTGCGATCTGACAGGGTCGCACCGTTTCTTTATTTTGAATCGCCGGACATCCATTTCGTGTATTTGAATTCTCCCTCTTCCTCCGGCAAACGTTGATTTTGCGTTGCGGGTGGCGAACTGTCTTTCCATTTTCACGTGTTTGCACCGCATTTCTTTATTCCAGAACCGAGTTTTATTCTGAATTTTCTCCCGATAACACCGCTAATGCTTATAAAGCCGTGGCAGGTGGCGAAACAATAAGGCGCTATATGGGAAGGCAGAGCATATAGACGGCGCCCTGTTCGCCAGCTGTGCCCGACGAATCCATATTTCTTGTCAGATGGGGAGAATTGAAGACGGCCAAATGCGGTGACAGACATAAAAATACCCGCCGAAAGTAACTTCGGCGGGTTAAATGCGTTATTTCGCCTCTTCAGCGGCTTCTTCAGCAGCTTTCTCGGCTTCTTCGCGCTCACGCCTTTCGTCGGCTTCTTCAAGTGCACGCTTGAACTGAGTTTCGTAGAGCTCTTTGTAAACTCCGTCAACTTCAAGCAGATCTTCGTGTTTGCCGCGCTCGACGATCTCGCCGGCCTGAACTACAAGGATCTCATCCGCAGCAAGGATGGTTGAAAGCCTGTGCGCGATGATGATACTTGTTCTGGTCTCGATAAGCGGATCGATAGCTTCCTGGATCGCGTTCTCGGAAATTGAGTCAAGCGATGAAGTTGCCTCGTCCAGGATCAGAAGAGCCGGATCTTTCAGAAGAGCACGGGCAATGGACATACGCTGCTTCTCGCCGCCTGAAAGCTTAAGTCCGCGGTTACCGACTTCAGTGTTGTAGCCGTCCTGCTGAGCCACGATAAAGTCGTGAATATTGGCTTTCTTACAGGCTTCAACGATTTCTTCATCGGTTGCGTCGAACTTTGCATACAGGAGGTTATCTCGAATCGTTCCGTTAAAGAGGTACGTGTCCTGAGTAACCACGCCGATATTGCTGCGCAGATACTTAAGATCCAGATCTCTTACGTCAACGCCGTCGAACTCGACAGAACCCTTAATTACGTCATAAAGACGCGGGATAAGGTTGATGATCGTGGATTTGCCTGAACCTGAAGGTCCGACGATCGCAATGGAGTGCCCCTGCTCGAGCTTGAAGGAGATATTCTTGAGAATCGGCTTTTCCTCGCTGTAGTGGAAGTAAACGTTCTTGAATTCTACATTGCCTGAGGCAGATACAGGAACGATCGCATTTTCTTTGCTGGCAATCTCAGCCGGCATATCGAAGTATTCGAAAATTCTGTTGAACATCGCCATTGCGCGGATCCACTCAACCTGAATATTGAGCAGCTGGTTGACCGGCATATACATCTTGCCGAGAAGAGCAACCATAACAGTGATGTCGCCGACAGTAAGCTCTGAATTGTATTTCATCATCAGGATTCCGCCGACAAGGTAAAGAAGCATAGGACCGATGCTGGTGAATGTGCTCATAGCTACACGGAACCAGCGGCCTGCCATATTCTCTTTGATGTTCAGCTTTACCATTTCGCCGTTGGCTTTTTCATATCTGCCGTATTCGTAGTCTTCATTCGTGAAGATCTTTACGAGGTTCTGACCGCTGACAGACATGGTCTCATTCAGGATACCGTTGATCTGGTCGTTACATTCCTGAGATTTCTGGGTGAGCGTCCAACGTGTTTTGCCGACCTGCTTGGTGGGAATGGCAAAAAGCGGCACGATAACCAGGCCGATCGTGGCAAGAAGCCAGTTCATTCTGTACATTGCAACGAGCGCGCAGATAAGCGTGATCGAGTTGGACAGGATGCTTGTCATCGTGTTGGTGATAACTGACTGTACGCCTGAGATATCACTGGTCATACGGGTGATGATATCGCCCTGATTGTTATTGGTGAAGAAACGCTGGCTCATGGTCTGAAGATGTTTGAACATCTTGTTGCGCATATCGTACGTGATATGCTGAGCAATCCATGTGCTTAAGTAGCTTTCCAGAACGCCGATAAGGTTGGATCCGAGCGTCAGCGCAAGAGAAAGAACGATGAAGAAAATGAGCCTTCTCAGATCGCCGCCGATAAGTCCTTCATCGACGATTTTACCTGTCAGTATAGACGGGTAAAGAGCCAGAATGGATGAGCAGGCTATTGCTATAAGAACAAGCAGCATCTGCTTCCAGTACGGCTTAAGGTATGAAAAAATACGTTTTAACAGTTCCGGGGTGACCTTGGGCTTGTTGGCTTTTTCTTCCTCAGTCAGAAACCCTCTTCCTGGTCCGTGTCCTCCTGGTCCGGGCATAATAGTTACCTCCTAATTTATGTGTGATATAATTTGTAAACTGTATTAATCCGCGCTAAACATCATCACGCGTAAGCTTCTTGATCCATTGGTACTTCCTGAATCTGAAGAAAACAGGAAAACACTTGGTTATCTGGTCGGATTGAACAGCCAGAATGACAAAAATCGGCGGTAGTTTCCACCACAGTGCTGCTGCAAATGAAAGCGGCAGAGCAATGCAAAGCGTATAAATAAAGGTCAGCCTTGAACCGAATTTTGTATCGCCTGCTGCACGCATGATACCATATCCGAGAGGCTTCTGGTAAGACATGCAGACCATAATGATGGCCATCAGGATCATAAATGCGCCGGACATCTCCTTTGCTGTATCCGTGAGGCGGTAAAGAGATAGAAGAGGCTTCCTGAGCGATACTATAATGATGCCCAGAATTGCACCGACAGTGACATCGATAGCTGACAATGTACGGGCTTCGGCCTTGACTTCTTCAACATTTCCGCGCCCAACGGTATTACCGATGATAACACCCTGTGCGGTCGTCAGGGCATTGACAATAACTTTCAGATACTGGAAAAATGTCATTGCGACAGAATTGGCTGCGATCGCATCGTCTGACATATGTCCTAAAAGCGCCGTCTGAATAGGATTTGTGAGCGCAAATAAAAGAGATGTGACTGCAACATTGAACCAGACATGCATGTAATCTTTAGCCAGGACTTTGTCAGGCCTTGTCATATCTTTGGCAAAGAAGCGCATCTTTTTCTCGAAGAAGAGTATGTAGATGACGAGAACGATCACCTCGAGGATCCTGGAAACAAGAGTGCCGATGGCTGCACCGACGATGCCCATTTCGGGAAAACCTGCTTTGCCGAAGATCAGCACATAGTTTATGCCGACGTTGACAACAAGTGACATGATGGACAGATAGAATGATATACGTACTGTTCCGACGGCACGCAGCGCTGCCATCAGTATCTGAGAGACAATGTAAAGAACAAATGTCCACTTGATGAGATCAAGATACTTCACGCCCTCGGAAATGATCTCAGGCGAGGTAGTGAATATCCGAAGGATCGGCTTCGGAATTACGGCGCACAGTATGATCAGCCCGAAGCCGATATAAAGACCGAGGCGCAGCGTTTTGGCAAGGAAAAAACGGATGGGTCGTTCGTTTTTTGCACCCCAGTATTGGGCCGCAAGCACTGAGAGGGACACAGCACAGCCGGATGCTACCTGTGAGACTACGAAAAATACCTGATTGACAGTTGCCGCTCCTGATAGAGCGCTCTGACTGTAGCTTCCGAGCATGATGTTGTCGGCCATATTGACTGAGTATGCGATCAGATCCTGAAGCGCGACCATCAGCATCATAGAAAAACAGGTTTTATAAAAGCTTTTATCTTTAACAAAAAAAGAAGTTTTTTCCATATCCGCATTATTTTAGCACTTGAAATTAGCTAAATCTACACAATATCTACATATTTGCAGATAAAAATAAAAACTGAGGATATGGTTCCATTAGAGGTTGTATTGTGATAGAATACATCAGAGTGTGGACATGTGTGTCCACTAATAAGTATAGCCATTGCTATCAAATAAGGAGATATTATGGATAATATCAACAGGATAATGCTTAAGCTCAGCGGAGAAGCGCTTGCCGATGGTGAAGGCGGCTACAATGACGAAGAGATCGCCAATGTCGCATCGCAGGTACAGACGATCCTGAACAAAGGAATGCAGGTAGCGATCGTGATCGGCGGCGGCAATCTTTGGAGAGGACGCACCGGACAGACAATCGAGCGCACAAGATCAGATTCGATCGGAATGCTGGCAACAGTAATGAACTGCATCTATGTTTCGGAACGTTTCAAAAAGGCCGGGATCGGCGTGGCAGTTATGACACCGTTCGTTTGCGGCGCTTTTACAGAACTCTTCAACAAGGCTAAAGCATTGGAGTACATGAACGCAGGGAAGGTCGTATTTTTCGCAGGCGGAACGGGACATCCTTATTTCTCGACAGATACGGCGACCGTTCTCAGAGCGATCGAGATCGAGGCAGACTGCATATTTGCGGCAAAATCGATCGACGGTGTCTACGACAAGGACCCGGGAAAGAATCCGGACGCTAAAAAGTATGATGTACTGACCTTTGACGAGGTCATCGAGAAGAACCTTCAGGTCATCGATATGACCGCATCTATCATGTGCAAAGAGCAGAAGATGCCGATGAGACTTTTCTCTCTTTACGAGGAGAACAGTATAGTTAAAGCATTT
The DNA here is from genome assembly GCA_045627365.1 of Lachnospiraceae bacterium. Lineage (GTDB taxonomy): Bacteria > Bacillota > Clostridia > Lachnospirales > Lachnospiraceae > RGIG5612. The sequence goes on from JAZQNN010000045.1 coordinate 12,509, forward strand.
GATGATGACTTTAACGGAACAAGAATTTTAGTATAACAACCGCAACTTACATTACGGAGGAAATTATGGACGAGAAATTAGTTAAGTACGATGAGAAGATGGGCAAAACCATCAGTAATCTTGAGGAAGAACTGCAGACTATCCGTGCAGGCAGAGCCAATCCGCACATCCTTGACAAAATCAGGGTCGATTACTACGGAACAGAGACTCCGCTTCAGCAGGTAGGTAATATTTCAGTTCCTGAGCCAAAGAGCATTGTTATCACTCCATGGGAGCCGAAGATGATCAAGGTTATCGAGAAGGCTATTCAGACTTCCGATATCGGCATCAATCCTTCTAACGATGGCAAGAACATCAGACTTGTTTTCCCGGATCTTACAGAGGAGCGCAGAAAAGAGCTCGTTAAAGACGTTAAGAAGAAGGGCGAAGATGCCAAAGTTGCAATAAGAAACGTTCGTCGTGACGGTGTTGATAACTTCAAGAAGATCGCCAAGGCCGGTGAGGTTTCAGAAGACACAGGTAAGGATCTTGAAGATCAGATCCAGAAGCTTACCGACAAATACATCGTTGAAGTAGACAAAGTTATCGCTGCCAAGACAGAAGAATTGATGAAGGTGTGAGTGAGACTTTGCAGGGAAAACAGTTATTAACCATTCCGCAGCATATTGCCATCATAATGGATGGCAACGGCCGCTGGGCAAAACAGCGCCATATGCCGCGAACATTCGGACATGCCGAAGGTGCCAAGGTACTGGAGCAGACGCTGGAAGATGCTGACTCGCTGGGAGTCAAGTATCTTACGGTGTATGCCTTTTCAACGGAGAACTGGGCGAGACCTTTTGAGGAAGTCCAGACGATAATGAATATATTCCGCACCTACATGCGTGATGCCATTGATAAGTGTAACCGCCACAACGTCAGATGTCTTGTGATAGGCGAAAGAAGCAGGCTGAGCCCTGACCTTATCGAGAGCGTCGACAGGCTCGAGGTAGAAACCAGAAATAATACAGGAATCACCTTCATTATTGCGATCAATTACGGCGGCAGAGATGAGATCATAAGAAGCACACGACGTCTGGCGGAGGATGTTCTGGCAGGGGAAGTTAAGCCGGGTGAGATCAACGAGGCAATGTTTTCAGAATACCTTGATACGGCCAAGATCCCGGATCCTGACCTCCTGATCAGGACAAGCGGTGAGGAGAGACTTTCCAATTTCCTTATGTGGCAGCTGGCGTACACAGAGTTCTATTTTACGGATGTCGCATGGCCGGATTTCAATAAAGAAGAGCTGATAAAGGCGATAGATAAATATTCTGCCAGAGACAGAAGATACGGCAAGGTTTGATAATGGAAGACGAAGGAAAAGGCATAGGACTGCTGAGAAATAAAAAATTCTGGATAAGGACCGCGAGCGGCTTCGTAATGAGCTGCATGCTTGTGGTCATATTTGTGCTGGGCGGAGATGTGATGCTTTGCTTTTTGGGCGCGTTGTCCCTGATCGGCCTTTTCGAACTTTACAGAGCACTCGACCTTAAATGGAGCGTTCTCAGCATCATCGGGTATCTTTCCGTTATAGCTCACTATGTTTCGCTCCGCTTTATTGAAAGCAAATACATCATCCTGATCTACGCATGTTCGCTGATCGCGATGCTGGTCGTATTTGTTGTGTCATTTCCGAAGTTTTCACTTCAGCAGATATTCGGAGCATATGTAGGGATCTTCTATGTGGGAGTTACTTTGTCATTCCTTTATCTTTTGAGGATACATCCGCCTTCAGGAGCATATCTTGTATGGCTGATCGTCTTCGCATCATGGGGCTCGGATATTTTCGCATATTTCGCCGGCATGAAGCTGGGCAAGCATCCTTTTGCTCATAAGATAAGCCCGAAGAAGTCACTTGAAGGCGCGATCGGCGGAGTGGCCGGAGCCATCCTCCTGAGTGTGATCTACGGCTTTATCGTTCAGAAATACATTCCGGACATCAAGCTTGCGCCGCTTGTTTTCGGCATTACATGCGGACTTGGTGCATGCGTTTCACAAGTGGGAGATCTGGCTGCGTCTGCAATTAAGAGGCACGTCGGCATAAAGGATTACGGCAAGATAATTCCGGGTCACGGCGGCGTTTTAGACAGATTTGACAGCATGATAATCGTGGCTCCGGTCATGTATCTTGTTGCCGTTTACTCAATAATGTTTTAAGCATGAAAAATCTATCAATACTGGGCTCGACCGGCTCCATCGGAACGCAGGCTCTTGAAATCGTAAGAGCGCACCGCGATGAGCTGAACGTCGTTGCCCTCAGTGCAAATTCAAATATAGACAAACTTCTGCAGCAAATTTTGGAGTTCGCTCCAAAACTTGTTTGCGTTTATGAGGCAGAAAAGGCCGAAGAATTAAGAAAAAAACTACAGGACATTAAAGCTCAGACACCTACCGTCGTAAGCGGAATGTCCGGTCTTATTGAGGCCGCCACAGCCCGGGGCGCTGAGATGGTTCTGACAGCTGTTGTTGGCATGGTGGGCATTCGCCCTACAGTAGAAGCGATCCGGGCAGGCAAAGATATTGCCCTTGCCAACAAGGAGACGCTCGTGTGCGCAGGGCACATCATTATGCCGGAAGCAGCAAGGTGCGGCGTAAAGATATATCCTGTGGATTCCGAACACAGCGCAATCTTCCAGTCACTTGACGGTCAGGACAGGCGTTTCGTTGACAAGATAATCCTTACGGCATCCGGCGGCCCGTTCAGGGGCAAAACCATAGATGAACTTAAGAATGTCACCCTCGCGGATGCGCTCAAACATCCGAACTGGAGCATGGGACGCAAGGTCACGATTGACTCTTCGACACTGGCCAACAAAGGACTTGAAGTAATGGAGGCAAGGTGGCTTTTCGATGTTCCGGCATCGAAGATACAGGTCGTCATTCAGCCTCAGAGTATCCTGCATTCGGCAGTTCAGTACACGGACGGCGCGATCATCGGGCAAATGGGTACTCCCGATATGAAGCTGCCGATCCAGTATGCCTTGTTTTATCCGGAAAGGCCGTTCCTGGAAGGCAAGAGGGTGGACCTTTTCAAACTCGGGAGCATTACATTTGAGAAGCCGGATACCGATACTTTTAAGGCTCTTGCGCTTGCATATCGCGCGATCGAGACAGGTGGGTCGCTGCCGTGCGTTTTCAACGCGGCAAATGAACGCGCAGTTGCAGATTTTGTTAAGGGCAGCATTACTTTTACCGACATAGCAGACTTCATAGAGTCTGAAATGAATGCCCATAAGGTGATCCCGAATCCGTCGCTGGAAGAGGTCATCAAGATAGGAGAGGACATTATTTACGGATGATCCGTGATCGATATAGATATGAATTTTAACTTTCTGAGCATAATAATTACATTGGTGGTTCTTAGCATCCTGGTCATCGTCCATGAATTCGGGCATTATCTGCTTGCCCGCAGAAATGGCGTTTTTGTCAAGGAATTTTCGGTGGGCTTCGGACCTAAGATCATCAGCAAAAAAGGCAAAAACGGCACGGTATTCGCACTGAAGGCGATTCCTTTTGGCGGTGCCTGCGTTATGAAGGGCGCATTTGAGGACGAGGCGGAAGAGTCTAAAGGCGAAGACAACGAGGAAACCGAAGACGTACCGGATAGCGAGGCGCAGGAGTCATCCGCGCCAAGCGAGGACTCGTTTGAAAGCAAGTCTGTGTGGGCAAGAATGAGCATCATTCTTGCGGGGCCTGTGTTTAATTTCTTCCTTGCCTTTATCCTGGCCGTTGTAGTTACAGGCCTTGCAGGATATGATCCGGCAACGGTTACAAGTGTCAGCGAAGGCTCGCCCGCATGGGAGGCCGGCATCAGGGAAGGCGACACTATTGTCAAATACAACGGAGAGCGTGTTAATTTCGGCAGAGAGATATATCTTGAAGAATATGTTCATCCGATAACTTCGGACGCGTCAGCTATCAAGGTCACATTTGTTCACGGCAATGAGAAAAAGACCGTTTCGATCAGACCTGAGAAGAAAGCTTTATACCGCATCGGAATCTCATATTACAATTCTGACGAGCCGGTAACGGTTGAGACCGTTGAGGAAGGTACCGCGCTTGCTGAGGCCGGGATCAAGCCGGGTGATGTGATCACCGCTGTAAACGGGACCGCTATCAACAGCGGCAGTGAACTTGCGCTTTATTTCGGAGAGCATGCCATAACCGACGAACCGATCAACGTCGCTTTTACAAGAAGGGGCGGCAAGTACGAGGCAACTATCTATCCGAAGGAAGCTTATGAATATTCAACGGGCTTCACATACAATATCTACAACGTGAAAGCCAATGCATGGCAGACTATCAGATACAGTTTCGCAGAGGTCAGGTATCAGATCCGGACAGTCTTCAAGAGTCTGGGACTCCTTTTCTCGCCGAGAGGTTCGCTGGATATGCTTTCAGGTCCGGTCGGTATCGTCGAGATCGTAAACGATACGTACGTTGCATCGGCTAAATCAGGATTCCTGGTTACGCTCATTAATTTGCTTAACCTGATGGTGATCCTAAGTGCCAACCTCGGAGTTGTTAACCTGCTCCCGATACCGGCACTTGACGGCGGCAAATTCATCCTTCTTGTTATTGAAGCTATCCGCGGGAAGCCGATCGAGCGCAAATACGAGGGGATCATCACTCTTATCGGAGCGATTCTGGTGATTTTGCTGGCAGTTGTAGTACTTATTAACGACGTTACTAAATTCTTCTGACAAATGGCAATTAGAGACAACACAAAAAGGATATATATCGGAAATGTTGAGATCGGCGCGGGGGCACCTATAGCTATCCAGTCGATGACCAATACAAAGACTGAAGATGTGGCCGCGACCATAAATCAGATCCACCAGCTGGAGGCTGCGGGATGTGAGATCATCCGAGCTACGGCAGCTACGCCGGCCGGGGCGAGGGCTTTTGCCGATATTAAGAAAGAAATATCGATCCCGATAGTGGCGGATATCCATTTCGATCACAAGCTTGCGATACTTGCAATGGAATCAGGCGCGGATAAGATCAGGATCAACCCCGGCAATATCGGATCTTCCGATAAGGTAAGGGCTGTGGTCGACTGCGCGAAAGAAAGAAACATTCCTATCAGGGTGGGCGTCAATTCCGGCTCACTTGAGAGGGAACTGGTAGCCAAATACCACGGAGTGACCGCGGAAGGACTTGTAGAAAGTGCACTTGATAAGGTCAGCCTCATCGAGGACATGGGCTATGACAACCTTGTAATAAGTATCAAAAGCTCTGATGTCATGACCTGCTACAATGCCCACAAGCTTATTGCCGAGAGGACGTCTTATCCGCTTCACGTGGGGATCACGGAAGCAGGAACGCTTTATTCGGGCAACATAAAGTCTGCAGTCGGACTGGGCCTCATTTTAGGCGCCGGTATCGGCGATACGATCAGGGTATCATTGACCGCCAATCCGGTCGAAGAGATCAAAAGCGCCAAGAAGATCCTGGCGAATTTAGGCCTCAGAAAAGCCGGTATCAATGTAGTATCATGCCCGACCTGCGGACGTACGCAGATAGACCTGATCGGACTTGCAAGCATCGTAGAGACCATTGTAACGGGTTACGACCTTGACATTACAGTTGCGGTCATGGGCTGCGTTGTCAACGGCCCGGGAGAGGCCAAAGAAGCCGATATAGGCATTGCCGGAGGCAAAGGCTGCGGCTTGCTCATCAAGAAGGGTGAGATAATTAAGAAACTTAAGGAAGAAGAACTCCTGGATGCCCTGAAATACGAACTGGACAACTGGGGTAGATAAGATATGTATTTTTTTGAAGTTTTTCCGAATCTGAAAGTTGATGACCGCTTAAAGGGCGCGTTTGAACGCGCTACGGTCGCCAATGTTGCGAAAGTCACAAGCGGCGGCTTTATTCGTGTACGCATGGCAGACGATGTCTTTATTGACGGCAGTCTGGTAAAGGACATGGAGCAGGAAGTCAGCAATCAGATGCTCAAAGGCATGATCCGCGTGCAGATTCAGTGTAACGAGCCTTACGCGGCAGATGATGCGCCGGCATATTCGCCCGGAGGCGCATCGCAGACGAAGGAAACAAAAACGGCGCCCGAAGCAGCTAAACCGGCACCTCAGTATGGAGGCGGTGGGCAGAGAAAATTCACCAGAAAGAAAAAGGAAACCGAGGAAGGGTGCCTGTACGGACGCTCTTTTTCAGGGCCGGCTACGGAAATATCCGACATTGTCACGGATATGAGAGACGTGATAATCGATGCGGAGGTTTTTGCTAAGGAACTGTCAACGACCAAGAACGGCACGAAGATCCTCAGGGTTGATCTTACAGATTACTCAGATTCCATCTCAATGAAAATGTTCCTTGCAGAGGGAGAGGAGGACCTTCCGGACAAGTTCAAGACAGGACTTCATATCCAGGTGCACGGAAAGATCGAGTATGACAATTACGAAGGCGAGCTGATGATATCGAGAGTTGAGGGTATCAAGGTCGTTGACGAACCGATAAAGCGCCGTATGGACAATGCTCCGGTCAAAAGGGTCGAGCTACACTGCCATACGCAGTTTTCGGATCTGGATGCGCTTACCGATATCGGAAAACTCATGAAGACAGCTACTGACTGGGGGCATCCGGCATTGGCTATTACGGACCATGGCGTAGTGCAGGGCTTTCCGCCGGCATATCATGCGCTTAAGGATCTTCAGAAAGCATACAAGAAAAAGGAAAAAACGCTTGATTTCAAGCTGATATACGGCATGGAGGGTTACATTGTCGACGACAGCGATGACCCGGTGCTTAAGGACCCTGAAGGGGATATCGAGCTGATAAGATATACCGCGATGGATGGCGAGGAGCCGGATATTCCTGACGAGGCAACGCAGGAAGCGATCGGCAAGATAAAAAGCAGAAAAAAGGAAGCCTATCACATTATTCTTCTTGCCGCCAACGAGGTGGGAAGAGTCAATCTTTACAGGCTTGTTTCTTTTTCGCATATCAACTATTTTTACAAACGTCCGAGGATCCCGAGAAGCGTGCTTAACAGATACCGCGAGGGCATTATTGTAGGCTCTGCCTGCTGCGCCGGCGAACTGTATCAGGCCATGTTAAGGGGCGAAAGTGAAGAAAAGCTGAAAGAGATCGTAGATTATTACGATTATCTGGAGATCCAGCCGCTCGGCAACAACCAGTTCATGATCAGGAATTATGAGCAGGGCAAGAAAGATACTGTAGATATAGCCAAGGACATGGAAGAACTCAAGGATCACAACAGGAGGATACTTGAGCTTGGTGATAAATACGGCAAAAAGGTCGTTGCGACCGGCGACGTTCATTTCTTAGAGCCGGGTGATGCGATCTTCAGAGCGATCATTGAGGATGGTCAGAAATACCAGGATGCGGATTATCAGGCACCGCTTTATTTCAGGACCACCGAAGAGATGCTGAAAGAATTCGAATACCTGGGACCGGAAAGGGCGTATGAGGTCGTCGTTACCAATACCAATTTTATTGCCGACAAGATCGAGGTCATCGCTCCGGTAAGGCCGGATAAATGTCCGCCGGTCATTGAAAATTCTGACGGAATGCTGCGTGACATCGTGTATGAGAACGCGCATAAGATGTACGGAGATGTGCTTCCGGGCATAGTCGAGGCACGTCTTGAGAAAGAACTTAACTCGATCATATCCAACGGGTATGCGGTTCTTTATATTATTGCGATGAAGCTGGTTCTCCAGTCGGTGGCCGACGGTTATCTTGTAGGCTCCAGAGGGTCGGTAGGATCATCTTTGGTTGCGACCATGTCAGGTATCACGGAGGTCAATCCTTTAAAGCCGCATTACAGATGTGCAAAGTGTAAGTACAGTGATTTCGACTCAGAGGAGGTCAATGCTTATGCCGGAGGCGCAGGATGCGATATGCCGGACAAGCTGTGTCCGGTGTGCGGCGAGCCGCTCGTTAAAGACGGCTTTGATATCCCGTTTGAGACATTCCTCGGCTTCAAGGGCGACAAGGAACCTGATATAGACCTTAATTTCTCAGGTGAATACCAGGCACAGGCGCATGCCAATACCGAAAAGTTATTCGGTAAAGGTCACACATTCAGAGCGGGCACGATATCAGCTTTGCAGGATAAGACCGTTTACGGATTTGTGAAGAAATACATGGAGAAGCGCGGCAGAAGCGCGAGAAAAGCCGAGATCAACCGTCTGATCCAGGGCTGCGTTTCGGTCAAGAGAAGCACCGGCCAGCATCCGGGAGGGATCGTTGTTCTTCCGCACGGCGAGGAGATATATTCATTCACGCCGGTCCAGCACCCTGCAAACGACGAGACAAAGGGCATTATCACAACGCATTTTGAGTACCACAGCATTGATGAGAACCTTCTGAAGCTGGACGAGCTCGGACATGATGATCCGACAATGATCAAAATGCTTGAAGACCTTACCGGCTTTTCGGCTAAGAATGTTAAGCTTGATAATCCTGAGGTTATGCAGCTTTTTGCGGGAACTGACATTTTAGGCGTTAAGCCTGAGGATATCGACGGCTATCAGCTTGGAACTTTGGGAGTTCCTGAGTTCGGAACGGACTTCGTCCAGCAGATGCTTCTGGATACGAAGCCGAAGAATTACTCTGATCTTGTAAGAATTGCGGGGCTTTCGCACGGAACAGATGTATGGCTTTCCAACGCGCAGGAGCTTGTCAACAACAAGGGAATACCGCTTTCTGAGTGCATTTGCACGCGTGATGATATCATGCTTTATCTGATCGAAAAGGGCCTTGATCCGTCGATGGCATTTGACATTATGGAGAATGTCAGAAAAGGCAAAGTCGCCGCAGGAAGCGTTAAAGACAAATGGGAAGTGTGGTCGGCGTCAATGAAGGAACACGACGTTCCCGACTGGTATCTGTGGTCCTGTACGAAGATCCAGTACATGTTCCCAAAGGCTCACGCTGTCGCTTATGTTATGATGGCGTACAGAATTGCATATTACAAGATATTCTATCCTCAGGCCTATTATGCTGCGTTTTTCAGTATCAGGGCATCTGCTTTTAACTATGAACTGATGTGCCAGGGCAAGGAGAAGCTCCTGGAGAACCTTAATCTGATCAAAGGACGCATCGAAAGAGGCGAAGGTACGCCGAAGGATGACGAAGTCCTGAAGAATATGCACAACGTTCTTGAAATGTACGCGCGCGGATTCGAATTCCTGCCTATCGATATATACAGGGCCAAAGCATCCGCTTTCCAGATATTTGACGGCAAGATAATGCCTTCATTCATGTCGATCGACGGCATGGGTGAAAAAGCAGCGCAGCAGCTGGAGGAAGCTGCAAGAGACGGCAAATTCGTATCCAGGGATGACCTTAAGATACGCTCTAAGATTTCATCGTCTTTAGCAGATAAGATGTATCAGCTTGGTATTTTGGGAAATCTTCCGGAGTCAAGCCAGCTGTCATTTTCAGATCTGTTCAACATCAAAATGTAGATAAACAAGATACGGAAAGGTGGTAACTTATGTTAACAATTGATCAGGAAAAATGTATCCAGTGCGAAACATGTGTCCAGGAATGCATGAAAGGTTGCCTGAATATCGTCGATGATGTGACCGTACATGATCCGGAAGGATGCATTATGTGCGGACACTGCCTGGCTGTCTGCCCGAGAGACGCTATCATAATTGACGGTGACGGTTACGACTGTATGGACTGCGAGGAACTCCGTTTCACTCCTAAGCCAACCAAAGAACAGGTTCGCGCGATGATCATGATGCGCAGATCCGTAAGACACTATACCGAAAGAGAAATTACTGACAAAGAGATCAACGCCATCTTGGAGGCAGGCAAATACGCTCCGACAGCCAGAAACACTCAGAATAACGCATTCGTTGTTGTAAAATCTCCTGAGGCAAGGGAAGAACTGCTTGCTGATACGATAGGTGTTGCCAGAAAGCTTGCCGCAACCGGTAATTCCCGTATGACAGATCTCGTTGGCAAATACGATAACGAAGACAGAGACGGTTTTTACTTCGACGCTCCGGTCGTGATCTTTATCTTCTCGGAATCTGATATTGACGGCTCGATCGCAGCAACAACGATGAATTTCGCCATAGAATCAATGGGTCTTGGATGCTGCATGGCCAGAATACCGGTACCAGTTTTTGAAGATGCGGAGTTTGCTGCAAAATGGCAGGCACCTGCCGGCAAAAAGTGCGTGATCGCGCTTCTTATCGGCGAGAGTGAGTCAGAATATTTCTGCTCAGTTCCGAGGAAAAATCCACCGACGATCATCAAATAAAAAAAGCCACCCTTAAAGCCAAAAATTGACCCCTATAATCAAAAAGCAACCGACTTGTTGATGATAGGGGGCAATGTTAAAATTTTCTTAAGTTAGTAACGGTCTGATCCACCGCTACATATAACAAAATAATATTATTTTATTATATCCGGAAAGGGAGGATTTTGTATCATGTTGGATTACAAGAATTTATTCAATCTTGAAGGCAAGAGAGCAGTCGTAATCGGCGGTAACGGCGGTATCGGCAGCGCAATCGCAGAAGGATTCGCAGCAGTTGGATGCAAGGTAGTTATTACCGGACGTGGCGCTGAGAAGACTCAGGCTAAGGCTGATGAGATCAATGCAGCTGTTGGCGGAAATAATGTATTCCCGTTCGCAAGTGATGCAAGCGTTGAGGCTGACGTAGAGGCTCTTGCAGCTTACGTTAAAGAGACCTTCGGCGGAATCGATATCCTTGTTAATTCTCAGGGACTTAACAAGAAGTCTCCTGTTGTTGATCAGGATGTTCAGGTATGGGATGATATGTTCGCAGCTAACGTTCGTTCTATCATGCTTACCTGCAAGCACTTCGGACCGATGATGATCGAGCAGAAGTGGGGCCGTGTTATCAACATCGCTTCTATCGGCGCAGTTCGTACCAAGAACAATGACACATCAACAGCTTACGGCGCAACCAAGGGTGCTGTAAATGCTCTTACTCTTAACCTTTCAGCAGGTTGGGCACAGTATGGTATCACAGTTAATAACATCGCTCCTATCATGACAGAGACCCCGATGATGACTGCTATGCCTATTTGGCCACAGCTTAAGGAAGGCACAGCTGCTCGCGTTCCTGCAGGACGTATCGGACAGCCAGAAGACTGCGCTAAACTCGCTCTGTTCTTCGCTTCAGATGCAGCTGATTTCGTAACCGGCCAGGTTCTTTACCCAGACGGAGGCCTTCTGACCCAGCAGTAATGACGCGACTTAAGGGCCTGCCAGGCGGCTGGAGCGAAGACATGCTTGCATGACTTCGCGAACAGACATCTGGCAGCTTAGACGGTAACAAAACGAAGGACGTCAGTCCGGAGTTTTGTGGACCGTCTGGATCGTGGGAGTGCGAAGCACGGAACGATCCGGCCCTTATTTATAAGGAATTCTGGATCGTGGGAGTGCGAAGCACGGAACGATCCGGCCCTTATCTTTTAAAATTCGTATTTTATAACTAGGAGAAACAAATGAGAGAAGCTGTAATAGTATCCGCAGTACGTATGGCCGTTGGCCGTGTCGGCGGAGCACTTAAGTCGATCCGTCCCGAGAAACTGGGCGGAATGATCATCAGAGAGGCAATCAACAGAACAGGAATGCCTTTCGATGAGTTTGGAAAACTTGTAGATGAAGTTATCTTCTGCGACTGTGATAACGAAGATCTTAAGATCGCAGGACGTGTTGTCCTTCTTGAGGCAGGTCTTCCTTACACTATCCCGGGATATCAGATCCAGAGAGGATGCGCATCTTCACTTACAGCAGTTTGGGACGCAACAATGATGGTCAAGACCGGATTTGCTGATACCATTATCTGCGGCGGATGCGAGTCTACCACATTTGCACCGTATCTGATGAACAAGCCAACCAGAGCTTATTCACAGATGCCTATGCCTTGGGCAGAGCCTATCTTCTCACCGAAGGATCCGTATGGCAACCTTGCCAACGGCCCGACAGCAGATGAGATCGCACGCCGTTTCGGAATCACCCGTCAGGAGTGCGATGAGTTCGCAGCAGATAGCCACAGAAAGGGCGCTGAAGCTTACAGACAGCACCTTTTCGACAGCCAGATCCTTCCTGTAGAAATCAAGCAGAAAGACGGTTCGGTTACAGTATTTGACCGTGACGAACCTCTTCGTGATGACTGCACAGTTGAGTCACTTGCTAAACTTCGTCCTTCATTCGCTAAAGACGGCGTATGCACAGCAGGCAACAGCTCACCGCTCGTTGACGGTGCTTCTTGCGTTATCGTAATGGAAAGAAGCAAAGCCGAGGCACTCGGACTTGACATTATGGCTGTAGTTGAAGATTTTGCTGACGCAGGATGCGATCCTATGATCATGGGCGAAGGCCCTGTTCACGCTTGCAGAAAGCTTTTCGCTAAGACTGGCCTTACCTGGGATGACATCGACCTTATCGAGCTGAATGAGGCATTTGCTTCACAGTCGATCAGATGCATCAGAGAAGCCGGAATGCCTTACGAGAAGGTTAATGTTAACGGCGGAGCTATCGCTCTGGGACATCCTTTTGCAGCAACAGGCACGATCCTCGTAACCAAGATGGTTTACGAGATGAGAAGACGTAATGCTAACCGCGGCGTTGTTACATTCTGTGTAGGCGGCGGACTCGGTGCAGCTCTTCTTCTTAAGAAACCTAACTAATTCATTATCTGAAAGGAATTACAAAAATGGCTAAAACAATTATTACCGCATCACTTACCGGTGCAGTTACACCAAAGTCAAAGTGCCCGGCACTTCCTATCACCCCGAAGGAGATCGCTGAGGACGGCGTTAGAGTATGGAAAGCAGGCGCTGCAGTTCTTCATCTTCATATGCGTGATGACGAAGGCAGAGGAACAATGGACGCAGCTAAATTCCGCGAGACAGTTCACATCCTTCGTAATGAGTGCGATGCTATCTTAAACCTCACTACTTCAGGAGAACTTAACGTTCCTGATGAGCGTCGTTGGGAGCACATCGTAGAGCTTAAGCCTGAAATGGCTACCTACGATTCAGGTACACTTAACGCAGGCGACGGTATCTTCGAGAACAGCCTTGATTTCCTTGAGAAACTCGGCAAGATCATGATCGAAAACGGAATCAAGCCGGAAGTTGAAGTTATGGACTTCGGTATGATCAACACCGCTAAGGATTACCTCAAGAAGGGTATCCTCCTTGCTCC
>JAZQNN010000046.1:0-5142 GCA_045627365.1 Lachnospiraceae bacterium
GGCTGCTTTTGATGCCCTTAATTTCAATCCCAAGAGACTTTTATATATCGTTCACGAGGGCTCAATTCTTAGAAAATCGCTGGAGACCTTTCAGGAGGTTTTTGGAAAGAATGTGACCTACGGAATTTACAGCGGAACCAGTAAGGAATCGGATGCGGATTTCGTATTTGCGACGAATATTACCATGTGTAATACATTGGAACTTTTTTCGAAGAATGAGTTTGATTACATCATTATCGATGAATGCCACCATGCTACGGCGGAAACGTATAAAAAAATAATCGGTTACTTTGAACCGGAATTTCTGCTTGGACTTACCGCCACACCGGAACGTCTGGATAATCAGGACGTTTTTGAAATGTTTGATCATAATGTTCCGTATGAACTGAGGCTTCGAGATGCCATAGCAAATGACCTCGTTGTTCCGTTTAAGTATTACGGTATCCGTGATCGGCTCGTTGATTATGGCTTGTCAGGCAACGAAGAACGCCGCATGATTGCACAGATGGCAAAAGAGGACCATTGTGACTTCATTGCGGATCAGATAGAAAAGCATCGCCCGCAGGGCAAGCTCAAATGCCTTGCATTCTGTCGTAATGTAACGCATGCTCGTATGATGTGCGAAGCCCTGAGCGAGAGATACAAGACGGCATATCTCACCGGACGTAACGATATCGGTGAGCGCGTTCGTGCCTATAATGATTTGCAGAATGATGCACATGAGCTGGAGATTCTTTTTACCGTAGATATTCTTAACGAAGGTGTCGACATTCCCGGCGTGAACATGGTTCTGTTCTTAAGACCGACGGAGTCTACTACTATATTCATTCAGCAGCTTGGCCGTGGCCTTCGAAAGTATATGAACAAGGATTATGTTACGGTTCTTGATTTTATCGGCAACAGCTATAAGCGTAGCGTTCAGATTGCTTTTGCTCTTGGCTCTTTGTCTGAGAATTTTGTCATGGAAAAACGCCTCATGGCTTCGCTGGTAAAGGATGATTTTACAGCGCTTGGCCTTGCTGATTACGGTGTTGAGATTCATATCGATGATCTTAGCAAAGAAGAAATCTTGGAGTACATCGATAAGGAGAACTTCAATGCTATCAAGTATCTGAAGCAAGACTATTTTAATTTTAAAAAGTATATTGGCGCAGAGTTCTATCCGCGTCATATGGATTATATAAATAATGATTGCGCTCCGGATTTGATCCGCTTTATGAGCGTTAAAACCCAGGGCAGGAAAAACTGCAGTTACTATAACTTCCTTAGGGGCATTGAAGAGGAGAACCTTCCGATTTTTGCGGATGCTCAGGTGGATGCAGCGAACTATTTATCCGGTCTTTTACCGCTTGTAAGGCCACATGAATATCATATTGTAAAGTATCTGCTTGGTGGTGCAAGAACATATGATGAACTAAATGCGTACCTTTCAGAGAAGCTTCCGGAGTACCAGCAGGAAGAACTTGATCATGCATTAACATACCTGAAGGTAGTAAAGCGTGATGGAAATATGCTTAGTCTTTCTGTAGCACTTGACGACCAGTTCAAAGAATACCTTGAGGATCTGATTGAGTATGGCCTTACAAGATACCTGATAGATAATGGTGATGAGACAGGCTTCAAGCTCTGGCAGAATTACCGTATGGATCAGGTGCAGCTGAAGCTCCTCAAGAATCCTTCGAACAATCAGGTCGGAACCTATTACTACGATGATTATGTTGTCATTTTTGCATCGCTCAAGAAAGATTTGGACGATGCTGACAAGCTGAACTATAAAGACAAGTTCCTTCAGGCGGATTTGTTCCAATGGGAATCTATGACGAACCTGCCGCAGTCGCATCTTGATAAGCTTGTGCATAGCAGCTTCACGCACGTGTTCATACGTAAGGTATCGGAAGAAAATGGCCTGGTATTGCCGTTTACGTATGTTGGTAAGGGTAAGCTTTTGAATCCACGTAAAACTGAGGGTGGCAATGGAACATATCTCTTTGATATTCACATGGAGAATGAGCTGCCGGAGTATTTGCAGTATGACTTTGGTTTGACGAAGGAATGATTTTATGAAAACAATACGAGTGGTTGCTGCGGTTATCCATGCTGATGGCAAGATATTTGCAACGCAGCGGGGCTACGGCGAATATAAGGATGGCTGGGAGTTCCCAGGCGGCAAGATTGAGGCCGGCGAAACTCCTGAAGATGCCATAAAACGTGAAATCCGTGAGGAACTAGACACGGAGATTTCGGTCGGAGAACTGATCGATACGATTGAGTATGATTACCCGAACTTCCATTTATCCATGGATTGTTTCTGGTGTGAGATTGTAAGCGGCGACCTTGTTCTTAAGGAACATGAAGCTGCGAAATGGCTTGATAAAGCGTCACTGTACAGCGTAGATTGGCTGCCGGCTGATGTTTCTATTATTGAGAAGATAAAGAAAAAACTTTGAGGAGGTGTTCATCATGAATGTTACAGTCATTCGCTCCAACAGAAAAACTGTGGCAATTCAGGTGAATGCTGACCTTTCTGTTACTATGAAAGTACCGCTTCGGGCTACGAAGAAGGATATCGAAAAGATACTTAAGGAAAAAGAACCTTGGATCCTCAAGCACCAGGCGGATATAGCCCGAAAGAAAGAGAAGTACGAAGCCAAGTGTGGTCCGAAGCTGACTTACGCTGAGATTCAGGAACTTGCTGATAGAGCACTTAAATATATTCCGGAAAGAGTAGCGTACTTCGCTCCGATTATCGGCGTAAAGTATGGTCGGATAACCATTCGGAATCAGAAGACCCGCTGGGGAAGTTGCAGCAGTAAGGGGAATCTGAACTTCAACTGCCTGTTGATGCTGGCTCCGCCGGAGGTTATTGATTATGTAGTGGTGCACGAGTTGTGCCACAGAAAAGAAATGAATCATTCAACAGCGTTCTGGAATGAGGTTGCAAAGGTAATTCCGGATTATAAGAAGTCGGTCAAGTGGCTGAAAAGCGAAGGCGGAATGCTGATGAAGAGGATGACTGAGTAAGTAGGAGGTATATTATCATGCGTTTTATTGGAAATATTCTATGGTTTATATTTGGCGGTCTGTTAAGCGGACTGGCGTGGATTGTTGCGGGTCTTTTATGGTGTATCACAATCGTAGGCATACCTATCGGAACGCAGTGTTTTAAGTTTGCGAAGATTGCGATATGGCCGTTTGGCAAGGAAGTTGTATACGGCGGTGGCTCCATAAAGATGATTGCCAATATCATTTGGCTGATTGTGTCGGGGCTTCCGATGGCAATCGGCTATGTGGTTTTCGGAGCATTGTGGTGCGTAACAATTGTCGGCATCCCGTTTGGAAAGCAGTTTTTTAAGCTTGCGAAGCTGGCCTTGATGCCGTTCGGAGCTAGGGTTGTGTGATTGTATGGGGAAAAATTAGCGACATGACATTTACTGAGTTTGATGAAAAGGTAAAAGAATTATCAATAATATGCAAAAAAGCCAATGGAAATGCTCAAAGCGATGAGTTTAGAAAGTATAACGGGCTTTTCTGGGAACTGTATGATGCTGCTTTGGAATTTGAAAAGTGCGGAAAGATAAAAAGAGAACCGGGAAAGAAGAGCATAGGATACCTTAAAGAAATCCTGGAAAATGATGGCCCGGAGTATTGTTATACGATAGAATTCCAGACAATAGGCGAAGCGGAGAATCGTTACAGGATAGGAGTTTGTGTCAGAGGATGGCCGCTTCTGGAAAAAGTATCTTAATTGCCATTTCGCGATTAACAAGAATGAGAAATGTTTCATGTATTGAGGGTATGCTATGGTCAAAGAATTAATTCACGATCCTCTTTTCCTTGCGCAGAAATCTGAGCTGGCAACTCCGGCGGATGTGCAGGTAATCACGGATCTTTTGGATACACTTCGTGCTCATCTTGACGGATGCGTCGGAATGGCTGCGAACATGATTGGTGTAAAGAAAAACATCATTGTTGTCAGCATGGGTTTCATGCAGATGGCAATGGTGAATGCAAAGATAACGAGTCGAAAGAAGCCTTATCAGACTGAAGAAGGTTGTTTATCCTTTATGGGTGGTCCTGTTAAAACAACCCGATACGATGAGATTGAAGTTGAGTACCAGGATGCAAGCTTCAAGCCGAAGAAGGATAAGTTTACCGGATTTACGGCGCAGATTATTCAGCATGAGCTGGATCATGTGAACGGAGTGTTGATTTAGAGAGCAGGATTTATGTGGAAGATAAAGAACATTTACGAAGCCGATTTTGGCTGTGAAGAGCGTCAGCCTGGTACAAAACTTAAGGTCCTGGTTGAACTTGAAAATGATATTGGAGAAACAAAAAACATCGAAGCCTACGATGAATATCTCACATGGAATCATATTGATGTTGGCAGTGTCTGGGAAGAACTCGACGAGGAGAAAAAGACTCTTTTCTTTAAACAAAAGCATACGATGGATACATTTCTTTCAACCGGTGCACTGACCAAAGAACAGTACAATTTTTCTCTGAACGGGCTGGTTGTGAAGATGGGATTTGATTTTGATATTTTGAAGGAAGAAAAATGAACATTCAGATTTTCGGCACGACTAAGTGCTTTGATACAAAGAAAGCAGAGCGATATTTCAAGGAGCGCGGCATAAAGGCGCAGGTGATTGACCTCAAGGAAAAGGGCATGAGCAAGGGCGAACTTACAAGTGTTCTTCAGAGCGTAGGCGGGTTTGATGCTCTTGTAAATCCGAATGCAAAGGATAAGGATACGCTGGCTCTTTTCAAATATATTGCTGCGGAGGACAAGCTTGAGAAACTTCTTGAGAATCAGCAGCTTATCAGAACTCCGGTAGTCAGAAACGGAAAGCAGGCGACGGTCGGATATCAGCCGGACGTCTGGAAAGGATGGAACTAATGCTGGAACAGTTTTTCAAGAGTGTTTTCGAACAGGATGAGGCGGCAGTTGTTCTTTGTGACCTCAACCATACGATTGTATATATGAATCCCGCAGCGGCGAAGCGATACGAAGCAAGCGGCGGTTACGAGCTGGTCGGAAAGAGCCTTATGGGCTGCCATCCTCCAAAGAGCCGCGAGATGATTGAGAAGGTTGTAGACTGGTTCCGCGAGAGCGAGAGTCATAATCGGATTTACACTTTT
>JAZQNN010000047.1:0-52111 GCA_045627365.1 Lachnospiraceae bacterium
ACTTTAAGAAGAAAGAGGGATATAAGCGTTCGATAGAGCTGTCTAAGAAATATGACCTGTACCGGCAGGAATACTGCGGGTGCGTATTTGCCGTACCAGACGTGGTATCCGATCTTTGGTACAATGGCAACCGTTAGTGATCCATATCTCCTTTTTCTGATATAAAGACGCTCGAAAAACAGATCTGGTTTTACAAATTCTGAAATAATCGTAATTTTTTTCAATAATGATTTATTTTGGCTTGGAGTATATCACAATATGTTCTAAATAGAGCATATATTATGCACATATTTTTATGCATATGGGCAATTTTTCAGTATTAATATATTTATATGATGACATTATAGCTTTTGCTGATATAATTTCTTTTGTCGAGATTAAGGAGGATATAAAAATGCTTAATAAGAAATCAATTGATGACATCAATGTTAAAGGTAAGAACGTACTGTTAAGATGCGATTTTAACGTACCGCTTAAAGATGGTGCGATCACTGACGATACAAGGATCGTAGCTGCTCTTCCGACGATCAAGAAGCTGATCGCTGACGGCGGCAGACTGGTCCTGTGCTCACATCTCGGAAAAGCTAAAGGCAAGCCGGATCCGGCACTTACACTTGCTCCTGTTGCCGCAAGACTTTCTGAACTTTTGGGCAAGGAAGTAGTATTTGCAGCTGACGATGAAGTCGTTGGAGCAAATGCCAAAGCAGCAGCCGCAGCTCTTAAAGACGGTGATGTAATGCTTCTTGAAAATACCAGATTCCGTCCGGAAGAAGAAAAGAACGGCGAGGAACTTTCAAAGGATCTTGCTTCACTTTGCGAGATCTACGTAAACGACGCTTTCGGAACTGCTCACAGAGCACATTCTTCAACAGCCGGCGTTGCTTCATTCGTTAAGGAAGCAGTTGTAGGATATCTGATGCAGAAAGAGATCAACTTCCTCGGAAACGCAGTAGATGAACCTGTTCGTCCACTGGCAGCTGTACTTGGAGGCTCTAAGGTTTCTTCAAAAATCAGTGTTATTGAAAGACTTCTTGAGAAGGTTGATATCTTAGTTATCGGCGGCGGCATGGCTTATACATTTATCAAAGCTCAGGGCGGCAATATCGGTAAGAGCCTGGTTGAGGAGGAATATCTTGATTATGCAAAGGAAATGATCAAGAAGGCCGAGGAGAAGGGCGTTCGACTTGTTCTTCCTGTTGATACTGTAATCGCAAGCGAACTCAGCAACGATGTGCCTTTCGATACTGTTGATATATTTAACATTCCTGATGATAAGATGGGTCTTGATATCGGAGAAAAGACAATTGAACTGTTCTCTAAAGCACTTCTTCCGGCCAAGACAGTTATCTGGAACGGACCTATGGGCGTTTTTGAGATCGAGAATTTCGCAAAGGGCACGATCGCTGTTGCAGCATTGCTTGCAAGCCTTGATGCCATCACGGTTATCGGCGGCGGTGACTCAGCTGCAGCTGTAAATCAGTTCGGATTTGGTGACAAGATGACACATATTTCAACAGGCGGCGGCGCTTCACTTGAATTCCTTGAGGGCAAGGAACTTCCGGGTGTTGCTGTTATAGCTGAGAAATAATCATATAATAAGAGGAGATAAGACATGAGAAAGAAAATAATCGCCGGAAACTGGAAAATGAACAAGACTCCAAGTGAGGCAGCTGTGCTTATCAATGAGCTGATCCCGCTTGTTAAAAATGATGATGTTGACGTAGTATTCTGCGTTCCGGCAATCGACCTTCCGGTTGCAGTGGAACTTACCAAGGGAACCAATGTTAAGATCGGCGCTGAGAATATGTACTTTGAAGATAAAGGCGCATTCACAGGAGAAATCGCTCCTGACATGCTCAAGGATCTTGGAGTAGAGTATGTTATTATCGGACATTCAGAACGCAGACAGTACTTTGCCGAAACAGACGAGACCGTCAATAAGAAAGTTCTTAAGGCTCTTGAAAAGGGACTTAAGCCTATCGTTTGCTGCGGAGAGACTCTTGAGCAGCGTCAGCAGGGCATCACTCTTGAGTGGGTACGTATGCAGGTCAAGATCGCGCTTCTCGGCGTAACAGCTGAAGACCTTGCAAATGTTACTATCGCATACGAGCCGATCTGGGCCATCGGAACAGGCGTTGTTGCAACTACAGAGCAGGCTGAGGAAGTATGCGAAGCTATACGTAAGGTCGTTTGCGAGCTTTACGGCGATGCTGCCAAGGACGTTATCAGGATCCAGTATGGCGGAAGCGTTTCTGCATCTTCTGCACCTGATCTTTTTGCTCAGGCTGACATTGACGGCGGACTTGTAGGCGGAGCAAGCCTTAAGGCTGACTTCGGCAAGATCGTTAATTACAACAAGTAAGAAACTCTTTTCTATTATAAAGCCGGCACAGTGTGCCGGCTTTTTCTTTCAGACTAGTTGCCCCGGGAGTTTCAGCTTTTCTTTGAAGGGGAATTCTGATTCGTACTTTGCGAAATCCTGAGGATATTCCTCACATACAAAATATCCTTTAGGCGTTGAGTATTCTCCGGTAATGCCGTCAAGGTATCCGTCGATCAACTCTTTGCAAAGGAAGAAGGACGCATCTTCTCCTTCAGAAAGGCCATGGTATCTTATTCCGAATTCAGAAGCATAAGTAAATCCGCTTTTTCCGTAAAACCGTATATTGCCCTCAAAGCAAAGAGCTCCGCAGCCTGCCTCTTTCGCTTTTTCTAGCGAGTAATCCAATAAGATCTTCCCGTATCCCTGCCTTTTTAACTCGGGTGTGATGCAGATCGGTCCCATGGTCATAATGGGAATGTCTCTGCCGTCATCGGATCGGATAGTTGCCCTTACGAAGATATTCTGACCGATTATTTTCCCGCCTTTTTCCATTACGAAATCAAGCTCGGGAACAAAATCAGGGTCATTTCTGAGGCGCTTTAAAACATAGTGTTCCATGCATCCGGGACGGTATACATTCCAGAAGCTTTCTCTGACAAGGTTTTCTACTTCACGGTATTCTTCCGGTTTCTCCGAACGAATTATTATGTTATTTGCATTCATTTCATACCTCATTTAGCCGGTGATTAGTTTATTTTACAGAGATGGTGTTGCCTTTTAGCTGAAGACCATCTGTCAGATATATCTGATTGTTCTTATCGAAAAGGATCGCCTCCGTATCCGGCAGATTTTCGATGAAGTGCAGCGCTTCATCTTTTCCAAGCATGAAAGCCTCAGTAGAGTAAATATCTGCTTTCGCGCCGGCATCAGGCAGGTTCTTAACAATAACTGTGACCGAATTCAGGTCGGTTTGCGCCGGAAGCCCGGTTTTCGGATCAATGATCGAGTGGTAGGCCACTCCGTCTTCAACGAAGAAGCGCTCGTATGAGCCGCTACTTGAAAGCGTGCAATCACTTCCTGAGAAGATATACTCATATTCACCGTCTTTGCCAAATGGTGTCTGCAGGGCGATCTGGTAATTTCCGCTTTCTGGCTTATTTCCGAAAAGGATCATTGTGCTGGCACCGAGATTTAGAAGACCGGACTGGATATTCTGATCTGTCAGATAGCTTCTCAGCATATCACCGACATATCCTTTGGCAACTCCTCCGAAATCAAGCTGCGCATTGCCGGCAAGGGCAACAGCAGCGCTTTCGGCCTCATATGTGTATGTCATATCGACAAATTCGCTCAGCAGAGCTTCTATTTTGCCTGTTTCGGGCACCTTGGGCGCATCAGTGCAAAATCCCCAAAGATCAATAAACGGCGCGATTTTGACAGTAAATAAGTCATCATCCGCGGTCTCGTCAACTATCTTGAGCAGCTTCAGCAGATCGGTGCAGTCAGATATTTCGCCGTTTTTATTCAGCACGGCCGCCGAACCGTCTCCAAAACGGTCGAATAATTCGTCGTAGTATGCGCATCTTTCCAGACATTCGTCGATGCGGTCATTTTTGCCGGCACCGTACAGGGTAATGGTAACAGAGGTATCAAAGTAAAAACCGGTCTTGCTGACAGGCTCTTTTGAGGCGAAGCTGCATCCTGCAAACACTCCGGCACATAACATTATTATCATAAAAAGTGACAAAAGCTTCTTCATGCGCTGATAATAGCACAAATGCTTTGATTTGCACACGTCAAATTGGTATAATAGACGCATGAAAAAAGCTGACATTTTGCTGATGATTTCAATATTTGTCGCAGCTGCCGTCCTTTTCGCTGTGATATATTTCGCTGCGGGAAATGGCTCTTTTTGTGAAGTCGTGATAAATGGCGAGGTCACGAAAAAGCTGCCTTTGGATGAAGATACCACGCATGAGATCATTACTGATGCCGGACGCAACATCGTCTCGATTCAGGGCGGCAAGGTGACTATGCAAGAAGCTGACTGTCCCGATCTTATCTGCGTTCATCACAGCGCGATCAGTAAGGAAGGCCAGTCGATAATCTGCCTGCCACACAGAGTTGTTTTACGAATTGTCGGCGAAGAATCGTCGATCGATGCATATATGAAGTAAAATGAGTAAGGGCAAGAAAGTAGCATTTCTCGGCATCTTCTGCGGACTTGCGCTGATGCTGAGCTATCTGGAATCGTTGATACCACTGAATTTCGCCGTCCCGGGAATCAAGCTGGGACTGGCCAATCTGGTGGTAGTTTTTGTGCTTTACTATCTTGATCCGCTTGACGCTGTTCTTGTCAATTTGGTCCGCATATTAATTACAGGTTTGTTATTCGGTAACCTTTTTAGTATACTGTTCTCAGTGGCGGGCGCATTGGTCAGCTTTTTTGTGATGTGGCCGCTTTCGAGGCTTCGCAAATATTCCTGCATAGGCATAAGCATAGCGGGCGGAGTTACGCATAACCTGGCACAGATAGCGGTTGCCGCGTTTGTAGTCAAGACGGTACAGATATTCTACTACATTCCTGTGCTTCTTATCAGCGGACTCGCGTGCGGTCTTGTTATGGGAATACTTGCTAAGATCGTAATCAAAAACATAAGAAAAATTCGGTATTTCGACATTTAACGGAGAGCTTATGATCGCATATATTAATGGTGAAGTAACTTATATCGGAGACGGGATCATATTCCTGGAGAACAACGGGATCGGTTATCAGATCGCTATGCCCCAGTCGTCTCTTTTCAAGCTCGATACGAACCTGAGTGTGAAAGTATACACATACATGGCTGTTAAGGAGGATGACGTTTCGCTGTACGGTTTTCTGACAGTTGACGAGCTTGAAATGTTCAAGATGCTTCTTACTGTCAGCGGAGTAGGTCCTAAGGGCGCTCTGGGCATCCTGTCATCGATCAGTACGGATTCTCTTAAAATGGCGATCGCTGCAGAGGATGCCAAGCTTATCGCTTCTTCAAAGGGTATCGGTGCAAAGACTGCTCAGAAGATCGTTGTTGAACTTAAGGGGAAGGTGGACAAATCATTTGCCGTTACGGGAGCAGCGCAAAATACTTCTTCCAAGACAGACCCTGCTGTCAGCAGTATTGTTTCTGAGGCAATTGACGGACTGGAGATCCTCGGATTTTCAAGAAGCGCTGTTATCAAAGCCATTAACACGATCAGCGTAACACCTGACATGGATGCGTCCAATCTGGTAACGGAAGTTTTAAAAGTCATTGAATAGTCACTTTTTCAGTATATACTTATATAAGGTAAGCAAAATGATCAGAACCGGAACTATCAATACTGAACTGAATAATTACGAGGAAGTCGAACTTGAGAATAACCTGAGACCTAAATTCCTTAAGGATTACATCGGCCAGGAGAAAATCAAGGAAAGCCTTTCGATTTACATTGAAGCGGCTAAGAAGCGTAAGGAGCCTTTGGATCATATCCTTTTTTACGGGCCTCCGGGACTTGGCAAAACAACACTTGCATCCATTATTGCCAACGAAATGGGCGCAAAGCTTCGTGTTCTTTCGGGACCTGCTATCGAATTTCCAGGTGAGATCGCCGCGATCATCGGAAGGCTTAAAGAGGGAGACATCCTTTTCATCGATGAGATTCACAGACTCAGTAAGCCTGTAGAGGAGACCCTTTATTCAGCAATGGAGGACTATGCGATCGACGTAGTTACCGGCAAGGGAAGCTCGGCTTCTACGCTGCATATAAAGCTTCCGCGCTTTACACTTATCGGCGCAACGACGCGTGCGGGCATGTTATCCGCACCGCTTCGCGACAGGTTCGGCGTTGTCCACAGGATGCAGTTTTATGAGCCGGAAGAGCTGGCCGTCATTGTCAAGAATTCCGCAGCCAAACTGGGTGCTCCGATCGACGAGGACGGAGCTCTCGAGATAGGTAAGAGAAGCCGCGGAACGCCGAGAATCGCCAACCGCATCCTGAAGCGTGTCCGTGATTATTCTCAGGTCAAATATGACGGATTTATTGACAGACAGGTCACTGATGAGGCGCTCAGACTTCTTGACATCGATCCGCACGGGCTTGATGTGACGGACAGAACGATACTGCTTACCATGATCCGCAAATTCGCCGGAGGACCTGTAGGCCTTGATACTTTAGCCGCAGCCATCGGCGAGGATTCAGGAACTTTAGAGGATGTATATGAGCCGTTCCTCATCAAGAACGGCCTGATAGACAGAACACCGAGGGGCAGGTGCGTTACGGCACTGGCTTATCAGTTTTTGAATGTAGAGCATGAGTGATGTTTTTCTGGCAGGCTGTAAGTACTTAGTACTTTTGATGTTTGCCTTTTTTACCTATAACACGTTCAAAGGGGCGAGAAACCTGCCCGAAAAGCGCAAAAGAAGGCTCAGAGGGTTTCAAAAGGTTCTGATGCTTCTTACTTCATTTGCCCTGAATGTTATTACTCTTATTAATGTTAAGCTCGGTTTTGCGGGCGAAGATGCAGATATTATGCAGTATATCTATCTTTACGCCGGCGAGCTTGTTTACTATATTCTGATGCTTTATGCGCTGCCCGCGGTATGCAGATTCAGCCATGAGATCAATTCCTGTATCTGCATGCTTTCTTGTATCGGTCTGGCCATACTTACAAGGCTTTCGTTCAAGGAAGGCACTAAGCATTTCATTATCCTTGTTGCGTCAACTGTCGTTTTCCTGATAGTACAGGCTGTTGCCAGGTCATTCAGAAAGCTGAGAAATCTGACCTGGATATATTGCATCTTAGGTCTGGCGCTTCTGATGCTCGTCATGGTGCTGGCCACTGCATTCAGAGGTGCTAAATTATCGATCGATCTGGGGTTTTTCTCATTCCAGCCGATGGAATTCGTAAAGATATTATTTGTTCTTTTTGTGGCTTCGGCTTTCAACAAGTCGAGCAGTTTTAAGACTGTCTTCATAACGACTGTGTTTGCCGCTGCCCATGTTCTGATACAGGTCGTATGCACTGACCTCGGATCCGCGCTGATACTATTTGTCGTATACATACTGATGCTGTATGTGGCGACCAGAAAGTTTATATATGTTGTGGCCGGAGGCGCGGCATTTGCCGTGGCCTGCGTTGCGGCCTATATGCTTTTCGGACACGTTCAGACCCGCGTAAATATGTGGCTTGATCCGTGGGTGGATCTTGATGTTAAGGGATATCAGATCACGCAGTCACTTTTCGCGATCGGAACCGGAGGATGGCTCGGATCCGGGCTTTTCAGGGGCAATCCGGCAGACGTACCTATGGCCAAAAACGACTTTATTTTCGCGGCTGTTTCAGAAGAATTCGGCGGACTTTTCTCAGTATTTCTGATTTTGCTTAACCTGGCATTTGTTTATCTGATGTTTAAGGTAGCTATGAGAGTCCGCGATAATTTCTATAAACTTGTTGCCTTCGGAATCGGAAGTACTTACGCATTTCAGGTATTTTTAACGATCGGCGGCGCTGTCAAGTTCATTCCGTCGACCGGTGTCAACCTGCCGTTCCTTTCAAGCGGAGGCAGCTCACTTCTTGCATCCATGATAATGCTTGGCCTTATTCAGGCACTTTACGTTAAATCCGAGCAGGATGTGGCCGAGGAGATCGCTATTTTAGAGACCGGAGGAGAACTGATCAATGATAAAGTTGTTCAGTTATCACCTGAGTATTTTCAGGAGAGCGATGAATGATGAATGAGGAAAGATACAGGCGCAAGCTTGAAAAACAAGTAAATAGAGCCAACAGAGGCCAGGTGATCAACGGGGATATCATTAAAGTCGCCGTTTTCTTCGGTATCGTTTTTCTGGGTCTTATTCTGTTCTTCTCATTCTTCCTGACTTTTAAAGCCGGTTCTGTGATCAATAATACGTACAACAGAAGAACGGCATCCCTGAAGAGGACGATCACCAGAGGCAGTA
Organism: Lachnospiraceae bacterium; assembly: GCA_045627365.1. Lineage (GTDB taxonomy): Bacteria > Bacillota > Clostridia > Lachnospirales > Lachnospiraceae > RGIG5612. The sequence continues at coordinate 8,303 of JAZQNN010000047.1, forward strand.
TTCTGGCAACTGACGGAACGGTGCTGGCATATACTGATGTCGATGAGGAAGGCAACGAGAAGAGGGTATATCCTTATGGCGAATTATTTGCCCATGTTGTCGGTTTCGAAGGACATGGAAGCCTTGGCCTTGAGTCTTCATACAACTACAGCCTGCTTTCTTCCAACGTTAACATAGTTGACAAACTCTCAAGTGAATTCACCGGCACAAAGAGTCCGGGAAACAGTATTGTGACCTGCCTCGATATGGGCCTTCAGCAAAGGCTCAACGAAATACTGGGCGGAAACCGCGGCGCGATAATCGTTATGGAACCGTCGACCGGGCGTGTCCTTGGCATGGTCAGTGAGCCGGGATTCGATCCGAATACGATAGACGATGTCTGGGATGATATTACTTCTGATGAGAGCAACAGCATGCTTCTTAACCGTGCAACTCAAGGGCGCCTTACACCGGGTTCGACCTTTAAGATGTTTACGCTTCTTGAATACAGCAGAGAAAAAGGTTTTGCTGTCTCCGACTATGAGTACGACTGCGACGGCTCTATCACTGTCGGAGAGTATACGCTCTCATGCGTAAACCATACTGCACACGGCGATCAGGATCTAAAGGCTTCTTTCTACAATTCGTGCAACTGCTCGTTTGCCAATATCGGTCTGCAGCTGGATCTAGCCAAATTCAAGGAAAATAACGAGGCAATGCTTTTCAACACTGAGCTGCCGATCGACATCAACAGCAATCCGAGCAGCTTTGTTCTTGACGAGAATTCTTCGGAATTCATGGTCATGCAGACATCATTCGGACAGGGGCAGACGACCGTATCTCCGCTGCATCTGGTGCTTATCTCGTGTGCCGTAGCCAATGACGGCATCGTCATGAAACCTCATATTGTCGATAAAGTAGTCAACTACAAGGGAACGACTGTGAGCACGGTCAAAAACGAACGATTCCAGCGGATCATGACCAGCAATGAAGCGGAATTCATGAAGGAATACATGCGCTCGGTCATCACGAACGGCACGGCTATGGTGATGAGCTATGACGGAATGTACTATGCTTACGGCAAAACCGGTACAGCTCAGACGAGTTCAAACGCAAGCACGAATTATGATCATTCCTGGTTTACCGGATTTGCCGAATGGGAGGGCGAGCAGCTTGCTGTCTGTGCGGTCTTTGAGAATTCTCAGGAAGCGGGCAATACCGGAGTATGGGCCGCAAAACAGGTTTTCGATTACTGGTTTAATTAATCAGAAAGATTTGTTAGAATAATATGAACATGACTTGCCAAAACCCAAAAGAGGAGAGGCAATTTATGAATAAAAAAGAGAAGGACATTTTTTATGATCAACAGCATGACCGGCTTTGGCCGCGCTGAGTTGCTTGACGGCGAAAAAAAGTATACCGTTGAGCTGAAGTCAGTGAATCACAAGTATCTTGATCTTGGCATCAAAATGCCGAGAAAATTCAACGCATTCGAATCGGAAATCAGGCTGATTTTCAAGGAGTACGCTTCGAGAGGAAAAGTTGATATTTTCATTTCATATGAAGATCAGGGCGAAGGTTCAAACAGCATTAAATACAATCCTGCACTTGCCAAGGAATACCTTGACTATTACCGTGCAATAAGGGATGAGTTTGAACTTGTTGATGATATCAAGGTATCATTGATCGCAAAGGCACCCGATGTTATCACGCTTGAAGAACAGGAACTCGACGAGAAAGAGGTATTTGGCACCCTTTCTAACGCACTCAGGGAAGCTTTTTCAAAATTTGCCGCATCACGCGCAGCTGAAGGCGAGGCTCTGAAGAATAATATCCTTGAAAAGCTCGATGAAATGGACTCACACGTTGATTTTATCGAGGGATATCTTCCAAGCATCGTTGCCGCATTCAGGACGAAGCTTGAAGAGCGTGTTAAGGAACTTCTGGAAGATGATCAGATCGATGACGGACGCATTGCTGCCGAGGTGACGATGTATGCTGATAAGATCGCCGTCGATGAGGAACTTGTAAGACTTCGCACACATATCAAGCATATGCGTGACATCCTTGTAAAGGGCGGAGAGATCGGTCGTAATCTTGACTTCATCGCACAGGAAATGAACCGCGAGTCAAATACGATCCTTTCCAAGTCCAATGATATCGATGTTACTAACCGCGGCATCGAACTGAAGACCTGTATTGAGAAAATCAGAGAGCAGGTGCAGAACATTGAATAAAGGTAAGCTTATCATTATTTCCGGTTGGTCAGGCGCCGGCAAAGGAACCATCTGCAGAAGGCTCCTGGAAAAATACCCGGACGCTTTTGTCCTTTCAATTTCTGCAACGACCAGACAGCCAAGAGAAGGCGAGGTTGACGGAAGAGAGTACTTTTTCGTCACAACAGAACGCTTCGAGCAGATGATCGCGGATGGCGAGCTTCTTGAACATGCCTGTTACGTCGGCAATTACTATGGAACACCTAAGCCGTGGGTAGAAGAGCAGCTAAGGGAAGGCAAAAACGTTATCCTGGAGATCGAAGTACAGGGCGCTTTTCAGGTCAAGCAGCTTATACCGGAGGCAGTACTCCTTTTCGTTGTTGCACCGAGCATGGAAGAGCTCAGAAGACGCCTTGAGGGCAGGAATTCGGAAACGGCCGAGCAGATCGAAGACAGATTGAAGCGGGCTGAAGAAGAAAGTGTTTTTGCTGAAAAATACGATTATATAATTGTGAATGATATTGTTGAAAAATCCGTTGATTTGGTTCATAATATTATTTTAAGCGAAAAGAATACAACTACAGGAGAGAGAAATATGTTACATCCATCTTATACAGACTTAATGGACGCAGTTAATGCTGATGCAAGTGCTGAGCAGCCGGTTGTTCAGAGCAGATATTCGATCGTAATGGCAGCTTCCAAGAGAGCGCGCCAGCTTGTTGACGGAGCTGAACCTATGGTTGAAGAGCCAAGCACCAAGCCGCTTTCAACAGCAGTTGATGAGATTTATTCTCAGCAGGTTAAGATCATAGGTTAATTGCTTGTAATGAATTTATTACTGATCTCATTAGGTTGTGATAAAAACAGAGTCGATTCTGAAGAAATGCTGGGCTACCTTTCTGCAGCCGGCATTTCTTTTGTTGATGACGAATATGAGGCAGATGTGATCGTTGTCAACACATGCTGCTTTATTGACTCTGCCAAGGAAGAATCGATAAATACAATCCTTGAGATGGCTGCGATGAAGGAAGAGGGCCGCTGCAAAAGACTTATTGTCTGCGGTTGCCTTGCCGAGCGCTACCGTGATGAGATCTTTAAGGAACTGCCGGAGGTCGATGCAGTAGTCGGAGTAAATGAACTATCCGCGATCTTAAAAGCAGTCAGTGAATCACTCACTTTGCCTGATACAAAGTATCCGAAACGCGTCATAACGACGGGCGGTCACTATGAATTTCTGAAGATTGCCGAGGGCTGCAACAAGTTCTGCTCCTACTGCATAATTCCGTATGTTCGCGGACGTTACAGAAGCTACATATTCGAAGATCTTCTTGAGGAAGCTCGTTTCCTGGCTGAGGCGGGCGTTAAAGAGCTTATCGTAGTGGCTCAGGAGACGACCATATATGGCAAGGATCTATATGGCAGGAATCGCCTTCCGGAGCTTCTTGGCGAACTGTGTAAGATAGACGGTCTTGAGTGGATCAGACTTCTTTACACATACCCGGAGGACATTGACGACGAGCTTCTCAAAGTTATGGCCTCAGAAGACAAAATAGTTAATTATATCGATATCCCGATCCAGCATAGCGCTGATGCGATCCTTAAGAAGATGGGACGCCGCACATCACATAAGGATATCGTTGACATAATCGGAAAGATACGTTCATATCTTCCGGATGTTACGCTCAGAACTTCTTTGATCACGGGCTTCCCAGGTGAAACCGAAGAAGATGCTGCTGAAATGCTGGAATTTGTAAAGGAAATCCGTTTCGACAGACTCGGTGTTTTCACATATTCAAGAGAAGAGGGTACAAGAGCAGCTGAATTCGACGGCCAGATCGATGAAGATATTAAGACTTCAAGGCGCGACGCGATCATGCAGCTTCAGGAGGAAATCTCCGCTGAAAAGCTTAAGGGGCGCATTGGTGAGACTTTCAAGGTATTTATCGAAGGATACCTTTCTGACGAAAACGTTTATGTGGGCAGGACCTATATGGACGCGCCGGATGTTGACGGATTCTTTTATCTTGAATCAGATATGGAACTGATGACAGGTGATTTTGTTCTTGCCGAATGTACCGGCAGCAGCGAATACGATTTGTATGGAGTAATGATAGAAAAGCTATGAATACACCGAATAAACTGACAATTTTACGGCTTGTTTTCATTCCGTTTTATATCTTCTTTCTGATGACGGATTTCTTCCCGTTCACCAGTCATATTGCCACGGTCATCTTTATCCTGGCTTGTCTGACCGATACATTTGACGGAATTATTGCGAGAAAATACAATTTGATAACGGATTTCGGCAAATTTGCAGATCCTTTGGCTGATAAGATACTTGTTGTTTCTGCCATGGTGTGCTTTGTGGCGCTTGAGCGGATGCCTTTCTGGGTATGCATAGTTATTCTTGCGAGAGAATTTGCAATTTCCGGACTCAGGCTTGTGGTCGCAGGAAAGGGCGTTGTTCTTGCTGCAGGCCTTTCCGGCAAATTAAAGACCGGTTGGCAGATGGCTATGTCGATCCTTATGACGTTTGATATCGTACTCTTAAGCCGGAGACAGGGTTGGCCCGAGGTCGTTGTCAAAGTCTATGACATTGTCACGATGGTGACTATGTATATTGCGCTTGCGCTTACAATCATTTCAATGATCGAATATTTCGTTAAAAACGGGAAGGCTTTAGGCACTAAAGATGAACGTTGAGATAATCTGCGTCGGAACTGAACTTCTGATGGGAAATACTCTTAATACCAACACCCATTATTTGGCCGGAAGGTGCGTGGCACTTGGCCTCAGAATGCTGTATCAGGGTGTTGTTGGGGACAATCCCGAAAGGCTGAAAAAGACTTTCCTTGAAAGCTTTGAAAGAAGTGACGTTGTAATACTTACGGGCGGTCTTGGCCCGACAAAGGATGACCTCACAAAAGAAATCGTCTCAGAGGCACTGGGTCTGGAACTTGTAATGCATGAAGAAAGCCGCAAGGCTATCTATGACAGATTTCTTAAAATCGGGCGGGACATTTCAACGTTGACAGCCAATAATCTTAAGCAGGCGATGGTTCCGGTCGGCTGCACAGTCCTTAAGAATCCTAACGGTACCGCGCCGGGCGTTCTTATAGAAAAAGACGGGAAAGTCGTTATATTGCTTCCAGGACCTCCGAAAGAGCTTATCCCGATGTTCGAGAACAGCTGCGTTCCGTATTTTAAGGCAAAGCAGGAATATGTTTTAAGCTCGATAATGCTCAAAATGATCGGTATCGGAGAAAGCCGTGCGGCAGCTGTGCTTGATGATCTTATCGAAACGTCAAAAAATCCGACGATCGCCCCTTATGCCAAGGACAGCGAGGTGCATTTCAGAGTAACTGCCAAAGCTGCCACTGAAGAAGAAGCTGCCGGCATTATCAGACCGGTTGCGGACGAAATTTATAACCGCCTTGGCGAATACATATATACCGAGAATGAGTATGAAAATCTCGAAGACGTTATAGTGAAGATGCTGAAGGAGCGTTCTTTGACGCTTGCTGTGGCCGAGTCATGTACAGGCGGACTACTTGCGGGAAGGATCGTCAACGTGCCGGGTGCCAGCGATGTCCTGAAAGCCGGTTACGTTACATATTCCAATGAGGCCAAAATCGCATCTGTTGGCGTAAGTCCTGTAACTTTAGAGACTTTCTCGGCAGTAAGTGCCGAAACCGCCGCTGAAATGGCCGAAGGAGCCGCAAAAGCATGCGGCGCAGATATCGGCATTTCGACGACCGGATATGCGGGTTCGTATGTTGGTATACCCGGAACCGAAACCGGCAACGATGAAGAGACCGGTCTGGTTTATATCGGACTGTATTACAACGGAAAAACAATTACAACAAAGAATCATTTCGGAAACGAGCGCCAGTCGATAAGAAACAGAGCTGTTATGAATGCGCTTGATCTTATCAGAAAGAACGTACAGTGATAGCTTTTTTGACAAAAATCAAAAACACCATATTTACCGAATTCTACAGGTTGGCAATGACTGTTTGCTTCAGGCTGAAGGTCAGATACGTTAACCCTGAACAGAAAAAGCATCCGGTTCAGGGAATATACATCTGCAACCACATTTGGCTTTATGACGGCATGGTCATGCGGACGGTGTTCAGAAAGCTGAAAATGTATTCTCTTGTAACGACTGACTGGATGGAGAAAAAATGGGCACGATTCTTCCTGTTTTATGATCTTTGCATCCCGGTAGACAGAGAAAATCCGGGAACGCAGTGGATCCATGAGGCTCGAAAAGTCTTGAAAGAGGGTGGAAGCATCAATATTTTCCCGGAAGGCCATACATCCAAGTCAGAGGAAGTTGATACATTTAAGCCGGGATTCCTTATGCTTGCGTCACTTGCAAAGGATATTCCGATTATTCCGGTCGCAACTATCGGGATGTATAAGTTTTTCTTCGGTGAGCGTAAAAGAGTGCTTGTCGGCGAGCCGATTTACATTGATAAGGAAAAATTCAGTCTTGATCCTGAAAAGCAGAATGCCTATGCAGCTGAATTCAGGCAGATTATACTTGATATGAAACAGCAGCTTTTTAACGAGCGTGACGGAAAGAAAAAGGCATGAAACTCGGACTTGTACTAGAGGGCGGAGCATACAGAGGAATTTTCTCGACAGGTGTGCTCAAAGTCATCAGAAAATATAATATCGATTTCCGGTACATCGTCGGTGTATCAGCCGGCGCCGGTAATATTGCTGACTATATTTCCGGGAACGATGACATAAGCAAGAATTATATTGCGCTTGCCAAGAACAAGCATGTTTACGGCGTGCCTCAGATTTTCAGATGCGGTCAGATGGTAAATCTTGACGAAATGCTTCATACACTGATGACGATCAATGATAATGAAGCCGCAGAGAACCTGAAAAACAATCCCTGTGACCTGGAAATCGTGTGCACGAACTGCCTTACCGCAAGACCCGAATATCTTTTTGACAGGAAATCGATAAGTAATCTGATCGACATCGGCAAGGCAAGCTGCTCGATACCGATCCTGTGCAAACCGATCGTCATCGGCGGTACACCTTATGTTGACGGAAGCGTTTCAGACGCTATCCCGCTTAAACACGCGCTTGTTGATAAGGGGTGCGACAAATGCATAGTGATCATGACAAGAGGAGAGGAAGACGCGCCGACAAACTACAAGAAAGCATCGGCACTTATTCATCTTTCATATCACAAGAAGTATCCTGCACTTGAGCATGTTCTCATGCATAGGACAGAAAATTATGCCAAGCAGGTCGCATACATGAACAGGATGGAGCAGGAGGGCAAAGCGTTTGTAATAAGACCTTCTATCCCGAGAATTGACAGGTTCGAGACCGATACAACGAAATTACAGAACTTTTACATCCACGGTATCGATACCATGGAAAAGAGAATTGAAGAACTGAAATCTTTCATAGATGACAAATAAGAGCTGGCCCTAAAGGTCAGCTCTTATTTGTGAAACATTGTATGAATTGCGTAGGATATGATTCTACAGAATCTGTCTATATTCAGTCTATATCAAGATCATCAGGATTGGTCTCTGCCATTCCTGCTTCAAGGGCAGCAATGCCTGCCTCTTCGTCAGGTGTTAAAGAACCGTCGTCATCAGTTGTAACTGCATCATTGAATAATCTGGCTCTGACCTGTTCGTTGATCTCTTCAAAGAAATCAGGGTTAGCTTTAAGATAAGCCTTGGCATTCTCACGGCCCTGACCGATCTTATCACCGTTGTATGAGAACCAGGCGCCGCTCTTGGCAATAATATCGAATGCAACTGCCTGATCAAGGACATCACCGACAGCAGAAATACCTTCACCGAATATAATATCGAACTCAGCCTCTCTGAAAGGAGGAGCGACTTTGTTCTTAACGACCTTGGCACGAACTCTGTTACCGATCACATCGCCGCCGGCTTTAAGCTGCTCAACACGTCTGATATCGATACGAACAGAAGCGTAGAACTTGAGTGCGCGGCCGCCGGTAGTTGTCTCTGAAGGTCCGTAGAAGGTGCCGATCTTCTCACGAAGCTGATTGATGAAAATAACAGTGCATCCGGTCTTGGATACGACTGCAGTCAGCTTACGGAGTGCCTGAGACATAAGTCTAGCCTGAAGACCGACAACTGAATCGCCCATCTCGCCGTCGATCTCGTGCTTAGGAACGAGGGCGGCAACTGAGTCGATAATGATTATATCGATCGCGCCGGAACGTACCATGGTCTCGCAGATCTCAAGACCCTGCTCACCGTAGTCCGGCTGTGAAATATACAGATTGTCAACGTCAACACCGATGTCCTTGGCATACTTCGGATCCAGAGCATGTTCTGCATCGATAAATCCGGCAATACCGCTGACCTTCTGGACCTCAGCAACCATATGAAGAGCAAGAGTAGTCTTGCCGCTTGCCTCAGGTCCGTATATCTCTATAATCCTTCCTTTAGGAATTCCGCCAACGCCAAGAGCCTTATCAAGGCTGATGGAACCGGTGGAAACAGTATCAACATTCATAGCTGTCTTGTCGCCCAGCTTCATGATGGAGCCCTTGCCGTAATCCTTCTCGATCTTGGCAATTGCGGCGTCAAGCGCCTTACGCTTATCACTAGTATCTGTAGTTGCCATATTGTTCTCCTTTACGATGCGAACTTATGTTCGCTTTTATATTATTACCTGTTTGGAAATTTGTCAATAGAATTATTGACTTAATTGCTGAATTTGCTTCAGCTGTGATTAAATCTTATATGAGATTGTGTCCGATAAAAGTCCCTGCATAGAATACGCAGAATAAGAATAACCATAAGATCACTCATATAATATCATCACCGGGCATCCCGCACAACGGATTTTGGCGAATTTTAACAAAGTCTTAACAGTGTAATACGCAAATCATTTGCAAATTATCAAAAAAAATCTTGTAAATATATAGATAGTCTTGTAATATAGTTTGGACGTACTAATTTTACTTGGAGGTAAATCATGAATATCTACAAAACTGAGAACATCAGAAACGTCGTTCTTCTGGGCCACGGTGGAGCAGGAAAGACCACACTTGTTGAGGCAATGGCTCTCACTACCGGCGTAATCACCAGAATGGGTAATGTCAATGATGGAAATACTATCAGTGACTTTGATAAAGAGGAGATCAAGAGAAAGTTTTCAATCAACTCATCAGTAGTACCGATCGAATTCGAGGGAACGAAGATTAACTTCATTGACACACCGGGTTATTTCGATTTTGTAGGTGCTATGGAAGAGGGCCTGTCAGTTGCTGACGGCGCTGTTATCGTTGTTAATGCCAAGTCAGGCATCGAAGTTGGTACAGTTAAGGGTTGGGAATTCTGCGAGAAGTACAACATCCCTCGTATCATTTATGTATCGGGTATCGATGATGCCAATGCAGATTATGACAAGGTTATCGCTGATTTTCAGGATAAGTTCGGAAGCAAAGTCGTTCCGTTCCAGTTCCCGATCAAAGACGGCGGCAAGCTTAAAGGCTATGCAAACGTAGTTCGCCAGATCGCAAGAATGTATCAGGCAGGCGGAAAGTACACCGAGACAGAGATCCCTGCAGATCTTGCCGGCGAGATGGAATCTACAAGAGAAATGCTTCTTGAGGCAGTAGCAGAGACATCTGAAGAGCTCATGGAGAAGTATTTCGGCGGAGAAGAGTTCACACAGGATGAGATCTTCACAGCCCTTAACGGCGCGATCACCGCAGGTGACCTTGTTCCTGTTCAGATCGGCTCATCAGTTGAGAACTTCGGACCGAGCATCGTTCTTGAGAACATCGTTCGTTACTTCGTATCTCCTGCTCAGTCTCCTGTAAAGAAGCATGGTAAGAATGTAAATACAGGTGAAGAATTTGATTGCGAGTGCTCAGCGTCCAAGCCGCTTGCAGCTTACGTATTCAAGACTATCGTTGACCCATTCATCGGTAAATATTCACTTGTTCGCGTATACCAGGGCGTACTTTCAACAGATACAACAGTTTTCAACGCTGAGACAGACGAGAGTGAGAAGATCGCTAAGCTTTACATCATGCGCGGCAAAGCTGTTGAAGAAGTTAAGGAACATGAGCCTGGCGATATCGGTGCTATCGGTAAGCTGAACCTGGCTAAGACCGGCGATACACTTTCAACCAAGGAGAACCCGATCGTTCTTGATAAATTCAGAAGAACAACACCTTATACATATATGAAGTATGTTGCAGTTAATAAGGGTGAAGAAGATAAGATCGCTCAGGCACTTGCTAAGCTTGCTGCAGAAGACCAGACAATGAAGACTGTTGCTGACGAAGAGAACAGACAGACTCTTATCTACGGCGTAGGCGATCAGCATCTCGATGTTATCATTTCCAAGGCTAAAGAGAAGTACAAAGTTGACATCGCTCTTGAGAAGCCTGCATTTGCTTTCCGTGAGACTATCAGAAAGTCCGCAGAAGTTGAAGGCAAGCACAAGAAGCAGTCAGGCGGACACGGCCAGTACGGTCACGTTAAGATGATCTTCGAGCCTCTTGGAGATACTGAGAAGGATTACGAGTTCGAAGAGAAGATCTTCGGCGGATCTGTTCCGAAGAACTACTTCCCTGCAGTTGAGAAGGGACTTCAGGAATGCGTTCTTAAGGGACCTCTTGCTAACTACCCTGTAGTAGGCGTTAAGGCTACCCTTATTGATGGTTCTTACCATCCGGTTGACTCTTCAGAAATGGCATTCAAGATGGCTACCATCCTTGCATTCAAGAAGGGCTTCATGGAAGCCGGCCCTGTTCTCCTTGAGCCGATCAACAACATCAAGGTTACCGTTCCTAACGACTTTACCGGTGATGTTATGGGCGATCTGAACAAGAAGAGAGGCCGTGTACTCGGAATGAATCCTGTTGGCAACAACAAGACCTGTATCGAGGCTGAGATCCCTGCTTCAGAGCTTTTCGGTTATGGTACAGACCTTCGTTCCATGACGGGCGGCTATGGCGATTATGAGTACTCATTCATCCGCTATGAGCAGGCTCCGGCTGATGTTCAGCAGAAGGAGATCGCAGCCCGTCAGACCAAGGACGAGGAATAATTTAAAGGGCTTAATGAAGTATAATACGATCATTATCGGTGGCGGTGCAGCAGGAATGTGCACCGCCATCATGGCAAAAAAAGAGAATAATTCCGTACTGATACTTGAGCATACCGGGCAGTGCGGCAAAAAGATACTTTCCACCGGCAACGGAAAGTGCAACCTTACGAATGCATATTGCAAGGCTGAACTTTTCGATGAGAATCCGGAAGGCATCTATCCTTACTATACGCATGGAAGCAGGGATTTTGTCGCAAAATGCATCTCACAGTTCGACGCGGATGATGCGATAGCTTTCTTCCAAAAGATGGGACTGCTTACTCTGAATAAGAACGGATACATTTATCCGAGAAGCGAGCAGGCCTCGGTCGTGTGCGAGTTTTTCAGAAACAAGTGCCTGAAGAAAGGCGTTGAGATCGTAACTGATTACGGCATTTTCTCCATTACGGTGCTTGAAAATGACCCGGAAGGGTACAGATTCTGCATAGATAACAAATATTTCGCGAAAAGTTTAGTGATCGCAACCGGCGGAAAGTCCGCCGCTAAGACAGGATCGGATGGCTCGGGCTATATGCTTGCAAGCTCTCTGGGGCACAGCATAATAGATCCCAAGCCGGCCCTTTGCGCGGTCAACTGTTCAGACAAATTCTTTAAAAACCTTCAGGGCGTAAGAACTGACGCAAGAATAACTCTTTACGATAAGGATAAGAAATGTATAGCGTCAATCAGCGGCAACATCCAGTTTACGGAATACGGAATATCAGGCATTCCTGTATTTCAGATAAGCCAGATGATCGGTGAGATGCTTGATGAGGGACTTGGGCCCGTTATTAAGATCGACCTTATTCCAGAAATGGATCATGACAGCCTGCGTGCCTTTATTGATTCTTTCGGAAAGGATTATGATCTTTCGGGAATCCTGAATAAGAAACTGGCAAGGACCGTAGCAGACGAGGCAAAAGGCCCGGGCGGGTGCCGTGCGCCAAAATCGCAGGGTGAGCGACTTGCCGGTATTATCAAAGGATTCCGGGTAACGCCTGCGTCGCTTAGATCCTTTGAGGAGTCGCAGGTCACAAGCGGGGGTGTTTCAACCGATGAGATCTGCCCTGAGACTATGGCTTCGCGCATTGTTAAGGGACTGTATTTTGCGGGAGAAGTCGTTGACGTCAATGGAATCTGCGGCGGTTACAATCTGCAGTGGGCATGGAGCAGCGCCCATGCAGCAGCGACGGACATTCTGAAAAATGATTAAGATATCAGGTCTTAAACTTAATATTGGCTTTGATGATACGGATATTCAAAGAGGCATTACGAAGAAGCTTAAAGGCAGGTCTTTTAAGCTTCTTGAATATTCTATCCAGAAATTGTCGCTGGATGCCAGGGATAAAGATGACATTCATTATGTGTGCACAGTGAAGGCATCTTTTGATAATGAACAGGCTCTTCTTGCACATTTTAAGAATGACCGCAATATATCGCCGGACAATACGAAGCTTTATGAATTCACGCCTTCAGGAACGAAAGCTTTAAGCGGTCCGCCTGTCATAGTAGGCAGCGGTCCTTGCGGGCTTTTTGCCGCTTATATGCTTGCCGAGAAAGGCTTTATGCCGGTCCTCATTGAGCAGGGAGAGCCGGTCGAAGAAAGAATCAAAAGTGTTAAGGCTTTCTGGGACGGAAGCGCCGAATTAAAGCCGGAGTCGAATGTCCAATTTGGTGAAGGCGGAGCGGGAACGTTTTCGGATGGCAAATTAAACACCGGAGTAAACGATCCATCCGGCAGAAACGCATTGGTTCTTGATATATTCGCAAATAACGGCGCTGATCCTTCAATCAGATATGTGAACAAACCGCACCTCGGAACGGATAAGCTCTGCGGGATCGTATCATCGATGCGCAGGAAGATCATTGAAAACGGCGGAACAGTTTTCTTCAATACTAAATTCCTGAAACCGCGGATAACTGACGGCGCTGTAAACGGCGCATACGTTAAAGATCTGCTTACGGGCACTGAACGCGTCATTGGTACTGAAGTGCTGATCCTTGCGCCGGGGCATTCATCACGTGATACATTCAGGATGCTTGCAGGACTCGGCGTTAAGCTGGAGGCGAAACCGTTTGCCGCGGGCATAAGGATCCAGCACCCTCAGAAACTTATTAATGAGTCTCAATACGGAGAAGGATACAAGGAAAAATTCCCGTTCCTTCCTCCTTCTGATTACAAGCTGACGACCAAAACAAAAGCCGGAAGAAGCGTCTATTCTTTCTGCATGTGTCCGGGAGGGCTGGTCGTCAATTCATCATCCGAGGCCGGCGGCCTATGTATAAACGGAATGAGTTATTCTGACCGTGCCGGAGCGAACGCCAATTCAGCGATCATTGTGAATGTAACGCCCGCAGACTGCATGGCTCTTGATGAGCCGCTGAATGGTGTACGTTTCCAGGAGATGATCGAACAGGCAGCTTTTAAGGCTCTGAACGGTCTGATTCCTACGCAGCTGCTTAAAGACTTCAAAGAGTCCCGTATATCAGCAGAATTTGGCTCTGTAACGCCCGAATTCAAGGGAAATTACGGCTTTGCCGATATCAACGGTATTTTACCTGAATTCATATGCGATGCGCTTAAAGAGGCAATTGGCAGCTTTGGATATGTAATAAAGGGATTTGATAATGATGATGCGATCCTTGCGGCTCCGGAAACGAGAACGTCGTCTCCTGTCAGGATCCTTCGGGATGCGGGATATGAAAGCAATGTCAAGGGCCTGTTCCCATGCGGAGAAGGCGCCGGCTATGCAGGCGGCATAACAAGCGCGGCCATCGACGGCGTAAAAGTGTCGGAGGAAATCATGAGGCGTTTCAGACCTTTTTAAGCGGCATTATGAGATGTGTTTTTTTGAGAATCCGGGATAACTTTTCAGCAAGTTAATCTTGGATTTTCTTTATTTATTAGATATAATTAATTGTTAAATTTTTATGGGAGGTCCTGCTGTCATGGGTACCCGAAAAGAGCTTAAAAACAAAAAGAGAGTAGTTATCAAAATAGGATCGTCCTCACTGTTCCATTTGGAGACGGGTAAGCTTGATCTGATGAAGATCGACCGCCTGGTCAGGATCATTTCAGATATTTCCAACTCAGGTGTTGATGTGATACTGGTATCTTCCGGTGCGATCGCCACAGGAAGAAATGCGATGCACATCAGTTTTGATAATGCGTCTCTTCCGATAAGGCAGGCTTGCGCCGCAATAGGTCAGGCACAGCTTATCACGATCTACCAGAAATTCTTTGCCGAATACAACAAGACAGCGGCTCAGATCCTCCTTACGAAGTATTCGATCCATTCGGAGCAGACAAGGCTCAACGCGACAAATACATTCGAGGAGTTGCTGCGCATGGGCGTTATTCCGATCGTAAATGAGAACGACACGGTAACGACTGATGAGATCGAGTTTGGTGATAACGACTGTCTGTCCGCAATGGTAGCTGTCATGTGCGGTGCCGATCTTCTTATGATCCTTTCAGATATTGACGGACTTTACGATGATAATCCGAAGACCAATTCTGATGCTAAGCTGATTTCTTATGTCAAAGGTCTTGATGAGAATATCTGCGCTATGGCAGGAGGTTCCGGATCCTCATATGGTACGGGCGGAATGGCCAGCAAGATCGAAGCAGCCAAAATCGCAAACGGCGCCGGTCTCGATATGGTCATAACCAACGGAAACGACATTCTGAACATCTTAAGAGTTCTGGACGGAGAGGAAGTCGGAACGTTGTTTGACGCAGAAGGATGTGAACAGTCCTTCAAATTCAATTCATTCAGCCTTAAGGATTAAGAAATGTATTTTATCGATGAAGAACTGAAACAGAATATACTTGCCGAGGCCCCTTCCGAAGAGCCTGATAGGCAGTACTTTTTCATAGAAGAATGCCGCAAAATCGTAAGCGGCATAAGTGAAGAAAAAGGCCGGTCCTTGACCGCGTGCATTAATACATTCGGATGCCAGATGAATGCGAAGGACTCGGAGAAGCTCTTGGGCATCATGGCGCAGATCGGATATGTGCCGACGGAGTCTGAGGACGCTGATTTTGTCCTTTACAATACCTGCACAGTCAGAGAGCATGCCAATGTGCGTGTTTACGGCCGTCTCGGTGTTCTTAAGAACAGTAAAGACAATAATCCCGACATGATCATCGCGCTTTGCGGATGCATGATGCAGGAGCCCAAGGTCGTTGAGAAGGTACAGAAAAGCTACCGGCATGTGAACATCATCTTCGGAACGCACAATGTATACAAACTCGCAGAACTCCTGTTCCTTTATCTGGTCGAGAGAAAGAACCAGATCGCGCTTGAGGAAGGAACCGACAAGATCGTTGAGAATCTGCCGTCCGTGAGAAAATATACGTTCAAATGCGGCGTTAATATCATGTACGGATGCAATAATTTCTGCAGTTACTGTATAGTCCCTTACGTAAGAGGCCGTGAACGAAGTCGCAGGAAGGAAGACATCCTTGATGAAATCAGACGATTAGCTGATGACGGAGTTAAGGAAGTAATGCTCTTGGGGCAGAACGTCAATTCTTACGCATATGATTTTCCGGGGCTTCTTTCGGACGTATGTGCCATTGACGGGATCGAAAGAGTGCGCTTTATGACGTCTCATCCGAAGGATCTGTCAGATGAGCTGATAGATGTGATCGCGCATAATCCGAAGATATGCAGGCATATACATTTGCCGCTTCAGTCAGGAAGCAGCCGTATCCTCAAGATCATGAACAGGCGTTACGACAAGGAAGCTTACCTCGAGCTTGCCGAAAAGATCAGGACGCGTATTCCGGGCGTTTCTATCACAACGGACATTATCGTGGGATTTCCGGGAGAGACCGAGGAGGATTTCCTTGAGACGATGGATGTTGTCAGAAAAGTGCGTTTCGACAGCGCTTTTACATTTATTTATTCCAAACGCACGGGAACAAAGGCTGCTTCGATGCCTGACCAGGTTCCGAAGGATGTTGTTAACGACAGATTCAACAGATTGCTGGCACTTGTAAATGAAATATCCAGGGAACAGACCAGGCTCCGTGAAGGAGAGACGGATTCTGTCCTTGTTGAGGAAGTCAACCCGAAGGATCCGGCACTTGTTTCGGGCAGGCTTTCCAATAACAGTGTGGTACATTTTCCGGGAACAGCCGATATGATCGGTACGATCCGGAACGTGAAACTCGAAAAGGCGAAAGGATTTTACTACATTGGCACTGTCACCGATGATGTCTCAATATCTTGAGACCAAAAAAGAATATCAGGACTGCTTACTGTTTTACAGACTCGGCGATTTTTATGAGCTGTTTTTCGATGACGCGCTTGTGGGTTCGCGTGAACTTGAGATCACGCTGACAGGCAAGGACTGCGGCCTTGAAGAACGCGCTCCTATGTGCGGCATACCTTATCATGCCGTGGATATTTATATATCGAAGCTTGTTGCCAAGGGATACAAAGTTGCCATTGCTGAGCAGATGGAAGATCCGCGTTTTGCCAAAGGCATTGTTAAGCGTGAGGTCATCAAGGTCGTGACTCCGGGGACCAACACCAATAGCCTCGCGCTTGATGACGATAAGAACAACTATCTGATGTGCATATATTATGCGACAGATTATTACGCAATTTCGCTTGTTGATATTACGACGGGCGAATTCTTAACGACCCAGACCGACTCGGCGGCTTCGCTGATGGATGAGATCAACAAATTCCCGATCGCCGAGATAATTGCCAACCATGCTTTTCAGATGGCACCGGTAGATTTCTCATACATCAAGGACAAACTCGGGATCATGTTTTATACGGTCGGAGATTCGTATTTCGAGCAGACCGCATGCATAGAACTGATCAAGAAGCATTTCGGCGTGATCGACCTTACAGGTCTCGGACTTGCCGATTTTACGGGCTGTATTCCTGCGGTCGGCGCGATACTTAAGTATCTTTACGAGACTCAGAAGACCGGACTTTCATTCCTTAACAAACTCACAACATATTCTTCGGATAAATTCATGGTCATCGATTCGGCAACAAGGCGCAATCTTGAGCTGACAGAGACCATGCGTGAGAAGAACAAAAAGGGAAGCCTTCTGTGGGTGATCGACAAGACCAAGACTGCGATGGGTGCAAGAAGGCTGAGATATTTCCTTGAGCAGCCGCTTGTCGATAAGTCAGAGATCAATGCCCGTCTGGATGCGATCGAAGAGATCAATAAGGAACTGATTGAGCGCGATGAACTGCGCGAGTATCTGAACCCGATATATGACCTCGAACGGCTCTTGGCAAGAATATCTTATAAATCAGCCAACCCCAGGGATATGGTGGCTTTTGCAACCTCGCTTGAGATGCTGCCTGCGATCAGATATATCCTAGGCCGCTATAAATCCAAAGAATTGAAGAAGATCTGTGAAGAGCTCGACTGCCTGGAAGATCTTCACAAGCTTATTACCGATGCGATCGTTCCGGACCCTCCTATCGCGATCAAGGACGGCGGACTTATAAAGCCCGGCTATTCCGAGGTGATCGACAAATTAAGAAGCAGCAAGGTGGACGGCAAAACCTGGTTGGCGGATATAGAAGAACGCGAACGCGAAGCTACCGGGATCAAGACCCTGAAGATCCGCTACAACAAGGTATTCGGCTACTATATTGAGGTAACCAATTCGTTTAAGGACAAGGTGCCGGAAAGATATATCCGCAAGCAGACGCTTGTCAACGCTGAGCGCTATATTACAGAAGAACTTAAGGAACTTGAGGAAATGATACTTGGCGCTGAGGAAAAACTTTTCGCGCTCGAATATGATATTTTCAGCGAGATCAGAGAGCAGGTCGCATCCCAGGTGACAAGGATCCAGCAGACGGCAGCAGCCATCTCCAAGATCGATGCTTTCTGTTCACTTGCGTTCGTTGCCGAACAGAATCACTATGTAAGGCCTAACATCAACGGCAAAGGCATCATCAACATCAAAGACGGACGCCATCCTGTAGTTGAGAAGGTCATGGAAGAAGGTACCTTCATCCCGAACGATACATACTCTGACGGGCACGATAATCGTGTAAGCATCATTACAGGCCCTAATATGGCAGGCAAATCGACTTATATGCGTCAGCTTGCACTTATCGTTTTGCTTGCGGCAATAGGCAGTTACGTTCCTGCTTCAGAGGCAGATATCTGCGTCTGCGACAGGATCTTCACAAGAGTCGGCGCGTCAGATGACCTTGCAAGCGGGCAGAGTACTTTTATGGTTGAGATGACGGAAGTTGCCAATATACTGCGCAACGCCACATCGCGCTCGCTTGTTATTCTGGATGAGATCGGCCGCGGAACGTCTACGTACGACGGACTCAGCATAGCCTGGGCAGTCGTTGAATATATTGCTGATAAGCGCAAATGCGGCGCGAAGACATTTTTCTCGACGCACTACCACGAGCTTACCGAGCTTGAAGGCACGATCGACGGAGTAAAGAACTATTGCATAAGCGTTAAAGAGCAGGGCGAGGACATTATTTTCCTGCGCAAGATCATACGCGGAGGCGCTGACAAGAGCTACGGCATTCAGGTTGCACAGCTCGCAGGCGTACCGACTGAGATAACAGTCCGCGCCAAGGAAATAGTTAAGCAGCTGACCGGCGCCGATATTATTCTGAAGAATGCGGAGCTCGTCCTTAAAGGCGAAAAAAATGCACCGTCAAAGACTAAAGAAACCGAAAACCAACAGTCATTTGAACTATATACGCAGACAAGTGAAGTTGAAGAGAGGCTGCGCGCCCTTGATGTAAATAAGCTCACGCCGCTTGATGCACTTAACATTCTTTACGAATTAAAGAATCTGACCGAATGAACGAGATAAAGGTACTTGACAAGACAACTATAGACAAAATTGCGGCAGGAGAGGTCGTAGAACGCCCGGCAAGCGTCGTTAAGGAACTTCTTGAAAATTCCATCGACGCCGGCGCCTGCGCCGTTTCTGTCGAGATCAGAGACGGCGGAGTAAATCTGATCAGGGTTACGGATAACGGCTCGGGAATACCGAAAGAGCAGGTGAAGACCGCTTTCTTAAGGCATGCGACGAGCAAAATAACCGGAGCCGAGGACCTTTCATTTGTGAAAAGTCTTGGGTTCAGAGGTGAGGCGCTTTCAAGCATCGCTGCTGTTGCAGACGTTGAACTGTGCACCAAGACTAAGGACGCGCTCACAGGAACGATCTACAGGGCGGCAGCTGCAGGCGAAGGAACGATGCAGGACGCCGGACTTCCGGACGGGACCACGATAATCGTAAGGAATCTCTTTGCAAACGTCCCTGCAAGACGAAAGTTCCTTGCTACAACTGCGACAGAAGCGGGCGCGGTACTTGACGTTGTCCAGAAAATAGCGCTTTCTCATCCCGCTATCTCTGTCAAATTCACCAGCAACGGCTCACTGAAATTCAACACCTCCGGCAACGGCTCCATCAAGGACGCAGTTTACGCCGTTTTCGGACGTGACATCGCGATCCATACAAGAAGTATTGATGCAAATGACGGCTTGATTGCCGTTAACGGAATAATAGGTGACCCTGAAATTGCACGTGGCAACAGGGCTTTTGAGATTTACTTCATCAACGGCCGATTCGTCAAAAGTAAGGTCGTCGCAAGTGCGATCGAGGCTGCCTATAAAGGCTATCAGATGAAAGGCTCTTTCCCGTTCACTGCATTCAATATATCAATCGAACCGGAGTATGTTGATGTGAATGTCCATCCGGCCAAGATGGAGGTCCGCTTCTTTGATGACGAACAGATTTATAACAGCATATATCGCATTATTTCAGACGCGTTAAGAGTCAAGGAAACCATCCCTGAGTTCACCGTAAATGCCCCACGCGAGGCCGAAATCGCCCCTGAAAAGCCTTTTACAGCAGTTGCCGAAGAATCTAAAGAAGAACGTTACGAAGCGCCTGCATTCAAGATTCCGGAGCCCTTTGAGAAAGAAAGAATTGCCGAAGCTGCGGCCGATCTTGTAGTTGCGGAAGAGTGCACATATGAGCAGCAGAGCATATTTAACGAAAAGTTCATCTCTGAGCAGGCGCGTCTTAAGCATCGCCTTATCGGAGAAGTTTTCGATACTTACTGGCTTATCGAATTTGACGAGAAGCTTTATATAATCGATCAGCACGCGGCTCATGAGAAGGTCAAATACGAGCAGTTACTGGCCAAGGTGAAAAACAATGCCGTAACTTCTCAGTATATTAAGCCCGGCATCGTTATTACGCTTTCAGGACCTTCTGAGGCGGTACTTGCCGATTATCATGCGGCTTTTGAGCATCTGGGATTCCAGATCGAGCATTTCGGAGGCAGTGAATATATCATCAGCGCGGTTCCAAATGACCTTTACGGACTTGACAGTGCGGAGCTTTTCATAACTTTCCTTGATGAGCTTACCGAATATCCTAAGACTGCTTCACCCAAAGTCTTAGAAGATCGTCTGGCAAGCGCGGCATGCAAGGCTGCCGTAAAGGGCGGCAACAGGATCTCATACGCGGAGGCCGATGAGCTGATCACTGAGCTCCTTGCTCTTGAGAATCCGTATAACTGCCCGCATGGACGTCCGACCATCATTACCATGTCAAAACAGGAACTTGAGCGCAAGTTCAAACGAATAATATGACAATATCAGAAAAACCCTTGATAATAATCGCAGGTGCGACAGGCGTCGGAAAGACCGGCCTGTCTGTTGAGCTTGCCAAAAGAATCGGCGGCGACATAATCAGCGCTGATTCGATGCAGGTTTATAAGGGATTTGATATAGGAACGGCCAAGATCACCGAAAGCGAGATGCAGGGCGTTAAGCATTATCTGATCGATGTGCTGGAGGCAGACGATGAATTCAGCGTATACATTTTCCAGCAGATGGCCAAGGAGGCACTTGAAAAGATATATTCCGCAGGGCATATTCCGATCCTTGTCGGCGGCACCGGATTCTACATTCAATCCGTCCTTTATGATATCGAGTTCGGCGAAGACGAAGAGGACCCCGAGTTTAGAAGGGAGCTGGAGGCATTTGCGCAAATGGAAGGTAATGAGGCGCTTCACAGGAAGCTTGAAGAAATAGACCCTGAGGCAGCCGCAAGGATCCATCCCAATGACACGAAGCGTGTTGCCAGAGCCATTGTTTTCGCCAGGGAAAACGGGACTCTGATCTCGGAGCACAACAAGAGTGAACGTGAGAAGGAATCGCCATACAACTACGCTTATTTCGTCCTTAACCGCGACAGGAAGCTGATATATGAGCGTATAAATAAGCGAGTCGATAAAATGGTCGAAAACGGCCTCGTAGACGAGGTCAAGGGCCTTCTTGAACAGGGAATATCAGAAAAATCTCTTGCAATGCAGGGCCTTGGCTACAAAGAAATCGTTGAGTACCTGAATGGCAGTAAGACATTGGAAAAACAGATCGAGCAGCTGAAGCTGGCGACCAGGCATTTTGCCAAGAGGCAGATCACCTGGGCAAAAAGAGAAAAAGAAGCGATCTGGGTCAACTACGAGGACTATGAAAGTCAGGATGCGATGCTTGAGTATATCGAGGATGTGCTTGCGGCGAAGAACATAATTACGAAAGGGGAAAAAGATGTTTAAATACCCTGAATTTTCAGATAAATTACTTGAACTGGCCGGGAAGACGGAAGAAGGTCTTGCCGGGTCTTTTGCACGCATCGACAGGATAAGTGAGGCAAATCAGTACAAAGTCCTTAAGGCTTTTCAGAAAAACAGAGTCGCTGAGGCACACTTCAATTCATCATCGGGCTACGGTTATTCGGAAATCGGACGCGATAACCTTGAAAAGGTATATGCGGACATTTTCCACACAGAGGATGCTCTGGTAAGACCTCAGATAACCTGCGGAACTCATGCGATCTATCTGGCTCTTTCGGCCAATCTGCTTCCGGGCGATGAGCTCATATATATATCAGGTGCTCCATATGACAGCCTCGAGACATCCGTAGGCATCAAGGAAGCCCCGGCTTCTCTTGCTGAATACGGAGTTTCGTTCAACTATGTCGAGCTGATCGATGATACGAAATTCGACAAAGAAGGAATCAAAAAAGCAATAAATGACAAGACTAAGATCGTTGCCATACAAAGATCAAAAGGCTACAGAACAAGGCATACTTTTTCTGCTGCTGAAATAGGCGAGATTACTGCTTTTGTGAAGGAAATAAAGTCTGACGTGATCGTCTTCGTCGATAATTGTTACGGCGAATTCGTCGATGAGGATGAGCCGACCGATTACGGCGTTGACCTGTGCGTTGGTTCGCTCATTAAGAATCCGGGCGGCGGACTTGCTCCGTGCGGCGGATATGTTGTCGGAAAGCATGAGCTTGTTGAACGCTGTGCGTTCCGACTGACAGCTCCGGGTCTCGGAAGAGAAGTCGGTATATCCTTAGGGTCGCTCAAATCATTCTACCAGGGCCTTTCTCTTGCACCGAAAGTTGTATCACAGGCGCTTAAAACGGCTTATTTTCTTGCTGCTTTATACGAGAATTTCGGTTACAGGACAGTCCCGACATCGGGTGAAGATCATCACTGCATAGTCGAGGCGATCATCATGAACGATCCTGAAAAGCTCAAGGCTTTTTGCGGAGCTATCCAGGGAGCATCCTATGTTGACAGCTTTGTGCGTCCGGAGGACTGGGATATGCCGGGATATTCGGACAAAGTAATAATGGCAAGCGGAGCATTTGTTTCGGGCTCATCCATCGAACTGTCTGCAGACGGTCCGATGCGCCCTCCTTATGTTGCGTATTTCCAGGGCGGACTCACCTATGAGCAGGGCAAATACGCCGTCCTCAGCGCAGCAGCAGCCACGGAAGCTATATAGATTTCATAAATATTTAATAATTATTTCACTTCTTTTTAGGGGGTTGTTATGCTAAAATTATTTAGATAACATTTCGGATGGCCTCCTTCGCATAAGAAGGAGTGAAATGGGCAGCAATAACACGATCAAACACCTTCCGGCGGACCTGAGGCCGGACGAAAAATTCATCAGGTATGGGCAGGAAGCTTTATCGGACGCGGAGCTATTGGCAATTATTCTGCGTACCGGCACAAAGGATGAGCATTCGATAGCTCTGGCGCAGAAGATACTCACAGACCCTGCGAAGACCGAGATCGATATCTTAAGGATCTGTTCGCTGGATTACAGAGAGCTTCTTGCGATCAAAGGCGTTGGGAAAGTCAAGGCGCTTGAGATCAAGGCAATTGCGGAACTTTCGCGAAGGATCGCCAGATCATCAGCCAAAAGAAGTCTCTGCGTTAACAGCCCGGCGACGGTCGCCGAGTATTTTATGGAGCAGATGCGGCACTTAAGGACTGAAGTGGTCTTTATGCTGTCTTTGTCCACAGCCTGCGAGATCCTTGAAGAAACATTGATCTCCAAAGGCGGAATCAATATGGCACTTTTGCCGCCGAGGGAAATATTTTTGAATGCCCTCAGATGCAACGCGGCCAACATAGTTCTGGTCCACAATCATCCAAGCGGTGAGCCTAGGCCAAGCCGAAGCGACATCGAAAGCACAAAGGCCGTAAGTCAGCTGGGCGTGCTGCTCGGTATCAGACTTCTGGATCATGTCATTATCGGCGACCGCACTTATTACAGCATGAAGGAAGAAGGAATCATTAATGAGTGATGCTAAATACGGCTTGAATATAGGTACTGCCAATGTCAGCCTGACATCTCTTGCGACCGGCGAGATCCTCACCGAGAAGAATGTCATTGCAATTCGCGACCGCAAGGAGATCATCGGTTACGGCGATGACGCGTATGAGATGTTTGAGAAAGCACCGGAGAATGTTGACGTTGTATTTCCGGTCGTTGACGGAGTTATCTCTGATATAGACAAGATGCAGCTTATCTTAGAATTCCTGTACAGAAAGCTTAATTACGGAAAATTCATCAAGAACTCGGAATTCCTTATTGCTGTTCCGACCGACACCACGGAAGTCGAAAAAAGGGCATTTCACGAGCTTGTAGCCAATTCCAAGATCAAGCCGCGCTCAATATCGCTCGTTGAGAAAAGCGTAGCCGATTCGATCTGCTGCGGCATCGATCACAGAAGCCCGGCAGGCAATATCGTTGTTAACATCGGCGCAGCCACAACTGATATTTCTGTTTTATCGCTAGGCGGAATAGTTCTGTGCAGGACCATCAAGCTTGCCGGCAACAAGATAAATGAGAACATAATCAATGCCGTTAGAGTTACGCAGGGACGCCTGATCGGAATGAAGAGCGCGGAAGCTTTGAAATTTGCGCTTACCGACCTTTCTGACAGACCTCAGCTTACACAGATGCAGCTTTTCGGCCGCGTAATATCTACCGGCCTTCCGGTAAGGACCACGGTTGCCTCAGACCTTGTCAATAAATCGGTCATTGCCGTTTTGCTTCCTCTCATCGATGAGATCAAGCGTACGCTGGAGCGGACACCTCCGGAGCTTGCAGCCGATATTGTTGAACAGGGTGTTTTCCTGACAGGCGGAAGTGCCAACCTGACAAATATTGACAGACTGTTTTCACGGGAGCTCGGCCTGAAGATCAATCTCGAGCCGGATCCGCTTAACAGCACGATAAGAGGAGTCGGCAAGATCGCCGGAAGCGCTAAATACAACAGCGTAAGATACTTCCCTGAAGAGAAGGTATACAATTGACAGACGAACGAGATTTCGAAGTAACTGAAGAAGAGCCTAAGATCAAGCTTAAGGATTCTACCGTTCCGCCGACAACGCTTGAAAAAGCCGGAAGCGCGGTAAAGAACGTATTGAGCCTTTTTAAGAAGCGCGGACCTTCACAGAAAGAGCCCATCAAGATCAACCCCAAGGTCATTCTTGCCGTATTGGGTGTTTTGTGTGCGGTCCTTTTTGTGCTGACATATCTGGATGCCAAATTCGCATCGCCGATAAGAAAGATCGCTTCCCAGGTCGTTGTTCCCGCGCAGAACGGCGTTAATAATGTCGGTCTTTGGATCAGCAATCAGATCGATGTTTTCAAGTCTAAGGAGAAGCTTATCGAAGAGAATGAATCTCTTAAGAAAAAGCTTGATTCACTGACGGCTGAAAACACGCAGCTGATGCAAAAAGAGAATGAACTTGACCGCTTAAGAAGCCTTCTGGACCTTAAGACGGTTTATTCTGCGTATGACACGATCGCTGCGCAGGTCATCGCCAAGGATTCTACAAAATGGTTTTCCAATTTCACCATCAATAAAGGAACGAATGACGGCGTTGCCAAGGATATGAATGTTGTCGCAGACGGAGGACTTGTCGGATATATTTCCGAGGCGGGCCCGAATTATTCCGTTATCAGAACGATAATCGATAATAATTCCAACGCAAGCGCAATGTTTGAGAAGTCATCGGAGCTTTGCATCGTTACCGGTAATCTGACATTGATGGAGGATAACCTGATCGAATTCTCGAATGTCAGCTTCCTTGTTGAGATAGATATCAACGACGCGGTAATTACCTCGGACGTTAGTTCCAAATACCTTCCGGGCCTTTTGATCGGTTATGTTGCGGAGTGCCACCTGGACGATAATGACCTTACCCAGTCCGGCTACGTATCGCCGGTAGTTGATTTTTCAAATCTTCATGAGGTCCTGATAATAACCAACGTTAAAGAAATCACGGATGAGGAGCCAACCGATTAATGCTTTATAGAGTAAGAAATTTCTTCATAATCGCATTAATGATTTTTGTCGCTTTTATCCTGCAGTACTCAGTTATTGCAAGGATTTCTTTTTTAAACTGTGCCCCGGATCTGATGCTGATACTTACGATCGTTTTCGGCTACTCCCGAGGCAAAAACGCCGGCATACTTGTCGGCTTTTTCGGCGGGATGATGATGGATCTGTTCTTTTGCCAGGCACTGGGATTCAATGCTTTGATCTTCATAATACTTGGCTTTATATGCGGATTCTATACAAAATTCTTCTACACTAATAACATCGCCGCGCCGATTGTTATTTTGATCATTGCTTCATTTGCATATTGCTTTGCATATTATATCTTCTGGTATGTGCTGAAGGCGGAGTTCCATGTCTGGTACTGTTTTGTGCATATGATCCTGCCGGAAGTCATACTTACGCTTGTTGCGGGATTGATCTTGCTTAAGCCATTGCTTGCGCTTGTCAAGAAGATGTACGCATTTGAAGAACTTGAGGAACAGGAAATCAGATGAGACAGAGATTCAAGGACAGACTTGAATACATAGGGGACCTGATCAAATCCTTGATCGGAAAGATTTTTTCAAGCCGCCTGTCAATAGTAGGCACAGTATTTGTGCTTCTTTTTGTTGTCATCTTCAGCAGGCTTTTCTATCTGCAGATCGTCATGTCTGACTATTATACGGACAACTTTGTGCAGAAATCGGAAAAGACCATCACGACCAACGGCCCTCGCGGAAACATCTATGACAGCGACGGCAATCTCCTGGCTTACAACGTAATTTCTTATTCCGTAACACTTGCGGACGAAGTTCCGAGTTCGGACAAACGTGCCGAGATACTTAACGGACTGATATATAAGGCCATTCAGCTGATCGAGGAAAACGGAGACGAGATAATCGACGATTTCAACCTGGAAGTCAACGGTAAGAACCAGTTTGTTTTCAAGGAACAGCCGGTTACCAGAATGATCACTTTCCTGATCAACATATACGGTCTGAAATCTGCAGAGATCTACGAAAAGGGTTACGACAAAAAAACTGCTGCCGAGCTGATGAGCGATATCTGCGACAAATTCGGCATTGACAGACTCACTTACACCAATGAGGAAATAATCAAAATCGCGACGATCAGATACGCACTGTCTCTTAACGCTTATCAGAAGTACGTTTCAACAGTAATTTCCGTCAACGTTACTGACAAGACCAAAGCTGCAATCCTTGAATATACTGATGAGCTTCCGGGCATTGACATTACCGAGAATTACAAGAGAGTATATGTTGACCCGATTTATTTCTCACATATCGTCGGATATACCGGACAGATCTCGGAAAGCGAGCTTGAAGAATACAATCTCGAGAATGCGACCGGTATCGAATATAAAGCCGGAGATATCGTAGGCAAAGCCGGCGTGGAACAGATCATGGACGCATATCTTCAGGGCGTTCGCGGTACGGAGAAGGTTTTCGTAGATGCAACGGGTAATGTTCTTGAATCGATCGAAAAGAGCAAATCCGGATCCGGATATGACATCCATCTGACGATCGATCATGATCTTCAGATAGCGGCATACACGATCCTTGAACAGAAGCTTGCAGCCTGCCTCCTTGAGAAACTTGTTGACTACTATGTGCCAAAACAGGAAAAGAGTAACTACGTTCCGATCCCTGCGATCGACGTTTACTTCCAGCTGCTCACTAATGTCTGCGATTTTTCAAAGTTTAACAGAGAAGATGCCTCTGACAGGGAACAGATGGCTTACGGCATTTTCCAGAAAGCCAAAGATGAAATAGTACAGGGAATCGAAGAAGAATTACTTGACCCGGAGGCACAGCCCGTAAGCTATCTCGGCTATGAATATAACGAGTATATGTTCTTCGTTTACGACATGCTCGGAACGGAGGGAATACTTGATAAATCAGCGATCGACAGGAACGATGCCATCTACAAACGCTGGGCAAATGAGCAGATCTCGTTAAGAGAATTTCTTCAGCATGCGATCGCGGAGAACTGGATCAACATCAGTGCTCTTGATTCCAGCAAGAAGTATTCAAATTCAGATGAGATCTACGATGCCATCGTTGCCAATACGTTGTCACTGCTTGCTGACAGCCGTGATTTTGATGAGAAGATATACTATTTTCTTGTTTACAATGTTGAGATCTCGCCTTTTGATATCTGCATGATGCTGTATGATCAGGGATGTCTTGAATATGATGATGGATATGCAATGCTTGACAGCAGAAGGTGGTCACCGTTCGATTACATCAAGTATCAGATCGAGCACCTTGTGATCACTCCCGCAATGCTCGCGCTTGATCCGTGTTCGGGCTCTTTGTGTATCGTTGATTCGGACACCGGCAAAGTCAAGGCTCTTGTATCTTATCCGTCATACGATAACAACAAGCTCTCAGGCAAGATCGATTCAGAGTATTGGTATAAACTCAACATCGATGATTCTTCACCTATGTTCAACAGAGCTACGATGTCACTTACAGCTCCGGGTTCTACATTCAAGCTGTGCACATCCGTTGCCGTTCTGGCGGAAGATGTATTTACAGTCGACACGGCCATAAATGATGAAGGCCCGTTTACTTTGGTAACACCTTCGCCTAAGTGCTATATTTATCCTGCAAGCCACGGCGTTGTTAATGTTTCTCATGCGCTTGAGCATTCATGCAACTATTATTATTTCCAGGCAGGTTACGACCTCGGAATCGATGAAAAGGGTGAATACAGTTCAACGCAGGCTCTGGATATTATTGAGAATTACGCTAAACAGCTTGGCCTTGGTATCAAGTCAGGAGTAGAGGTGCCTGAGGTTGCGCCGCGAGTTTCAACAACAGACTCTGTACGTACGGCGATCGGGCAGGGCACAAACGGATTTGCGGCAGTACATATGGCTCGCTACGTCAATACGATAGCGAACAGCGGCGTAAACTACCAGCTGAGCCTTGTAGACAGGATCACAGACCGAAACGACAACACAGTCTGGAAGATAGAGCCTGTAATAACCAATAAGGTTGAACTTGAACAGGAAGAATGGGATGCCATTCATTACGGAATGCGTCTGGTTATCGTCGGAGACGGTACTGCCAAAGATTTCTTTACATCATTTGAGGGAACTCTTGCGGGCAAGACAGGAACTGCCGAGGAGAATATTTACAGGTCCAACCATACGGCCTTCGTAGGATATTCGCCATATAACGAACCGGAGATAGCATTCTCATGTATGATAAGAAATTCCGACTCGACATCTTATCCGGGAGCTGTTTTATGTGACGTCCTCAAGTATTATTGGGGCGAGATGACTTTAGAGGAAGTATTTAACCAGAAGGTTGAGAATACGATCGCCGGCTGGCACGGAGAGTGAAAGGGCAAAATGAATTTAAAGCGTATATCAGATACTTTAAAATCATATGACTTCAGATCCTATAATCTTCGTATAGTGATTTATTGTGTTGCGTTGTCCATCATTGGGATCAACGTTATTTCCTCTGCAACTTCGGACACATCACTTGTTACAAAGCAGATATTCGGACTTATCGGCGGAGTAATCGTTATGATCATTTTATCACTGATAAGATATGACTTCATCGCCAGATATTACTGGCTGATATATATAGTCAGCCTGATATTGCTTATTGCTGTACTTACAAGCTTCTTAGGAGACTTAGGTGGCGGCGGAGACTCAGGCGGCGCGCAAAGGTGGATAGATATCGGTTTTGTGCGTTTTCAGCCATCCGAAATAGCAAAACTGCTGCTGATCGTATTTTTCGCGACATATATGAGCCATAATCAGTATTCGGTCAATTCGTTCAAG
The DNA here is from genome assembly GCA_045627365.1 of Lachnospiraceae bacterium. Lineage (GTDB taxonomy): Bacteria > Bacillota > Clostridia > Lachnospirales > Lachnospiraceae > RGIG5612. The sequence continues at coordinate 38,127 of JAZQNN010000047.1, forward strand.
TTCCTGCTTTTTACCGCAGCGCTTCTCGGACTCCCGGTATTTCTGATCCTCAAAGAGCCGGATTTGTCAACATCGATAGTCACTATTCTGTCAATTTGTGTTATAATCTTTGCATCAGCTATCAAGACCAAGGTGCTAAAGCGCATAGCTTTATTTGTTGTACCGGTGATGGCTATTATGATTACACTGGTATTTGTGCTTCCGCCTGACAAGAACATTCTGGAAGAGTACCAGTATAACAGAATAGTCGGATTCTATGACGAAGATAATGAAGAAGCTGAGCGTATCAGATACCAGCAGGAGAACTCAGTTCTTGCAATTGCCGGAGGCTCTCTAACGGGTAAAGGTCTTCATAACAATTCGACTACCAGCGTAAAGAACGCGGACTTCATTTCAGCGCCTGAGACTGACTGTATCTTCACAATAGCAGGCGAAGAGCTTGGCTTTGTAGGGTCAGTTGCGATCATAGTTCTGCTTGGACTGATCGTTTTTGAGTGCTTCAGAACAGCCAGAAAGGCCAGAGACGCAATTGGGATGGGAATTGCCCTGGGATTCGGTTCTTTGATCGGATTCCAGTCGTTCATTAATCTCGGCGTTGTAACGATGCTTATTCCGAACACGGGACTCACACTTCCTTTCATGAGTGCGGGACTCACTTCGCTGATCATACTTTTTGCCGGTGTTGGCATGATCATCAACATTGGCTTGCGAAAGAAGATATCTTTCTAGGGAGGTTTTTGATGAATATCGGACTTATTGCACATGATTCAAAGAAAGAACTTATGGTCAACTTCTGTATCGCATATAAGAAGGTCCTGGCAAAGCATGACCTATATGCTACAGAAACTACCGGTCAGCTCGTTGAGACTTCAACAGGGCTCAATATTCATAAGTTCCTTTCAGGTCACTTAGGCGGTGCCAGACAGATGTGCGCACTGATCGAATGCAATCAGCTGGATGCTTTGATCTATCTGAGAGATCCGCTCAAGCCGTCACCGTCAGAGTCCGAATACGTTAACGCTTATATGTTATGCGATGAAAACTGCATACCACTCGCCACTAATCTTGCTACCGCGGAGATTCTGATCCTTGCGATCGACCGCGGCGATCTTGACTGGCGCAACATTTATAAATGATTACATTTTTTGGAGGTAATAAAATGATCAAACTTGTAGTAGGTTCAAAGGGTAAGGGTAAGACGAAATATCTTTTAGAGGCTGCGAACGCAGAAGCTAAGAGCTCAGACGGTATCGTTATTTATCTTGACAAGAACACATCCCATATGTTTGAACTTGACAGGAACATCCGTCTCATCAATATTATGGAATACCCGGTAGAAAGCTTTGAAGTACTGCTTGGATTCATATGCGGTCTTGTATCCGGCAACCACGATATTGAGGCTATTTATCTGGACAGCTTCCTGACTCTTGCTACACTTGAGGCTGAAGATGCGGGCGCAGCGCTTGAAAAACTCATTATCTTATCAAAGAGGCTTGATGTCGACTTTATCGTAAGTCTTTCAATGGATGTTTCGGAATTGCCGGAGCAGTATAAAGAGTTTGTTATCGTAGCTCTTTGATCTTAAGATGGCGGACGATAGACGGCCTGAAAAATCAAATAAAAAAAGCAATAGACGACTGAATGTCGGGATCATCTTTCTGGGAGCGATCCTCGTATATTTAGTTGTCTATTTCTGTTCGTTCGCATTTAACGCAGAGTTATCTGCTTATGAAGTAGTTGAGGGCGCCTGTGAGGAAAGCTTTGCAGGTACATACAATGGCTTCGTACTGAGAAGTGAAACCGTCGTCAAGGCGGCCGATACCGGTTATATCAATTTCTTTGTCGGCGATTCGACTCCTGTTTACGTCGGGCAGCAGACTTATCTGATCGATGTAAACGGTGAGATCACATCGCGTTTTGAAGAAGCAGCCAGAGACCAGGCAATTTTAAATGCCAATGAGCTTGCCGAGATCAAAGATTCGATTTTTGATTTTGACACTGAGTTTAAGACGGCCAATTATTACGACGTTTACAACTTCAAGTACAAAGTAGAATCCCAGGTGCTTGATATCATTAATAACTCGGTTTTCGGCAATCTGGGCAACTCGATAACGGGCAGCAATTATACGATTTTCACGTCTGATATAACAGGAATTATTGAGCATAATATTGACGGATACGAGGACTATTCAGTATCGGATATTGAAGCGTCACTTTTCAGAAAGAATAATTATTCGAAGCAGATCATCAAGTCTAACGACCTTGTCATGAAGGACGCGCCGGTTTACAAAGTAATCACGTCTGAGAACTGGTATGTGGTCATTCAGATTGATAATCCTGATGACTTCGAAGGCATTAAGACTCTGGATATCGAATTTCTTAAGGACAATGTTACCGCATCGTGTGACGTTGATGTGTTCACATCTGCGGGCAATTCTTACGTATCGCTCGCGCTTGATAAGTATATGATCAGGTACGCCGGTGACAGATATCTTCAGATACGTATCTGCTCAAATGAGGAAAATGGTCTTAAGATACCGAAGACTTCTGTTGCTGAGCAGGATTTCTACGTTATTCCGGTTGAATTCAAGACGCAGGGCGGCAATTCTGAAGAATACGGTTTCGTGAAGCAGATCTCCGATAAATCAGGTGATTCTGTCAAGTTTATAAATGCGGAAATAGTCAAAGAAGACGATGTATATTGCTATGTTTCCACGGAATATTTCGAGGACGGAGATATCGTCGTGATGCCGGAGTCAGCTGTCAGATTTACGCTCAATGCCAAAGAACCGCTCCAGGGTGTCTATGTTATCGAAAACAATGCCAATGTATTTACTTTTATCGATATTCTTGGTAATTACGGCAACAGTTATATAGTTTCTTCCGGCGGACCGCTTAAAGTGTACGATCAGATCATCGGCGATGTATCCGGAATAAATTGAAAGAAGGCGCAAGTATTTTGATTAAAGATAACCTTGAAGCCATATCAAAAGAAATAGCTGATTACGAGTCAGAGAGTCCATACGGACAGAAAGTCACCCTGATCGCGGTAAGCAAAACTAAGCCTGTAAGCGATATTCTGCTGGCGTATGATGCCGGGATCCGGGATTTTGGCGAAAATAAGGTCCAGGAAATCCTTCAAAAATACGATCAGCTTCCATCAGACATCAGATGGCATCTGATAGGACATTTGCAGACGAATAAGGTAAAGTATATTGTCGACAAAGTGCATCTGATACATTCGGTCGATTCGCTCAAGCTGGCCGAGACGATCAATAAGGAAGCTGCCAAAAAGGATATCTGCGCAGACATCTTAGTTCAGGTTAATATCTCCGGCGAGGAATCCAAATTCGGAGCCGATACGTCGGGAGCCCTGGATATGATAAAGGAAATCGCGCGTCTTGACCATGTCCGAATTAAGGGACTTATGACTATTGCGCCGGCTTGCGAAAATCCTGAGGAAATCCGCTATGTTTTTAAGGGGCTCAGGAATTTGTCTATTGACATAAAAGCTTTAAACAATGATAATATTTCTATGGATATTTTGTCCATGGGCATGAGCTCGGATTTTGGCGTTGCCATTGAGGAAGGCGCTACTATGGTGCGCGTCGGGACAGCCATTTTCGGAGCACGTAATTATTCAGAAAATAATATTTGACAAAGGGGTACCAGATGGGAAAATTCAGCGAGAAATTCTTAAATGCATTCAGTATAAAGGATGACGAGGACGATTACGAAGACGAAGAATACGACGATTATGCGGATGATTATGATGAATATGAAGCTGATGAGGACAAAGGAAGCTTTTTCAACAAGAAGAAGACCTTCTCTGAGTCTCCGATAAGGACCTTCAATAAAGGAAGACAGTCTAAATCCAATCAGCAGGAAGTATGTGTATTCAAGCCTTCATCAATTGACGATGCCAAGGAGATCACTGAGACACTTCTTAACGGCAAGGCAGTTGTTGTTAACTTTGAAGGGCTTCATGTTGAGATCGCTCAGAGGATCATCGACTTTATGTCAGGCTCAACATACGCGCTGGACGGCAACCTTCAGAAGATTTCCAATTATATCTTCATCGCAACGCCAAATTCAGTAGATATTTCCGGAGACCTTCTTTTCTCTGATGAAACCAGTAATAATTCGTATGATATTGCAGGTTTTAAGTCTCCGCTTCTGTAATAGTTGATCAACGATTTTAAGCTGCCTGCGGCAACGTAAGGCAGCTTAATTTGTATATGGGTGTTTTTATGACTAGAGAAAGAAAGTTAGTTAACGCAAATTCAATAACTCAGGTAATCATGTTTTTCTTCCTGATCGCTTTTGATCAGTTTACGAAAGCATGGGTGGTCGCAACGCTTAAAGACAAGCCGGCAGTGCCTTTTATTAAGGATATTATCGAGTTTCAGTATCTTGAGAACCGCGGAGCCGCGTTCGGAACCCTTCAGGGCAAACAGACCTTCTTCTATATAATCACTTTAGTCGTTGTTGCTCTGGTGATAGTTGCCTGGGCGGTCATCATCGGCAAGATGAAGAAATATCTGAAAAAGGCTGAGGCAGATCCTTCGATATTCAAGAAGAAGACTTTCAACGAGTATACTTTTATCAATTACTTCCTGACTGTGCTTGCAGCAGGCGCGATCGGTAATTTCATTGACCGTATAGTTAACCAATATGTTGTTGATTTTATTTATTTTAAGATAATCAACTTCCCGCTGTTCAACTTCGCGGATTGCTGCGTGACGATTTCGGCATTTGCATTCATCATTTTCTTCCTTTTCAGCTTCAAGGAAGACGAAAACCTGTCAGTTTTCGGTACGGGCAAGAAAAAGAAATGAATAAACTGGTTTTTTCAGTTAACGAAATAGATGAAGGAACGCGTATCGACGCTTATCTGGCCGCCCAATCGGACGGTCTTTCTCGCAGTTATATCCAGAAAATCATAGAATCCGGCGGGCTGACATGCAACGGAAGAGCAGTGGCCGGCAAATATAAGGTCCGTATCGGCGACGATATCGAACTGGAAGTTCCGGATAACACGGTTCCTGAGATCCTTCCTGAAGATATTCCTCTTGACGTTATATATGAAGACAGCGACGTAATTGTTGTAAACAAACCAAAAGGAATGGTCGTTCATCCTGCAACCGGGCATTTTTCGGGAACGCTTGTAAATGCGCTGATGTATCATTGCAAGGATCTGTCAGGGATCAACGGCGTTTTGCGTCCGGGAATCGTTCACAGGATCGATATGGATACGTCGGGCCTATTAATTTGCGCAAAGAATGATTTCGCGCATAGTTCGCTGGCTGAACAGTTTAAAGTTCATAGCATTACAAGGCGTTACAGAGCTATAACAGTCGGTAATTTTAAGGATTTGGAAGGCACAATTGAAGGAAATATCGGCCGAAGCTCGAACGAGCGCAAGCTTATGGCAATCGTTAAGACCGGCGGCCGCAGCGCCGTGACTCATTATAAGGTCCTTGAGAATTTTGCGAAAAATGCATATGTTGAATGTATCCTTGATACCGGAAGGACGCATCAGATCCGCGTACACATGAAAAGCATAAATCATCCGCTGATCGGAGATACGGTTTACGGCGGACGTTTATCTGAATTCAAATTAAACGGTGAGCCTGTTAACGGCCAGGTGCTTCATGCGAAAGACCTTGGTTTCGTTCATCCGCGCACCGGCAAGTATATGGAATTTACATCTGAACTTCCTGATTATTTCAATCAGATATTAGCCAAATTACGCTCTTAAACCACTCCCCTGCTTATTTTTCACCACTATTTCTTCGTTAAAGTTGACTTTTGCGAATAGTTTTGTTATGATAAAAATGCCTCTATTCAGGGCTTTTTATGCATATTTTTACGAGGATACGAAAAATGGATCTTCAAAAACTTTACGGAATAACGCGACGTGCGATCGACGACTTCAATATGATCGACGAAGGCGACAGGATCGCCGTGGGAGTTTCGGGCGGCAAGGACAGCTTAGCGCTTTTAATGGCTTTGTCGGGACTCAGCAAGTTTTACCCGAAGCATTTCACAGTTGAGGCAATCAGCGTGGATCTTGGATTCGGAAATATTGATTTTGGAAAGATCGGCGAATTCTGCGCATCTTTGGGAGTGCCTTTTTCCGTTGCCAAGACGCAGATCGCCGAGATAGTATTTGATGCCAGATGCGAGCAGAACCCCTGCTCTCTCTGCTCTAACCTCAGAAAAGGGGCTTTTAACAAATTAGCCAAGGCTCACGGCTGCAATAAATCAGCTTTCGGACATCACAAGGACGACATAGTAGATACGATGCTTTTGTCGCTACTTTTTGAAGGCCGTTTCAATACATTTATGCCGGTAACGTATCTGGACCGCATGAATATTACGCTTATAAGGCCTTTGATGTATGCTGAAGAGGCCGATATCATAGGATTTGTCAACAAATACAATATCCCGGTACTCAAGAATCCGTGTCCGGTAGACGGAGAAACCAAGAGACAGTATGCCAAAGACCTTGCCAATTCATTGAATAAAGATCATCCTGGCGCTAAAGACAGGATGTTCAAAGCGGTCCTTACAGGCATTTACGGCATGACAGAATAAGAGGTGAAATATGGCGACCAGATCATATCACGAACAATTCAAGATCGATACCGACATAAAGCTCAGGGAAAAGGTCAAACTCCTCCCCTCTTTCGCTGCACAGTATTTCAGGGGCATGGAGCCTACTACTTCCGTCAGAACCAGGATAGCATATGCCTATGATATGAATATTTTCTTCAATTTCCTGAAGAATGAAGTCCATCCGAAGGGCTCCGAAGGTGAGATCCCGACATGGCCGATATCGGTGCTTGATGAAATCACGCCGACAGATATACAGGATTATCTGGAGTATCTTAAAGTTTATAATAAAGGCGATGATATCGAGCGTTCCAACAGCGAACGCGGTCTGATGCGTAAGCTTTCAAGCGTAAGATCCTTTTACAATTTCTATTTCAGACTGGAGCTTATCAAGAACAATCCCGCTTCTATCGTCAAGATGCCGAAGCTGCATCAGAAAGACATCATAAGGCTTGATTCGGATGAAGTTGTGGATCTTCTTGACGAAGTCGAATCGGGCAAAAATCTGACTGCCAAGCAGCAGGATTTTCACGAAAAGACAAAAGTGCGTGACATGGCTATATTGACACTGCTCCTTGGTACGGGAATACGTGTTTCCGAGTGTGTCGGCCTTGATATAAATGATGTGGATTTTAAAAATCACGGCATAAAGATTATCCGCAAAGGCGGAAACCAGGTAGTTGTTTATTTCGGCGATGAGGTTGAGGAAGCTCTCCTGGAATATCTCGAAGAGAGAAACAGCATCGTTCCTCTTGAAGGACATGAAAATGCCCTCTTTTTGTCGCTTCAGAAACGCCGTATGAGTGTGAGAAGTGTTGAGATTCTTGTTAAAAAGTATGCCGGACTGGTAACGCAGCTGAAGCATATAACGCCGCATAAACTCCGCTCAACATACGGAACACAGCTTTACAAGGAAACAGGCGACATTTATCTTGTAGCAGACGTTTTGGGACATACTGATGTCAATACGACCAAGAAGCACTACGCGGCAATTGAGGACTCAAGAAGGCGCGAGGCCAGAAATATGGTCTCGTTAAGAGAGACGCCTCAGGAACCAAAGATGCCAAGGCCTATACAGGAGCCTGCAGCTAAACCCAAGCCCGGGACACCGGCTCCTAAGCCTTCCCAGAAGCGTTTTACCAAGCCTGAAAAGGTCGATACAGAAAAACTCATGTCAGATGTTTACGAGCTTGATCTGGATGATTTATTTGGAGAGGATGAATAAATGGCATTTGACGGAAGCGTGATCGCTGCGCTTGTCAGTGAATTCAATATAAAGTTACTTGGCGGAAGGATATCCAAGATCGTTCAATTTGAGAAAGAAGAGCTCCTTCTGACCGTTAATTCGGAGACTGCGGGCAAACAGCGCCTTCTTATATCGGTCAACCCTTCTCTTCCGATCTGCTATCTTGCTGAAGATAACAGAACGGCGCCTCTTAACGCGCCCGCTTTTTGCATGCTGCTGAGAAAACATCTTCAGGGCGGCAAGATCATCGCGATCAGCCAGCCTTCGATGGAAAGGGTCATTGATTTCGAGATCGAACACTACAACGAGATGGGAGACCTGTGCCGAAAGACTCTGACTGTCGAACTCATGGGCAAACACTCCAATATCATCTTCAGAGACGGGACGAGGATCCTCGACAGCATCCGCCACGTATCGGCTCTTGTGAGCTCTGTGCGTGAAGTTCTGCCGGGACGCGAATACTTTATACCGTTTGAAGGCGATAAGCTGGATCCTTTTGAGGCAGCTGCCGATGAGAGCTTATTCAGCAGCAAAATATATACAGGCAGCACTGACATCGCCAAGGCTTTATACGGCAATATAACAGGTCTCAGCCCGCAAATCGCCCAGGAAATCGCATATACGGCAGGTCTGGATGCCGACAGACCGGCTCAGAGCCTCGAAAACGGCGAAAAAAAGGCTCTTTACGCATCTTTCGGAAAAGTAATCGCCAAAATCTCAAACGGCGATTTTAGGCCGAATATAGCGATTGAGAACGGTGAGCCGATCGCATTCTGCCCGTTTGAATTCTCGATATACGAGAAGTTCGACAAACAGTATTTTGACAGCATGTCCGCTCTGCTGATCAATTATTATTCAGAAAAGCAGAAATCCGTAAACATTCGCCAGAAGACGACAGATCTGAGGCAGATCGTTCAGACTCTGCTCAGCAAGGACTATAAGAAATATGACCTTCAGCTGAAGCAGATCGCCGACACCGAGAAGAAAGATAAATATAAAGTCTACGGCGAGATACTGACTGCGTACGGATATGATATAGAGCCGAATTCGACTTCATACAAGACTGTTAACTTCTACACGGGCGAGGACATTACGATACCGCTTGACCCTACCCTTTCCGCAATCGACAACGGAAAGAAATACTTTGAAAAATATGCGAAGCTCAGAAGGACCGCGGACGCTCTCGATCAGATCATAGAAGAAACCAGGGCTGAGATCGAGCATCTGGAGTCGATTGCAGCTTCACTTGATACTGTTGCCAATGAGGCGGACATCCAGGATGTCAAGAAAGAAATGGTAGAGGCAGGATTTATCAAAAACAAGAACTCAGGAAAAAACAAGCCATCCAAAGCTGTTAAGTCTGCTCCGCTCCACTTCATTTCTTCCGATGGATTCCACATGTATGTCGGCAAGAATAACTATCAGAACGAATATATCACTTTCCAGCTCGCTGACGGAGGCGACTGGTGGTTCCACGCCAAGAAGATCCCCGGGTCACATGTTATCGTTAAGACAGAAGGCAGGGAACTTCCTGACAGGACATTTGAAGAGGCGGGCGCTTTAGCGGCTCATTTTTGCAAGGCGGAAGGTGCTGAAAAAGTCGAAATCGACTATATTCAGCGTAAGTTTATAAAAAAGCCCGCAGGCGGCGCCCCGGGCTTCGTAATATATCATTCAAATTATTCGCTTAATGCAGTAAACGACATCTCCGGAATAGAAGAAGTCAGATAACTGACCTGTTCTTGAGCTCAGCCGCGCTTTGAAGCGTTGCCGGTGTGATCTCAGCACCGCTTATCAGCTTGGCGATCTCACGGATTGAAGCATCTGTGTCAAGCTTCTCAATGCCGGAAATAGTCATTCCGTCAGAAACTTCCTTGTGAATACTGTAATGAGTGTCAGCCATGGCTGCGATCTGAGGCAAATGGGTGATGCTTATTATCTGATGATTTTCACTTAAGAAATGGAGCTTCTGAGCGACCATATGTGCTGTTTTGCCGCTGATACCGGTGTCGATCTCATCAAATATAAGAGTCGGGATATCGTCATTTTCCGCGATGGCACACTTGATAGCGAGCATTACCCTGCTGATCTCGCCGCCGGAAGCGATCCTTGCCAGAGGCTGAACAGCCTCACCTGGGTTGGTAGAGATCATGAATTCTGCTTTGTCAAAGCCGTTTCTGCCGATCTTCTCGGCTTTATATAATCTGATCTCAAAATCCACATTCAGGAAATTAAGTTCTTTGAGGTTACCGATGATCATCGGAACGAGCCTGTCAGCTGCATCTTTACGAACCGCTGAAAGCTGCTGTGCGATTTTGTTGAGCATCAGCCTTGATGAATGAAGCTCTTCATCGATCGCGGCCTTGTTCTCCGAATAATTCTTATAGTTATCAAGCTGCGCGGCCACATCGCCTGCGTGCGCAAGTATCTCATCGATAGAATTGCCGTATTTGCTCTTGAGCCTGTTGATCTCGTTGAGTCTGTCGTGAACTTCTCTGTGCCTTAAAGGATCAAAGCCATTGGCGTTTATGTAAGAAGCAAGGTCATGTTCAAGATCCCTTGCGAGCGAATCAAGATCCAGAAGAGTTCCAAGGAACGCCTTGAGCGATTCATTATCCTGCTCAAAGGCAAGCGCAGATTTGATCTGTGCGATCGAATTGCCTATATTGCTTACAATGCCGACTGCCTCATCTGCAAATAACCCTTCCGCCCGCGAAAGATCCTCGCATATCTTCTCAGCCTGAGAGAGCTTCTTATATTCGTTCTGGAGAGCGCCGTCTTCGCCCGGCTTAAGATCAGCATCTGCGATCTCTTTAACCTCATGTTCAAGAAGGGATATCTCGCGTGCCAGAGCTTCCTCATTCAGGGAATAATCCCTGGCTTTTTCTCTAAGTTCTTTATAGCGATCGTACTCATCGTCCAGTTGCTTCTTAAGTAAAGATATAGCCTGTCCTCCGAAGTTATCGATAATTTCCAGATGTTTTGCCGGATTGAGGAGCGATTGATGATCGTGCTGACCGTGAATATCGATCAGTCTGGAGGTGATCTGTTTGGTATTAGCAAGCGTAACAGTTTCGCCGTTTATCTTGCTTATACTCGAGTCAGCTGTGATCTTACGGGTAATGGTGATAGTACTTCCGTCCCTGGATATGCCGAGGTCATCAAGCATGCTTAAAATCGACTCATTTGCAGTTGTAAAAGTCAGTTCAACAAGCCCAAAAGAAGCGCCTGTTCTGATAAGGCCCTTGCTTGCCTTCTCGCCGAGTGCCATATTGACAGAGCCGATGATGATCGACTTGCCGCTGCCTGTCTCACCGGTCATTATATTGAGCCCTTTTTCAAGGTCGATTTCGGCTTCCTCGATAAGGGCAAGATTTTTTAGAACGATATTGGTTAACATATGATGATTATACGCCTAATGGAATTATTCAGCAATGAGTGAATTGATAAGAAAAAGGCTGCCGATCGTTTCGGCAGCCCTGAGAAATGCGATTTAGATTATATCAGTCTTTTAAGTATGCTTTGATCTTGTCGATCATACTCTGCGCGTCTTTTTCTGAAAAATGGGAAAATAAAGCAAAGACATAGATAATCATCTTTGAACATAGTGGCAAAAAAAATTAATTATTAGGCTTGAAACCGAACAATGTCATGATTCCATTTTCATATTCTTTGTCTGGCAACAAAAGCGTCAATACCCATGTGAAAATCAATATGCATCGAATAACCTTCGGACCAATCGTATGTTTCACGTCAATGAATGCCACAAAAATAATGTAAAATACAAACAGGACTATAGTGATTATAGCAATACCTACTTGACTCTTTCGATATGGTGCAAACCTTAGAAAATTGCCCCAATCGGAATTAGGTATTAGCCACCTCACAATTCTGAAAATAGCAATGCAGGATGGAATGATAAATACAAGCCATTCACTCATAAAGAATAAGAAATTGTACATATGGCAGCACCCCACTCTTAATTTTGTAAATTTCTTTTGAAAAACAAACTATTGATGTTTTTATAATAACATACCACAGACTAACGGCAACAAATAAATTGTAAATTATAAAAAATTAGAACTAACAAGGAAGCAATCTAACATTTTTGTTGCGTTACACTTGGATTTATGTGCCTCACAGAAAAAGGCTGCCGATCATTTCGGCAGCCCTGAGAAATGAGATTTAGATTATATCAGTCTTTTAAGTATGCTTTGATCTTGTCGATCATACTCTGCGCGTCTTTTTCTGATTTTGTCGCGCAGAATATGGTGTCGTCACCGGCTATCGAGCCGATATTTTCCTTTATGTAGCACGAATCAAGTGCAGCGGCAACAGCCATTGCCATGCCGGAAACAGTCCTTATAACAACAATGGTCCCTGCTCTTTCCACGTCAGTAAAGCCTTCTTTAAGGACCCGCAGATATTTATCCTGATCGGCGGACGAGCTTGCAGGGAAATAATACTTTGTTCCCTTGCCATTTTCCTTCGGGACCTTTTCCAACTGCAGAAGCTTAATATCTCTTGAAACGGTAGCCTGAGTAGCCTGAAAGCCTGCTTTCACAAGATATTCAGTCAGCTCAGTCTGCGTGGAGATGTCGTATTTGCTGATCAATTCAATGATTTTGTTCTGTCTTTCGTTCTTCATGACGCAAATTATACATAAATAATGAATAATTCGCAATATGAAAATGAATAAAAATACTTTCTTTAGAAAACCGGAAAATGCCTTGTATATCGCATTTCCCGGTTTGTTTTGAATTTAAATGTATGGTTTATATCCAAATAATGTCATTATTCCATTTGCATATTGCTTATCAGGCAACAAAAATACAAAAATGGGAAGTGCGCATGCAAATTAAAAGGCCGCCCATATGGACGGCCCCATGATTACTGATAATTCAGATAAGATTATTCACCTTCTTTTTCTTCTGCCTTTTCCTCAGCTTCTTCAGCAAGAACCTGCTCTTTCTTAGCGCCACCCTTAAGAATCAGGTTAACGATGATACCAAGGATAAGTGCGCAAGCGATAGAAGTAAGTGTTACAGAACCGAACTGAAGAACCATTCCGCCGATACCTGCGATGAAGATTGCAGATGCGGTGAAGAGGTTCCTGTTGTCGCTAAGGTCAACAGGCTGAAGCATCTTAAGTCCGCTGACAGCGATGAAGCCGTACAGGCACAGGCATACACCACCCATTACACAGTTAGGAATGGTTGCAAGGAATGTGCTGAACGGAGCTATGAAGGAGATAACGATAGCAATGATCGCTGTGGTCAGGATTGTAACTACTGAAGCATTTCCGCTGATTGCTACGCAGCCAACTGACTCGCCGTATGTTGTGTTAGGGCATCCACCGAAGAGAGCTCCTGCAAATGATCCAACGCCATCACCGAGAAGTGTTCTGTGAAGGCCAGGCTCGGTAAGGAGGTCTTTGCCGATGATTGAAGAAAGGTTCTTGTGGTCGGCAATGTGCTCTGCGAATACAACGAATGCTACAGGAACATATGCAACAGCGATAGTTGCGATGTAAGCGCCCATGCTGCCGATTTCACCAAATTCATAACCACCCTTGAAAGCGGTAAGGAATGTGAAGTCAGGATACCACTGCATTGTAGCGAACTTGGAGAAATCAATGATCTGAAGTGACTCAACTCCGGTAAGAGTGAGGATAGCTGCTACTACATAGCCTGCTGCGATACCGATAATGAACGGGATCATCTTGAGCATCTTTTTGCCGTAAACTGAGCAGATCATTGTTACGAACAGAGTTACAAGACCAACGATAAAGCAAGCATAATTTGATGCGAGCTGTTCGCCGGCTTCATTAAATACACAACCGGTGAACATATCGCTTACAGCATTTCCTGCAAGTGAAAGACCGATGATCGCAACTGTAGGGCCGATAACAACTGCCGGCATAAGGAAGTTGATCCAACGAACGCCGACTAACTTAACAACGATAGAAATGATCACATAAACAAGTCCTGCAAATGCAGCACCGATGATAAGTCCGAGATATCCAAGAGACATTGAAACGCCGCCGGCAAATGCTGCGAACATTGAGCCGATGAATGCGAACGATGATCCAAGGAAAACAGGGCTCTTGAACTTAGTGAAC
>JAZQNN010000048.1:0-4886 GCA_045627365.1 Lachnospiraceae bacterium
ATTCCTTCATTCATACCGCATAAGAATACATACGGAAATTCCAGACCTTTTGCAGCATGGACAGTCATAAGCTTGACCTTGTCATCATGGGCGCTCATGTCGGTGTTGGTAAAAAGCGCAGCATGCGCGAGATAATGCTCGACCATCGCCTCTTCACCGCAATTCGTCTCGTATTCATATACAGACTGCTTAAGTTCAGCTAGATTGTCAAGTCGTTCCTGGCTTCCCTCGGTGCGCAGCATAGCTTCATATCCGCTCTTGTCCAGGATGTCCGAAAGGACCTCCGATATCGCGCGCTCGGAATAATCTGCCGAGAAGCGCTCGATCAGTTTCACGAACTCTGCAGCCTTCGTTCCCTTAAATATATCATCGTCCAGATTGGCAATAAGCGAGCCGTAAAGTGACCTGCCGCTCTCTTCAGCCTTCTGCTGAAGGAATTCCATACGCCTCTTGCCGAGATTGCGCTTCGGCTGGTTGGCTACGCGCATAAATGACAGATCATCCTTGTAGGCGATCATACGCAGATAGCTCAATGCATCCTTGATCTCTGCCCTTGCGAAGAACTGAACGCCGCTGTAGATAGTGTAAGGGATCTTCTCTGCCAGAAGGACCTCCTCGACCGCGCGCGTCACATAGTGGGCTCTGTAAAGAACCGTGATGTCCTTAAGCGGCACGCCGGAATCATTAAGCTTCCTGATCTCAGACGCGATCCAGCGTGACTCGTCCTCATCGTTCTTGCCGTGATGGCAGATGACCTTAGGTCCGTGCCCGCAAGTCGGCACCAGGTCTTTCCTGATCCTGACCATATTCTTGTCAATGAGCGAATTGCAGGCTGCAATGATCTCCGGTGTCGAACGGTAATTTTCCATCATCATGATGGTCTTCGTCCCGGGGTATACTTTGTCAAAATCCATCAGATATCTGACGTCCGCCCCGCGCCAGGTATAGATCGTCTGATCCGGATCGCCGACTACGAAAAGATTCTTGTGGTAATCACACAGGACCTGCATCAGCTCATACTGCGGCGGATCGATATCCTGGAACTCGTCGATCATGATATATTCCAGACGTTTCTGCCACTTGAGGCGGATGTCGGGATGCTCTTCGAAAATATAAAGCGAAAACTTGATCAGGTCGTTGTAGTCTAGGCCGAAGCACTTCTTCTCCTGATACAGATATCCGTAAAAAATAATATCCTTAGGCTCGGTCGCGGCCATGTACTTCTCGTGAAGATCCTCCGGCGACATCTTGATCATGTCCAGGTAATAGCTGGGCCTGTGGAGAAGTTTCTGCATCTCGATCATATCGCGCGCCTTGGAAAAAGTCATATCCCGAAGCGTCAGCGAACGTTCCTCGTAAATAATCCTGAGCATCGAGTCAATGTCCGAGTTGTCGAGCACCAGAAAGCTCTTGGGGTACTGAACGGCGTTACTGTCCTCTTGCAGGATAGACACGCAGAATCCGTGAAACGTATTGATATATCCGGTGTCATTGTCTCCGGTAAGATTGTGTATCCTCTGGCGCATCTCATTGGCCGCCTTATTCGTAAAAGTGACGCAGAGAATGTTGCCCGGCACGATACCGAGCACATTGACCAGATATGCAAATCTATGCGTAAGCGCCCTGGTCTTTCCCGAACCGGCGCCTGCTATCACACGTATGAATCCCTCGGTGGCTGTAACCGCTTCCCGCTGGGCCTCATTCAGATCCTCAAGTAATTCGTTCATCGCCAGATCTCCATAAAAAAATAGATGCGAACATTTGTTCGCATCTATTCTATCATAGCGTATTACGTATTACAAGACGTATTTACAATTACAGCTGTGGGCCTGCAGCTACGAGTTCTGCACCGCCTTCAATGCCTTCATACTTGTGGAAGTTCTTGATGAATCTGCCGGAAAGATCCTTAGCCTTCTCTTCCCATACGGAAGCGTCAGCGTATGTATCGCGAGGATCTAAGATGCCGGTGTCAACGCCTTCAAGCTCTGTAGGAACTTCGAAGTTGAAGTACGGGATCTGCTTGGTAGGAGCACTGTTGATCGCGCCGCCTAAGATCGCGTCGATGATTCCACGGGTGTCCTTGATGGAGATACGTTTGCCGGTTCCGTTCCAGCCTGTGTTGACCAGATAAGCCTTAGCTCCGCTCTCGTTCATTCTCTTAACGAGCTCCTGTGCGTACTTTGTAGGAGGAAGCTCAAGGAATGCCTGTCCGAAGCATGCTGAGAATGTAGGTGTCGGCTCGGTGATTCCACGCTCGGTACCTGCAAGCTTAGCTGTGAAGCCTGACAGGAAGTAGTACTGAGTCTGTTCCGGTGTAAGGATGGAAACAGGAGGAAGTACGCCGAAAGCGTCAGCTGACAGGAAGATAACGTTCTTAGCTGCCGGAGCTGATGAAACCGGGCGAACGATGTTCTCGATGTGGCTGAGCGGATATGAAACACGGGTGTTCTCGGTTACGGACTTGTCTGCGAAATCGATAACTCCGTTCTCGTCAAGTGTTACGTTTTCAAGCAGAGCGTTTCTCTTGATAGCGTTGTAGATATCAGGCTCTGACTCTTTGTCAAGGTTGATGACCTTAGCGTAGCAGCCGCCTTCGAAGTTGAATACGCCTGCATCGTCCCAGCCGTGCTCATCGTCGCCGATAAGAAGACGCTTAGGATCTGTTGAAAGGGTGGTCTTGCCTGTTCCGGAAAGTCCGAAGAATACAGCGGTGTTCTCGCCGTTCATATCGGTATTTGCTGAGCAGTGCATAGCAGCGATGCCCTTAAGAGGAAGGTAATAGTTCATCATTGAGAACAGACCCTTCTTCATTTCTCCGCCGTACCAGGTGTTGATGATAACCTGCTCGTGGCTGGTGATGTTGAACGCTACTACTGTCTCTGAGTTAAGACCGAAGTCTTTGAAGTTGTCGACCTTAGCCTTGGATGCATTGTAAACAACGAAATCAGGAACAAAGTTCTCAAGCTCTTCATCTGTCGGGATGATGAACATGTTCTTGATAAAGTGTGCCTGCCATGCAACTTCAACGATGAAACGAACTGCCATACGGGTGTCCTTGTTTGCTCCGCAGAAAGCGTCTACAACGTAGATCTTTTTGCCGCAAAGCTCAGCCTTGGCAATCTTCTTCATCTCTTCCCAGACATCCTGGCTCATAGGATGGTTGTCATTTGGATAAGACTCGCTGTTCCACCATACGGTGTCCTTGGAGTTCTCGTCCATAACGATGTATTTGTCTTTAGGTGAACGTCCGGTGTAGATACCTGTCATAACGTTCATTGCGCCGAGCTCTGAAAGCTGGCCCTTATCAAATCCGGTAAGTGAAGGATCATTCTCTGCCTCATAAAGATACTCGTAAGACGGATTGTGAACGATCTCTGTTACGCCGGTGATACCATATTGCAGAAGATCAACTTTTGCCATTTATATTCCCCTCCAAATTAAAATATTTGCAATACTAATCAGCTAATATAATTTAGCACATCATTTTTGAATAAGCAATTAAATAAGGCACCGTTATTAATTTAACAGCGCCTTTTTTTATGTACATTATGAGCTTTGTGATCACTTAAGCATCATCACTGCCGCCTGTGAGCCACGCTGCCAGTCGTGTGCCTTGTGTGAGAAGAAATTATCCGGATTGCATGCCGTGCAGATATCGCTGATGTGGATATTTTCCTCTTTGACTCCGGCCACGGTCAGTGCAAGAACGTTGGCCTTCCTTGCGTCAAGAAAAGGTTTCGTGCCGTCTGCGGTTTCTTTGAAAGTGAATATCTGTTTAAGCTCATCTTCGGTCCATACCTTTGAGAATTCGCTATAAAAGTTCTCGATCTCTTCGAAGCACTCGCCGCAGATGGAAGGCCCCAGGACAACGATCAGGTCTTCCGGTTTTGATCCGTAATTGGCAACAAGTGCCTCAACGGTCCTTGCTGCTATCCGGTTGCATGTTCCCGGCCAGCCCGCATGCGCAAGACCGATCGCATTATTGACCGGGTCAAGAACGTATACAGGTACGCAGTCAGCGGTCAGCACCGCGATCGGCACACCGCGTTCGTTCGTCACAAATGCATCGATGGAATCGTAGTCGGCAGGAACGAAGCATCCTTTGCCGCAGTCGGCCGAAGTTGCCACCTTAACATTGGTAAGATGCTCCTGCGCGGAAACGACAACGTTTTCGCCTTTGAAGCCCACTGCCTTGCCGAAGATGCGGTAGTTTTCCTTAACTTTCTCTATGTCGTCCTCCTCCATGCGTCCGAGGTTCATTTCAGCAAATACGCCCTCCGAAACTCCACCTGCCTTGCTGGAGAAAGCCGCAAGCACGCCATGCCCGTCAAATGCCGGGAAGGTGACAAATTCCACATCGCCTGATCTGTTGATCCTTGTCTCGCCGTTCTTGGCCGGCGTATATCTTAATCCTCTCATTTTTTACCCCTTTCATTGCCGAGAATCGCTTCGGCGATTTTGATGTCATCCGGATAAGTTATCTTCATGTTGGAAGCGCTGCCCTTTACGATCGCAACGCTGAGGCCCTTCATGCTGAATGCGCGCGAAACGTCCGTCAGACTCGCCTTCTCTTCTTCGGTCATGGATTCATATATTTCCTTGAATTTCAGTGCCTTGAAGGTCTGTGGCGTCTGCGCCTGATAGAAGGCGCTGCGCTCGGGCACCTCGTCCACCGTCTTTCCGTCGCGGCTCACAAGCAAAGTGTCCGTTGCAGGAAAAGCGGTCGTACATGCGTCGAAAAATTGCATTTTTTCGATGTTCTCGCGGATGATCTCCTCCGTGACAAAAGGCCTTACCGCGTCATGCGTCACGAAAACAGTGTCCTCATCGAGGTCATCGATGCAGGCGATGGCATTCATCAGCGTCTCGCTGCGCGTCGCGCCGCC
>JAZQNN010000049.1:0-29227 GCA_045627365.1 Lachnospiraceae bacterium
TTTGCCCTCGAAGACGGCAAATACGTTACCGACGGTGCCCAGATTGGCTCATCAGTTACTACTGACAACAGTGGTAATGCCAAGTTTGAAGGCCTTACACCCGGCAAATACGTTCTCGTGGAGGGCACAGTTGCAGGTTACCCACAGCATGACCCGATCGCAGTAACTGTTACTCCCGGCATGAACAAGGACGGTTACGACGTAGAGATCACAGACGTAACTAATATTGCTAACAAAGGTAAACTCCAGATAGAGAAGGTTTCATCAACCAATGCAAATACCCACGTTGTTGCAGATTACGATATTTTCAAGGCTGATGAAAACGGTCAGAAGACAGGAAACAGCGTAGCCACGATCACATCATCCTCATCTTCAATCACAACATCAGGTTGGTTGGAGCCTGGCAACTACGTTCTCATTGAGACCCGCGTTACCACAGCGGGTTACACCAAGGATGAAACTCCTATTCCATTCACCATCACGGCAGGACAGACGACCAAGTTCACCAAGGCCAACGGTAATGCACTTACCAACGACCCGCAGGGCAAGGCAACTATCTCCAAGAAGTCATCGTTTGGTGTTGTAGGAGATTCAACAGGCAAGACAGTCACACGTGATCTTACAGGTGCCAAGTTTGACCTTTACAAGAAAGTTTCTGATGACCCGGCAGCTGACATTGCAGCATCAACTCCTGTTAAGAGCGTTGATATGACCAATACCGCTATGGGAGATACCGGCAACCTTGACGAAGGCAGCTACTGGCTGGTCGAGACTCAGTTCCCATCCGGTGGATACTATCCTGATGCAGAGCAGTTCACCGAAGTTACCAAGGGAAGTAAAAAGCTCTACGTTTACAAGACACCGCTTACTATCGAAAAAGGTAAGACGACTGATGTAAATATTACAATTACAAACAAGACCACATGGGGCCGTATCCGTATTAATAAGTTCAGGTCAGTTTCATTTGATCTTCTTAACGGCGCTGAGTTCGAGGTTTATATCGAAGATCCGAACGGAACCGTAACCACAGATACAGGCGTTAAGGTTCGCAAGCTTGACGCAGCTGCATCCAAGCAGTCAGGATACACCTTCCTTCAGTCAGGTACTGACGGAGCAGGTTCAACGATCACGATCGAACTTGATCCGGGTGAGGAAGGAAGCCTTAACAAATACTGGATCCAGGAAGTTTTCAGAGATGAGACTAAGATAGTTGATCCTGAAACAGGCGCAGTTATCCCCGGACCATGGGCACCGGAGGATGGCGATTACTGGCATGGCCCATTCACACTTGAGGCCAATAAAGAGACAGTTGACCAGTTCGTTGACTTTACCACAGCAGCTGTCGGCATTAAGACCGGCGTTGACGGTAAGTCAGTTGACGGAGCTGTATTTGCAGCATTTGCAACAGATGCTGAAGCAACCGCATTCAAGAATGCGATGGCTCCTTACATTACATACGGATATAATGAGTCAACCGGCAAGTATGAAGGATATACAGTTGATGCAACTGCAATCAACGCACTTCTTACCAGCAAAGATCCTGATTACGGAATTGTTGAAACATCAACAGTTGCTGAAGGCATATTCGTATTCAATAATCTTGTTCCGGGACGCACCTACTACATCGTAGAGGCTATTCCTCCGACAAATTATGCACTTAATACACAGACATTTGTTGTAACCGTAAGAGATGACGGTCAGGGATTCACAGAGGAACTTAAGGTCAACGACGGATACCTTGGAAATATCAAGGTTACCAAGAGAGCATATGTCAATACTCCGGAGACCGGCAGAGAAGAAGTAAGCATTTCCGGCGTTCACTTCAGCATTTACAAGGCTGTTTCCGATGCTTCAGGACTTTACCTTCACAAGAACGGTTCCAAGTACATCCTCGGTGATAAGGTCGCTGAAGGAACATCTGCTTCAGGTACATACACATCAGTTCTTCTTCCTGAGGGTGTATACATTGTAGTAGAGGATAAAACAGTTGCAGGAGTCAACTGGCCGGAAGGCTATGATGAAAACGGCTTTGATGCCAAGGGCCTTCATCCATACAAGGTAGCTACTATCGACAGCAAGGGTAAAGTTACATTCTCTTACCCAAGCGGCACGTCCTACGGTACATCAGATCGTTTCTACAACCTCGCAGAATACGGACGTTTTGCAATTAAGAAGGTAGACGAGAACGGCACGATCATGTCCGGTATACAGTTCTACCTCTACAAAGTTGGTGCTGACGGTTCACTCTCCGGAAGAGTAACGATCAAGACCAACTCCAGTGGTGTTTACACTTCAGGTCTTCTTGAGCCGGGTACTTACATGCTGCAAGAGATAGCTGATCAAACCGCACTTGCAGACAGAACACCGGCCAACGACATTTACATTACAGTCGAAGCAGGCAAGACCACAGGATCAGTTTATGGTTTCGATTCGATCAAGGACAGCTACAATGTTGATCTGAGCGCGAATGTAACCAATACAGAGCCGAGCAGCGATGTAAAGGCAACCAGCCCGATCATCATCGTTAACAGAAAGAAAGGTAATATCTCTATCTGGAAAGCAGGCGTATTTAACGGCGAGCTTGTTACCGGATTTGAGCAGCTTGTAGGCGCAAGATTCAATATCTACAAGGCTGACAAGGACGGTAATATGACCAACGAACTCGTTGAGACATTGACGACCGTTGATGCCGCAGTAGCAGCAACAAGTAAGCTGCTCGACGCAGGTGTTTACTGGATCCAGGAGACTGATCCGGTTGAAGGCTCAGAAGCAGCTAAATACTTCACACCGAATACTACTCCTTATAAGGTTGTAGTATATCCTGGTGTAACTACTAACTATCCTAATGATAAGACATATACCTGGGATCAGCGCGCAGACATGCCGTACCCGTTCATCAACGATACGACTTATGGCAAGTTCCAGGTAACCAAAGTTGACGCCAACAGCGGAGCACCGCTTCAGGGCGTAATATTCGATATTTACACAGACGCTGACTGCACAGTTAAGGCTAAGGATATCGACGGCAAAGATGCCAAGATGACAGCTACCGGTGCTGACGGCAAGGCTGTATCACCGCTTCTTACACCGGGTACTGCCGAGACACCGGCTCAGTACTGGATCAAAGAGGCAAGCCTTGGCAGCAACACCAGCTATGCAGGCGTTGGCACAATTTACGGACCGTTTACGGTACAGAGCAACACCGTTAAGGTCAACGAAGAAACACTTAAGAATAAGAAGTACTTCAATATCCAGTTCACCAAGTGGGATCGCAACTACGTTGAAGGATTCACCACGACCGGTATGAAGAACCTTCAGGGTGCTAAGTTCGGTCTCTTTACCAAACTTGAGGATGCACAGCTTACAGATGCTGAAGAGCTTACAGCCAAGGCACTCCTTACTGCTACATCCAATGCAAGCGGTGTTGTAACATTCGGAAGCCTTACCGAAGGACCTCTTACATACGACGCAACCGCAACAACATACTACGTAAAGGAAATTTCAGCACCTGATAAGTACACCGCTGATCCTAACATCTACGAAGTAATAGTTGAGTATGGCAAGGGACTTAACAGCGCCGACACATTTACGATCAATGCAGATGCAACAAACGGCAGCAAACAGAACGCTTACAATGATCCTTGGGGAACATTGACACTCCACAAGTGGGGCTCATGGCAGAGCGTTGTCGACGAGAAGTCAGAGCCTGTTCCTCTTAGCGGAGTAGAGTTCTCACTGTACAAGGTCGACGCATGCGGCGATGTTCATACAGCTACCACACGCGACGGTCACATCACAACCGACACTAACGGTGACGGCACAAGTGAAAGACTTCCGGCAGGCTGGTATGAAGTAGTTGAGACAACATTAGATCCGGCTTACTGCAGCGATCCTGATGTTGTTCAGCTTCAGTGGTGGGCAGAGATCAAGGACAACAAGACAGACGCTAAGCTTTACAATGCTGACGGAACAGAATTTGTAGATTCCAAGATCCCTGAGGAAGGCTTTTACTATGACGAAGGCAAGACACAGCCTGTAACCGGCAACATCATTGTTAACATTCCTGACAAGGGAAGATTCGAACTTCGCAAGTTTGACGGTAACAGCACACTTGATCCTGAACTTCTTACAGGACTTGTAAATGCACAGTTCTTCCTTGAAAAGTGGGATGAGACTGAGTCCAAGTGGATCAGACTGGATGACGAGGGAACTCCGTACATCAACATGGATCAGCCTGTTAAGGTTTCAGGTGCCATGATGCCGGGCAAATACCGCGTGATCGAGAAAGAGAACGGAACAGGCAACTTTATCTACCAGTATACTGACAGCTCAAATGTAAAGCACACCGTTCAGTTCACGATCTCCACCGAGCCTATCGAATTCGAGATCAAGGCCGGCACTACAACAGGCGTTAAGGCATACAACAGCCCTAAGGGTTCTGTATCACTTACCAAGTATGGTATTGATTACACAGGAGAAACCAGCAAGAAGATCCTTGCCGGCGCTAAATTCGCTCTGTTCACAGATGCTGACTGCACAGTAAGGGCACAGACCAAGACATATGATGCAGATGGCAATGTTGTATCATCTACAGACATTGCTGACAAGGTATCAGACGGCAGCGGCAAGATCACCTGGGATTACCTTGATCCGGGCGAGTACTGGATCAAAGAGCAGCCTTCAGATGCTGTGACCCAGGCCGGATACGCAATTGATCCTGTTGCCAAGAAAGTAATCATTTCCGACGGTATGACCGTTAAGGATATAGAGAACAATACTGACGCCAACAAGGAAAAACTCAATGTTTCCGTTGAGTTTACCGATGAGGCAGATCAGGGCAAACTCCGCATCCTGAAGTTAGATGCAGACAACGAGGAGCTCAAGCTTAAGAACGCGAAATTCGAAGTATATGCCAAGACCGAATCAGGCTGGGCAGAAACTCCGATCGCAACTCTGACAACAGACAGCAACGGCGCAGCCGTATCAGCTCTTATTCCTGCATCCATGGAAGGAACGGAGTATAAGATCGTTGAGGTTAAGGCTCCTTCAGATTACTCACTTGACGGAGGCTTCAACGAAGCAACAGGCACAGATGTTACTACAGGCGAGAAAGCACTTGAGTGGATCATCAAGCTTTACCCGATCCATGTTCCTGCATTCGACAAGAACGGCGGCAAGAACTGCATTAAGGTAACTAATAAGAAAGTAGACGCACTCGTAGGACTTAGCGCAGAACTCGAAAAGGCCGTAAGAGAGTATGACGGCGCAGACGATACCTGGGTTGACAGCGTAGGAGCTCCTAAGAGTCTGATCACAGATCCGTACACCGTAGAGTACAAACTTGACGGTTACGGTGATGGCACCAATGAGAAGCCGATCAAGAATCTTACCATTATCGACGGAGCAAGCAGCACAAACGCAGCAACCGAATATGGTATGAAGTCTTACGGTATTGAAACAGGTAAGTACGTATGGACCGGCAAGATGGATGAGGCTGATTACAAGTACGATTCAGTTACTATCAATCCTGCACTCAACGGCGATACCAGCAAGAAGGTCGGCGCGATCGTTTATGTTATGACCGCCGGCAACAACGAATTCGATGAGGTACCTTATGAGCTTCTTACAGATGTAAGCACAGCCCAGACAGTATCGTTCGGAACCGATGAAGTAATCGCAGTTAAGGTCGTTTACACCAATACTCTTGAGAGATTCACCTCAGAAGGTATCATCCTTCAGGTAACCTTCAAGAAGATGGAGGACACCACAGCTGAAGATTACGAAACCAGAAGAATTACCAACAGTGGACACATCCTTTGGAATGACACATATCTCGACGCAGACGGAAAAGAGCAGATCAAGACTCTTGTAGAGCTTAACTCCAATATCGTTGAGACCATATTCCCTGAGCTTAAGGAACAGCTTCCCGTAATTGAAGTTCTTACTGAGATCACAGATTCTAAGAGCACATTTGCAATGGGCGAGACGATCCACTTCCAGGTAACCGGATTTAACAGATCTGACGAAGCTGACAAGATCGTAGAGCAGCCTGTCCTTTCATTCAAGCTTCCTGCAGACGTAGTTATTTCAGAAGACGATGCAGGCAGCCTGTTCAAGGTTTACAAACATGCTGCAGATGACAGCGAATTTATCCTCAGTGAGAGCAATTTCTCAGTTGCTAAGGAGAACGTTCCTTCAGCAATCAAGGCACTTGGCGACGACCAGTACATTGAAGACGAAGAGCATAAGTCAGATCAGTACACATTTGTATTTAATGAAGGTGTTGATCTTGCTCCGAATGAGTATATGTACATCGTATTCGAAGGTCAGATCAACTACCTCGATAAATCAGGAATTGACCTTGTAATCCCAGGCTACATGAGCAGCAACAAGAAGCTCGCGCCTACCAAGGAGAATCCTAAGGGATTAAGCTTCACCAATGTTCCGAAGCAGCCGCTCGTTGATAACGAAACAGCTAACAAGGCATTCCCTGAGGGTGAGGAAACTTCTGCAGAAAGAGAGTACGTAAACAGCACAGACAGTGCGATCGTAACCTCTGTTGACAAGGTACAGCTTGTTAAGGAAGTCAGCCCTGACGGAATCAACTGGTCAACGACCAGAACTGCACAGATCAATGCTGCAGATAAGCTTTACTATCGTCTGACCGTTTATAACTATACAAGCACACCGATTTCACATGCAAAACTCATCGATGTATTCCCGGGTGAGGATGATACATATATTACTTACAACATCCCGAGAAATACCACTGTTCCGTTCGGTGAGGCAGAAGAGCCAATGCTGCTCCTTGGAGTAACAGGCGGCAGGGAAGGCGATACAATAACATATTATTACAGCGATGTTGTTCCTAATTGCGACGGAACAGACGCTCACGAAGATGATTTGCTCAGACCTCTGTACTACGATGATCCAAAGTGGGCTGAGGTAGGCTGGACCGAAGGACTTGGTGAAGATTCCGAGCAGGCTAAGGCACTTGGTATTGATGTACAGTTTGCAGGCGAAGGACTTCCTGCAGGCGGCGGCTCATGCCAGTTCGTGCTCGAGATGAGAGCGCCTGGCTACTCAGTTGAGCAGATCCCTGATTACTACGGCAAGCTGATGAACAACTCAGCAGCACTTGCAGTAATCAAGACCGGTGCGGTATATGATGAGACGACCAAGACCAACTATGAGCTGTTCGTAGAGCCTGCACTCGTTAAGGCACAGCTTGTACTTCCGTTTGGTTCGATCGGCGATTATGTATGGCTTGACAGTAACCTCGACGGCATCCAGGATGAAGATGAGAAACCTGTTCCCGGCGTAAGGGTTGAGCTTATTGAGAATCATTACTTCATGGTAGGCGATGTAGAGACCAGATCGATCAATACAATTGCTACCACCGAGACAGATTCACTTGGTTACTACAAGTTCGAAAGACTGAACTGCAAGTACCTCAAGGATGGTCATACAGAAGATGAGACTTCACCGACAGCATATGTTCATGATGAATATTATGAGTATCAGGTAAGATTTATCAAACCTAAGAACATGACATTCACGCTCCAGAACGCAGGTGAAGATATAACAGTCGATTCCAATGCTGATCTCGGCGGATACAGCGAAGTCATCTCACTTCACGTTACACGTAAGGAAGACGGCAAGATCTATGGCGAAGACAATATGACTATTGACGCAGGTCTTGTACAGGCTATGAGCCTTGGTAACTACGTATGGCTTGATATGAACATGAACGGTGTTCAGGATACAAGTGAGAAGGGTGTTCCGGGAGTTCCTGTATACCTTTACAGAGTAGTAGACGGCGAAGTTGAGTCTGATTACTTTGCAAGAACAGAGACCGATGAAAACGGCCTGTATCTGTTCGAAGATCTTTTTGAAGGTCAGTATGTTGTTGAATTCGACACATCAACGCTTCAGAAGCTCAAAGATCCTGATGATGAGACATCAGGCTACACTTACAAATACGCATTCACGACACCTTCGACCTCAGCTACTAAGAGCGACTTTGATTCAGACGCTAAGTATCCGCAGGATGAGGATGAGAGAATAATGCGTACAGACATTATCGACCTGTACCTGAGTGTTCTTGAAGAAGAACGCTATGAGGGCAAGGATACCAATTCTGACCTCAGATGGGATGCGGGTCTGGTAGTATACAGCGCGCTTGGCGGATTCGCATTTGATGATGCGGACTACAACGATTTGTCCAACGAATATCATCTGCCGCTGCTTGGAACAGTAGTTCAGCTTTATGATTTCGATGAAAATATGGAGCCGACTATCCTCCTTGCAGAACAGACCGTTGGCGCAGACGGAAGATACTTCTTCGACAAACTGATATTCCCGACAGAGTACCATGACTACGCAGTTAAGTTCATTTATCCTGAGAGATACCTCGGAGTTGAGCCTAACGTTATTGAGGAAAAGAGTATCTTCATGCCGGCAGACGATGAATTATTTGATTCAGACGTTAACATCTTCCCGACAAATGAAGATGGAACAATTGACAGAACCCAGGGATTCATCCAGCGTATTCGCCTTGCACAGGATCAGATTTCACTGACATGGGACGGCGGTGCACGTATGTACAGTGCGATCGGCGACTATGTATGGCTTGATGAGAACAAGGACGGACTTCAGGATCCTGAAGAAACTCCGATAGCTGATCAGCCTGTATTCCTTCAGATGCAGTCCGGCAGCCAGTCTGCACCTTGGGAAACAATTGATTACACAACTACTGACGAAACAGGTTGGTACATGTTCTACGACCTTAAGAGCAGTAAGTATATTAATGTAAGATACAGAGTAGTATTCGCATTTGATCAGGATACCGTTATTACGACCCTGAATTCAGGCGATGATTCAACGATTGACTCAGATGCAATTCCGTCATTTGTTCCTGGAATCCTTCCGGTTATCGGCGATCTTGAGAATGTAGACGGCGGATATGTAACATCTTATATTAAGCCTGAATACGGCGAGACAGACCCGACCTGGGACTGCGGTATCTACAGGATTCTCGGCGCGATCGGTGACTATGTATGGTACGACACAGATTACGATGGACTTCAGTCAGATACACACATCGGTGTTCCGGGCGTAAAGGTTGAACTGGAGAAGAACTCTTCAGAGGACGGCATGGATGACAGTGCCTGGGCAGTTATTGCAGAAACAGTAACTGACGAGGAAGGCTACTATCTGTTCCCGGATCTTGAAAAGGGTTATTACAGAGTAGCATTCTATCTGCCTCAGGGATATGTATATACTAAGTATAATAGAGGCGAGGCTGATGTTGACTCCGATGCATCCAGACCGGCAGGCAACAACAAGTACTACAGTGAAGCATTCTATCTGCCGACAGGTGTCTTCGATATGACATGGGATGCAGGTATCTTCAAACCGGTCAATACCGGCGATGCATTCAACGCTCCGCTCATGGCAATGCTGGCAGCAATAGCTATGGCAGGCATTCTTGCAAGCGCAATAGTACTTGAGAAAAAAAGAATAAAAAAATAACACAAAGTCACAAAAAGTTATGCGATGTTACGTTCGTGTGACCAAGTTGGATTATCTTATGGTCAGAAAGAACAAGAAATCTGCACTTTAAGTGAAGGGAAAACAAAAAATGAAAAAGTTAGTTTCAATTATTTCAATCATCGCAGTATTCATTGCTTGCTTCGCAGGAATGACCATTACTGCAGCAGCTGATGAGAACATGGCTGTTACTCCTATCGTATCAGACAGCCCAAATTATCAGCAGGTAGTTTTATCAGGATGTGACGCCAACACCGTATATTATCTTTTCGCTAATGGCTCACAGATCAAGACCGCTGAAGCTACAAACGGAACCATGATCCTTTCAGATCCTAACACTGACTACCAGATCATGCTCCTGGACAAAGCAACCGGTAAGAAGACTTCCCTCGTAAGAAGCATCAGAGCTCATTCTTATAATGTAAGTTATACACTCTATGCTGGTGGCGGTGTTGTAGCTTCTTACACACAGAGCAACGGAGCAGTTTACTACGGCGGCAACTTCGAGTACACAGCAGACAGCGTTGTATGGTATGACGGACGTCAGTATCAGCTCAGCGATGTAGCTACCACTCAGGTTATCAAGTACGGCAAGGCTTCATACAACTTCAATTTTGAACTGTACAGCCCGGCAGATCTTGATGCTACAGTTGATTTCGTAGATGCTAAGGGCAACAAGCTTGGCGGCGAGAGCGTTAAGGTTAGCTACTATGGCGGAGATGTAGTTGTAAACGCACCTGCATCGATCGAGAAGAACGGCAAGACCTACAACAGAGATCCGCAGGCTCCTGCAGCTGTTACATTCAATTACTACAGCCCGGTTCTTCGTTCAACGATCAAGTATGTTGAGGAAGCTATTGAAGAGACCACTCCTGTTGAGCCTTACAAGCCGGATTATGTATGGGTCGATGGCGAGCCATACAACTGGAACTTCTATATGGTAGACGCAGTTTCAGGTGCACAGCTCGAATCAAAGACAGTTGTTGTAACACCTTCATCCGTAGCAACATTCACACCGGCATTCTCACTTGAAGTTGGTGGAAAGACTTACTACATCGATGCATCACAGAACCATATGTTCGAGCGTAACTACGACTCAAAGGCTTCTACATCAGTATACCTTTACTACACAGAAGCAGGCGTTGTAGTTGATGCAGAGAAGAACCTCAAGATCGTTTTCAAGTGCGTATCCAACAACACAGTCCTTGAGACAATCGACGTAACTATCCTTGCTGGTGAGACCGCAACAATCGACTGCCCGGCAACCTACGCAAAGGGCGGCAAGAACTACATCAGACTTTCAGGCCAGGGCGATGTTCTTACGATCCCTTACACCACAGAGAGAGCCGGATACTATGTATACTACCGTGATCCTTCAGATGTACAGAACGCTGATATCGCTAATGTAAACGGTGGCGGCGGCAACGGTGGTCAGGGCCAGGGTGGCCAGGGCCAGGCTGAAGGCGGCAACGTACTCGAGAACGAAGAGAACTTCGGTGACTTCAACGATTTCAATAATGAGAACCAGAACGCTGAGGCTGAGACAACAGTTGTAGAGCCTTCAACAGAAGAGATCACCGAATCAACAGCTCCTCTTAACGGACCGGAAGCATCAAGCGAAGAAGTTATTACAGACCCGACAGCTCCTCTTGCAGGCGGCAAGAATGGCAAGATCTGGTGGCCATATGCAGTAGCTGGTGCTGTAGTAGCCGGAATCATCGTGATCCTTGCAACCAGAAAGAAGAAGGAAGAAGAATAATTTATAAAAATAAATTTCCCAAATAATTGAAAACTAATTCAAATAGTGCTATGATTGACCGGAGCCATATAGTTGGCTCCGGTTTTTTGCATCAGGAGAATATTGGATATGACCGACAAGGTAATCAATGTAAAGCTATTTGGCGGCTTGCATATGGAAGGTATGAACGGTGAGCTTTCGGTAGAAGCTCTTCGTTCGGCGCAGCTTGCTAAACTTTTGTGTTATTTTCTTTGCCACCACAAAGACCAATGTTCTATTCAGGATATGATCGAGGCTCTCTGGCCGGACGAGTCCAGTGATAATCCGGCAGGTGCTTTGAAGAACCTTGTTTACAGGCTTCGCAAGACATTAAATGAGATCTGGCCTGAATATGATTTAATTATTACAGGAAAGGGCTTTTACAGCTGGAATTCCCAGATATCTTTGAAGATAGATACAGAGCAGTTTGAAGCCCTTCTGCAGAGTGTCCGTGAGGACATGAAGCGCGATGAGAAGCTTCAGATATATAAGTCGATGACTGATTTATATAAGGGACAGATGTTTTCCGGATACAATGATCTGTATTGGATCGCGTCTTTATCAACTTACTATTTTTCAGTATATGAGACCACGGTCATCAAGTACTGTGAGCTTCTTGATGAGAAGAACGACTTCGAAGAGATGGAGTCTGTGTGCAAGTCCGCTATTAAGGAAGATGCACTGAATGAGAATCTTTATTACTGGTATATAAAGGCTCTGTATGGCCAGGGCAAATACCGCTTGGCATGCGAATACTACAATAAGGCATCGAACATCTTA
This sequence comes from Lachnospiraceae bacterium, assembly GCA_045627365.1. Taxonomy (GTDB): domain Bacteria; phylum Bacillota; class Clostridia; order Lachnospirales; family Lachnospiraceae; genus RGIG5612. The sequence continues at coordinate 12,110 of JAZQNN010000049.1, forward strand.
TACGACAATCTGGGCGTTAAGATGTCCGCAAGGTCGCAGCTTCTTTACAGGACACTGATGGTTCAGGTACATGAGGGCGAGACGAGCCTTGCTACGATCGTTGAGGACCTGTGCGAAGAGAACAGCAAGGGCGCGTTCATATGCGAGTATGGCGTTTTCAAGCAGATATATCAACTCCAGCGTTCAAGGATCGACAGAATGGGATATTCGACCTTCCTGGCACTTATCAATATCGTTCCGGACAGAAGTGTTACGCCTGAGATGAGCGAATACCGCGATGTCTTAAAGATCGCCGCACACGCGCTCAGAGAAGTCCTTACGAATTCACTGAGAACCGGTGATGTTGTAGCGAGATATTCTGAGAGCCAGTATCTTGTTCTTCTTCCGACATGTCAGTACGAGTCAGCCAAGATGGTACTTGACAGAATCAGGGAGCGATTCTTCACAGGCAAAACCAAGTACAGAGTACGCCTGGATTTTGATTTAAGTGAAATGATCGGTGAAATGTGACCGTCGCGTGACATGCGGCTTTTATAATTTGGGTAACTGATATCAGGAGAAATGGATGGCTATAGCACAGCAGTTTCCGGTGAATTGCATACGAGTTTGCCTCGATGAAAAAGGCAAGGACCTTAAAGGCGTTATCTGCGCGGTTGCGCTTGAGGACGATCTTGCTTTTTCTAACAAGAGAGAGTTCATTGTGAAGATAGACGAAGCCTTTGATCTTATCGGACAGCCGCAGCCACACCAGGTTATCAGGAGTTTCAGAAAGCAGGATAAGCTGTACAAGTCCTACAACGGAACACCTGAAAGATTTCATACGTCAGATGAGATCAGACAGCGCAGCGGAGGTACCTTCACATTTGATATGGTAATGCTCTCCAGACACAACGCAGAGTGGCAGGGACTTGTCAAGGAGACCGATGGCAAGCTGGCTTTCAGATTTAAGAGTTCGCTTGAATTTCTTTCCTGGATCGATGAATTGTCTGCCGAATAACGGCAAGTTTTTCGCTCAGTGTGATATCTGTGTGACCGATAGTTGTTATTATCATTTTGGAGATTACGAATGGATAACATATTATTTGATGCATTAGGCGATAATAAGAATAAGTTTATCATTCAGATCCTCAGCCGTGAGAACAACACATGGCAGGGGACGATAGAATGGATTGAGAAGAAGCAGAAGATCCCGTTCAGAAGTGCGCTGGAACTTATGTGTCTTATCAATTCGGCTCTTGATGAATCAGAATCATAAATGTTATAGATATTTCAGTCCCAAAGCTTCGGCTTTGGGACTTTTTTTCTTCCTTTCCCGGCTGGGTTCTGCTAAAATACAAATTAATAGATTATCGGGGTTCGATATATGAAAAAATCACTTTCCTACGAAACAATAAGCGTCTTCTTCAACGACGTGTCGATCATGATCCAGTCGGGCGTTCCGATGGATGAGATACTCGCGGTTCTGGCAGATGACTGTCAGGACGCGGTTTTTGCGCCTTATCTTAAGCAAATGACGGCCCTTGTCAACGACGGGAAGAGTCTTGCACAGGCGATGGAAGAGGTCGGGGCATTTCCGGATTACGCTCTCGGAATGATACGTTCTGCCGAGGAATGCGGCAAATTAGAGGACGTTACAGATGCCCTCAGCCTGTATTATGAGCAACGCAGACAGACAGATGAGCTCGTGAAGTCCGCCCTTAAGAGGCCTTTGATGCTTCTTCTCATAATTGCCATCATAATGGCTGTTTTCATTCTCGGTATACTTCCTGCTATCTCCGATCTTTACACATCGCTTGGCGGTAACGCGTCACTTTATGTAACAGGTTCATATGTTATCGGCGGCGTCGCTTTCGGCGTAGTTGTTCTGATCCTTATATTTGCGATCATTCTGGCTCTTTGCAAGAGAACGGAAGCAGGAAATGCGTTCATTAACAAATTGTGGACAAATAACCGCATAACCCGAAATCTTGCGCTTCTTTTCAGCAAAGCAATGTTCATTAGTGACATCGATGTTATGATGTCCGGAGGTCTGTCACCGGATGCGGCATTTGAACAGGCAGCGAGAAATGTAACCAACCCAAACCTCAAGGAAAGCGCTGAAAGATGTGCCGAAAGAGTTCTGAAAGGTGAGAATATTGCTGAGATCTTTACGGATGAGAAGGTGCTGCCGCCTGTGTGCACACACATCCTGTTTTCTGCACTCCAAAATGGCGAGACCGAAGAAGCTTTCCACAAGATCCGCGGAATGCTTTTTGAGTCAGCGGAGCTTCAGTCTGAAAGCCTGATAGAGAAGACGGAGCCGATCCTGACAGCATTTTTCATGCTTGCAGTCGGGCTGTCACTTCTTTCAATCATGCTTCCTTTGATCGGAATCGTCGCAGCAATGGGCTGATATTATAATGAAAAAGAAAAAAGCCAAAGGTAAGAAAGGAAGAGTATTCCTGATCATAGTCTGCGTCCTGGCAGCTGTGATCGCAATTACGGTATTTGTAACGGCGATCGACAACAGCCTGACCAAGAACAATACAGAGTCACTGCGTGATTCTATTCTTCACGCGGCTTTTCAGTGCTACAGTGTAGAAGGCGTGTATCCGGACAACTTCGCTTATCTTGAAACGGCTTACGGAGTGATGGTCGATCATAAGAGGTTTATTGTAGAATACGAATGCTTTGCCTCAAACAGACCTCCGAAGGTCAAGGTGCTTGCAAAATGAATAAGACGCGCAGTTTCTCATCTTTTTCATATGTGGCTACGGCCTTCGTTGCGGTTGTCGGGGTGCTGCTGATCACCATCATGGGATCGGTCAGCTATAATTCCATTACCAAAAGCAGGGATGCTTCCGACAACTTAAGAGGCACTGTGTCTTATATCAGGACCCAGATAAGAGCCCAGGATAAATACAGAGCCGTTTCAATAAGAGATGGCATGCTCATCCTGAGCGAGTCAGACGGAACATATACATATGAGCAGCGAATATATGCATTCGGCGGATATCTGATGGAAGAATATGCACTCGCAGAATCGCCACAGAATCCGGAAAACGCTGAACAGGTCCTGAAGCTTGATACATTTGAGGTCGAATATGTTCTTGATGGGCTGATTCGTGTAAATACTGAGTATGGCAGCGGGTTCGTCAGGGTTTATTGCGGAGGCGAAAGATGAAGAATCGTTTGCCCGGAATTTTAAATTTATTTATAAGCGTGATTGCGATTGCCGCCGTCACTGTAATATCTGTATTGTGCGTAGGCGCCATTAAGAAAGAGCAGTCAGCAAATGCTATGACCAGGGCTGTTACATGGGCAGCTTCCGCTTCAGATTGTTTTTACGCAACGCATGATGAAGAGACACTTGCCCGGCTTCTGGACGGGAGTGTAAGCGGTGATGAGATCATAGCAGAAGACGGTGAATTGACGCTTAATATCGTTTTGTCTGCCGATGAGGAGATGAAATATGCTGAAATAAGCGTTTTATCCGGCTCTGACATCATATATTCGCTATCTTGCGAGAAAGCAGCTATATTGGAGGTGATCAGTCGATGAAAAACGGGATCTCCACAATGGCGATAATTATCCTGATGGTAGTGCTTGTCAGTGCGGTAGTCGGTACTCTTGAGGTCGCGACAGCCAAGTCAGATGTTGCAAGAGCCAGGAAGCAGGCTGATTATATTGACGCGGTTCAGGAATGCACCAATCAGGCCAACAGGTGGCTTGCCGGCATCGATTTAAATGACGGCAGTGACGGAACTCTGTCAGGCGAATTCACGGATGGAAAAGGCCACACGCTGACTGTTGAGGTGACTGTCGGAGACGGCACTATGAAGATAAGACGCTGGGATCTTCTGACAGAGTGGACGGATGAAATATCATTACATGTAAAGTAACGGCAGAAATGAGGTTGTGATCAAATGCTGGATATCAAGGAAATACTTAAAAAAGGTTGTGAAATGGGCGCTGCGGACGTCTTCCTTATAGGCGGACTTCCTTTGACGTACAAAGTTAACGGGCGTCAGTGCAGGGTCAACTCGGAAAAAAGGCTTATGCCTGACGAACTCGAAGAGCTGATAAAGAGTCTATATGAGCAGGAGGACCGTCCTTTTGATGTTAAGGGCGAGGATGACTTCTCATTTGCGCTGCCCGGATGCGGAAGATTCCGTGCCAATATATTTAGACAAAGAGGCTCACTCTCCGCAGTTATCAGGGTCATCCAATTTGGCGTTCCGTCGGCAGAGGAATTCAATATCCCGAAAAATATCCTGGATCTTTGCCGCTTTAAGGAAGGCCTGGTTCTTGTAACAGGTCCTGCAGGAAGCGGCAAATCGACCACACTGGCCTGCATAATCGACGAGATCAACAAAAATCAGGAAAAGACGATCGTTACAATGGAAGATCCTATCGAGATCATCCACACACATAAGAAGAGCATAGTTATTCAAAGAGAAGTCTTCGTTGATACGGAGAATTTCATCACCGGCCTTCGTGCAGCGCTTCGTGAAAGTCCCGATGTAGTTCTTCTTGGAGAGGTACGAGATGAGGAGACCATGGAGGTCGTCATTACCGCAGCTGAAACAGGTCAGTTGATCTTCAGCTCAATGCATACACTTTCATCGGCTGACACCGTAGACCGTATAGTTGATACATTCCCTGAGAAGAAGCAGCACCAGGTAAGGGCTCAGCTTGCAAGAGTGCTTCGCTGCGTAGTCTGCCAGAAACTTCTCCCGACTGTTGACGGCGGACTTGTACCTGTATTTGAAATTATGACTGTGACACCGGCGATCCAGAACCTTATCAGGGAAGGCAAAACATATCAGTTTAATTCAGTTATCAGCGATACGGATGACGGAACTATGTGCTCATTGAATACCGCCCTGATGAAGCTGATAAAAGCGGGCAAGATCACCGTGGAAACTGCGCTGGAGAATACAGAGAACCGTTCACAGCTGGAAAGAAAGCTGAAAAACGAGGGTTTGATGTAACTCACATTACACACTTAACTATGCAAAAGGTGCCTTATTCGGCACCTTTTTTGCAGTAAAATTAGCTTTACAGAATAATTCACACAAGCGTATAATATAAACAAAAAAACTGGGTCATCATTTTGAATTTTCTTGTTTTATTATTCTGGTAAAATAGGAATCGTATTTAGGCTGTCGATTGATGACGGCCTTATTGTTTTGTTATGATGCCCATGCAGTTAGGAGGTGGTGCTTCTCATGAAATTTATTTTAAGTTATATGAAGAAGTACAAGTGGCTGTCGATACTTGCGGTGTTCCTGAAATTCGCCGCAACTATAATCGAACTGGCCCTGCCGTATATCTTGGAGCATTTGCTTGATAATATTGTGCCCCAGAAAGATATCAGGCTTGTTATTATCTGGGGTTTGATCATGATCCTGACGGCTGTTGTCTGTGGAGTTGTTAACGCTTCTGCCAATGTTACAGCAGTCAGAGTATCTTCAAGATGCGCATATCATATCCGTAAAGACCTGTTCGAAAGCTCGATTTATCTTGCAGGCAAACAGGTAGATGAATTCGGTCTTCCTTCACTTACATCCCGTATGACGTCAGACTCATACAACCTTCAGGATGCGACAAGGGGCATTATTTCGATCGGTATCAGAGCACCGTTCATGCTTATCGGAGGTATTCTCATTACCTTCACCATGGACCCGGGTCTTGCGTTGATCCTGTGTGTAATGGTACCTATTGTTATAGTAATTGTTGTTACTATCTCATTTAAGGGTATTCCTCTTTATACAGAGGTTCAGAAGCGCCTTGATAATATTGTCCGCATCATGCGCGAGAATATTACGGGAATCCGCGTCGTTAAGGCTCTTTCCAAAGAAGAATACGAGAAAGACCGTTTTGAAACCGGCAACCGTGATATGAATAAACAAGAACAAAAGGCCGGCATGATCATGTCATTGCCGGGACCTCTTATGACGCTGTTCCTCAATATCGGTCTCGTACTTGTTGTATTTGTCGGAGCCAAAAGAGTAAATGCCGGGCAGATCAAGCCGGCTGTTATCCTGTCATTCCTTACATATTTCAACCTTATCCTGCAGTCAGTTATGGGTCTTAGCAGAGTATTTCTCATGCTCTCCAAGGCTAATGCTTCTGCTCAGCGTATAAGCGCTGTATCTAATATGAAGCCGGATCTTTATCAGATACCTGAAGAGGACGCAACTGCACCTGAGGGCGGCGACTATATCATTTTTGATGATGTTACATTCAACTACGGCATTAAGGCCAATGAGGAAAATGAGACATCCTTCAGCGGTGAGAAAAGCAGAAAAGCACTTGAGAATATCAGCTTTACTATCGCAAAAGGCGGGTCACTCGGAATTATCGGTCCTACCGGCTGCGGAAAAACATCAATTATCAATTTGCTGATGAGATTTTATGATCCGGAAGAAGGCCATGTATATGTCGATGGTAAGGATGTCAGAACTATGAATATTCAGGAACTCAGACGCAAATTCGGCGTTGTGTTCCAGAATGATGTAATTTTTGCGGATTCTTTGATGGAAAATATCGAATTCGGCCGCAACCTTGGGGAAGAGAAGGTCAAGGCCGCTGTCGCTGATGCAAGGGCAGAGGAATTTGTATATGATTTTGATGATGGACTCGAGCATAAGGTCGCAATCAAAGGTTCAGACCTTTCAGGCGGCCAGAGACAAAGAGTCCTGGTTGCAAGAGCATTGGCATCGGATCCGGAGATCCTTGTCCTGGATGATTCTTCCAGTGCGCTCGATTATAAGACTGATGCAGCCCTCAGAAAGGCGATCAACGAACATCACGCAGATGCGACGACCATCGTTATCGCTCAGCGTATCAGCTCGATCATGAATCTTGATATGATCATTGTTATGGATGAAGGCCGCATTATCGGATACGGCACTCATGAAGAACTTCTGGCTTCATGTCAGGATTATGTCGATATTTATAATACACAGATGGGAGAGGAGGGAATAAGGTATGCCGCCGGTTAGTTTTTCTGATAAAAAGCCTAAGGATACTAAGGGGACGCTGAAACGCCTTGTTTCCTACCTTAAGGCATATAAGTTAATTATTGTTGTCATAGCGCTTCTGTGCATTGGCAGTAACGTTATGGCCCTTATCGGACCGAAGCTTGCAGGACTTGCGATCAATGAAGCTGCAGCCGGTGCCGGACTCGTAAACTTTGATAAGGTGACCTATTACGTAATCAGGATGCTGATATTCTATGTGTCGTCATCACTGCTTACGATAGCGATCAACATCATTATGATCTATGTCAGCAAGGACATCACAAAACGCATGCGTAAAGACGTCTTTGACAAGCTGATGCGGCTTCCGGTCGGATTCTTTGACAAAAACCCGGCGGGTGATATTATCAGCCGTGTATCTTATGACATAGATGTTGTCGGAACATGTATGCAGACCGATATTGTTCAGCTTATAACAAGCGCTGTTACTATTGTCGGAGCTCTGGTAATGATGGTCGTTGTATCTCCTCTTATCAGTATCGTAATGCTGATTACGATTCCTGCTTCTATAGGATTTACAACAATTATGCGTAAGAAGACGGTCCCGAGATATTCGAAACGTTCCGCAGCTTATGGTCGGATGAACGGTCTTGTTGAGGAACTTTTAAGCGGACAGAAGACCATACAGGCATACGCTAACGAGGAACGCGCACGCGGTCAGTTTGACGAGGTAAACTCCGGTGCAAGGGACGCATATTATGATGCCGATCGTCTCGGAATGATGATGGGACCTGTAATGGGATTCATCAACAATCTGTCATTAGCGCTTATTGCGATATTCGGCGCGATCATGTACATGCTTGGCAATATTTCACTTGGAGATGTGTCCACATTCGTTCTGTATTCAAGGAAATTTGCAGGTCCGATAAACGAGATCGCCAACATTGTCAACGAGCTTTTTTCGGCACTTTCCGCAGCGGAGCGTGTATTCAAGCTCCTTGATGAAAAAGAAGAACCTGAGGATGTTGAAGACGCAGTTGAGCTGGATAATGTCAAAGGACACGTCGAGATCGATCATATAAGCTTCGGCTATCTTAAAGACAAGATAGTACTTCATGATCTGAGCCTTGATGCGCAGCCGGGTGAGCAGATCGCAATCGTCGGACACACAGGCGCCGGCAAGACGACTATCATTAATTTGCTGATGCGCTTCTATGACGTTAACAGCGGCCGTATCCTGGTTGACGAAGGTGAGATAAGAAGCTACACACGCAAGAGCCTCAGAAGCTCTTACGCAATGGTCCTTCAGGATACCTGGGTATTCCGGGGAACGATTTACGAGAACATTGCTTATGGCAAGGAAAACGCCACCATGGAAGAGGTCATCCGCGCGGCAAAGGCGGCTCATATCCATGCCTTTATCATGAGACTGCCTGACGGCTATAACACTGTCATCAGCGAGGACGGCGGTAATATTTCCAAGGGTCAGAAGCAGCTTCTCACGATCGCCCGCGCAATGCTGTATGATGCCAAAATGCTGATCATGGACGAGGCAACAAGTAACGTCGATACCAGTACGGAACGTCAGGTCCAGCAGGCCATGAAGGATATTATGAAGGGCAAAACATGCTTTACGATCGCACACCGTTTGTCTACGATTCAGAATGCTGACAAGATCCTTGTAGTTGATCACGGTGACGTTGTCGAGCAGGGCAACCACGAAGAACTTATGAAGAAACGCGGTGCATATTACAAGTTGTATGCATCACAGTTTGAATAGAATGAATCTTACCTTTTTATTCTTTCTGAATAGTGTGCTGTTTGGAATCGGGCTGGCTATGGATGCTTTTTCGGTATCTCTTGTCAACGGCCTTAACGAGCCGGAGATGAAGAAAGCCAGAATGGCTGAAATTGCGGCAGTATACGGCATTTTCCAGATTGCCATGCCGCTTATCGGATGGCTCCTTGTAAGTACCGCAGCCAATCTGTTCAGCGAATTCGAAAAGTTCATTCCGTGGATAGCGCTTGCTTTATTGCTGTTCATCGGCGGAAAGATGCTTATCGAGGGAATAAAAAACAAAAGAGAAGACGAAGACGGGGCAGCGCCCGTGGGCTTTTGGGCGCTTATCGTGCAGGGCGTTGCAACGTCTATCGATGCACTTTCGGTCGGCTTTACGATCTCGGGATATAACGTATTGGAGGCATTGATTTATACGTTTATCATCGGAATTGTAACTTTCGGGATATGCGTTCTGGGCCTAAAGATCGGCAAGGCCGTCGGCACCAGAATTAAGAACAAAGCTCAGATACTGGGCGGAATTATCCTGATCGCGATCGGATTAGAGATATTTATTACAGGAATTATATAATTTTTGTCAGAGGCATTTTAAGAGGGGAGTGATGCCGGTATGCCAATAGTACTTGGATGGTTTAAACACCATCTTCATATTCATGAGATCCTCAAATGGATCAAAAAAAACATCGTTTTGTGTATTGCAATTCTCGCGGCTTGTGTCACAGCTGTAATTGTCCCACCCGACAAACAGTATGTTAATTATTTCGACTGGAAGACTCTTACCTGTCTTTTTTGTGTGCTGGCGGTCGTCTGCGCACTGAAAAACATAAGCTTTTTCTACATTCTGGCAAGAAAGATCGTGCAGCTTTTCGGCAATGCGCGCGTTACCATTCTGGCACTTGTTTATATCACTTTTATCGGCTCAATGCTGATAGCGAATGACATGGCTTTGCTTACATTCCTGCCTCTTGGGTATTTTGTTCTGACCACGACCGGCAAGGAAAAACTGATGGCCTTTACATTTATAATGCAGAATATAGCAGCCAATCTGGGAGGAATGCTTACCCCTTTCGGCAACCCTCAGAACCTGTATCTATATAGTTATTTTAATATCCCGACCGGCGAATTCATGAGCATTATGTTTCCGCCGTTTATCGTTGCGATCGCGGCAATCACATTGTGCTGCATCATTTTCGTGAAACCTGAAAAGCTTGAACTTAAAGATGAGCCGATCAGACTTTCTGCGTGGAGAACGATCGTATATCTGGTGCTTTTCGTATATTCGATAGTTATTGTGTTCAGAATCGTTCCTTACTGGACGGGGCTGATCGTGATCCCGTTGGCTCTTATCTTTCTTGACCGAAAGGCACTTAAAATGGTCGATTATCCGCTTCTTGGTACGTTCGCCGCATTCTTTGTCTTCTCGGGCAATATGGCCAGAATAGAGGCCGTTAAGAGACTCTTTGAAGGTCTGTTAAGCCACGGAACACTCCTTTTCAGCACCCTTAGCTGCCAGTGCATCAGCAATGTGCCATCGGCAATATTGCTGTCCAAATTCACGAACGACTATGCAGACTTGCTTGTCGGCGTTAATATCGGCGGATGCGGCACGCTTATTGCTTCTCTTGCAAGTCTGATCACATTCAGAGAGTACATGAAGCATAACCCGGGAAAGACTCTGCCTTATATCGGCAAATTCTCTGCATTCAATTTCGGCATTGCCGGACTTTTGCTTGGATTTATGTATTTGATATAATAAATAATTAACATATTGATTGCATTTTCAAATGGCATAATACTGGCTTATATCGGTATTATGCCATTTGTTGACTGTGGAATATGACGACGATATGTGGTAAAATACCATAGACATAAATAAAGAAGGATCTAATGCAGAAATGGACAGAGGTTTTCCAATCGTTCAGATAAATAAAAAAGCCGAAAAGCTTTTGAAATCGGGGCATCCCTGGGTATACGGCGAAGAAATAATCGCTGTGCTCGGCGAGTACAAAAACGGCGACATTGTTGACGTTATCTCAGACAAGGGCAGCTGGATGGGCAGCGGCTTTATAAATGACAATTCCAAGATCCGCGTAAGGCTGATTTCACGCAATACCAATGACAGATTTGACGAGGCGTTTTTCAGGAGACGTGTCAGCTACGCGCTTGATTACAGGAAGAAGGTAATGGGCGATGATTTTAACGCGTCGCGCCTGATATTCGGAGAGGCTGACAGCTTCCCGGGACTGACTGTAGACAGGTTTGAGGATGTGCTTGTGAGTGAGGTCCTTTCGCTTGGCACAGAGCTGAGAAAAGACATGATCTACAGGCTCCTGGTTGAAGAACTTGCCGATATGGGCGTCAGGATCAATGTCATCTACGAAAGAAACGAATCCGTCTTAAGAGACAAAGAAGGCATCCCCAAGGGCAAAGGCTTCTGGACCGGAATGGAAGGACTTCTTCAAAGTACGGACGGGCATGTGATTATCACGGAAAACGGAATTCGGTATGATGTGGATTATATAAATGGTCAGAAGACCGGATTTTTCCTTGATCAGAAGTATAACCGGCTGTCTGCGGCTCGTCTTGCCAAGGGGATGAGGGTGCTTGACTGCTGTACGCATACGGGCGCGTTTGCGCTTAACTGCGCATCTGCCGGCGCTGCTAAAGTGACCGCGGTAGATATTTCAAATGACGCGCTTTCAATGGTAAAGCGCAACGCCGCTCTTAACGGTCTTGAGGATGTTATCGAGACAAAACAGGCGGATATGTTCGAGCTCCTTACGGAGATGGCCGCTTCCAAACGAAGGGACTATGACCTGATAATCCTTGATCCTCCGGCTTTTACCAAGTCAAACGAAACCGTGAGAAATGCATATAAAGGCTACAAAGAGATCAATATGAAAGCCATGAAGCTGCTTCCGAGAGGCGGATATCTTGCAACGTGTTCGTGCAGCCACTTTATGACAGCAGAGCTTTTTAAGAAGATGCTTTGGGAGGCTGCCTCTGACGCAGGCGTTTCGCTAAGACAGATCGAAGAACGTCGTCAGGCACCGGATCATCCGATACTTTGGGGCGTTCCGGAGACAGAATATCTGAAGTTTTTTATTTTCCAGGTCGTTTAAGACAAGGAGGAAATATAAATGAAATTAACATTCATCGGTGCGGCTCACGAAGTAACCGGAAGCTGCACACTTATCGAAGTGAACGGGCATTACGGCCTCGTTGACTTCGGAATGGAACAGGGCAAAGATATGTTCTGGAACCGGACTTTGCCGGTACCGGAAGGACAGCTCGAATTTCTGCTTCTGACTCATGCGCATATTGACCACTCCGGAATGATCCCCCTGCTTTACAAGAACGGCTTTAACGGGCTTGTATATGCGACCGGCGCCACATGCAATCTGTGTGATATAATGCTGGCAGACAGCGCGCATATCCAGGAATCTGAAGCCGAGTATAAAAACAGAAAGCTACAAAGAGCCGGCAAGGAACTCGTCGAGCCTTTGTATACTGTCGCTGACGCTGAAGAAGCTATGAAGCATTTCAGGCCGGTATCGTACAACGAGAAGATCACGATCACCGATGGCCTGGAGGCAAGATTTGTTGACGCAGGTCATCTTATGGGTTCGGCCAGCATTGAATTATGGCTGAGCGAGGCCGGTGTCACGAAAAAAGTCGTATTCTCGGGCGATATCGGTAATTTTGCACAGCCGGTCATCAAAGATCCGGTATATATCGACGAAGCCGATTATGTGATCACTGAATCGACCTATGGAGACAGATTGCACGAGAAAGCTGATGTTAATAACATCACATTCCTGGCAAACTGCATCCAGAGAACGCTTGACAGAGGAGGCAATGTAGTCATTCCCGCATTTGCTGTCGGCAGGACCCAGGAAATGCTTTATCTTATAAGGCAGATCAAGGTTAACGGCATGGTCAAGGGCCATGATGATTTTCCTGTCTGGCTTGACAGCCCGCTTGCCAATAAAGCGACCGGCATATTCCTTCAGGTCGACAGAGAATATCTTGACGCTGAAGCTTTGGAACTTGTCGATGCCGGAGAAAATCCGCTGATGAGCGAGGGCGTTCACATTGCGGAGACCACGGAAGAGTCCAAGTTCATTAATGGCGATACAGAGCCGAAGATCATTATATCGGCAAGCGGCATGTGTACGGCCGGAAGGATCAGGCATCACCTTAAATACAACCTTTGGAAGAGTGAGAATCTTGTCCTGTTCGTAGGATATCAGTCCCAGGGCACATTAGGACGCGAGATACTGGACGGGGCCAAGACGATAAAGCTTTTCGGAGATGAGATCGCTGTCAAAGCGGAGGTCTGCTTTATGCCGGGAAAGAGCGGCCATGCGGACAAGGATGGTCTTCTTAAGTGGATAACATCGTTTAAGAAGAAACCGGAGGTGGTTTTTGTTAATCACGCAGACCCGGAGTGCGCGGACTCTTATGAAAGAACGCTGAGGATGGGGTACGGGTTCAATGCATTTGCTCCATACAGCGGAGCGGAATTTGATCTATTGTTAAACGAATTTACGGAGTTTCCGGAAGGAATTCCTGTTGCTAAAAACTGACACGGAGGAAAAAAATGAAACAGGTTGAAAAAAGTAACTATATTGCCGCCACAAGAAAGCCGGCTGAGAAGTTGCTGAAGCTTTTGCTGGATAAGTATGCATATGCTTCCATTCTTGTGACCGACTGCAAAGAGAAAAATTATCGCGTAAGCCGCAATGGAATGCAGGTTGGCTCAAGCGATGATTTTGGCGGTAAAGGCGCTGTTATCAAAGTCTATGACGGAGCCGGCTATGCTGAGTACAGCACGAACGAACTGACTGAGGATAATGTTGATAATATCGTAAAACTGATCAGCGAAGAACTTATGCCTCTTTCGGCTAAGCTTCCTGCAGGAACTCTTGAGGCTAAGTATAAACAGCTTGCGGACGAGGAAGTAACCTTCTCGAAATCTACTGAATATGAGGTCCATCCTGATGAGCTTGGCGATGAGGCCATCTGCGAAAAGATCAATGATTTAAGAGGAAAGATTATTGCATCCGATGAGCGCATAATTGACGGCATGGCCGGTTATAATTATCAGGAGTATCACAAGCTCTTCCTTTCGAAAAATAAAGACCTTGAGCAGAACGTATTGTGGTCATGCGGTGTGCTTCTTGCGATCGCTCCTAAGGGAGAGGAAGTCAAAGACAGCTACAAGGGCTTTTCAGTCCTGGGAGGAACCGAGCTTCTTGAGAGCATGGAGCAATACATTCCGACAGTTGTGAAGAATGTTACCGATCTTCTCGGCTGCGAGCCGATGGTACCGGGAACATACCAGTGCGTTTGCTCACCGGAGGTAACAGGCATGATCGTTCACGAGGCTTTCGGACATGGCGTTGAAATGGATATGTTCGTTAAGGACAGAGCCCTTGCCGCTTCATTTATGGGGAAAAAGGTAGCTTCTGAGCTCGTAACGATGCATGACGGCAATTCCGTTAATGAAGTTGCAACATATTTCTTCGATGACGAGGGTATTGTTTCTCATGATACGGTCGTTATCGACAAGGGCATATTGGTTGCCGGCTTCTCGGATGCGCAGACCGCAATGCATCTTGGAACAACGCCGACAGGCAACGGACGCAGGGAAAGCTACGAGCGCAAAGCATATACCCGTATGACCAATACATATTTTGAACCGGGAACGGACTCTGTTGAAGATATGATCAAGTCGATCGATTACGGCATGCTTCTTGACGAGCCGTCAAGCGGAATGGAGGATCCTAAGAACTGGGGAATCCAGTGCATGGTAAGCTTTGCCCGCGAGATCAAGGACGGCAAGCTGACCGGCAGAATCTTTTCACCTATAGTACTTTCCGGCTATGTACCTGATCTTCTTAAGTCCATCAGCATGATGAGTCCGGACCTTGAGCTGGGCGGCAGCGGCGCCTGCGGCAAAGGCTCAAAAGAGTGGGTCAAGGTATCTGACGGCGGTCCATGGATCAAAGCTGAAATAAGGCTTGGTTGATCTGAAAGCAAAGGAGGACAAGAACATGAAAGATCTGATCAAAAAAGCTCTGCTTGAGGCAGGCGTAACCGAATGGACGATGGAAACACAGGCCGTTCATACCGCGGAGCTCTTCTTTATAAAGCACGATCTCGATATGAGACGTATGAAGGATACCTGCAAGTACTTTGTCAACGTTTTCAAAGATACAGAAGCAGACGGAAAGGCACTTAAAGGACAGTCTAAGTTCATTGCTGTTCCGGGCATGAGTTACGATGAAATACTTGACGCTGTTAAATCCGCTTTCTTCGCCGCCGCTCTTGCGGCCAATCCGACCTGGAAGCTTCCTGACGCATGCAAGGATGAGCACATTCCGGCCAAGGGTAAACTCGCCGAAATGGCAGCCGAGGACGCGGCAATGGAAATGGCCGAGGCAGCATTTTCAGCAGACGTTCAGGAAAAAGGATTCATCAATACACTTGAGATCTTCGTAGAGAAAACGATGGTTGCTTTTGAAAGCAGCGCCGGAAGTGATGTAAGTTATGATATCTGCAGGATCGAAGGCGAATTTGTCGCACAGTGCAAAGAGCCTGAGGATGTTGAAATGTTCCATCAGTTTGCATATGACGATATTCAGACCGAGGCGCTCAAGGCCAAGGTAGAGGATGCTTTGAAGGTCGTTACGGACAGAGCAGTAGCAGCTAAGGCTCTTCCGACCGGTACCTACGATGTGATCCTTTCAGGTGAGCAGATGTACACTATGATGGGTTATTTCCTTGAAAGAGGAAATGCGGCAATGGTATTCCCGGGATACTCAACATGGAAGATCGGCTCAAAGGTACAGGATGACGGCGATGGAGAAAAGCTTAATATCACGCTCCGTGCACAGGCACCTTATTCTTCAGAAGGCCTTCCTATGAAAGATATGGAATTCATCGAAAATGGCACTCTTAAGGCATATCACGGCGGCGTGAGACTTTCATACTACATGGGAGTTGAGCCAAGGGGCAATTTCGACTCACTTACGCTTGATGCCGGCAGCACGTCTTTTGAGGAAATGAAGCAGAAACCGTATTTGTATCCGGTATGCTTTTCAGACTTCCAGATGGATAGCTTTTCAGGATATTTCGGAGGAGAGATCCGTCTGGCATATCTCTTTGACGGGGAGAAGATCAAGGTAGTGACCGGTGGCTCGATAAACGGCACGCTCGCCGACTGCAGCGGCAGGATGGTATTCTCAAAAGAAAGGTACGATACACTGAGATATAAAGGACCTTTCGCGGTAAGAATACCGGGCGTAAATGTTGCCGGAAACTGCGAATAAACAATATTTTAAAATACTGCCCGCATCCTGTAAAAAATCTATTGCAGCAAGGTGCGGGCAGTGCTATATTATGGGCAGCTGGGGGAGCCTTTGGCAGGCTGAGACGAACGCGAAACGCGTGAATACCCTTATTACTTGATGCGGATAGTACCGACGTAAGGAAGCTCACATATGCTTTCAAGTAATCTCCGGCTGAAAGGAGATTTTTTTATGAAAAAAAATAAAGAAAACAGCCGTTTTACCGTGAAAAAACTGGTCTTTGCGGCAGCGGCGCTGGCGCTGGGAGTTATTTGTTCGCTGATCAAACTGATCCATATGCCGATGGGCGGCTCAGTGACGCTTTTGAGCATGTTTTTTATCAGCGTGATCGGCTACTGGTTCGGTCCGTATGTTGGACTGATTTCTGCTTTTGTATATGGTGCGATCCAGTTCGTTGCCAATCCTTATATCGTATCCTTCCTTCAGGTCATGTGTGACTATTTCTGCGCATTTACGGCGCTCGGTCTTTCCGGATTTTTCTGGAAGAAGAAATTCGGCCTCCAGATCGGCTATGTTGTGTCGGTGCTGGGAAGATACTTGTTTACTTTTCTTTCGGGATGGATATTTTTCGGCGAATACGCGCCGGAGACCTTCTCCGGTGCGTGGATCTATTCACTGGCATATAACGGAGCATATCTCGGCGCGGAGTGTGCGATAACCCTCGTGATCATCTGCATTCCCCCTGTTTCAAAAGCGCTCGCCTATGTTAAGAAATTGGCAACCTATCATTGAAATTGATTATTGAAATCAAGGGGATTTTTTGGCAAACTTTAGAAAAACACATTTCTACTGAGGTAAGATTATGATTTATTCAGGAAAAGAAATGGTCAACCGTTATGAGCAGGTTGAACTTTTTTCAAGGCAGGAATATGCCAGGCGGCTTGACGGCATCAGAAAAATAATGAAGGAAAACGGGGCAGATGTCATGATTTTTCCCGAGTGCGCGGAGGAAACTTATGATCACTGGCTTATGGGAAGA
>JAZQNN010000050.1:0-40684 GCA_045627365.1 Lachnospiraceae bacterium
CATTTTTTCGATGTTCTCGCGGATGATCTCCTCCGTGACAAAAGGCCTTACCGCGTCATGCGTCACGAAAACAGTGTCCTCATCGAGGTCATCGATGCAGGCGATGGCATTCATCAGCGTCTCGCTGCGCGTCGCGCCGCCCTTCAGCACCGTGACTTTGGACTGCCGCTTGGGGAAGTATTTCGCCAGCAGCCGCTCCGTGTGATTCACCCACTCTTCCGGGCACAGCACCAGGACTTGGTCTATCTTTGGGATATTGATGAATTTTTCTATCGAATGAACGATTATTGGCTTGCCGCCGACTTCGATGAACTGCTTCGGGATGCCGCTCATAAGGCGCTTCCCCGCTCCGCCGGCCGCGATAACAGCATAAACCATCTGAACCTCCGTGTGGTGTGATAGGGTGATTATATACTAAGATGGACCATAAATACAACAGAAGTTGTGACGCGGGCAGACATCCATTTTCCGTACCGGACATCCATTTTGCAAGTCACAGTTTGCCAAGAATTCCTACAAAGCTGATAAAGTGAATAATTTTGGCAAACCGGTTGCCTTCATTTTCCTGCCGGTCGGCTAAAACACATGCAAAAAAGCCTCCCGCAGGAGACTTTTTCGTTATTTTCTCGATTAATTCATGAGGATTTCGGGTTTTTATGGCATCCGGACAGCTCTTGATGGCACCCGGTTTGCCAAGCAGGTGCCGCAAACGTTGATTTGTGGATAAGTTGGCAAACCCGCCCACCGAAAATGGATGTTACGGCAAACCCGCCGCGCTTACTCCGTCGGCATATCCTTCGGGTCGGCCTGCTCTACCGCAATGGCGAATCCGCCCTTGGAGAAATGTGCCTTGCACCATACGTACGGTGACTGAGGTGTGATCTCGAAAACAGGATCGTTGCATTTACGGGTGGTCGTATGTGTGACGTGAAGCAGGTGGCTGCCGTACGGTACGCTTATGCGCAGGCTCTGCTTGTTGCCGAGCATTCCGTAGCCGGTGTTATTGATATACAATCCCATTCCGACTGCCATGCCGGCGAAAGCTCCCATACGATAGATCTGGATAAATCCGCCCTTGTTAAGCGGTGCGCCGCACTTCGGGCAGGTTGCGTCTGAATCTTTACCATCAAATGTCTCGCCGCATTTATCGCAGCGGTATCTTACTGCAACTTTCTCGAAGCCCTGAGCCGGTGCTGCAGGTGCCGATGCGCTGACCGGCGCTGCAGGTGCTGATGAGCTGATCGGTGCTGCTGCAGGCACTGCTTCCGGCGCAAGTGCTTTTACCGGCGCTGCTTCTGGTACCGGGGCTGCCATTACCGACGTTCCGCAGTGTACGCAGAATCTAGCTCCCTCCGGTAACTCTTTTCCACAATTATGACAGAACATTTTTGCTCCTTTCTTTAGGCTCTTGCCTTATTCCGGCTCCTTGCACACATTGACCCAGCCGAGCGAGCCCGAATACTTCTCAAGTTCTTCAATACTGAGCTCGATCGCGCTGTTGTCGCTTCCTGCTGCCGGAAAAACTGTTTCAAATCGTTTAAGTGATTCGTCAAGATATACCTTGACGCCTTCATTTATTGCAAACGGGCACACTCCGCCGACCGCGTGTCCGATGAGCTCTTCGACCTGCTCAAATGGGATCATCTTAGCCTTTGCGCCGAATGTTGCCTTGTATTTGCTGTTAGCTATCTTCACATCTCCCGCGGTCACGATAAGGATCGGCCCGTCATCCAAGAGAAATGACATCGTCTTGGCGATCCTGGCGCCTTCCACGCCGACTGCCTGGGCTGCTAGCTCGACAGTTGCGCTTGAGACCTCGAATTCAAGTACGCGTCCTTCCATCCCGTATTCCGCGAAAAATTTCTTAACTTTATCTATTGCCATAAATGGGGTCCTCTGCCTCTTTTTCGGGTATTTTAGCATTTGCCTCTAAGATAGTAAACAAAATCCATCACAAATGTGTTATAATCACGCCACTATCACTTAAGGAGAGATCAATGAAAGTTACAAATACAGTACCGCAGCCGGACGGAAGGCTTAAATTCCGCGTTGAATTCACAGAATTTGGAAATAACGGACAGACAAGCTCCGGCATCATCCTGCCGGGCATGAGCGCCGCTATGATGACCCCTAGCGCATGGGGCTTCATCGGCAATTATAAAGGACTTACTGCTCCGATGAACGCTCGCGAGATCACCGATGAGATGGTTGACCAGGAGATCCGGATGACCCTCGCTGAGAATAAGGTAATGAATGACGTTGAGCGTCCTGCAGCAGAAGGCGATGTTGTTATCATCGACTACAAGGGAATGATCGACGGCGTTGCATTTGAAGGTGGCACAGCTACCGAGCAGAGCCTTCAGCTCGGCTCACATATGTTTATCCCGGGATTTGAAGAGCAGGTAGTCGGCATGTCGGCCGGCGAAGAGCGCGACATCCCTGTTAAGTTCCCTGAGCAGTATCACGCAGAGGTTGCAGGCAAAGACGCCGTATTCCACATCCTCGTTCACAAAGTCTGCGAGCTCATCGATCCTGAAATCGACGATCAGTTTGCGCAGGAATTCTACTATGTTGACAGCGCAGACAAGATCAATGACGGCGCGCGCGCCAAGCTTGAACAGGCTGCCAAAGAAGAAGCCGAGACCGCTTACAGAACGATGATTCTTGGCAAGGCCCTTGATCTTATTGAAATTGAGATTCCTTCCGATATCATTGACAAACAGGTTCAGCAGATCGTTGCCAATCTTGAAGAGACCGTGACTCAGCGCGGCCTGTCCATGGAACAGTTCTTCCAGGTGACCGGCGGAAGCTACGAACAGCTTCAGGCAGATGCCAAGGGCGAAGCCGTTAACCACCTCAAGAGCGATGTCCTGATGGCTGTAGTCGCATCAAATGAGAACGTTTCCGTTTCCGACGAGGAGATCAACGCTCAGTACAAGCAGATGGCACAGATGTACGGAATCAGCGAAGTTCAGATCGCTCAGTACATTCCGCGTCAGCAGCTGCGCGACGACATGTTAAGAGCCAAGGCATTCAGTGTTCTGCTCTCACTGGCGCAGGTTGAAGAAGCCAAATAAGTTTTTAGAAACTGATATAAAGAAATCCCCGGGCTCATCTGAAGTCCGGGGATATTTTTATTTAAGCTGACTCTTGAATATTCTGTCTGTATTGTAAACGATCGACGTGCCTTTCCACTCTGCTCTCATCATCTTCGGATCATCGATGATCGCCTTGACTGTCTCAGGCGAACGGTCCTCAAGCGGGTTGTAAAGGTATGAGGTCGAGCCTACATCGGGATTACCCGGAACGCCGCTCATGATGCGGTCGCAGTTCTCTACCAGAAGATTCAGGAAAGAACCGTCGATAGGCGCGCCGTTATGCGGCGGACAGATAAGGTCGATCTTGTCGCCCCATCCTTCGATAAGTCCCAGCAGATTCTCGCGCAGATATTCTACGCAGATGCCCGGATATCTTGTGCCGGAAACGAGCATCTGTCCGCACTCGATCTCATCTCCCGGGAACAGGAGGCCGTATTTCTGATCAAGATACAGAAGGCTTCCCGGGCTGTGGCTTCCCTTGTAAGGAAGAACTTCGATAATTCTGCCGCCAAGGTCAAATGTATCACCGGCCTTTGCGATATTTGCGGTGTAATTGCCCGGCTTGTTGCCGCCCCATCTTCCTTCTTCGAAAGACAGTTTTCTGCGGTCTAAAATCTCATTAAAAGCGTACTCCGACATGTAGATCGGAAGGTCTTCAAACATCCAGTTAGCATTGGTATGATCGTGATGACCGTGAGTATTGACAACAATGAGAGGCTTGTCGGTAACGCACTTCTCGATGTACTCGCGAAGCGGAAGCTCGGTCCATGTCGAATCGATGAGCATTGCCTTCTCTTCGCCGACGATCACATACGGATGCGGCGCTGCGTTGTTCTCATCCCACGGATTGATGATCCATGTATCCGGCCTTATCAGTCGCTTGGTAAACTGTTTATCTACAGGTAATTTGGTTACGTCAAACATTGTTATACCGCCTTTCGTTTTTCTTGATTATACCATGCCGCAATCGCAGGTCAATTTTTTTTCAGCCACCTGCATCCTTCGTCTTTTTTATGCTCCTTTAACAATACGGGAAAGCACGTGCATTTATTTTTTCATTTGGAGCTGACAGCCGGGCAGACCATCGGCTACCCGGTCCGAGTAAGACCGTAGCGAAACATCCTGTGAATGTTTCGCGCAGGGCTTGCGAAGGGCGTCAGCGGAATGTGGAAAAATAAATGTTTCGTGCTTTTGCGGTTTCGTTAATCGAGCACGAAAAAGCGCTCCCTAACACAGGGAGCGCTAAAATAAGCAAAAAAGCTTCGTTCCGTTTACGCCACGCAGAAACCGATCACCAGATAAGCGACGGCCGAAATGGCTGCGGTAACAAGCGCGTACGGCAGCTGCGTCTTGACATGGTCGACATGGTCGCATGCAGCACCCATCGAGCTCATGATGGTGGTATCCGAAAGCGGTGAGCAGTGATCGCCGAATACACCGCCGCCGGCAACTGCTGCGAAGCATGCTACAACAAGCGTATTGATCTCGCCGCCGGTCGCATTGAATGCAAGAGGAAGTGCCAGAGGAAGGCAGATAGCGTAGGTGCCCCAGCTTGTGCCGGTTGCAAATGAAATGATCGCGGCAACTATGAAGATCACGAGCGGCAAAAGCTGCGGGGTAAGGAAGCCCTGAGTGCAGTTGATGATGAAGTTTGCCGTTCCCATCTTATCTCCGAATGCCTTAAGAACGTATGCAAGCGCGAGGATCAGGAGGGCCGGAACGATGCCCTTGATGCCGTCAATGAATGTCTCGCCGAGTTCTTTGAGCTTCATTCCCTGGCACAGGAAGCTGATCGACATCAGTGCTACAACTGCGCATGCTGATTCAACTATCATTACTTCGCCGAGAACGAATAATGTGATCAGGCAGAAAGCAACAAGCAGCAAGATCGGGCCGATGAAATTGATCCAGATACGAGTCTTGAGTGACTCGCTCTTTTGCATATTGGCAAGCTCCGGGCTGATCAGCGGCTCTGCTCCGTCGCGGTCGAGCTTGCCCTCTTCAAGTGCTCTCTTCTCAGCCTTTTTCATCGGGCCGAAATCCTTCAGCAGGCCGATTGCAAGGAAAAGTACCATCAGGATCGTAAGCAGTGAATAGAAGTTAAGCGGAATTGCCATCAGAGCAAGCTTCTGGCCTTCTGCCTGTGAAGAGATCGCGCCGATTCCGACTGCCAAAGATGCCAGGTACGGTGTCCAGCTTGTGTACGGCAGCGTTACGCCGACACAGGCTGCAGTGGCGTCTGCAACATAGGCGAGCTTCTCATGGCTGATCTTTGAACGGTCAGAAAGTGAACGCATCGTTGTTCCTACGAAAAGCGGGCTCAGTGAATCTGCAAAACACAGTATTCCAAGGAACCATGACATAAATCCGACACCCTTGCGGGAAAGGTTTTTCTTATTCATCACGTCTGTAAAGCCCTCGATCGCACCGCTCTTCTTGAAGTATGCGACCATAATTCCGAACGGAAGAACGCACATTGCAGCCCAGACAAAGTCCATATTGCCGAGCGCCGAATAAACCGTATCGGTGAAGCCGAAGAGTCCGCCTCCTGAAAGGAAAGCTCCCGCTACGCACGCGATAAGCAGTGAGAAAACCGTATTCTTTGTCACGAACGCGAGTACTATTGCCAGCGCAACCGGTATCAAAGATATCCAGCCCATTGTTTCAAGCATAATTTGCCTCCTAAAAAAATACTCTCAGAAATTTGAGAGTATTTTAGCACACTGATAAATTAAAAAATATATTTTTTGTAAACAAAAAGCTATGAATTATAGGTTCTTATGTCTATTTTGCCGTTTTCTGACGTAATTACGCCGTATGTTGACCTGAATCCTGCTCCGATCGTGCCCGGGTTCAGTATCCAGAGCCCGTTGTCGTTGTCGACCAGCGGCTCATGCGTGTGCCCGAAAAGCAGCACGTCGGCCGTGGCCTCTCTGGCCGCATACACCGCGCTGAGTATCGTTGATTTCACGCCTCTTGTATGCCCGTGCATCATCAGGATGCGGACGCCGCCAAGCTCGATCAGTTTCTCCGCCTCCATCTCCGGCGCATAATCACAATTACCGGGCACTCCGATAAGCGGAATGCCCGGGTAAAGCTGCGATAACTTATCCGCATCTCTAACGCAATCGCCCAGATGCAGGATGTAATTCGGTTTTATTGCTTCGACCGCGCGTTCCATTGATGAAATGTAGCCGTGCGAATCAGAAAGCACGAGGATCTTCATAATTATTTCAGCTTAGCTCCGCAATAAACACAGAATTTCATTGCATCGGTGATCGGCTTGCCGCAGCTCGGGCACAAAGCCGGTGCTGCAGGAGCTTCGGCAGCGGCTTCTGCAACAACTTCTGCTGCTTCTTCTTTAACTTCCTCTTTGACATCTTCAACTACCTCGGCTACAGGCTCAGCTGCTGCCACTACTGCAGCCTCTACAGCCTCCGGAGCTGCCTCGATCACCTCGGCTGCTTCTTCTTTGACTTCTTCTACAGCCTCAGCTGCTTTCTTTTCAAGCTCAGCTGCCTTAGACTCAAGCTCAGCGCCCAGTTCTTCGACCTTAGCTGCAAGTTCAGCCTTCTCTGCTTCGAGTGCCTCAAGCTTTCCTGCAAGCTCAGCCTTCTCTGCCTCAAGTGCTTCAAGCTTGCCGGCAAGCTCAGCGCCTTCCTTCTTGCTTTCTTCAAGCTTAGCCTCGGCAGCTTTCTCCTTGGCTTCGAATTTACCAACAAGTGCAGCAAATGCTGCCTTGATTCCATCGATGTCTGTACATAAATCCTCTGCAGCGCATTCGCATGCAGGTGCGTTTACAACCGGTGCGGCCTTAGGTGCCTCGTCCGGCTGCGGCTGTCCGCAAAATCTGCAGAACTTGGCAGTATCATTGATTTCTTTTCCACAATTAACACAATTCTTCATAATGGTACCTCCGTATATTAATATTTGAAAGATCTCTCAGTGCGGGATCACAATCATCTTATGTAATAGTATATAGGTTATCGGTTCGGTTCACAACTTTATATTTGTTATTTTTTTGTGAATAGCGCCGGCTTTGACCGGCCGGCGCATAATATCAGATTATCTCACTCTTTAAGTTCTCTATCGGATTTGCCTGTTTTATCTTCCGTGTCGCGTAAAGCATTGTGGCAAATACGACCACGAATATCGTTCCGATGGCGATCACGATGCTGTACCACGGTATGTAGAAGCTCTTCTCGACAGTTTCAGAAACGACTCTGTGGATGATCCAGGTAAGGCCGCATGCGACCGGAAGACCGATAGCCAGGCTCCAGACACCGTACCTCACGCACTCGTGATTCATCATCTTCATAAAGCCTCTCTGTGACATTCCTATACTCTTGAGCATCGCGAATTCGCGGCGTCTTAAGCTGATGCTGGTCGAAATGGTATTGAAAACATTGGCGATCGCGATCAGCGAGATCAGTATAATGAATCCATATGAGAATACATTCACGATATTGATGACCATGTTGTAGGTGTCATACTCCTCAGCCATGTCGTTCAGCCAGGATGTATCCAGGTTCATCTCATCAATTATTTTCTTCATCTGTTCAAACGTTTCTGCGTGATCTGAGCTGACAAAGCAATACTCGACCTGCTCCGGATCCTCCGGCATAGTGCTGAACGGATATAAGATGAACATATTCGATGTCGGGCAGAAGAACGGAGGCTCTTTTATCTGCGCACCTATAGTATACTCGATACGCTGCTCGGCTTCTTCCTGTGTAAGTGCAATGAGTTCGCTTTCTACGATGGCTTCATTTGCATAATCGTGAGCTTCCCAATACTCTTCCGATATGAAATAGTATGTTGTCAAGCCATTTTCATCTGTACTTGACTGACAACATATGTAGCCTTCCGGGCTGACGATCTCAGTTTTGCAGATCGTGCACGGATAGTTACCCTTCAGTACATTGTCCGTGTAATAATGCCTGTTGCCTTCTCCGTCTAACATTGTCTGAGTCTGCTGGTTAAAGACCAGACCCGGATGCGTATCCTCATTGTGATAAGCTTCAGGATCAAGGCCGTTTTCGCGGCAAATCTCATCAAAGAAGCTATCCTGCAGGTAAATCTCGTCCGCATATACGCTTGTTCTGCCGTAAACATCTCCGCTATACATCTCCTTGCTATGTTCCAGGAAGGTGCTGTCTATGATTGCCTCATCAATATAAAAGGCGGCGCCGCAATTGCTCATATATGTGCCCTGGGTCACCCCTCCGGCTTCCATAAGGCGCTTGAAAAGCTCCTCCGGATCAATTTGGTCATAATCAAACTGAGTGTAAGCAACATCTACGTTGTTGGCCGCATTGGTGATTCCGCCGACCATGTCCTTAAGGTATGCACAGAAGCTTGATGCCGTAACAAAAAGCACGGTGCTGACAAAGAGTCCGATTATCGTTGCGCGGTAGCCCTTCTTGTTCCTCTTGGCGTTTTTGGCAGCCATCATTCCTTCGAATCCAAAAAGCTTCGTTGTAAGGCGGGATGTTTTGACTTCTTTGGATTTGATCTTGATGTCGGCGGTCTGTCTTATCGCCTCGATCGCAGAGATGCGCATAGCCCTTCTGGCCGGAACTCTTGCGGAGATCAACACGGTGAGCAGGCAGATGACTGCCGCGATCACGAGACCAAGCGGCGATACCACTAACTGCATCTGCACATTTTCAGCGTTCCCCAGATTCAGAATGCCTGCAAATGAATTTCTGAGTGCATACAGGGTTATTCCGATTCCGAGAAGGCCGATTATTATGCCTGCCGGGATAGCGATGGCACTGAGCACCAATCCTTCGTAATAGATCGAATTCTTTATCTGCTTCTTCGTTGCGCCTATTGATTTTAAAATGCCGAACTGTTTGGTCCTTTCGTTGACCGAGATGGAGAACGAGTTATATATCAGCGATATTGAGCCGAACAGAAGGAGCGCTATCAGTATCGCGGCCAGCCCGTATATTGTTGATGAAAGATTACCCTGCCCGAAAACTCCGGAAAATGCCAGAAGCTCCGTGTGCGTGTCGTAATCCGTGCCCTTAAGGAAGCTGTAATCAATGCCGTTTTCAGCCACCTGCTCATATGCTGCGCTTGTTGAAAGCATCTTAAGCCAGTTGAAGATCTTTCCCGGATGCTTTACGGCGAAATAAAAATCGCAGTATCCGCTTACGGTCTCTTCGCCAGTCGTAAATGCGGTATATCCCGGACATTTATAGCTTTCGATCATTCTGTCCGGTCTTTCACAGATTCCGACGACTGTGTAAGTCCTGCTGATCGTGCTCTTGATTTCCTCAGCACCCTCTTCCATATACTCGGTCCCTGCGCCAAGACGCTCTCCGGCCGGTGCTTCGAAGATATCCGCGCCCTCCTCGGTCACAACACGCATGCCGATATCCAGTGTCAGCGTGTCTCCGACATTGATCCCCGCGTCACCGTCCGCATTGACGTGACGGCAGATGAGGAGCTCTCCGGAATTTTCCGGCAAACGCCCTTTCTGCATATGGATAGAGACCATATCCTCTATGTTGTCGTCAACGGACATGATATGAAGGTAAGGTTTGTAAGTATTCGAGGTTTGTATTTCTGCCCATCCGACCTCATGCACAGAGGAATGGTCTTTTATCTCGTTGTCCTGTAAAAGTGTCTGAGTCCGGTCCTCTTCAAGGTCCTTGAAAACAGCCTCAAAACCGCCGACGCTCGATTTCTCGCAGCGGTACAGATACTGCTGTCCCGAGTATGCGCCCTGGATGATCGCGGTAAAAAGCGCGGTCGACAGAGCGATTCCTATTATTGTGACCCAGGTCCTGGTCTTGTTCAGCCAGAGCGTTTTCCTGGTGTATTTGTTAAGAATATTCATCGCTTACCCCCTTATGCGCTCGTCGCGGACGATCTTGCCGTCTTCAATGGAGATAATTCTGTCGGCCTGAAGCGCGATCGACTCATCGTGGGTAATCACGATCAGTGTCTGTTTATACTGCTTGTTGGAGAATTTCAAAAGCTCGATGATCTCCTGACTGTTCTTGGAGTCAAGGTTACCGGTCGGCTCATCCGCAAGCACGATCTTAGGAGCATTCATAAGCGCTCTGCCGATTGAGACTCTCTGCTGCTGTCCGCCGGAGAGCTGATTCGGAAGATGATTTCTTCTGTCTTCAAGTTTGAGAGTGTGAAGAAGCGCGTTAAGACGCTCCTCATTGACTTTTCGGTTGTCCATGAGAACCGGCAGCGTCATATTCTCTACGACATTAAGGACCGGGATCAGGTTGTAGAACTGGTAGATCAGGCCGACCTGCCTTCGCCGGAAGATCGCAAGCTGCTCCTCGTTCTGTGCGTAAACGTCCTGGCCGTCTAAGTAGACTTTGCCGCTTGTAGGTGTATCAACACCGCCGATTATGTGTAAAAGAGTGGATTTGCCGGAGCCGGACGGTCCGATGATCGCAAGGAACTCGCCCTGCTCTACGCTGAAAGATATGTTGTCGATAGCACGGACAGTATTCTCTCCCGTGCCGTATGTCTTGGTTAAGTTCTCGATCTTGAGTAATTCCATTTCTGTCCCTTTCTGTATGTACCAGCAGGCTTTGGGCCTGCCTTATTTCGCCTTACAGGATGATTGTAGCTTTGTAAAGTGACAGGTAAGTGACAGTTTGGAATTTTATGAAAAAGCTTCGGTTATACCACCGATTTGTAGAATTTGATGCGGAATTCTGCACCGGTCGGAACATTTGCCGCGGTTATCGTGCCGTTTTGAGCGGCTATTACAGAACGGGCAAAAGCAAGGCCGATTCCGATACTGTCCGGCCCGGAATTCTTGCCCTTGTAGAATCGCTCGAAAAGCCTGTCAAGGTCTTCCTCTGAGAAGCCCTCGCCGGTGTCCTGGACAACTATCTCCGTGTACAGCGCGTTCTCAGTCACGCTCACGGACACCCATCCGCCTTTCGGCGTATGCTCCATGCAGTTCTTGATGATATTGCCTAAGGCCTCGCTGCTCCAGTCAATATCTCCGATATACATCTCGTCATGTGCCTTGACGGTAAATGTAACGCCCTTCAGCTCCATCGGAATAAGCAAAGGCTCTGAAGCCTTGTTTATCAATTCCTTGACATCAACCATCTCCGATTTAATGAGGGCTGTTCCGGCGTCGATCTTGGACATCTTAAGCAAAGTCTCGACAAGCCAGGTTATACGCGCAAGCTGACGCTTGAGCTCGTGTATCAGTTCCATGCGCCGCTGATAGGTTATATCCTCATCTGAAAGAAGGCCCACCTGCAGATTCATTGATGTTATCGGGGTTCTGAGCTGATGGAAAATATCCGCTATGGCATTGGTAAGCTTGATCTTGTCGCCTGCAAGAGCGTCATTGCTCTCCCTTAAGCGGACCGTCATCTTGCGGATCTCGCTTTCCAGAATCGAAAGCTCGCCCTCTTCCGAGGCCGAAATCAGCTCAGTTTCGTTACCGTGAAGTATGCTGTCTATATTGTCGCAAAGCTTTCTGAGCTCCGTATATCTTCTGCGCGCCGAAAGCCATACGTACACAAGGACGCACGCACCAAGGCCCAGCACCAGAAGTCCTGCCGGCCACGCAATGAAGAAAGCACCGATCGCAAAGGCGACCGTCATAGCTGCTATTACAATTACTTCCCGGCGAAATTCCGGGTTTCTGAACATTTTCATCAATCCAACCTGTATCCCATGCCGCGCACGGTTTTTATTATCTGCGGATTCTGCGGATCCTGCTCGATCTTCTCACGCAGTCTCTTGATATAAACCGTCAGCGTATTGTCATTGACATAATCTCCGGCGATATCCCATATTTCCTCAAGAAGTGTATCCCTGGTCAAGAGTCTGCCCCTGTTATTGAGGAAAACATTGAGGAGCTTATACTCAAGCGCCGACACAGGTATCTCCTCCAGCTGGCTTACAAGCACGGCATCCCGTCCTTCGTCGCCCGTTTCTTCTGTTGTATTCATTGACGGATTCTTAAGAACTACGCCCTTTTGCGTATCGACAAAGATATTGCCGACCGCGATGAGCGTCTCGTTATCTCTGTATTTGCGAAGGACGTTCCTGATGCGGGCCAGAAGTTCTCTCGGGCGGAAAGGCTTCGGCACATAGTCATCGGCGCCCATTTCAAGCCCGCGGACAACGCTGTTTTCATCGCCCGAGGCGGTCAGGAAGATCACCGGTACCTTCTGAGCCTTGGCCTGTGAGCAGATCGTATAGCCTGTCCCGTCCGGAAGCGTTACGTCCAGAAGCGCCAGATTGAAGCTTTCACAAGCAAGAAGCTGCATGGCTTCCTTACGGGATGCCGCGCAGCTTACGCTGTAGCCTTCTTTATTCAGATATTCTTTAAGCGAAGCCGCGATCGCGGCCTCATCTTCAACAAGTAGTATTCTTATCATTTATTCACTTTCTTACGACGAGAATGTTACCAGCATCAGTTCTACCGCAAGCTGCTGGTCCAGAAGGCCGGTCTTGCATTTGCGGTCAGTCTCGTCGATCTCATTCAGTATTGCTTCGATCTGCGCGCGCTTGAAATGCGCCAGATTCTGTTTTATCTTCCAGATAGCTCCGGATTTCTTCTTAAGCGCCGATGCCACCTCATTGTCACTCAGTCCCTTATTGCAAAGCTCGGCGACCTGAAGCATCGAGCGAAACTGCGTCCTTATCATCGCCAGTACGCGAAGCGGCGGCTCATTGCACGCAAGCAGCTCATAATATCTATTCAGAACGTTCTTAACATCCTTTACGCTCATTGCCGAAAGCATGTCGAAGATCTTGCCCTCAACGTCAACGCTTATTACGGCCAGAACATCCGCGTCGTTGATCGCATCGGCATTTCCGACATAGCCTAAGATCTTCTCATACTCCGTGCGCAGCCTGTCGTAGTCGTTGCCAGCCAGATTGACGATCATCTCGGCAGTGCTCTTTCTTATCTTCTTGCCGGCCTTGGCAAATCCCTTCGCCAGCCACATGATGAGCGTCTCTGTGGAGTCGCTGTCGCAGATCACGACCTTGCCCCTGGAATCGATCTCTTTGTACAGCTTCTTGGAGGCGGCGGCACTTTCTTCTATAAACGCCAGAATGGTTGTCGGCGGAAGTTCCTCAAGTATCTTAAGGAGCATCTTGTCAGCCTTCTCATCGTCTATTACAAGATCCTCGTCCGGGCGCATGTCAACAGGCACGATATCGCGTGCAGCCACCATTGAAAGTGCATCGAGCTCATTCCGGCCTTCGATACCTGCTTCTTCCTTAACTGCTTTCTTCTTCTGTTTCTGGCGGAAACGGCCGGAATTTTCAACTATTACCAGCCTGTGCGCAGCGAAGAAAGGCATCGTGATCACGCTGTCGTAAACTGCCGAAAAATCTATGTTCTGTCCTTCAAAATAAGCGTAATTCAGGTCATTGCCCTGCGTTACGATCTTGCGCAGCTGTTCCTTGTAATTACGCCTCTTGTAGGCCTCCTCGCCGTATATCAGATATACATTTGAAAGATTGTCTTTATCTATCGCTGCCATGTGAAAAATTATATCAAAAAAGGCTCGCTTATTCAAGCGAGCCTCTTGGAGTAAACCCAATTTATAGAGATTCCAAATATATTATATTCAGCACAGTATAGCTTGGATAAAACTCATGCAACCGGCTAATTACAGCTTGGTAACATTGGTTGCCTGTGGTCCCTTAGCGCCTTCAACAACGTCGAATTCAACCTGAGCGCCTTCATCCAAAGACTTGAAGCCTTCACCTGTGAGTCCACTGTAATGAACGAATACGTCCTTGCCTTCTTCATCACAGATGAAACCGTAACCCTTCTGATTGTTGAACCACTTAACTGTTCCTTTGTGCATCTTAGTATTTCCTCCGTAGATGTGAAAAAAAATAAATTCGTTGTGCCATCCACAACCAAGTGGGAATTTATCACAAAAGAATGTAGGTGTCAACACCAATAATCATACATTTCGCACAAAAAATTATTATCTTTCAGCGTGTTACCTGCTTTATTTATTGTCGCCGATGATGCCGATCTTTTTTGCCGCGCTTTTGATCCTTGCAAATTCAAGCAGTTCCTTGATCTCGTCGACTGAATATGTGTAGTCCGTATTGCAGAAACTGCAGTTAAGAGTCACCGAATTTCCCTCGTCGATAAGCTTCTGAAGCTCTTCTTTGCCCATGCTTATCAGTATGCGCGCAACATGCTCTTTTGAGCAGTTGCATCTGAAGCCGACCGGTTTTTTCTCGTTGATCTCAAGGCCGAACTCGCCGAGGACCTCTTCCAGTATTTCCTCCGGGCCCATTCCGTTTGCCATCATCTCGGTTATCGGACGCAGATGCTCAAGCTTATACTCCAGCTTATCGATGATCTCATCGCTTACGCCCGGCATCAGCTGAATGATGAAGCCGCCCGCCTGCTCGACCGTATTATCAAGGCTCAGCAGTACGCCCAGAGAAACGCTTGTCGGAGTCTGTTCCGATTTGAAGAAATAGAATGTCAGATCGTCCGCGATCTCACTTGTTCCAAGAGGGATAGTGCTGACGTAAGGTTCCTTAAGTCCCAGATCCTTGATGACCGTCATATCTCCGCGTCCTATCGCGGCCCCGACGTCAAGTTTGCCGCCCCAGTTCGGCGGAATAATTACGACAGGATTATCGGCGTAGCCCTTGACATTTCCCTGCGAATCGGCAGTCACGACAAGTCTGCCTATAGGGCCTTCACCCTTGACGGTGATCGTGAGGACATCATCCTTGCTCTTCATCATCACGCCCATCATCGTGCCGCCCATCAGGAGCCTTCCCAATGCGTCTGTAACGACCGGCGAGGTATTATGCCTGCTTCTGGCCTCTTCTACCATCTCTATCCCTGATATGGCAAAGGCTCTTATTGCAAGATTTGCCGCCGTCGCCCTCAGTATATAATCACTCATTTCGTTATCTCCTATTTTTCGGTCGCCGCGATCGCCCTTAAGATACGCAGCGCGCTTTGTTTAACACATTTTTTCTTCAGTTCACCGCGGCGGAGTGCCTTGATCAGGGCTACTCTGTCCTTGAAAGAGCCCGGCATAATGAGGTCTCCTCCTGCCATCAGGATCTTCTCCGCGCTTGTCTGGTTCGATGCGGTCCAGTCCGTCATCACTATTCCGTCATATCCCCATTCGCCCCTTAAAATTTCTGTCAGAAGATGCTTATGTTCTGCCGCGTGCTGACCGTTGATCAGATTGTATGAAGTCATCAACGAACCCGGATTGCCTTCTCGGATCGCGATCTCAAAGCCTCTGAGGTACACATCCCTGAGAGCTTTCTCACTGACGACGCTGTTGCTCGTCATTCTGTTTCTTTCCATGTTGTTGCAGGCAAAATGCTTAACGCACGCCATATGACCCGGTATCGCCTGCACTCCGCGCACGGTGGCGGCGGCACATTTGCCGGCAAGAAGCGGATCTTCCGAATAATATTCGAAGTTTCTTCCGCACAGAGGATTCCTCTGTATATTCAGTCCGGGCGCAAGCAGAATCGTCACTCCGTAGGCGCTCATTTCTTCGGATATTGCCCTTCCTGCCCTTTCAAGAAGATCCATGTTCCAGGTCTGCGCCATCACGGTCGGTGTCGGAAACGCCACGATCGGCTGACGGTATACAGTGCATTTTTCAGGGTCTGCAAATACCATCTTCTTGATCATCGGCGGCAGATAATTCATCATTTTGAATTCCGGCGAAACGATCTTATGTTTTCCGTTTTTCGTCACTGCGTAATATGACATCAGTCTGAGTCCGCACGGTCCGTCCGCAAGCTCGATATTATTTATGCCGAGCGCCGGAAAATGCTTTGTATGTCCGACTGCCCCCGGTGTATAGACAGGGCGTTTGGCATTGAGGAAACCCTTGCCAACACACAGCTCTGCCATGTCCGATACGCCCATTTTCTCAATAATTTCCGAAGCGCTCTGGCTTGCCAGGCGATTCCTTCTGGCATCATCCGCGCCGCTTTTCATTTCCCTTGTCAGGTATTCTGCTTTGTCAAGGTAGATCCTGAGTTTTGCAATGATATTTCTCTGGGAACTTCCGATGTGAAGTACATAGTAGCCCTCAGGAAGAACAAAAGCTCCCGATGCCGGGCTGAAACGTGCCATGTCCCAGGTGTCGACTGTTAAGCTCACTACCTGACTGGATGCCGGCTGGATCGTCGGGGTCTTTCTGAATCCGAGCAACTCTCGTGCTTCACCGGATGCGCTGTGCACAGGACCGAAATAGACCTGCACGACCTCTTTGCCCGGGAAATTGCCGGTATTGCTGACGCGTACATTGATCCTGATATTTCTCCCCTGGCGGCTCACCTGAGGCTCGGATATCCTGAAGTTGCCATAGGAAAGCCCGTAACCGAACTCGTACCTCGGTTTCACTCCGACAGCGTCATAAAATCGGTATCCGACATGGGTTTCTTCTTTGTATTCAACATTCGATGGATCGCCATAGGCAAATTCCTGTCCGCCCGGAACATCACCGTAGCGCATAGGCCATGCCTGGCTGAGTTTGCCGGAAGGCGAAATCTTGCCGAGCATAATATCGGCAAGTGCCAAAGGACCCGCGCCTCCGGGAAGTCCCACGTAAATGATGCTGTTTATTCCGGGGATCTCGTCGACGAACGACATATCGATCGGCCCGCCGGTGTTTATTATCAGAACAAGTTTGGCATATGACTCTGCAAGACGCCTTACAGAACGCAGCTCTGCCTCAGACAGATAGTAATCGCCCTCGGTCGGAGTCCTGTCTTCTCCTTCGGAGCTTACACGCGAAATAACGTACACTGCCACTTCCGCAGGTGCTGACTCCACGTTGGTCTTGATGATCTCGGGCTCAACGACATTGGGGTGCCACATAAGCGCATCCATTATCTTGGACTTTGACGGCGGGAAAAGGGCTTTTCTTACCCTTGCTTCACACTCCGCCTCGGCCGTTTTCACCAGATTGTCGTACCTGTCGAGCCAGGCGTCGGTCACTATTCTGAAACCGCGCATCTTAAGAGCTTCGCAGATGCTGACAGCTCCGTCATCGTCAACGTCGGAAGAACCGGTCCCTCCATATCTGGTATGTCTGGCTCCGCCCCCGAAAAGCGCAATGCGCGCCTTCTCTTTGAGCGGAAGAGTGCCGTCGTTTTGCAGCAAAACAATGCCCTCGGCCGCACAGGCCCGGCTTATGTTTCTGTGGCGTTCTATCATCTGAAGGTTGTCTTCGTTATTTGTCATTTTCTTTCTGTTCCGTAACTGATGCCTCAGTATTTTCAGGCTCATTCACGATATAGTTCTTGGTCCTTGCGTCCTCAGCCTGCTTCTTGACCAGCTTGTAGATCCAGCCGATAACGTACATCAGAATAGGTACGATGATCGTGCAGTAAATGCACGCCCTGAACAGATTCGTTGCATTAGGATTTTTGCTGAGTGCAAAAACAAGCGTCACGATATACAGCGCCAGAAGCAAAACAATACCGATTATTGCCAAAACTCTTTTTACGTTCTTATTCACGTTTATCCCCTACTCTATGCCCAAAAACTTGTATCCGGCATCTTCAACGGTCTTTTGAAGCTCCTCGTCAGTCGGAACTGCGAATTTAACAACAGCTGTGCCGGTCTCATGGCTGACGATCGCCTCAGCAACTCCGTCAAGCTTCTCGAGCGCTTCCTTAACGCGTCCCGAGCAATGCGGGCACATCATGCCTTCGATCTTGATTGTCTTCTCCATATAAGTAAAACCTCCTTGTATCTGCGGTGTCTTTTCTATCTTCAGATTAAGTTCATCTGTCAGTTTCTGAATGTCTTCTTCTGATATCCGGCCGCAGCATTTTCTGCCTTCTTTGTAAGGATCAAAAAGATTGAGTCTCAATGCGTTCATTACTACGCAGAAGGACGAGCATGCCATACATGCGGCGCCGATCATCGGGTTCATCGGTGCCCAGTCAAAGAGTGCCGTGTAAAGTCCCGCCGCAAGCGGAATGCAGATTATATTGTAGATAAATGCCCAGAACAGATTCTCTTTTATATTCAGCACAGTTCGTCTGCTCAGGCGTATCGCTGCCGCGACATCCGTTATCCGACTGTTCATCAGCACCACATCGGCGGCATCTATCGCAATGTCTTTGCCGGCGCCTATTGCCATGCCGGTGTCCGCCGTCTTCAGTGCCGGTGCGTCATTGATGCCGTCTCCCACCATCAGCACGCTGCCTTTGCTCTGAAGAGCCTTGACGATATCTCCTTTACCGCCCGGCAAAACTCCGGCAACAACATTTTTTATTCCGACCTCGGAAGCTATCTTTTGAGCCCTTTCAGGCTTATCGCCCGAAAGCATCACGATCTGAAGCCCAAGGTTTTTAAGTTCATCTATTCCGCGTGCACTGTCAGGCTTCACGGTATCGCTTCCGACCTCGCCTGTAGTAATTGTACCGGTCTTGTCCAGCACGATGATCTCACCCTTGCCGGCCTTCTCAAGTGACGTGGCCGTCTTGAACAGTATTCCGTGCCTTGAGCCAAGGCCTGACCCCACCATGATCGCGACCGGCGTTGCAAGGCCCAGTGCGCACGGGCAGCTGATCACAAGTACTGATATTGCGCGGTTCAGCACAAACGCCGCATCCTTGCCCGCAAACGCCCAGATAAGCGCCGTCACAGCGGCAATTCCTATGACAACAGGCACAAATACTCCCGCCACCTTATCTGCGATCCTCGCGATCGGTGCCTTGGCCATTTGCGCGTCGCTGACCATCTTGATTATCCTGGAAAGCGTAGTATCCTGACCGATGCCTGTCGCGCGGCAAATGACCTTGCCCGCAAAAACATCCGTTGCCGTTGATACCTCGCTGCCGGTCTCCTTATCTATAGGCTCGCTCTCGCCTGTCAGTGCAGACTCGTCGATGCGCGCGTTTCCGCTTATTACGATGCCGTCAACAGGTATCCTGTCGCCTGCCTCCACAATGAAGACGTCGCCGACTTTGATATCTCCTGCCGGCACTTCTTTCCATTCCTCGCTTGCCCTATCTATTATGAGTTTCGCATTTTCAGGTGCAAGTTCCATAAGAGACCTGATCGCGTCACTCGTCCGCCCCTTGGAAATACTCTCAAGAAGTTTTCCCACGGTTATCAGCGTTACGATCATGGCCGCAGATTCAAAATAAAGGTCAACATGCGCAAAAGGTCCGTTTTTGACAACGCTCCCTATCAGACATACCAGGCTGTATATAAAGGAGATCCCGCTTCCTAACGCAACGAGCGTATCCATGTTGGGGCCTCCGTGAAAGACTCCCCTGATCCCGTTGATGAAAAAACGACGGTTAATAAACATGGCCCCTGCCGCAAGGACTGCCTGCACGATTCCGCCCGCAAGCATGTTTCCTTCCATGAATGCCGGTACCGGCCATCCCCACATGTGGTGTCCCATCGACACGTACATGAGCACAAGGAGCAGGATGCCGGAAAAAATGAGCCTTTTCACCAGCTTCGGTGTTTCCTTATCTTCGAACGCCTCACGCGCATTTGCGCTGTAAGCATCTGCCTCTTCAACCGCTGAAGCGCCATACCCTGCAGCAACAACGGCGCCGATTACGCTTTCGCGGTCGGCGCTGCCTTCAACTGTCATTGAATTGGTCAATAGGTTAACTGCGACAGACTCTACGCCTGCTACCTTCGAGACGGCTTTTTCCACCCTCGCCTGACAGGCGGCGCAGCTCATACCTGTTACATTATATTTCATCAATACTCAATTACTTTCTTGCCGTGAGTATCACCCAGCCACTCCTTGTCGGCTGCATGTATTACGATCGTATCCGGGTCTCCGTCGGAGATGTATTTACGGCCATTGGCCAGCTGCTCAAAATTAAACTCGATATCAAAGTCTTCGCCGTTATTGTCATATGCGCGGATCCTCTTGACATACGTAATATCAAGGCTCTTGCTGAACGGAGAAACTTCTCTTGTCCAGCCGCAGATGAGCGTTGCTTTTGAATGATATGTAAATCCGTTATAAGTTCCGTCGTAAAGTTTCTTGAATTTCGTATCAGATGTCGCATCCGTCGGCTCACCGAAAGGGAGCGCAACTACATCGATATACTCTCCCGGAACCACCTCTTCGAGGACTTTGTACATCCTGCCTATCTGCTCGGTGATGGTCTCTTCACTGCAAAGTGACATATTTTCGTGGGTGTATGTATGGTTTCCCAGGTCATATCCGTTATCGATCATCCAGTGGCAGATGTCGTCATTATTGGCCGGGTCCTCAAAGAGTGAGCCATTCAGGAAGAACGTAGCGGTAACATTGTAATCCGGGTATTTTTCCTTCATGTGCTCGAGGATACCAATCGCACTGTAGCGGTCGAATTCCAGATTGCCCTCAGTATCCCTTCCGGTCACGCTTACCTGATCATGCCCGTCGTCAAATGTAATGATTATCGGTGAATATCCCGCCTCACAGTAAATATTTCCGTCCAGAAAATCGGTCAGGCGGATCATCCTGTAGCCTTCCCGGTAGAACTTCTCAAGGTCGGCCTCAAATGCCTCAGCCGTTCTGTTATATCCGTCTACGTCAACATTTCCGCCCGTGTAAGGTGTGTCCGAACTCGGCCTGTTGTAGATTCCGTGGTACATCATGATCGGGATCGAGTTCAGTTCGTCAACGCCATACTCCTCGTA
Organism: Lachnospiraceae bacterium; assembly: GCA_045627365.1. Classification (GTDB taxonomy): domain Bacteria; phylum Bacillota; class Clostridia; order Lachnospirales; family Lachnospiraceae; genus RGIG5612. Next base: position 20,752 of record JAZQNN010000050.1, read on the forward strand.
CTCGTCAGCGCTCAGCACTCTTCCTTTTGTCTCAGTCTCCGTCTCGGACTCTGTCTCGGTCTCAGATTCAGGCTCTGTCTCTTTGTCCTTTTTCTTATCTTTCTTCTTTTCTTTTTTCGCCTTGGTCTCTTTTTCCGTGGCCTCCTGCTCGATCGGATTTCCGAAAATGTCAGTCGGCGCATCCTTAGCCGCGCAGGCGCTTGCAATGCACATGCACAGAATCAGTGCAACTACTGCGATAATTGATTTAAAAATTGAACTTCTCATTGGTGTGAAGCCTTTCTCTTAAGTGTCTTAAAGCCTTTCTTGATCGGGCTTCCAAGCATTGTGAAAAATACAATGATCGGGAAGATTTCCAGACGTCCGATCAGCATGTCGAGTATGAATACGACTTTGCTGTACCAGGCAAATCCGCTGAATGAACCGCCTGCCGCACCGAATCCGATACCGTTATTGTTTATGGTCGTATCGACCGCACTGAATGCACTTAAGAAATCCGCTTTCGGATCAAACGAAACGATAAGCAGTGAAGCCGCAGTAAGAATGATCAGCATGAAGAAATAGAAGAGCACGCCGTTTACTACATCAGTGTTGACTTCCTTCTTGTTCATCTGCACGGCATTCACACTTCTCGGATGGATCATCTTTCTGATATCACGCTTTATCGCCTTGAATAAGATCACAAGTCTGGAAGTCTTGATGCCGCCTGCCGTTGATCCGGCGCATCCGCCGAAGAACATTACTACAAGGAACAGCGTCTTTGTAAACCATGGCCAGATGGTGATATCACAGCTGGCAAATCCTGTCGTAGTAACGAGCGATGCGACCATGAACGCGCTGTGGTGGATCGCTTCGCCGGCGCCTGAAAATGAGCCGTTTGCGCAGGTCGTCCACGCCGTAAGTGCAGTTACTACTACGAAAATGATCGCATACCATCTTACTTCCTCGTCCCTTAGCGCGCTGAGTGCTCTTCCTGTAGCGACCAGGAAGAACAGGCTGAAGTTGATTCCGGCCAGGAACATGAAAACGGTGGTTACTGTCTGCTGCGCATAGGTGATCGCCATCATAGATGTGTTGAGGTATGAAAAGCCTCCTGTAGCCATCGTTGCAAAAGCGACCAGTGTGGAATTGAACAACGGCATCTTAGCTATCACAAGCGCTATGATCTGTGCCACTGTGAAGATGATGTATATGAGATAAAGATATTTTGCAGTGGTTGAGATCTTAGGTGAGATCTTCTCGGTGACCGGTCCCGGGGATTCCGCGCGCATGATGTGAATCGCGGTGCCGGAGCCCGCAACAGGTGAAATCGCCAGCATGAAAACCAGTATTCCCATACCACCGACCCAGTTGGTCATGCTTCTCCAGAAGAGCATTGAGTGCGAAAGCGCTTCAACGTCGTCAATAGCGGTCGAGCCGGTCGTCGTAAAGCCCGACACGGTTTCAAAGAGTGCATTAAGATAATTCGGCACGGAGCCGGAAATAACAAAAGGCACTGCAGCGATCGCCGAAAGCACTATCCACGCGGAAGCAACGACTACGAAGCCCTCCCGTGCGAAAAGCTTCTTGCTTTCCGGCTTCATAAAGAAATAAAGTGCTGCTCCTATAAGAGCACTTCCCAGAATAGTTATCAGGAACCAGATCCAGTCCCCGTCAGCATACAGGAAATCAATGATCAGAGGCAGAATCATCAGCGCCGCCTCGATCAGCATGATCAGTCCTATGATTTTGAAAATCAGTTTATTGTTCATATTTCACGCCCGTCTTACATAAAAATATCGGCGAATCCCCTGATTTCGTCCAGAGTCGTTGCAACCAGTACCCTGTCGCCTACCTTCATCTCATCTGAGCCACCCGGGATGAGTGATTTGCCGTTACGGCTGATAGCCGTGATGATCAGGTTATCCTTGAACTTGATAGACATTAACGGTTCATTAAGATGCGGCATGTCCTTCTTTATGACAAACTCAAGCACTTCAACGCTGTTATCCATAACATGGCATGAAGACTCAGCCTCGTCATCGATCGTGTTCTGCATAGCGTTAACATAGTTCAGGATGTGTTCAGCACCGATATATTTCGGGTTATATACGCTTCCGACATTCAGATTCATGATCATATCATTGAAGTCGGATTTCTTGACTTTGGTCATTAATTTGCAATTTGGAGCATTTCGTGCAACGAACATTGAGATCATCAGGTTGGTCGAATCATTCTCCGTAGCCGTAACGATGGCTGCAGCGTTCAGGATCCCCTCTTCCTCGATAAGCGTCATGTCGGTCGCGTCTCCGCAGATGATCTCCGCTTCGGGAACAAGTGAGTGGATCTCTTTGCAGTTCTCCTCGTGCTTATCGATAAGCTTGACCTGTACTCCGCTCTGGTCTGCCAGAGTTGCAAGATATCTTCCGAGCTTGCTTCCGCCAACGATCACGATGTCATTGACCGGATCGGTATCCGAACCTAAGCAGCGCAGGAATTTTCTTGAATTACTTGGGCTTGCCACGAATGAAACCACATCGTCAGCCATAAGTTCACTGCGGCCATTCGGAATGAATATCTCTCCCTGACGCTTCACGCCGAATATAAGGACCTTGGCGTTGGCTGCCTTGTCCAGATCAATAAGCTTTTTATTTTCGGCAGCCGAGCCCTTCTTGACAGTACTTGTAAGCACCTCTACTGTTCCGTTGGCAAATGTCTCCACCTGCCCGGCAGATCTGTATTTAAGAGCCCTGAGGATTTCTCTTGCGGTTTCAAGTTCCGGATTTACCATCATTGAAAGACCGATATCGTCCTTTACAAGATTGACCGAATCCGCGATATCAACGTTTTTGATTCTGGCGATCGTGTTCTTGACGCCCATCTTTTTGGCAAGAAAGCACGCGATCAGGTTCTTCTCATCTGATTCCGTGACCGCGATCAGAAGGTCGCTTTCACCGACTCCGGTCTCCTCAAGAGTACCAACGGAGATAGCGTCTCCGTGAACCGTAAGGACATCAAAGGAATTGACAGCCTGTAAAAGTCTCTCCTCATCTATATCCATTACTGTAACGTCGTGGCCTTCCTTGGAAAGCCTCTCTGCCAGCATAAAACCCACTATTCCGCAACCGGCAATACATATTTTCATCAGTCTGCTCCTTATTAAAACATACACAAACAAGCCTTTAATAAGAAAAGGCCTTCCCTGTAATTATACAAGAAAGGCCCGTTTAGTCAAGCGATAGACAGGCGTTACCGACTCAGGAAGACACCTTAGGATCCGCTTATTTGCTGCTGCAAAACTTACTGAATGACAGCAGGATCTGCGCGATCGCTTCAGCACCCGGGTCGCGGGTTCCGATAGAGCGCTCACCCATATATCCGGCACGGCCTATGACTGCCTGCATCTTTTCTGTCTCCTCTGCTCCTTTCGCAGCTGCATCGGCAGCTGCCCGGGCAGTCTCACTCAGATCTTTGCCCTCGTCAGCGGATGCCTTTGCTGCAGTTCCGGCAGGTATCAGTGCATCAAGAAGCGTCTTGTCGCCCAGTTTGGCTCCGCCGCGGCTTGAAACGCCTTCCGCAGCCACTGTCAGCATCCGGGCGTAATATGCAGCATCGATAGTTTCTTTTTCAAATGTCACCTGGCTTATGCTCTTAAGCATTGTAGAAACAAGAGTTCCGAAAGTTGAAGGCGCGTTTTCTTCAACTGTTTCGCCCATTTCTGCGAAGATATCGCCGATGGAATTGTCAGTGTCCATTCTTTTGGCATATCTGCTTAAGCATCTGAAGATCAAAGCGATCGTAACGCCAAGGTCACCGTCACCGGTCTTGGCATCAAGCTCTGCCAGCATGCTTCTTTTGGTATCCATATCCGCGGACAAGAAGTTGATTATCTCCGGAAAATCATTTTTGCTTAATTCGTTCATATTCTCTCCCTTCAGCACTGTTTGAAGAACGGAGAATCTGCCGGTGCATCCAGCAAACGTTTCATCTCGTCATCCAGTTTCATAACTGTCAGTGATGCGCCCTGCATTTCCATTGAACATGCATAGCGGCCCACATAATTCTTGTAGATCTTCAGTCCCTTTTCTTCAATCAAAGGCTTGATGCTTCTGTAAAGGACATACAGTTCCTCAAGAGGAGTTCCTCCGAGGCTGTTGACAAGAACTGCGACCTCATCGCCATCGTTATAATCAATATCGCCGACAACTTTTTCAACCAGAAGTTCTGCAACTTCCTCTGCGGAACGCATATTGGTACGCTCGATTCCCTGCTCGCCATGGATTCCCATTCCGATTTCCATCTCGTCGTCACTTATTTCAAAGTTTGGTACTCCGACTGCAGGAACCGTGCATGGTCCTAACGCGACGCCAAGGCTGTGCATGTTATCTACGGCTCTTTGTGTTACTTCCTGTACTTCCTCAAGACTTGCCATTTCCGCAGCTTTTGCTCCCGCGATCTTGTATGCAAAGAACAATCCGGCAACGCCTCTGCGCTCATGTTTGAACTCTTTCGGTCTGGATGCGATATCATCAGATACAACAACTGTTGCAACGCGGATGCCTGCCTTTTCAGCCTCCTCAGCTGCAGCAGAGAAATTCATCATATCTCCCTGGTAGCGTCCGTACAGATACAGTACTCCCGCTCCGCCGTCGATTGCCTTGGTTACACGAAGCATCTGGCCCTTTGACGGAGATGCGAAAACATTTCCGATACTTGCGCCGTCAGCAAGACCTTCACCGACATAGCCCATAAATACAGGCAAATGTCCGCTTCCGCCGCCGGTAGCAATGGCAACTTTGCCCTTTACCGGAGCGTCTGAACGCACGATAACTCTTAAATCTCCGTTAGCTGCACGATAGCATGGATGTGCCTCAAGAATTCCTTCAATTACTTCATCCGGAAAATCAAAAGGATCGTTAATAAATTTTTTCATAAAACTGTCCTCTTTCCTGTTAATTTGAACCTCTTTGGGCAACAAAAAGGCCTTCCCTGTAATTATACAGGGAAAGCCTCTAAAGTCAAGCGATAGACGGGGTTCGAACCCGCGGCCTCCACCTTGGCAAGGTGGCGCGCTACCAGCTGCGCTACTATCGCACGTGCGTTCCGTGACGCAAGTAGTAATATACATCAGCAAAAAATATTTGTCAACGATTTTTTCTTCTTATTTTTATCTTTTTTTACTATATAGGATCTACTGTGTGATGTCTCCGAGAATACCGCTTAAGGCTTCATCGACCTTCTGCTCCATCTCCTCGGAAGCCTCATCGATTTCCGCTGCAAGGTCTTTGGCAGGGTCTGCGAATTCGTCATTCGGCTCATCAAAAGCATCGCCCATATCGACGTCATTTATTACGTCTTCAATGTTCTCCGTTATATCTTCTGCAGCGATCTCTTCAGCGATCTTGTTACCGAACTTGAAGTTGCCGACTGCTTCCTTGATCTTCTGACCTGCTTCGCTGTCACAGGCTTTCTCGAAGGCCTTGGTTGCTGCTGCCTGGATGTCCTCTCCTGCCTTGCGTGCCTTTTCCTTGACATCATCGGCTGCCTCGCTCTTTGCCAGTTTCAGATACAGTTCGCGTCCTTTAACATACGCTGTGATCGGACTGACGATCAACTCAGCTGCAATATCCAGTAAATCGTTCTTAGTTTTCTGTTTCATGATCTGCTCCTTTCATTAAAGACCAAGGATCATTATCCACGCCGTAGCCAACCAGCTTACGCCGCCTATAATGATCGCGCTCCACGCAAATGTATATATGACATCAACTTTTTTAAATGTCAGAAGGCCGCAGACAAGTGCCGCCATCGCAAGTGCAAATGACAAAAATGTCAGACCGCCAACGCCCGGTCCGCCATGTCCCTTGGCCTTTGTTGCCAGAATGATCGCAAGTACAAGAACAATAACGGACAGCACAGCTATGATAAATGCTGCGATCGCAAGCTTTGAGTGACGCTTATCGGTGAACTTTACCTGCCTTCTGCGGCGACGTTCTTCCTTCCGACGCTTCTTTTTCTCCTTGCGTTCGTCCTCGGCGATCTCGAATTCTATTTTTTCTTCTTTAAGTTCATTAAAATCCATTTACTTATTCATTCGCCTCAGCGGCAAGCAATTCCTCTACAACGTTCATATCCTTGTGCGGAATTTTATCGTTTCCGACGATTATGAATTCCTCATGGCCCTTTCCCAGGATCATCAGGGTATCTGTGCTCTTAAGATATCCAAAACCGATCTCGATCGCTTTGCGTCTGTCCTCGCAGATGACGTAGTTGTCACATGTATTTCCTTTGAGCATATCTGCAAATATCTGCGCCGTATCCTCAAAATGCACATCATCCACGGTAAGCACAGCCTTTGTGCAATGACTTAAAACATATTGCGTCATTATCGGCCTTTTCTGGCGCTCGCGGTCGCCCGTGCATCCGAAAACCACATATATGTCGCCGTTTGTGAAGCCCTTGGCGCATTCCATGATATTCTCTATTCCGTCAGGAGTATGCGCATAGTCCACCATTATGTTGCGGCCGCGGCTTACAACGACCGAGCATCTTCCGTCCGGTGCCTGAAGGAGCGGCAGCGCCGCATTTATCCTCTCAAGCGGGACTCCGAGCGAGTGGATTATCTCAATGCTGGATATAGTATTATACAGGTTATGTTTGCCCAGGAGCGGGGTCCTTACGCTGTAGGTAGTGCCTTCATAGCTATAGGTGAATTCCGTTCCTCCTGAGAAGCTGTACTCAAGCACCGCCAGGTCGCCGGAGCCTTCGTAAGGCCCGATTCCGTAGGTCACGTTTTTATTCTCTTCAAGCAGGAATCTGCTGCCATATGCATCATCGCGGTTTACTATCGCCGTTCCGCCCTCTTTGAGATTCTTAAAGAGGAGCTTCTTGGCCTCTGCATAATTATCCATGTTCAGATGATAATCCAGATGCTCTTCCGTGAGGTTGGTGAAAACTGCCGCGTCGAATTTCAGTGTGTGAAGCCTTCCCATATCAAGGCCCTGACTCGACGCTTCCAGTGCGACCGTGTCAAATCCTGCCTCGTGCGCTTCAAGGAGCAGTCCGTAAAGATCGCATAAAGCGACCGATGTGTTAGGAAGCGCACGGACCTTCCTGTCAAGATAGAATCCGATCGTTCCGATATATCCGCACGGAATGCCGAGTGAGCAAAGTGCACGGCTTACGATATAACAGGTCGTTGTTTTGCCGTTTGTGCCGGTGACCGCGATCAGTTTCATCCCTGAGACTGTCTCGCCGTATTCTCTTACAAGCATCTCCTCAAGGAGCGCCTCCGGGTCATCCGGAAAGATCCACTCGACCTGAGCAGAAGAAAAGGCACTGACATCCGTGCCCTTGCGGCATACAATTTTTGCAGCGCCCTTCTGTATTGCCGAACCGATATAATCGCTGCCGTTGCTTGAAAATCCATCAAGCGCAACGAAGGTATCGCCCGGCTGTATTTTTCTTGAGTCTGTCTTTATATTCATTATTTCTACTCTGAATTTACTCTATTTGCCCGGTTTCTCCAAATGGCCAGTAGACATACTTAGCCTTGCCCAGTATTGCGTCTTTTGATACGTATTTATTGACCCAGAATCTGGCGTCATTGGAATTATTGCGGTTATCACCCATGCAGAAATACGAATCCTCAGGTACCTCGAAAGGCCCGAAATCACGCTCGGCAGGAGTCTCTGCCAGATACGGCTCATTCAGTTTCTTTCCGTCAATATATGTAACTCCGCCGATGATCTCCACGGTCTCTCCCGGCAGACCTATAACACGCTTTACAAAGGTCTTCTTCGTATCGTCCGGATATTTGAAGATGATAACATCACCTCTTTCCGGGCTCTTGGCTATATATGCCAGTCTTGAGCCGATCATCCTGTTTCCCTTCATAATGGTCGGTTCCATGGAACTGCTCGGGACTATGGAGTTGATGATTATCACGAGATTCAGGACCAGCGCGATGGCAACTGCGATCGCGATCAGTTTGACCCAGTCAAGTATATTGTAAGCTACAGGATGCTCTTCCTTGAATCTTTCAAGACCGCTCTTTTTCTTATGTGATGTCCTTCCGGAGCGTACCTGTCTTTCTTCTTCGGCATATAATTTTTTAACGGTTTTATTTTCGCTCATTTTTCCACACTATTCTTCAGGCTCTCCTGCCTGCTTATATTCTAATATATCCTCTATGGAGCAGCCCATAGACTTTGCCGCGCTAATTACAGAAACGGCAGCAGCCTTGTTGATGTCCTTGGTCCTGATCTCGTACTGCTGGAGCGTCCTGATATTAATGTCCGCCATTTCCGCCAGACGCCTCTGACTGATGCCACACTCGCGGCGCATGTTCTGCAGACGGACCGGCTCGTTGAAATCGGAGATCATCATTGTTATCTTCTCCTGCCTGCGCTCTTCCGAGTCCTCAATAAAATCAGGCAGAATCATCATGAAATCCTCCAGCTCGATATGCTTCAGGATATTCTTGAACGGTCTGTTGCTGAACCACTGGAAGTATGCCAGGAACCATCCGCACCAGAATTCATTCGACACACCGCCGAGCTCGACGATCGGTGCCGGGAATGACAGTTCCAGTCCGCTCTTTCTCATAACGGCCCTGACAAGCTCAGTTCCTGACATGCCGGAGACAACGCTGCACTCCGCTTCCTCGAATCTGGCGGCAAATCCGGTTGAAATAAACATATCTATGAACATGCCCAGGTCCATCTGGCACGCATTTGCAACATAATCGAAGGCTTCCGCCATGCAGTACATAGCGTCCTCCAGGTAATCCCTATCGTAAGCGACGGTCATCCGGAAGCACCTCCTCTTTCATCATTTCAGGCAGCCTTATGTGTTTCTCGTCTCCGAGATCCACCTCTGCCCAGTAGCCTGCACGGGCATTCTCATCCTTCATTTTCCTGCGTGGGTAATAAATATCGGCATCCGCCCTTGAAAATGATACAAAACGCAGCCTTTCATATGCTCTTTCGGATCTGATCACGAACTGTTCACCATAAGGGCCGAGCGACATAACAAACTTGAACTGCTTGTATGTTATCCTGCCGTCAAGGAACCCCCTGATAAATGAAAAATACGAATCGTCCGCTCTATATCCGACTATGATGTCCGCACCGTTTATCACCTTGGCCGGAATAGAATAATACTTCTTAAGGTAATCAAGAATTCTCGCGGTACTTGGGGAAGATACTCTGAAAGCCCTGTTCTCCAGAACAAATGTCAGCCAGTTCAGCAAGCTGTAATCCAGGCTGTTGAGATTGAGGATGGTCAGTCCATCCGTGTCGATCTCGTACTGATTGATGAATCCCGAGGTCCTGAGCCTGCACGCCCACTGGCCGGCCATGCCCTCTTCCTTCGTGCAATAGAATCCTGCGCCGAAGTCATTACTATCAATGCCCCTGGCAAATTCCGGGACATTGATGATCTTATCTGAGCCGTGATAAATCTTTATCTCACTCATAATGACTCCTTCACAAAAATCGGATGATGTTAAGGGGATATTCTCCCTTATACATCACCCGATTGTACTTCTAGAGTGGTATCTTGTCAATAAAAACTATCCGAAAATGCTAAAGTAGTACACTTTGGAGCCTTTTTCGGCACTCAGTTATTCACTTTTTGGTCTTTTCTCCCGCCATTATGCTGATGGCGCGGCAGTTATTAACAACAGTTACTTTTTCGCAGGTTCCGGCATCCTCGCCGTCAACTACCCACTGAACAGGCCCATTATCCGAGACAAATTCCACATGTGAAGCCTTGAATCTGAAAACAAGGTCATCCGGTGAGCCGACTTTGGCTGCTCCCTTTGCCGAAAGCACTCCGTTTACGATCTTGCAGAACGCGCCGAGATCCTTCGGCCTCTTGATAAGTATCACTTCGAACTGACCGTCCTGAAGATCTATATCCCGGCCCATGATGCCCTCAAATCCGCCGACCGAGACTGCGTTTGCCACCATGCCGAGAAGATAATCACCTTCGAAGCTCTGCCCGTCCGCATTGATAGTAAGCCTGCTTGATGTCATCTTGATGAGCTGTTTTATGCCTTCTCCGATATATGCGGCACGTCCGAAGACTTTCTTAAGATCCTGCGGCGTGAAGCATGAAACCGCGGAAAGATTGCCGAACGAGGCAACATAAGCAAAACTCTTATCATCATTAAAGCTTCCGATATCAGTGGCAAACTTGCTGCCGCTCACCGCGATCTGCGCCGCTTTCTTAATGTCCATCGGCAAATTGTAGCTTCGCCTGGTGTCATTTGTTGATCCTGCAGGGATCAGGCCGACAGCCGGCCTCTGCTCAGCATCAAGCTGCATAAGCCCGGATACGACCTCGTTCAGCGTTCCGTCGCCGCCTGCGCACACAAGGAGCTCATAGTCAGCACCTTCCGCAGCGGCCTTGTCGCGGCCATCGAGGCGTTTTTCGGTGCGGTAAACATCAGCTTCATAGCCTGCCGCCCTGAAAGTATCAAGTATCTCGTCAAGATGTGAGGCGATGACGCCTTTGCCGGAATTAGGGTTGTAAATAAACAGCAGTTTCTTCATCATATCTGACGGGTGTACTCCTTAAGCCACTGAGCCGTCTCCTCGTCAAGGAGCGGTGAAACCTTCTCGTATACGTTCCTGTGATACTCGTTGAGGTTCTTGATGTCCTCTTTGGTCAGGTACTTTTTGTCGATTCCGTCAAGGTCTACAGGGATCCATGTCAGATTCTCGAAGCACAGGAATTCGCCCTCGTCGGTGTCCTTCCAGTGGCGGCACAGGAGTTCGTTTTCCGTACGGACACCGAATTTGCCCTCGCGGTAAATGCCCGGCTCATCCGTTACGATCATGCCCTCTTCAAAATAAGCTGTATGTTTGTCTCTTAAATGATAGCTGATATTGTGCGGTCCCTCATGGACATTGAGCATATGTCCTACGCCGTGTCCGGTTCCGTGATTGTAATCCATTCCGTAATTCCACAGCGGCTGGCGTGCGATTATATCCAGATTCTCGCCGGAGCATCCCTTCTGGAATTTCACATTGAGAAGTCTCAGCATAGCAGCCGCAACAAGCGTGAATGCCTGCTTGAACTCATCTGTTACAGGGCCCAGAACAAAGGTTCTTGTGATGTCCGTGGTGCCGTCCATATACTGGCATCCGGAGTCTACAAGGAGCATGTTGTCGGCGCGGATCTCGCTGAAATTGTCAGGCTTAGCCTCGTAATGAACGATGGCGCCGTTTGTCGAATAGCCCGCAATCGTGTCAAATGAAAGCTCGATATAATCCGGATCTTCCTTTCTCAGTGCCGTCAGATACTCATCTGCTGTCAGCTCGTTCAGATTGCTGCCGTCAGTATACTTAAGGAAGGGTGCTCCGCCGTCCTCAGCCTTGCCTGATGCCAAAGCCTCAGCCGAACGGTCTTTGAGCCATTTCATGAAACGGCATAAAACTGCGCTGTCCCTGAGAAGCGCGTCTCTTGCGTGAGACTGCTCTGTTTCGTTTTTAACGCCCTTCATTGCGGTAGATGGATTGGAAATGTTCTTGATCGTAAATCCGGCGTTTTTGAAGAAGCTGGTGATGTTGTAGCTCATGCAGCCTTCGTCCTGAAGGATCACAGAGCGTGTGCCGTCATCTGTGTTAAGGCAGGTCTTTGTGTATACGCCAAGTCCTACGCCCTGATCTTTAAGATAAGCGGCAACATCGGCGCTTACCGCATCCTTGCCTGCATACAGTACGGCCTTGTCCTTAGTGATCTCAGCGTATGCGAAAACGACCGGATTGCACGGAACATCATTGGCTCTGATGTTGAATATCCATGCGATATCGTCGAGCGAGTTGATTATGTGACGGTAATCAGCCCCGTCGGCTTCTTCTTCAAGTTTCGCCCTGATCCTGGCAAGTTTTGATGTGCAGGACTCGCCTGTGTATTTCTCATCATATGACCAGACAGGCGTAAATTCCTGCTCAGGTCTGTCCGTCCAGACCTGATCGACCAGGTCTTTGTCGCATTTTACAGTTACGGTGCCGCACTTCTTTTCGATCTTCTCGATGAAGCGTCCTGCCATGGCAGAATTAACAACAGCTCCGTCAAAACCGAATGCTAAGGCACCATCTTTCTGAAGAGCTTTGGCCATCTCATCTGCTATAAGATCAGCCGGAAGAGGTACGCCCTTGTAGCCCCATTTCATAAGTGTCAGACAAGTACCCTCGATCTGTTTTGCTCCCTGAATGAAATAACGTCCGTCAACGTATATCCATGCATTTTCCTGAGTTACAACGATCTGGCCGGCTGATCCGGTAAATCCGCTCAGGAAAGAAATGCAGTTAAAATGCGCTGCTACATATTCGCTTGAGTGACAGTCATCCATCGGAACAAAATAAACTCCGATCCCTTCTTTGGCCATCAGTCCGCGCAGTTCATTGATTCTCTGTGTGTAAATATTCTCCATCTATTATTCCTCCTCGGTCCAGCAGGCGGCTGTCCTGACCGCCCTGTGCCATCCCTTTATTTTTTCAGTTCTGATCTCTACAGCCATCTGCGGCTCAAATATCGTCTCTCCCTCTGTATCTTCCAGAAGTTCCGCCTCATCCCGCCAGAAGCCCTCCGTCAGGCCTGCAAGGTAAGCTGCGCCGAGCGCGGTATTTTCAAGCATGCCCGGTCTGCGGATAGTCGCTGCCGTGATGTCGGACTGGAACTGCATCAGCAAATTGTTGGCTGCAGCCCCACCGTCAACATTGAGTGCTTTCATCTTCTGGCCAAGATCCGCTTCCATCGCTTTGATAACGTCGTCTGACTGATAAGCTATGGATTCAAGTGCCGCGCGTATGAGTTGATTTTTGCCGAATCCTCTGGTCATTCCGACCATGGTCCCGCGCATGTCCTGATTCCAATAAGGCGCTCCGATTCCGGTAAATGCAGGCACAAGATATACGCCCGCGGTGTCCTCCACCTGAGATGCGGCCCATTCGGATTCAGACGCTGAGTCGATGACCTTAAGCTCGTCCCTTAGCCATTTGATGACAGCTCCTCCGATAAAAACGCTGCCCTCAAGCACGTAATCAACATTATCACTTCTTCCTGCCGCGATCGTAGTTACAAGACCGTTACGGGATTCGATTGCTTCTTTTCCTGTGTTCATAAGCAGGAAGCAGCCTGTTCCGTATGTATTCTTAACATCGCCTTTATGCCAGCAGCCAAGGCCGAAAAGCGACGACTGCTGATCGCCGGCTACGCCTGAAATAGGAAGGCTCTTTCCGAAAAGCCCTTCCCTGGTCATTCCGAATCTGTATCCCGACGGATGGACCTTGGGGAGCATCGATTTCGGAATGCCGAAAAGCTCAAGAAGCTCATCGTCCCACCTAAGCTCGTGGATGTTATATATCATTGTCCTGGAGGCATTGGTGTAATCAGTTGCGTGAATGCTTCCGCCCGAAAGATTCCACATCAGCCATGAATCGACCGTTCCGAACGCAAGACTGCCCTCGTCAGCTGCCTGTCTGGCTCCCGGGACGTTGTCAAGGATCCATTTGATCTTTGACGCGCTGAAATACGCGTCCGGCTGAAGACCTGTCCTGGCCTTGATCATAGCTTTCTCGTCTGCCGTCAGCGCGTCTATCATTGACGCGGTCCTTCTGCACTGCCAAACGATCGCGTTGTAAACAGGCTTTCCGGTCTTTCTGTCCCAGACGATGGTGCTCTCACGCTGATTGGTTATTCCTATTGCCGTGATCTGTTCCGGAGCTATGGAAAGATTCGAAAGCGCCTCCATGGCGACGCCTATCTGGCTTGACCAGATCTCCATGGGATTATGCTCGACCCAGCCCGGCTGAGGGAAAATCTGTTCAAACTCGCGCTGCTCCATCGAAACGATATTTCCTGATCTGTCAAAGATAATACACCTTGAACTGGTTGTTCCCTGGTCAAGTGCCATCACATATTGATCAGCCATATGAGCCTCCTTACATTAAAATTTTTGCGCGGCTTTCTCCTGCCGCGCAAAAAACATTTATCTTAAAAATCCCGCAATTATCTCCTGCTCTGCTTCTTCTTCGGAAAGGCCCAGAGTCATGAGTTTTATCAGCTGCTCACCGGCGATCTTTCCGATGGCTGCCTCGTGAATAAGTGCCGCGTCAAGGTCATTGGCCACGATCTCCGGCTGAGCAACGATCTTCGCGTCGTCCATGATGATCGCGTCGCACTCTGTGTGTGAGGCACACGGTGCGTTTCCTGTTATACATGCCTTGAATGTCTGTGTTGACGAATCCTTGGCAACGGCCCTGCTGATCAGATCACAGCTTGAGCCCTCACCGTTAAGATCGACCGTAAACAAAGCATCAGCATGCTGAGAGCCGTGAGTCATTACTTTGTCTTTGACTACGAGCTTGGCTCCCGGGCCCTTGAGGACGCCCCTGGTATCGCGCACTGTCGAGTCGATACCTTTGATCTGGGTCGTCTCCATCTCGATATATCCGCCCTCTTCGACCTCTACGATCGTGGTAGGATTCATAACATTTGTGCCGTTGCCGTCGCCTGCTCCGTAGTGCTTCTCAAAATAACGCACGCGTGCGTTCTTTCCGACATGGAAAGTATGTATTCCGTCATGTCTGCTTTCCTGGTCACCGCAGTTGTGAATGCCGCAGCCGGCGATGATAGACACGTCGCAATCCTCACCGATGTAAAAATCATTGTAAACGAGATCCTTAAGTCCGCTCTCGCTGATAATTACCGGAATATGCACGCTTTCCTTCTTGGTGCCGGGTTTGATGATTATGTCGATTCCCGGTTTGTCTGTCTTGGAAACGATATCTATATTAGCGGTCGTCTGTCTTGATTCGGTCGCGCCGTTGGCACGGATGTTGTATGCTCCCTCCGGTACGTCATGGAGTCCGGCAACCTCTTCAAGCAAATCTGCCTGTATCTTGTCCATAAATATAACCTCTGTTACTGGTAAAATCTGCAGCCTTCAGTTCCTTTAAGGAGCTCCGGCATAATGCTTCCCTTGTCACCTTTGGCAACGATAGCTCCGTCCTTCAGAACGACTATTTCGTCCGCTGTATTGAGTATTCGTTCCTGGTGGGAAATGATGACGATCGTGCGCTTTCGCTCTTCACGCATCTTCTCAAACACTTTGATGAGGTTTGAAAAGCTCCAAAGATCGATACCTGCCTCCGGTTCGTCAAGCACTGAAAGATCGGTATCTCTTGCAAGAAGCGTTGCGATCTCGATCCTTTTGATCTCTCCGCCTGAAAGGCTTCCGTCCAGATCACGGTTGATGTAATCTCTTGCGCAAAGCCCCACGGATGAAAGATACTCGCATGCCTTGGCAAGACCTGCATCCTTGCCTGCTGCCATGGTAAGCACATCCTTTACCTTGATGCCTTTGAATCTTACCGGTTGCTGGAACGCAAAGCTTATTCCCTTATTGGCTCTGTCTGAAATGCTCATATCGGTGATGTCTTCGCCGTTGTAGAATATCCTGCCGGCGGTCGGTTTATATATCCCGACGATGAGCTTGGCAAGGGTCGATTTGCCGCTGCCGTTCGGGCCGGTTATCGCAACAAACTGTCCGTCATCGATAACGAGGCTCAGATCTTTGATTATTTCTTTGTGTATATCACCTTCGTTTACTTCGAAGGAAATGTTCTTTAACTCAAGCATTGTAACTCTCTGATTTTTATCAGGCCGCGCTGCGTGCGCGGCCTATTTTCTTATACTAACTTGCCGGCGCACCTTGGATAAAGCTCTACGTCACGGATGTTGCTGATGCCGGTCACATACATGATCAGGCGCTCAAAGCCAAGTCCGAATCCGGCATGTTTAACGGAACCGTATCTGCGCAGATCCATGTAATTCTTGTACATGGCCTCGTCCATTCCGGCTTCCCTGATACGGGCTGCGAGAAGTTCTTTTCTTTCCTCTCTCTGGCTTCCGCCGATAAGCTCGCCGACGCCCGGAACCAGCATATCAGCTGCTGCAACGGTCTTGCCGTCATCATTCAGACGCATATAGAAAGCTTTGATCTCCTTCGGGTAATCCGTTACGAAGGTCGGTTTGCCGAAGATCTTCTCGGTAAGGTATCTCTCGTGCTCGGTCTGAAGATCGATTCCCCAGTATACCTTGTATTCAAACTCGTCGTTGTGCTCTTCAAGGATCTTTACGGCGTCCGTGTAGGATACACGTACGAAATCACTGCTGATCAGTCCCTCGAGCCTCTCGATAAGGCCTTTGTCGTAGAATTTGTTAAAGAACTGCATCTCGTCCGGGCAATTCTCAAGCAGATATTTGACTACGTACTTGATCATGGCCTCGGCGGTGTCCATATCGTCGTTAAGATCGGCAAATGCCATCTCCGGCTCAAGCATCCAGAATTCAGCCGCGTGGCGCTGAGTGTTGGAATTCTCTGCACGGAATGTCGGGCCGAACGTGTAAACCTTACCGAATGCAAGCGCGAAGCTCTCTGCCTCAAGCTGACCGGAAACCGTAAGGTTCGTAGCGCATCCGAAGAAATCCTGTGAATAATCTACCGCACCGTCCTCTGTCAGAGGAGGGTCGATTGCCGGGAGAGTCGTTACGCGGAACATCTCGCCTGCGCCTTCGCAGTCACTGCCTGTGATAAGCGGTGTGTGAACATATACAAAACCGTTCTCATTGAAGAACTTGTGAAGTGCATATGCTGCCTTGCTTCTTACGCGGAATACCGCGTTGAAGGTATTTGTACGTGAACGAAGATGCGGAATGGTCCTTAAGAACTCCAGGGAAGTTTTCTTCTTCTGAAGCGGATAATCCGCCTCGCAGTCTCCCTCGACTACGATCCGGTCTGCGTGGATCTCAAGCGGCTGCTTTGCCTCAGGTGTCAGCACAACGCGTCCGTAAACGTTTACTGAGCTTCCTACCGACAGATTGGCAAGTTCCTTGAAATTGTCGAACTTTGCAGCGTCAATGATGATCTGCAGATTGCCGAAGCAGCTGCCATCGTTGATCTCAAGGAATCCGACATTTTTGGACTCTCTTGCGGTCTTGACCCATCCGCAAACTGTTATCTCGCTGCCATCTGCCGCACCGTTTTTGAATAAATCAATAATTACTGTACGTTTCATTTTGCGCCTCTTTTATTTGAACGGGAAGCTGATGATTCCCATGATGAAAACGAAAAGAATGAATATCGGAAGGACGTACTTGATATACGGTTTCATCCATCCGCGGACTTTCCAGCCATTGCCCTGGTTGGCTTCAGCTTCGAATTTGTCCCAGCCCCAGCCGGCTTTCCATGTGGCAAATACCACGAAGAACAGGCTTCCGAGAGGCAGCAGGATGTTGCTTACCAGGAAGTCTTCCAGATCGAGTATTCCGGTTCCCGCAGCAAACGGCACGAAGCCAGACCAGACATTGAATCCCAGTTCGCAAGGGATGCCCAGAATAAACAGAGCGATACCGCAGATAACTGAGGACTTGATGCGGCTCCAGCCGGTAATGTCTCTGATCATCGCCATGATGTTCTCAAATACTGCAAGAACAGTTGAGAATGCCGCAAATGTCATGAACAGGAACATCAGTGTTCCCCACAGGCGGCCGATGTTCATGTGGTTGAATACATTAGTCAGTGTGATGAACAGAAGTGGAGGGCCTGCATCCGGCTCAACTCCGTAAGTGTAGCATGCAGGGAAGATGATCAGGCCTGCGCAAATAGCTACGACGGTATCCAGAATAATAACATTAACAGACTCGCCGAGAAGTGAGCGGTCTTTGCCCAGATAACTTCCGAAGATCGCCATTGAGCCGATACCAAGGCTGAGTGTGAAGAACGCCTGGTTCATGGCGGCATTTATTGTTGTCCAGCTGACCTTAGAAAAATCAGGAAGGAGGTAGAACTTAAGTCCTTCTGAGGTGCCTTCCAGAGTAAGTGAATTAACTGCCAATGCGATCATCAGCACCAGAAGCGCCAGCATCATGTACTTGGTTACTTTCTCAAGACCGCCTTGAAGCTTGAATGAGCAGACAAGGCAACCTAATACAACAACGATCAGAATGTAGACCGCATTGCTCCAAGGGCTGCCTATTGCTTTTCCAAATGCTTCACCGGCTGCTTCAGCTGTGTTGGCGCTGGAAAGTGCACCGGTCAGGAAATCAACAAAGTACTTGAGGATCCAGCCAGCAACAGTCAGGTAGTACATCATCAGTAAAACATTGCCTGCAAGTGATGCCCAGCCCTGCCAATGCCACTTCTGGCCTTCCTTCTCAAGAGGCTTGCACATGTAAACCGGGCTCTTTTGGGATGCTCTTCCCAGTGTGAACTCAACTGTCATTACAGGGATTCCGAAAAGGATCAGGAAAATAACATAAAAGAGCACAAATGCTCCGCCGCCGTTCTGTCCTGTAAGGAACGGGAATTTCCAAACATTGCCTACTCCGATTGCACATCCCGCACTCATCAGTATGAATCCGAGACGGCTTCCAAATTTTTCTCTTCCTTCTTTCATAATCAACTCTTACTTTCTTATATTTCTAAACCGATGTGATCGGTCAACCTATAAATTTTAGCATATTTAATATATTTAAACAAGAGGTGCTATACCAGCAGGCACACTGCCATCGCCGAGATGCCTTCGCCCGTTCCCGTAAAACCAAGACCCTCCTCTGTGGTCGCCTTTACATTGACTGCGTCCGGTGCGATGAACTCTTCGTCCTTAGCGCCCTTAACGAGAGCTTCGCGGATATTTGCCTGCATTTGTTCGATAAACGGGCGCATCTTCGGTGCCTGAGCGACTACGGTCGCATCGATGTTGGCCACTTTAAAGCCTTTCGCCGCAATCACAGTTGCGACCTTTTCCAGCAGAACCATACTGCTTATTCCGCAAAATGCCGGATCACTGTCCGGGAAAAGCAGGCCTATGTCTCCGCACCCTGCGGCCCCGAGCAAAGCGTCCATGACCGCATGCGTCAGAACGTCCGCGTCCGAATGACCCAGAAGTTCTTTCTCGTATGGGATCTCGACACCGCCAATGATCAGCCGGCGCCCTTCAGTCAGCCTGTGAACATCATATCCCTGACCAACGCGCATAATGTTTCTCCGTTCGTATTTATTATTTAATATTTACGTGTATAATATACTCTATCGTGAAGAAAAAAGGAACTGCAAAAAAGTTAATAAAGGTCGTTGCCATCGTCATCTGTGCTCTTGTTGCCTTCGTAGGGGCTACGGTCCATTTCACGCCGCTTTTCATGGTCTTCCCGCACTGCGACAAGGAAGCCTGTGAGGCGGTATCGGCATACGCTGACGTATCGGGCATCTCGGTCCCGGGCGCGGATCTTAACGGCTGGCTGATCAGCGACGATTCTGATGGAACCGGACTTATTATTTTCTTCGGCGGTATTGGCGAGGATTCGTCCGAAAATACCTTAAAGCTCCATGCGCAGAAGGACGCCGGATATTTCGCAGGCTGGGACATTGCCGCTGTTGACTGGCCCGGATACGGCCTTAGCCGGGATGCAAAGCTTCACAGATTAAGCGGCAGCGCACTCGAGGATGACCTGACTGGCAGTGCAGCTGAAATAACGACTTATCTTGCGGCGCTTGACTACGAAAAAGTCGCCGTCATCGGGTACAGCATGGGGTGCGGACCCGCGATCTACTCTGTTCAGGACGAACTGCTCGGCGAGCAAAAAGAAAAGGTAACACATCTTGTGCTCCTTGCTCCTTACTTCGATTCATTTGATCTTTACAACGGCGTTGTCGACATCTTTCACGGGCCTATGAAGTCTATGATCACCTATCGGATGCCGGCCAATGAATTCGCCGCACACGTTGCGGGCGAGTGCTTTGCCGATGCGCCTCTTATCATCGCAGGTGAAGATGACAAACGTGTTCCCATCGAGCGTTCTCTTGCACTTTCCGAATGTTTCCCGGGCGGCTGTCAGGTGCAGTCTGTTGCCGGGCTATCGCATAATGAATTCTCACGCGATG
>JAZQNN010000051.1:0-6735 GCA_045627365.1 Lachnospiraceae bacterium
AATAATATCGGCAATTTTCTGGGCGGCGTTGCCAAAGGCAGCGCCGTTCATTGCGTCTATATAGGTCTGACGGTTCTCGTAGACATTCTTAACCGTTTCAAGCAAAGTCTCGCTTGTGAGATCCTCCTCGAGGAGAGTCTCGGTGAAACCGCGTTTCTTAAAAGATTCTGCGTTCAGTATCTGGTCGCCTCTGCTGGCATTGGTTCCCAAAGGAATGAGGATCGCCGGTTTGCAAAGGGCAGCAATCTCGAAGATAAAGTTAGCGCCTGCGCGGGAGATCATGATGTCCGCCATCGCAAGCAGGTCGTTAAGGCCCTCACCGACATATTCGAACTGAACGTAACCAGGAGTGCCGTTAAAGCTTTCGTCGACCTTGTCTTTGCCGCATATATGAGCGATCTGGAAATTGGCGAGCAGCTCAGGAAGGGCTGCGCGGACAGCGTTGTTGATGTTAACGGAGCCGAGGCTGCCGCCGACAACCATCAGGACCGGCTTATCAGGTGTGAAGCCACACATACCGAGGCCTTTTTCCCGGGAACCGGTATAGAGCTCGTCGCGGATAGGAAGACCGGTGTGGATGCCTTTGCCGGTAAGGTGCGGCTCGGTCTCCGGGAAGGAGAAGCAGATCTTAGCGGCTCTCGGGATGCAGAGCCTGTTGGCAAGACCCGGAGTCAGGTCAGACTCATGGATGATAACCGGGACTTTCAGCTCAGCTGCGCCGAAAACGACAGGAACGGCAACGAAGCCTCCCTTGGAAAAAACAAGGTCAGGCTTGTTTGTCTTGATGTATTTCTTGGCCTCCTGAAGACCGTGAATGATATGGTAAGGGTCGGTCAGATTCTTGGCGGAAAGATAGCGGCGGAATTTGCCGGAGTCGATGCCTACGTAAGGGATGCCGGCTTCCTCGACCAACTTCTTTTCGATACCGTCGTAGGAACCCATGTATTCTATTTCATAGCCTTTGGCCTTCAGATACGGAACCAAAGCGAGATTCGGTGTAACGTGTCCGGCAGTGCCGCCGCCGGTAAGCAGGATCTTAGTCATTGTGTGCCTCTTTAATACATTATTAATATTCAATAATTATACCACAACACGGTATAGTTTTCATTATTTCAGGAATCCCCTGAGCTCTTCGTTGGCAAGCTCGCTCTCACGAATAAACTCCCTGGACGACATGATCGTACAGCCCGCGCCAAGCGTGATGATCTGCTCGAGGGCGTCGGAGGTCACGACGGTTATGTCGTAAGTTTTGCCGTGTTCGTGGGAGAAACGCTCGATATAGCGGTCTGCGGTTTCGGCTTCCTTGGTGAAGACCACGTGGATGTTGTTAAAGTCAAAGTAATTCTCGTTGTGGCCCGCCACGCGATACGCATCGTACACGACGATCAGGTTGATGTGGCGTATCGACTGGTATTTGCAGAGAATATCATTCAGGCTGTCGCGCGCACTGTCGGCGTTGCTCATCATCAGCGACTTAAGCTCCGGCCAGGCAAATATCAGATTGTAGCCGTCGACCAGCAGATATTTGTCCTTCTGGACCTTTTTCGGACGCTCTTTGTAGACATAATCGGAATCCACGCGCGGAGTTCTGCGATTATCTGCGCCTCTGCGTCCATGCCAGCTTTTGCGCGAGCTTCCCTGCGAGTTCGCATGCGTCGCTTTAAGAAGGATCGCTTCGGCCTCTTCGCCGGAGACCATGAACTTTTTGAGGTCAGAGGTTCCGGATGTTTTTGCGTTTTTATTCTGAGCGGAGTCGAGTTCAGCCTCGTCCGGCGCGTCGCCGTAAAGTTATTTATCGATATCTTTGATGCATGCGAGGTGACATTTGTCCTTGACCTTGTCCCAGGGGATGAAGACTCCCGCTCCGTGTGAGCAGAAGATGGAGCCGGAAGGATTCTCCTTGTCAGAATCAGGATCGTAGCTGATTCGGCTGATGACCTCCTCAGCATTATGGCAAGGCTTGTAGCCTGCATTTTCGAGGGAAAGACGACCCTGACCGCGGGTATATTCAAGGACCTTGCTCTGATAATTGCAGATAGTGATGGCAGGGCAGGTCCCTAAGATAACAGTAAGCGGGCTGTCGGATTCGGATATTTCAAAAGAAGCCGACATATTGTTGAGGTCGTTAAGCGCGCGGCCGACATTTGCGGGCGGCAGTTCAAGAGTAAAATCAAAATACGGCTCCAGAAGAACCGACTCCGCCTCCATAAGTCCCTGACGGACGGCCCTGTATGTGGATTCACGGAAGTCGCCGCCCTCGGTATGCTTTATGTGGTCACGCCCGGCAACCAATGTTATGCGCACATCAGTAAGAGCAGAACCAGTGAGCACGCCCTGAAAATCGCGCTCGGAAAGATGCGTGAAGATAAGCCGCTGCCAGTTAAGCGCAAGGTCGTCGGTCGACACATCGCTTCCGAGGCTGATGCCGCTTCCGGTTTCAGCCGGCTCCAAAAGAAGATGGACCTCCGCATAGTGTCTGAGCGGTTCGTAATGTCCGACGCCCTCAACGGGCGCTGCGATGGTTTCCTTATAAAGAATTTCCCCGTCAGAAAAGCTGACATCGATACCGACACGGTCCCGGATCATGCTTTTCAGCACATCCGCCTGGACCTCGCCCATCAGCATAACACTGACCGTACCGAGTCCCTCGTCCCAGCGCATATTGAGGAGCGGATCCTCGTCGCCGAGCTCAAGGAGCTTTGGAAGAACAGTTTGCGGTACACATCCTTCCGGCAGAATTATATGATAGCTGAGAACCGGAGAAAGCTTGGACTCATTAAGATCTTCCTCAAAACCAAGTCCCTGTCCGGGGAAAGTGCCTGCCGGACCCACAAAAGTGCAGACATCACCGGCGGAGGCGGAGCTCACCTGTTCAAAGGAGCGGCCGGAGTAGACGCGGATCTGGTTGATCTTCTCGGGTGATTCGCAGGCGAAGCCGCACACATCGTCTTTGACAGCGATCCTGCCGCCCGTGATCTTTACATGAGTAAGTCGGACGCCCTTTTCATCGCGGGAGATATTGTAGACGCGTGCTCCGAAATCGGCGGGGAATGTCGGAAGGAACCCCGGATAAGACACAAGCTCACAGAAGCTGTCCAAAAACTCTTTGACGCCTTCATTCTTAAGTGCAGAGCCGAAAAAGCAAGGAAAGATATGGCGGTTTTTGATCAATCTGGAAAGGGTAGCGTTTTTAAGTTCGCCGGACTCCAGATATTCGTCCATCGCCGCTTCTTCGGTCGAAGCGATGGTCTCGAGCTCGTCAAGCGTTACGCAATCCTCGCTGAGGTTATTTTTAAGATTATTGAGAACCCAGGCACGGTCTGCACCGGCCTGATCCATTTTATTAATGAAGAGAAATGTCGGAACTGCCCGCTCAGAAAGAAGACGGAATACGGTCTTGGTATGGGCAGTCGCGCCATCCAATGCGCTGATGACGATGATGGCAGCGTCGAGCACCGAAAGCGCACGCTCCATCTCGCCAGAGAAGTCAACGTGCCCCGGGGTGTCGATCAGATTAAAGTGAATGCCCTGATAATCGAAAGCGGCTTCCTTGGAGAAAATCGTGATGCAGCGTTCTTTTTCGAGCTTATCGGTATCCAGGAAGGCGTCACCATGATCGACGCGGCCGATTTTTCGCGTGACGCCCGCCAGATACAAAAGATCTTCAGTTAATGTGGTTTTTCCGGCATCCACATGTGCGAGGATGCCGAGAGTAAGGTTGTTCATGGGTGGAATTATAGCATATTCCGCTGTGATAAAAAAAGTGCTCTCGGGTAAAGTTCTCAGCGCACATAATATACATTGATATTTCGTTTTGACAGTGTTACGATTCATCCGACAACTCATCCAAAGGAGAGATATCGTGAAAAAAAGAGTCCGCAACTGCTTCAAAAGCATATTAACGTTACCGGTAATCATTAGTTGTGTTATCGTGCTGTCTTCGTGCAGATTGATTTCATCTGTTCTTAATGGAACGGAAAGGCCGTCTGTGCCTACTGCGCCGATCCTCAGCGAGGATGAACTGAAAAAGGAAGCAGAAGGCCTTTACGGTGAAGACTGGGCAGCGCAGCTGAACGCTGCTGCCGAGGGCGATATAATCACCTTTGGCTTTTACGAGCAGGACGGAGATTTTGAAAACGGCAGAGAGCCGATCGAGTGGATCCTCCTGAAGAAAGACGGCACGAAGCATACGCTGATCAGCCGCTGGATGCTGGATTTTATCGATGATTATGAGCTTATTTATGCTGAGGACTGGGACCTCAATTACAGCTGGGAGACCTGCTTCATGCGCAGCTGGCTCCATGAGACTTTCCTTGCCAATGCTTTCCCGGCTGAGGCTATGAGCTATATTGAGCCGGAACCATTTTCCTACACACTTATCGAGGGAGAGCCGGCTATCGAAACAGTGGATTCTGTAT
Organism: Lachnospiraceae bacterium; assembly: GCA_045627365.1. Taxonomy (GTDB): domain Bacteria; phylum Bacillota; class Clostridia; order Lachnospirales; family Lachnospiraceae; genus RGIG5612. The sequence goes on from JAZQNN010000051.1 coordinate 4,419, forward strand.
ACCTTTTGACTCCGGAGGAAGCCATACATTACTTCCCGGCTGAGGTAGAAACCCCATACGAAGAGGAAATCCAGGGAGATGCCGAAACCCCGGAACATGCGCAGGAACCGGTTGAGGAGACAGAACTTTTGTGTAATGGCACGCCATACTTCATAAATGTATGCGGCCATGATTGTATGGATTGGGCCTTGCGCGGAACAAAGCATAATGAATATGAGTTCCTGATAAGCGAAGGCATATACTCAAACGCTTTTTCTTTTGGCTATGGAAGCGAAGAAGGCATAGGCGATGCTTATGGCTTTTCAGGACCGGTAAGACCGGTTCTGACGGTCAATACGGATCCCGACAGCGTGGCTGCGCAAAATGCACAGCGTGAACAATACGGAGACGACATCTATCGTCTGATCCGCTGCAGCTATGAAGGCAGTGTCGAAAAATACGAACTGGCCATGGCTGAAATTGAACATGAACAGGCACAGATCGCAGAGTACGGCAGCGAATGGAAAGATCTGTGTCTCAATGCTGTGGAGGGAGAGAAGGTCACGTTCGGAAGCTACGAGCAGGATAATGATCTGACGAACGGCGCTGAGCCGATAAGCTGGCTTGTGCTGAAAAAAACGGATGGTGAACTGTGGCTGCTCAGTGAATTTATACTGGATAACGTTCCGTATCACAAAGGAACCGTAGATTTCGAAAACCTGATAGACGACCAAGGTGTATTTTGTTATCTTGAAAATGGTGAAATGATTCCTTATACATTTCCGGAAGGCTGGCAGGGATGCGATATCTGTAATTGGCTGAACAATGATTTTGCTTCAGCTGCCTTTACAGAGCAGCAACGGAAATGCCTGAAGAGCAGCAACTCCGTGATCATGGAAAATTATGGAGAAAAGCCTGTTTTCAAATTGCCGGCGGATGGAACGGCCCCGGCAGAGCAAATCCGTCTGCTGACATTTGACGAGGGAATTACATTCCTGTTCAACGGGGAAGCGTTACAAGATAGTGAAGGCAATGTTGAATATGTCTTTGAGTATACTATTCCGGACGAGAGTTATTTGTATTGGGTTTATCTGCTGAGCGCTGACGGCACTCCATACGCCATAGCTAATGGGTTGGATGTAATGACTGATTATGCATCGGGCGAATGGTGGCTTTTGACGGATGAAATTGATCTTATGAGCGGGGCAGAAGTCCGGGCGAAGATCGTTGATGAAATGGGCAGCATAGGGAGCACGGACGCAGTAAATAATGGCGGCGCGCGCCCATTGATCTGCATCGATCTTGCTCCCGTACTCCCGGGAGAGGCAGAGGCAGAGGAGCCAACTGCTGAAAGCGAATAACCAGGCTAATGAATCAGCCTTCCGGATTCTGCTAATTCCTTCTGATAAGCTTCGGGATTCCTGCGCGCGTAGTCCTGATGGTAGTCTTCCGCCGGCCAGAAGCGCCGGTACGGCTCAACTGCAACAGCGACTTTCTTACCGGAATCGTTCTCGATTTCCGCGATTCTGTGTTCTGTAAGGGATTTTTGTGCTTCGTCGGTATAGTAAACAGCACATGTATATGATCTGCCGCGGTCGATGAACTGTCCTCCGGCGTCAAAAGGATCGATACTACTCAAGAAAACCTCAAGCAGCTCAGAAAAGGAAACCACCGTTTCGTCAAACTCGACACATACAGTCTCGCGGTGCATTGTCCGCTGAGCTTTGACGTCGGCATAGACCGGGTTTTCCTCTGTGCCGCCGCAATATCCGCTTTCTGCGCGGATAACACCATCTATCATATGGTACGGCTTTTCCATACACCAGAAACACCCGCCTGCAAAATATGCTTTCATCTGAACGCCTCCTTCTTGGATTATTTATTCTTTCACGGCTAATAATACCACAAATAGTAGGGGTGTTGGGAAAATCGTGCACCAGCCCTCGAAAAAGGGTTGAAAATGCCTATTTTTGAAGAAAATCAGACCCTAGTGCACGATTTGCCCTGTTAAAAAAACTCCCCGCACTTAAATACGGGGAGTTTCATCGCTTATCTTATGCAGTTTCGAGAATTATTTATCGGCGATAGCTGCCTGCTCAGCTATGTACTATCTGCACCAATCGGCTATTCAAAATAAGGTATTTTCAGTATAACGGTTCATCTGGAGGCTTCAGTTCATGTGGATTTCCATGCTGTCCAGAGCGGTGTTGCCGTCCCCGATCGTTATCTTCTCCCAATTTGCCGCAGTGCCGTTATAGTTAATATTATCAACTGATATCCCCTCATAAAATACATATTCATCTATCTTTTCCAGACCGGCCGGCAGCGTAAGCGATGT
>JAZQNN010000052.1:0-17509 GCA_045627365.1 Lachnospiraceae bacterium
CTTCAGGAACTACTTCGAAAATGTTAAGGGCAGAGGTGTTGGAAGCGATGATAACATCACTTGGTACACAAGCTGCGAGCTGCTCGTAAAGGGCAACCTTAGCATCTTTGTTTTCAACGATGGTCTCCTGAATGAAATCGGCGCCATCAACGGCTTCTTCTACGGTAAGCTTGAAGCTGATGCGGGAAAGGATCTTCTCGATGTCTTCTGCTGCGATCTCGCCTTCTTCGGCAAATGTTTCGAGCTGAAGCTTTAAAGAGGTGAGAGCCTTTTCACGTGTGGATTCTGAACGGGTCCACATGGTAACTTCGTATCCGCCTGTTGCATAAACCTGTGCAATTCCAGGGCCCATTGTGCCGGCACCTAAAACCGCGATTTTTTTGATGTCTTCAAATTTTTTCATTAGATATCGCTCCTAATTAGAACTGCTTTACAAGACCGAGGATCTCACGTGCCTCAGCTGCTGTTGCGATTGAGCGGCCTGTAGCCTCTGCAATCTTAACAGTACGTTCAACAAGCTGAGCATTGGTGCACAGAACCTTGCTTCCGTCATCTGCATATTCGTAAACGATGTTGTCTTCAAGACCAACACGGATACCATCAGCGCCCATAGCGAGGCCGAGGCATACGCATGGCATATGAGCTCTGCCGATACCTGAGATAGACCAGGTTGATCCAGGAAGCATCTTAGGAAGCATATATCCAAGAGTTTCAGCATCACCAGGCATACCACCGGTAACACCAAGTACGAACTGGTAATGAACAGGCTGTTTAAGGAAGCCCTTCTTTACATAGTAAGCTACGTTGGCAAGGTCGCCGCCGTTGAAGATCTCGCACTCAGGCTTGATATTGTTCTCAATAGCGAGAGTTCCGAGTCTCTCCAGGAACTGAGGAGAGTTGGTGAAGATGTAGCTGTTAGCCCAGTTCATTGAAAGTGGGTCATATGAGCACATTTCAGGCTTAAGAATAGGAAGATGAGCAAGTCTCATATCCTCAGGGAACTTAGATCCTGATGAGGTAAGGTTAAGAACGAGGTCAACGTTCTCTTCTTTCATCTTCTTGCGAACAAGTTCAACAACCTCGATCCAACGAGCGGTCTCCATTGTGTTGTTGCCTTCGTCATCACGTACGTGAATGTGGATAACAGCAGCACCGGCCTTAGCGCAGGCGATGGCATCGTTAGCGATTTCTTCTGGTGATGTAGGAACGTAAGGAGTCTGTGACTTCTTTGTTCCTGCGCCGCAAAGTGCGGCAGTGATAATAAGTTTCTTTCCCATTTTATTTGCCTCTTTCTTTTTTCCCTGCCGGCCGGGCCCCTCACCTGACCGGCAGGATCTTACTTATTTGTCAAGCGTGATGACCTCAAGGTCACGAGCAGCATTCAGAACAAGAGTGATCGTCTTTGGCTGGTAGCCGGCTACTTCACAGGTGATTTCATAAGTCTGACGAGCTGTCAGGAATTTAAATTCGAAATCGCCGAGGAAGTCGGTAGTAGTCTCGCGAACTTCACCGGTCTCAACGTTTTTACAGGTTACTTTTGCGCCTTCTACGCACTCATCAGGCTTGTCTGCACACAGAACTTCGCCGGTGATGAATGGAGCAGGGAGCTCTCTGTAAAGAAGTCTTGGGTTGGTTCCGAATTCAGGCTTGAAAGGAACCCATCCGTCCTTCTCTTTAAGGAACATAGAGATGTCGCTGTTTGGATCTTCAAGGTCACCGAAGTGGATAGCCTGGGTAGGGCAGGACTCAACGCAGCGCGTGGTCTTCTCGCCGTCCTTGATGCAGTGAATGCACAGGTCGCACTTCTGAGGGATGAGCTTTTCAGGATTCCATGAAACTGCGCCGTATGGGCAGTTTGTAACAACTTCTTTGTGTCCTTTGCAAAGCTCCGGATCAAAGATAACAGCGCCTTCTTCTGTAGTGTAAACAGCGCCTTCCGGAAGGCCTGTTGCACATACAGGATTCTCGCAATGCTGGCACATGATAGGGATGTAGTCCATTTTTACCTTCCAGTTCTCACCCTGCTCAACTTCTTTGAGCTTTAAGAACTGCTGGCCCATCATAGGCATTGCTGCAGCATATGGAAGGTGATCGTTAAGTGCAAATTCGTCCTTACAAGCGATAAGGCATGAACCGCAACCGTCGCAACGGCTTATGTCAAGTGCTATAGAATATTTTGCCATAATTTACGCCTCCCAATTTCTGATTTCACAACTGCATGAGTTCGGAGTCATACCCGGAACATTCTTACTCATCAGCTTACCTGAGGTAAGAAGGTTGATGCAGCCGCCTTTGTCTGTAGAACCTGCCTGGCCGGGAACGATCGGATCATACTTGGCTGTGCAGCCGTAGCTGTGAAGAACTCCCTTAGGAACACGGTAAGTTACGCTTGCTACGCAGACAACGCTTCCACGGTCGTTATAAAGCTCAACGAGCTCGCCGTTCTTGATTCCACGCTCTTTTGCATCATCCGGATGGATACGTGCGATCCAGTATGGGTAACCATCTTTGATCACGCGGTGCATCGGGATTTCATCCAGCCATGTCTCATGCTTGTCGTAATGAGTATGGAAGGAGAAACGAGGATGCGGAGAGATGATCTGCATCGGATATTTCTGCCAGTGTTCGCCCTTGTAAGCTTCTGTTGATCTGATGAAATGAGGAACGAGTGGACGCTCTTCGTCATCAGGAAGGTTAGCCTTAAGGGACTGTGATTCGAACTCGATAAGTCCTGAATATGTGCCGAGTTTCTCAGGATGACCCTGCTTGCGTGGGATGTTGCCCGGGTCAGGAGTATCAGCGTCGCGCTCTTCAGCAAACCAGCGAAGGGCAGGAGTTGAATGATATTCCTCAGGGCACGGGATCAGGTAGTAGCCCTTCTTGTCGAACTCTTCCCATGTGATGTCGCCGTCTTTGGCAATATCGGAAAGCTCGAAGTAAAGCTTAGCCCAATCGTCTTCTGATTTGTTCTCGGTGTAGAGTTCACGAAGTCCTAACTTTTCAGCAAGGAGTGTGAAGATCTCGTAGTCTGACTTGGACTCGCCTAGTGGCTCGATGGCTTTCTTTTCACGTACAAGTACACGCCAGTTGTTGCCGATGTGTGCCATTGTGGTGTATCCGCCAAGGCCTGACCACTCACCGATATCGTTACGTTCGAAGTTTGTGCATGCCGGCAAAATAATGTCGGCAAAATTGGTCTCTGATGAGAACCAGCAATCCTGGTTAACAACGCACTCAAGCTCTGGGCTCTGGTACATGTTGACCCATTTGTTGGTATCGCTCATTGTGCCGATGAAGCTGCCGCCGTAACGGTAGAACATATGGCACTTGGTCTCAACAGGGTAGTGGTTAACGGTAAACTGCTGTTCAAGAGAAGCGCCGCAGAAACCTTCGCCGCGGAAGCAGTCCTCACCATTGAGGATGGCATCCGGAAGAGTAAGTCTGAAAAGACGCTGCTGGGTAGGATTCTCGAAGCAGAGCTGTCTGTCTGCTACAGGGCTTCTGCCCATCTGTCCTGAAGGCTCAGCATAGCCGGGGAACCACTTGAAGCTTGCAGGTGCGCCCATGGTCGTGCCCCAGATGGATCTGCCCGGCTTGCCAAGACCCTGCATAGCCTGCAGAAGAACCATCATTCTGGAAAGCTCGGTTGCGTATTCAGCACGGCAAGCGCTGCCTTCGCCGCCACGGCATCCGCCTGAAAGACAGGTGCGCTTCTTAGCCCATTCACGAGCAAGAGCGATGATCTTTCTCTTAGGAATACCGGACTCTTCCTCAGCCCACTCAGGGGTTTTCGGGAAGTCTTCTTCGCCGAGAATGTAAGCTTTGAATTTATCGAAGCCTACGGTTCTTCTTTCAACATATTCTTTGTCGTATGTGCCTTCTGTAAGCCATACGTAAGCAATTGCCATAGCAAGAGCGGTATCGCCGCCTGCAGGACGTGCAGGAAGCCATGTTCCGTCCATAACTGCTGCTGTGTAATTGTACAGAGGGTCGATAAAGATGCATTTAACACCTTTTTCTTTGAGCCATACACGCCAGATGTGTGACTCCTGTCCGCAGTATGTACCACGAGTAGTGTCAGGGTCGTTTGACCAGAAAACGATCATTTCGACGTTCTGAAGACCATCCTCAAGGAGGTCGAACTGCTCAGGCATACCAAGACGCCATTCAAATCCGTATGCATGGGTAGCACCCCAGTGCCAGCCTTCCCATGAATCAGGATTGTCGTATACCGGTGTGAAATGAAGCATGTGCATGAAACGGTGGAAAGGTCCCATCTTGTAGCCTACCATGCCCCAGTTGTGGTGGGATGATGTAAGGCCGGTAAGAGTTGCCTCGCCGTATGTAGACTGAACACGCTTGATCTCACTTGACACGATGTCAAGAGCCTCATCCCAAGAGATGCGCTCGTAACCTGATTTACCTCTGTTCTGAGGATTGCGCTCTCCGTTAGGATCCCAGTCAACACGCTTCATCGGGTAGAGAATACGGTCTTCTGAATAGATACGGTTACGCTCACCATGAACAGGAGGTGACAGACGGAACGCCTTTGGAGGTGAGTATTTCTTGCCGTCACTGCCTTCGATGACCCATGGCTTCGGGAAATCCTCTTCCGGGATCTGCAAAGGACGAACACGGGTAATAACACCGTCTTCAACGTATACAGACACCGGGCCGCCACCGGTCAGGTTGGTGTACATTTTCTCCATATATTTATCTCCTTGTTATGTTAATACGTTGCAAATTTCCGGGCAGCCATAAGCTGCGAAGGAAAAAGATTAGCGTACAGCTGTAAGTCCGCCATCCGGGAAGATGATGTTACCGGTAACGAAATCAGAAGCAGGAGCTGAAAGGAACAGAGCTGTTCCGACGCAGTCCTCAGGAACTGCCATACGACGCATTGGAAGATCGTCAGCAAGTGACTTTCTGTATGCATCGCCACCGCGCTGCTCGATAACTGCGGTCATCATAGGAGTCTCTGTAACGGTAGGTCCAATGCCGTTTACGGTGATACCGTGAGGGCCAAACTCAGAAGCGAGCTGCTTGATCATCATGTTAACAGCACCCTTAGATGCAGCGTAACCAGCATTGCCGGCACCCTTTGTAGCAACAACTGAACGTGTAGAGGAGAGGATAACGATCTTGCCGTATCCGTTCTCGATCATGTGCTTGCCGAAGCACTTGCAGCACATCATAACGCCCCATACATTAACTTTAAGGATATCAAGATAGGTATCCATTGGGAAATCCTCAGCCGGGAATTTCTTGTTAAGACCCTGGCAGCAAGCAAGGATATCAACCTTGCCGAACTTAGCAACAGATGCCTCAACAGCAGCGTTCAAAGAAGCTTCATCAGTAGCATCTACTGTAAGATAAGAAACCTCAACGCCTGTAGCAGCCTTGATTTCTTCCTGTGCTCTCTTAAGAGACTCTTCTTTTCTGGAAGCGATGATAACGTTGCAGCCAGCCTCAGCATAACCCTGAGCGATTGCCTGGCCGATTCCGCCTGCGCCACCGATAACAACAACGTTCTTTCCTGCAATGTCAAATAAACTCATTTTTATTACGTCCTTTCGTAAAATGATTTTACCAGGCAAACCCTAAGGCCTGCCTGGTGACAATAAAAAACTTACTTAACAGGCTCGCCTGATTCGAAGCGGAATTCCTGGTCCGGGTCTGTGATGGCTGCAAAACGAACGATTGAGCCTTCGCCCATACGGAATCTCCATGGGAAGCATGCGAATGTGCAACGCTTACCTGTAACTTCGTCAAAGTCGCCGCCCTTCTGGCCGTATCCGTTAACAGGATCAAATGAGGTCTGACCCTTAACGTATCCGTCATCGCCGACATTCTCGATGCCCGGGATGCCGCCTTCAACCATAAGGAACTTGTGGCCCGGCTCCCAAAGTGGGAAATCAACCTTGGTGTCATGACCGTATTCAGCTTCGTATTCAACCATAAGGTCAGGACGAAGAGGTCCAAGGCCGAGGTCAACGAGCTTGGTTGCAAGAGGATGGTCATTGGCCTGGCAGCCGTAACCGATCATCTTGATCTTCTTTTCGCAAAGCCACTTAGCAAGTTCGCCTGTAGCGCCGCAGCCATATGCGAAATAGTCATCTGAATCTTTCCAGATATGATGCTGTGAAGTATTAACAACAACGATGTCACCTTCTTTGATGATATCATCAAATTTCATAAGGTCTTCAACATCGATCTTGCCCCATTTTCCCTTAGGAACGTTGATGGCAACACCGGTACCGAAGAATCTCCAAAGAGGGTAGTTGGTGATGTCAGGGGTAAGCTCGGTAACGTGAAGAGGAGCATCCATATGGGTTCCGCGGTGCATAATGCCTTCCCACTGGATATCGTGATATCCGTGCTCTGCATGATATGCAACTACTTCCTCTTTAAGGTTGCAGCCTGACGGCCACTGAGGCATGAACGGCTCGAAGACATGTGATAAATCAAAAAACTGTATACTCATTTTTCTCTCTCCTTTCCTTAGAATGCCTCGCCCTTGTCGATGCGGGCGTTACCTGTCGGGTCAATAATAGCGGTGAAACGAACCGGGCAGGCAGAGCCTGAACGGATCTTAACCGGCAGAGCAATGTAGGAGATACGCTTGCCTGTTACATCGTCAACATCACCTGCAACCTGCTGGATAACCGGAATGCCGGCTTTGCAAAGAGCCTTCATAGCAGGATAGAATCCAGGGAAGTCTTCCTGACCGTTGCGGCCGGTCTTCTCGTTGTAGATGGCAAGGAGTCTCTTCATGAACGGGCCGTGTTTGCCTACATGAGGTGTAAGCGTAGTTGTGATCGGGCAGTCGATATACGGAGTGTCGATAGCAACTAACTTAACATTCTTGGAAATAAGATACTCAGCAGCATCTTCTGTGAGTCCCGGAGCCTCTCCGAAGTATTCCATGGAATCGGAGTACTTGTGATGCCAGCCGGTGTTGATACATACCATGTCGCCGTCTTTGATGTTGCCGGCAGCCTTGAGGTCTTCAGCAGTGATCTTGTCGAAGTTTTTCTTGTTTCTCAGATCAAGAACGCAGCCGTTTCCGAAGTAATGATCCATCGGAAGATTCTCAAGATCGTCGCCGTAGCAGTTCATGTAGAACGGAGCGCAAATGTGTGTACCGGTGTGGAAATTGGTACGAACCTTAAATGCCTGAACGCCGAACTGTGCATGCTTAACGCCGTGGTCGAAGATAACATCGGCATCGCCGGGATATGAAGGAACGCCGGTTCCCCACTCGTGGGTCATCTCGTAAAATACGAGACCTGAATACGGATCAACTGTAGGTCCTACATAAGGATCTTTGATCTGTTCGTAATCCTTGTAAGCATCAAGTTCGTCTAAGTTGGGTGGTAGCATAGGTTAACCTCCTTAATTAAAAATTTATTTGCCTACATTAATAGTTGTCTGAGGGACGACATACTAACATAATTCCTCGTATACAATTATACTTACTTGACAAAGTATAGGCGATAGTGTAATTATACAAATGGCAAGAAGACCATTGTGCAAATCCTACAATGACGATTCACAGGAGAGACGGAATGAAACTAAGCATTTGGACATTCGAAAAATATCTTGAAAAAGACGGCTTCAAAACCGAGGCGCATATAACCGACGGCCATCCGTATATCAGCCTGATAAGGCAAAGCACGAGAAGATCTTATTCGCAGGACGCGGAGCTGATTCAGGCTGGAAATAATTGCATTCTGGCCTGCGACATGGATTCGATTGTGATCTACAACGCAGACATTTCAAAGGTGGCCAACAGCCTGAACTGTACACTCGAACTTTTTTCGGAGTGGGAGATGAACCTGTATGACAATATGCTAAGAGGCGCTTCCTTACAGGAACTGCTTGAGATCGCAAATGAGGTCTTTGAGCGGCCTATGTTTATTAAAAATGATTCGACCAGGACATTTGCGGTGACAAAGGGCTACTCAGGCAATGTACATCCGCACTGGAAGAAGATCGAAAACTCCATGGAAGAAGATCTGCTTGATTACGATCTTGTAAAAACTCTGAGTGACGATCCGGAATTCAAAGAGGTATTCCATGAGAAATATCCGTCTTTAAGATGGTCTCCTTCGTACAAAAATGTGGTTCTTCACTCGAATGTTTTCCTCAAAGGAAGACGCGTAGCGGAGATAGTCGTGCTTGAAAACAAGAAGCCGTTCAACAGAGCAGATGTGCATATTCTGAACACTTTCTCAAGTCTTGTAGAAGCCTATGTTAACAATAATCCGGGCCTTTTCCAGACCGGTTCGGACGCGGCGGTTTTCCTGAATGAGTTCATCGAAAAAGGCTTTGTGCAAAACGAACAGATAAGGACGATATGCTCGACAATGGGTCAGAGCGAAGCAGGCAGGTTCTGCCTGCTTGTTGTCAGCGGTATCGGCAGATATGACTCACCGGCATTAAGCGTCTTAAGAGAGAAACTTCAAAGCTCACTCTCCCGGTCGATCGTGATCTCATCCATGGGATATGTAGTCGCTTTGATGGCACTTAACAGCGATGAAACTTACGACAGTGTGATCGCAAATCTGAAAAAATATATCCCGCGTGAGGGATTTTGCTGGGCGCTAAGTTACGATTTTCTGGGCATCGACAACATACCTGCACATTTCGAACTGACAAAGACCCTGCTTGACAACGAGACTTTCAAATCCGACCACTACGTAACGATGTATCAAAAGGCCTCGGAGCTGATCTTTGAAATGTGTAAAGGAGCCAAGAATGCGACTGAAATGATACATCCGGATCTCATTACACTTGAGAATACGGACATGGAGGAAGGTACCGCGTATTGCAGGACTCTTTACTGGTATCTATTGTGCGGAGGCAACTTCACGGATGCTGCTAAAATACTGGATCTTCACCGGAACACGCTCATTTACCGCATGAACAAAATACGCGAGCTTGTCAGGACGAATATAGACGATCCTGAGAACCGCAAGCTGCTTTTATACTCGTTTCTGATACTCGGAACGGATTTTTGAGCATTTTTGCCATTTTTCAGCGGAAAAAGCCGCTATTTTCTTTGGAAATTACAATTGAACAGGCGAAAAAATAGGAGTATTCTTATATTTAATTATTTTACTGCTTTAACGAACTAAAAAGGAGGAAATGATGGGATCAAACTTATTCGAAAACGCTCATATTTTGAGTTGGCTTCAGTATTATGTTGAGTGCACGGATGTCGATCTTGAAAAAGTAAAGATTCTTGACATCACCAAGAAAAACAAAAATCTGATTCCGACTGTTGAGTCCAACGAATGTGTAATGGTATTCACCGAAGCCGGACACCACGATATCTTTTACCGTATGTGGGACGTCGGTCTGGGTGAGTGCGACGTATGGTACAACGAAGGCTCCGAGCCATCGGGTGAGATCCGCCACAACAAAGTAAAGGAGATGATCAATCGCGGCATCAATGCTTCAGCCGCAATGATCATTATGAACCCGGATGCTCGTGGAACATACAAGATAGGCATGAAGAACAGCAGCTTCTCCAAGGGAAGCGTTCAGTATGTCGGCAGTGAATTGCGTGCAGTCATTCTGAATAAGATGCATGTGTCCTACGGTGACAATATCTGCATAATCAGCGGAGAAAGCATTGCGGTAGAGACGGCGATAATCAGCGGTGAAGGTCATGTAATTGCTGTTGAGTATTCGGCTCGTGACAGGCAGACTCTCGAGGAGAATGTCGATCATTTCGGAATACACAACATCACAATAATCGACCACGTCGATGATGAGTCGCTTTCCGGTCTTCCGAAGCCATCACTTGCAATGCTGGTCGCATCGGCAAGCATGGAGCAGGAGATCGCGTGCCTTCTGAGAATTAATCCGCAGATGGAATTTGTTGTCTACACGCTTGACTTCAAGTGTGCGGCACAGATTCCGGATCTATTTGCAAAATACGGTATTGGTGAAACGGAGGTAATTCAGGTTGCGGTTTCGAAACTGAACAAGGGCGCTTTTCAGACGGAACCGGCGCCGTGGATCATTTCAGGCAGAAGCTTAGCCAAATAATGATCAAAAATACCAAAGGAGCTTAAAAAATTGAGTAACAGGATAACAGAGATAAGATGGCACGGCAGAGGCGGCCAGGGAGCCAAGACAGCATGTCTTCTTCTTGCGGACGTCGCTTTCACAGCCGGCAAATATGTTCAGGGATTCCCGGAGTACGGCCCTGAAAGAATGGGTGCACCTATAACAGCTTTCAACCGTATCAGCAGCGAGCGCTGCAGCATTCATTCCAATATCTACACTCCGGATTTCGTAGTAGTTGTTGATGAGACGCTTCTTGAGACTGTCGATGTGACCGCAGGACTTAAAGAAGAAGGCGCGATCGTTGTAAACAGCGCTAAATCACCGGACGAGATCCGTCCGCTTCTTAAAGGCTATAAGGGCAGAGTCTGCACCATAGACGCAAGAACGGTTTCCGAAAGAAATCTCGGCAATTATTTCCCGAATACGCCGATGCTTGCGGCCATCGTAAAGGTCAGCGGTGTTTTGGATGTTGAGCAGTTTGTGGCTGATATGGAAGATTCTTTCAAACACAAATTCGCGTCAAAGCCTCAGGTTGTTGAAGGCAATATGAACTGCCTTAAGGACGCGCTTAAGGAGGTCAGGGAATCATGATCAGAGAAGCAAAAGACATAAATGAGAAGACCCCGTGGCAGGAGCTTACGCTTGGCGGAGAGATTGCCGAGCCGGCAACCTCCGTGCTTACACAGACCGGACAATGGCGTTCGATGAGACCTGTCTGGAACGCAGATATCTGCAGACAGTGCCTTCTGTGCGCACCGTTCTGCCCGGATTCATCCATTCCTGTAGAAGATTGCCGCAGGAAGGATTTTGATTATGATCACTGCAAAGGCTGCGGCATCTGCTACAAAGTTTGCCCGTTCAAAGCGATCGATTTCGTAAAGGAGGGCGAGCAATGAGTATCAAAGACAGAATGTCCGGAAATGAAGCCATTGCCAACGCAATAAGGCAGATCGAGCCGGATGTATTCGCCGCATTTCCTATAACTCCGTCAACGGAGATTCCGCAGTATTTTGCTCAGTACAAAGCTGACGGCAAGGTATCTACAGAGTTCGTTACCGTTGAATCCGAGCATTCATCAATGTCAGCCTGCATGGGTGCGGAAGCAGCCGGCTGCAGAGCAGTCACAGCAACATCCTCGGCAGGACTTGCTTTTATGTATGAGGTGCTTTACGTAGTTGCATCATCAAGGCTTCCTGTGACTCTTGCTGTTGCCAACAGAGCGCTCTCGGGACCGATCAATATCAATAATGACCACTCCGATTCCATGGGAGCCAGGGATTCAGGCTGGATCCAGATCTACGCTGAGAACAACCAGGAGGCATATGACAATTACCTTCAGGCAATGAGGATCGGTGAGACTGCTGACGTAAGACTTCCGGTCATGATCTGCCAGGATGGATTTATCACATCACACGCAGTCGAGAACATACTTCTTGAGTCAGATGAGGACGTTAAGGCATTTGTTGGTGAATACAAGCCTGAGAATTATCTTCTGAAGGCTGAAAATCCGCTGGCTGTGGGTCCTTATGATACCTGTCCTTTCTATATGGATCACAAGGTACAGCAGGCTGAGGCAATGAAGAACGCCAAAAGAGCGATCCTCGATGTCGCAGCTGATTTCGAGAGAACTTTCGGACGTCATTACGGCTTCTTTGAAGAGTATATGATGGATGATGCGGAGGCGGCGATCGTTCTTATCGGCAGTACGGCAGGAACAGCCAAGGCTGCAATTGACAAGATGCGTGCCGAAGGCAGGAAGGTCGGACTGATCAAGATCAGAGTATTCCGTCCGTTCCCGGCAGAGGAGCTCGCAGCAGCACTTTCTCATGTAAAGGCAGTTGCTGTTATGGACAAATCCGAGGGATTTTCAGGCTGCGGCGGCCCTTTATTCGCAGAGACTGCGGCAGCATGCTTTGATCTGCCTGAAAAGCCTAAGATGATCGATGTTGTATTCGGACTCGGCGGACGCGACTGCAGAACTGAAGACATCGAGAGAGTTTACGATCATCTCTTTGAGATCATCGAGACAGGCGAAATCGGAGAAAGATACCTCCACATGGGACAGAGAAGTAATGTAAAGGAGGTGCTCTAAATGGCTTACAATCATAAAGTCGAACTCAGCAAGCCGGAGAGATTTGCACCGGGACACCGTCTGTGTTCAGGGTGCGGTGCCGGAATATTGTGCAGAGCGATCACAAGGGCACTTGACGAGGGCGATAAGGCGGTTATCTGCAATGCTACAGGATGTCTGGAAGTTTCTTCCTTCCTTTATCCGTATACCGCATGGCAGGATTCATATATTCACAGCGCATTCGAAAACACCGGAGCGGTAGCATCAGGCGTTGAAGCTGCATACCGTGCTCTTAAGAAAAAGGGCAAGATAGATGAGACTTACAAGATCATTGCGATAGGCGGAGACGGCGGCACATATGATATCGGTTTCCAGTCACTTTCCGGAGCAATGGAACGCGGTACCGATATGGTTTACTTCTGTTATGACAACGAAGCATACATGAATACCGGTATCCAGAGGGCTTCCTCTACACCGAGATTTGCCAATGCGACCACAACACCTTCCGGTGAAGTGTCCGTCGGTAAGGAACAGGACAAGAAGAATCTGACCGAGATCATGGCAGCTCACAACATTCCGTATGTTGCGCAGACCACATATATCGGAAACATGAAAGACCTTCACACCAAGGCCCATCGCGCTTTGTATACGCCGGGACCTGCGTTTGTCAATGTTATGAGCCCGTGCCCGCGTGGCTGGCAGTATCCGACAGAAGATCTGGCTGAGATCTGCCGCCTTGCTGTAGAGACCTGCGTATGGCCTCTTTATGAAGTCATCGACGGCAAATGGTACCTCAACTATGAACCTAAGACCAAGCTTCCGGTTGAAGAATTCATGAAGCGCCAGGGCAGATTCAAACACTGCTTCAAGCCCGGAAATGAATGGACGATCGAAGCTGCTCAGTCATACGTAGACGAGAAGTGGGAAACATTATTGGCAAAATGTGACCGATAATTTAGCGTTGTAAACCGTAAAAGTATTTAATGTTGACTTTTCGAAAAGAAAACATTAAAATCAATCTATTGTATAAGTGTACAATGAAAATTTAATAAGGAGGTGCTCCTCGTATGATGCCTATTTGGTTGTCGATTATTATCGCAGTCGTGGCATTCGCGGTGGGCGCTGCTATATTCTGGTTCTTATCAAAGACTTACAACAAGAAAGTTTACGATTCCAAGATAGGAAGCGCAGAAGAGAGGGCAAGAGCTATTATTGATGATGCCCTGAAGACAGCAGAGTCCAAGAAGAGAGAATCCCTGCTCGAAGTCAAGGAAGAGTCCCTACGTGCCAAGAACGAACTTGACAAGGAGATCAAGGATCGCCGCAACGAACTGCAGAAGTACGAGAAAAGAGTTCTTCAGAAGGAAGAGACACTCGATCGCAAGAACGAGAATGTCGAAAAACTTCAAAAATCCTTAGAAGCCAAACACGCACAGTTGGACAAGGATAAAGAAGATCTCAAGCTTGTTAACGAACAGCTGACCAAGGAATTAGAGAGAATTTCAGGACTTACCTCCGACCAAGCAAAAGATTTATTACTTAAGACTGTTGAAGAAGATGTAAAAATCGACACTGCCAAGATGATCAAGGAACTTGAGGCACGTGCCAAGGAAGAAGCAGATGCGAAGGCTAAAGAGTACATCGTAACTGCGATCCAGAGAAGCGCAGCAGATCATGTTTCCGAGTCAACGATATCAGTTGTGCAGCTGCCGAATGATGAAATGAAGGGCCGTATCATCGGACGCGAAGGTCGTAACATCAGGACAATCGAGACCCTCACAGGAGTTGATCTTATTATCGATGATACACCGGAGGCCGTTATTTTATCAGGATTTGACCCTGTAAGACGAGAGGTTGCAAGGATCGCTCTTGAAAAACTGATCGTAGATGGAAGAATTCATCCTGCAAGGATTGAAGAGACTGTAGATAAAGCACAGAAGGAAGTCGAGAAAGTCATCAAAGAAGAAGGCGAGGCTGCTGTTCTTGAGGTTGGCGTTCACGGAATCCATCCGGAGCTGATCAAGCTTCTTGGTAAGATGAGATACAGGACGAGTTACGGACAGAATGCACTCAAACATTCCAAGGAAGTAGCTATTCTTTCAGGATTATTAGCCGGGGAACTGGGACTGGATGTCAGACTGGCCAAAAGAGCCGGACTGCTGCATGATATAGGTAAGGCCATCGACCATGAGATCGAAGGCTCACACATCCAGATCGGTGTTGACTTGTGCAAGAAGTACAAGGAATCACACGTTGTTATCAATACCGTTGCTTCGCACCATGGTGATTGCGAACCGGAGTCTCTTATCGCATGCGTAGTACAGGCCGCTGACGCCATAAGCGCAGCACGCCCGGGCGCAAGAAGAGAGACATTAGACACTTACACTAACAGACTTAAACAGCTCGAAGACATTTGTAATGAACATAAGGGCGTTGAAAAATCATTTGCTATCCAGGCCGGACGTGAAGTCAGAGTAATGGTTGTACCTGAGAAGATCGACGATGCACAGATGGTACTTTTAGGACGTGATATCGTTAAGGAGATCGAGAGTCAACTCGAGTATCCGGGACAGATCAAGGTCAACATCATACGCGAATCCAGAGTTACAGATTACGCGAAATAACAGCTGACTTAGTAACAACAAAAGAATGGACGTAAACATTTTCAACTGATCATGTTTACGTCCATTGCATTATCCACAGGTATTAGGCAGCACCTGCATTAAAGAGAAAGTTATTCTGAAAAGAGGAAAATATAAATGTCACTTGAATTGTCGAAAAAAGCACTGGCTGTAAAGCCGTCATCGACATTGGCTATAACAGCCAAGGCCAAGGAAATGAAACAGATGGGTATGGATGTAGTCGGATTCGGCGCAGGAGAGCCGGATTTTAATACACCAAAGCACATCGCTCAGGCGGCCAAAAGGGCTATTGATGAAGGATTCACAAAATATACCGATGCATCCGGAATCCTTGAACTTAAGGAAGCTATAGTAAAAAAGTTCCAGAGCTTTAATCATATTACATATACGACTGATCAGATCGTTATCAGCAATGGCGGCAAACACACATTGACCAATGTTTTTACAGCGATTTTGAATGAAGGTGATGAGGTACTTATTCCGATGCCTTACTGGCTGAGCTATCCGGAGATCGTTAAGCTCGCAGGCGGCGTGCCGGTATTCGTTCCGGGCATGAAGGAAGCCAAGTACAAAGTCAGCGTGGAAGACCTTGAACAGTACGTAACAGACAAGACAAAGGCGATGATTCTTAACTCTCCTAACAACCCTACCGGTATGATCTACTATAGGGACGAACTTGAGAAAATAGCCGAATTTGCTGTAAAGCATGACATATTTGTAGTTTCGGATGAGATTTATGAGAATCTGTTCTACAGCAAGGAAGGACATGTGAGCATCGCATCACTGAACCCGGAGATCTACAGGAGAACCATCACGGTCAACGGCCTTGCCAAGAGCTATGCGATGACCGGATGGCGTATCGGATATTGCGGAGCACCGCGCGATGTTGCCAAGGTCATGTCAAGCGTTCAGTCTCATCAGACGTCCAACCCTAACTCGATCGCACAGAAGGCAGCTGTTGCAGCAATCGCCGGCGATCAGACCTGCGTCAGAGAGATGGGTGAAGCTTTTGACGAGCGCAGAAAATATATCTACGAGAGAGTATGCAATATCCCGTATCTGTCAGCAAATATGCCAAAGGGAGCCTTCTACGTATTTGTTGACGCAGAAGAAATGATTGGCAAGAAATACAAAGACACTGTTATTAAGGATGCTTCCGATATAGCGAGGATCCTTATTGAGGA
This sequence comes from Lachnospiraceae bacterium, assembly GCA_045627365.1. Taxonomy (GTDB): domain Bacteria; phylum Bacillota; class Clostridia; order Lachnospirales; family Lachnospiraceae; genus RGIG5612. The sequence continues at coordinate 15,978 of JAZQNN010000052.1, forward strand.
TTATTATGTAGCGATCATTCCTTGCGCGGACTTTGGCTGTCCTAACCATTTCAGGTTATCATATGCCATCGCAATAAAGAATATCGCCAAGGGTATGGACCGAATCGAGGAATTTGCCAAAGAACTGAAATAGTTTGGCGGAAAGGTACACTTATGGCATTGATAGGTTTTATCGGAATGGGAAATATGGGTCAGGCGCTTGCCAAGGGCCTTTTAGATGCTTTTGACAAAAAAGAGATCATTTTCTCCAGCAAGACCGATGAGAAGAAAGAACAGATCAGGAGTGAACTCGGACTACGCGCGGCCGGCAGCAACCTGGAGTTGGTCAACGAAGCCAAATTCATTGTACTTGCCGTTAAACCGCAGGTGTTTAAGGAAGTATTTGATGAGATCAGGCCTGCTGTTACGCAGGATAAAATATTTATTTCCCTGGCACCGGGCAAGAGTATCGACTATATTTCGTCACAGCTGGGATGGACAAAAAGGATCGTTCGCGCAATGCCCAATACGCCGGCACTTATCGGCTGCGGAATGAGCGGTATTGCGTATGACGAGAGACTTTTCACGATCGATGAGATCATGGTCATCCAGCACATCTTCAGCTCTGTCGGCAAATTCGAAAAAGTGAGCGAAGACCAGATCAATGCGGTTGTCTGCGCAAGCGGAAGCTCACCGGCTTACGTTTATATGTTTATCGATTCACTGGTCTCGAGCGTTGTCGCCAAGGGCTTATCGGAAGATGTTGCCAAGAGCATGGTCACAGAAGCGGTGATCGGAGCAGCCAAAATGGTTCAGACTACAGGAGAGGCTCCCTCAGTTCTCAGGAATAAAGTATGCTCCAAAGGGGGAACGACGATCGCCGGGGTTATGGCACTTGAGGCCGGCGGCTTCACGACAACCATCGAAAATGCGACGCAGGCATGCTACGCAAGAGGCGTTGAGTTAGCTTCAGAATAGAAAAAGTTCTTTACAAATACGGCACAATTGTGGATAATACCATCTGTGCTTAAGCGGATGTGGCGGAATGGCAGACGCATCAGACTCAAAATCTGACGCTCGTGAGAGTGTGTGGGTTCAAGTCCCACCATCCGCAGTAACGAAAAGGGGATAGACGATCGTCTATCCCCTTTTTCGTTAGGCCGACGAGACCCTTGAACCCAGGTTCAAGGTCTCGCCTGCCGGCTCGGTCGGCTCGCAGCATGTGCGCCACCGGCGGACGCTCGCCCCACCATCCGCAGGCAGAGTAGACCCGCAAACCAAGGTTCAAGGTCTCGCCTGCCGGCTCGGTCGGCTCGCAGCATGTGCGCCACCGGCGCACGCTCGCCCCACCATCCGCGGCAGAGTAGACCCGCAAACCAAAGTTCTGATCAAGAATCCCAAATTGATTTGTCAAAACGTACAGCGGCATCCGAAATTGATGCCTGTGAGCAGTGCTTCAGCAAATTTGCCGGATTATCAGCTTAATGATTAGGAATTTACACATAAATTGTAGTTTTTGCATATATGTCAGGCGGGAATGTTGACTGATATAA
>JAZQNN010000053.1:0-23375 GCA_045627365.1 Lachnospiraceae bacterium
TAAAAATATACTTTGCAATGTTAAATTTACTGAAAATGCTCAAAATGCAGCGAAAAAAGCCATTAAAAATTTAATCATATCATTGAACCCTAAAGTAGTTAATTTGACGGTTGAAGTAGAGTTTATTAAATGAATAACAGGCACTTGGCAGATTGACGAAAATAGGTTGTCACTCCCTCCCGCATCACCCCATCCCCGTGAACAGCTTTCCATTTTCACCCTTTTTTTTCAACATTTTGAAGGAGGCTTTTTCGGGCGTTGAAAAGATCAGCGGGAAATGGGGAAATATTCGACGCCCGGGGAAGGAAATGTTGAATAATACTGTATACAAGCGCGTTTCATTTGATGGTGAGAAGAAGGGCAGATGAAACGTTGAACGAAAAGCAGAAAAACGAGAATATATTCGCAAAGTACGGCGCCCGCTCGGGGCGCCGTTCCTTTATATCACATCATCAGCATTTTCGGCCCTGCTGGGGTGGGGCATTACTCTGCGGCGCCTTTTCTGTAGCCGCATTTAGGGCAAACGCCCTTTTCATTCAGCGCGATGCCGCAGTGCGGGCAGCGCTCCATGCTTCCTTTCACTTCGTACTCCTCGCTTGCCATGTTATCGCCGCTGGCGAATGTGATCCTGACAATGTTCAGCTTATCCTTGAGCAGATCATATACGATCCTGATCATTCCTTCCACGGTCATGGTCTCACGGGTCACGACCAGTCGGCACTCCGGGAATGCGCTCACGAGGTCAGTGTGGAATGCGGCCCCTCTTGTGGTGTTTTGCGGGTGACCGGCGCGGATGCCCTGCGCCCCATAGACCTTGAGCACCGCCGGGAGCAGCGGGTCGTCCTTGCGGAGTATCAGCGCATGGTCGAAGTTGCGAAGGACCTTCCAGGCGGTTTTGCGGATCTCATTGCAGGGGAACACCATGTTCACACCGGGGTTGATCTCGTCCTCCACCTCGATGGTGAGGATTCCGGTATGCCCGTGCAGATACTGTGCTTCGCCGCAAAAACCGTAGAATCGGTGCGCATATTGCAGGTTGAATGTTGTCATGCTTCTCATTTTACTTTTTCTCCTTCCAAGCTGCTCCAGAGCCCGTGGATGTTGCAGTATGTGTATACCGCCTCCGGCGCGTCGCCGTCTTCTACAAGGAATGTTGCCTCCGGGGAGTCTTCCGGCGCGAGGCAGCGGAACTGAAAGCCCGATGCTGTCTGAAGTCCTACCCACATTATTCTGTGCTCGTCCCTCATCGGATGCGGCTCGCTTCCGACATCCACATGCACCTTGCATCCTTCGATGCTGTACACCGGCAAATGCCTCTCCACGGATCCTTCGCTGCGGTTTGCCACAAGCTCTTCCATAATATGGCCGCAGCAGATAGTCGGAACTCCTGTGTCGGAAAGGATCGCTATGACCTTTCCGCAGACTTTACATTGATAAAAATGCAGTTTCATTTTTTGTCCTCCTTTTAAGGTTTTGTTTCTATTCGTCTTGCCTGAGTCTGCCGCGGATGGTATAGTAATTTGTGTCATCCGGAGCATCTCCGTTCTTGCCTTCAGCTTATCAGCTTATCCGGTAAGCGCAACACACAGTAACGAATGGAGCTGCTTCACATGTAAACGGAAAAGGAGTCTCGAAATATGCAGAACCGAAGCGATAACGATTATCTTCCTCAGATAATGAGCCTGAATCCCACCGACCTGATCAACTGGTGCAGAAACAGAAAGCTGTTTCTCGGCCTGTCCAACCAGAAACTTGCGGATCAGTCCGGGGTGCCCGTCGGGACCATCGACAGGATAATGGCAGGCAAATATACCGAATTCCGCTACAGTTCAATTCAGCCGATCGTCACCGTGCTGATCGGCCTGCGTGAGGATACTCCTAAGCCGGAGGACGCTGACGAGCAGCAGGTGCAGAGCTACTATGACACCATCGAAGGATACAAACTCGTCGTGGAGAACAAGAACCACATCATCGAAGAACTCAAATCGACCTGCGAGCAGCAGGCCCGCGAGATCGAATATCTGAAGCAGGAAAACGAGCGCAAGCACGAGGCCATAACCAGGCAGCAGGAGCACCTCGTCTGGCTCCAGCACGTCGTTGATGATATGCGAAAGAAATAAAATTTTTATAAAAATTTGCTTTAAAAACATCCCTCGCCGTGTTATAATACACCCAACGTGCAGTTTTCTGTACGATTTTGTATCTGAAGGATTGTTTTCGTGGAACCTAAGAAGCGCTTTAAACTTGAACATTGGCAAATGGTCGCCCTCGGACTGATGCTTTTCGATGCTGTGGCCATCGTCGCGTCATTTCTGCTTGCGCTTTTGTTCCGCTTCGACTTTGTCTTTAAGGAGATCCCGGACAACTTCTGGCAGTATTTCAAATACACTATCTTCGTTTATGTCATTGTGTGCCTTCTGCTCACTTATTTTGCGCGGCTTTATCGCTGCATCTGGAGATTCTACGGCGTTAAAGAATTGATCAGACTCACCATGGCGGTCATTATAGAGTGCGTGGCTTATTTGGTGGTCACTTCTGTTATCGGCCTTCGCATGCCGCTTTCGTATTACCTCGGCGGCGCGATTTTCCAGCTGATCGCAACGAGTGCCATCCGATGCTCGTACAGGGTGTATTTGCTTATCAGGAAGTCGTTTGTTGACCACAAGATGACGGGTGTGGCAAATGTCATGATCATCGGCGCGGGCGCGGCCGGCAGAGAGATCCTGCGCTCGATCCGCGAGTCGACAGAGGCGACCGAGAACGTCAGATGCTTCATCGACGACAATTCCAACAAATGGGACCGTGACATCGACGGCGTCAAGGTCGTGGGCGGGCGCGAGTCCATCGCGGAGTGCGTGAGCCGCTTCGGTATCAGGAAGATCTATGTCTGCATCCCGAGCGCGAAGCCTTCGGAGCTGAAGAAGATCCTCGAGATCTGCAAAGAGACCGACTGCGAGCTCAAGAATCTGCCGGGCTCTTATGCGCTCAGAAGCGGCCAGGTCGAGGTCAGCGCCATGAAAGAAGTTGACATTGTAGACCTTCTGGGACGTGATCCGGTCAAGGTCAACATGGATGAGATCTACAGCTTCATCGAGGGCAAAAAGATCCTTGTAACGGGCGTCGGAAGCATCGGCAGCGAGCTGGCTCGCCAGATCGCGGGGCACAACCCGAAGCAGCTGATCCTTTTCGACATATATGAGAATAACGCGTACGACATCCAGATGGAGCTGAGGCGTGACTTCCCGGAGCTCGATTTAAAGACGATCATCGGTTCCGTCCGCGACAGCCGCAAACTCTGGCAGGTTTTTGACGACTTCAGGCCTGACATCGTCTACCACGCGGCGGCCCATAAGCACGTGCCGCTGATGGAGGATTCGCCGTGCGAAGCCATCAAGAACAACACGATCGGCACATACAAGACCGCGTATGCGGCCATGGTTTTCGGCGTGCAGCGTTTCGTGCTCATCAGCACTGACAAAGCCGTCAATCCGACCAACATAATGGGCGCTTCCAAGCGCCTGTGCGAGATGAGCGTCCAGGCCTTTGACGCCAAGATCAAAGAGGGCAGGGCCGGCGAGCTGCCGGAGCTGTTCACGCATTTTGCAAAGGAGAGCGCCGAGACTGAGTTCATTCGGTCGCAGCTTCTGAAAGCGCACACCGAGTTCGTCGCAGTGCGCTTTGGCAATGTCTTAGGCAGCAACGGCTCGGTCATCCCACTCTTTAAAAAGCAGATCGAAGCCGGCGGTCCGGTCACCGTCACGCACCCGGACATCATCAGATATTTCATGACGATCCCTGAGGCTGTGAGCCTCGTGATGCAGGCCGGCGTCTACGCCAAAGGCGGCGAGATCTTCGTCCTCGACATGGGCGAGCCCATCAAGATCGACACTCTCGCGCGCAACCTGATCCGCCTCTCCGGCCATAAACCTGACGAGGACATCAAGATAGAGTACATCGGCTTAAGGCCCGGCGAGAAACTCTTTGAAGAAAAGCTGATGAGCGAGGAAGGCCTCAGAAAGACCGACAACGAGCTGATCCACATCGGCGCACCGATCGCCTTCGACGTGGAGGATTTCCTGCAACAGCTGTCCGTCCTGCTGCAAAAAGCCTACAAAAACAGTTCCGACATCCGCGGCGACGTGATGAAAGTGGTCAATACATACAATCCGGCGAATCTGTAGGGTAATTTTCACCTGCGCGTTCCGCGCAGGAGATTGATTTAATGTAGTTTCTTAACCTGCGCGTTCCGCGCAGGCGTTTGCGGAATTCATTTCTGTGAACGGATTTCCATTTTCAGACTTTTTTTTCAACGAATGAAGAGGACTCTTTTCGTGCGTTGAAAATCAGAACCGTTTTGCACGGTTTATTCAACGTTTCTTTGGGTAAACGTTGAATAATACTGTATACACGACAATTTCATTCGACATCCGCAAAAGCACGACCGGAAACGTTGAATGAAAAGGTCCAAAATGGGAATATTTTCACGCAGTATGGCGATTCAAAAACCTGCCGCACAGCGGCAGAATCAATAAAAAATACAGGAGGACAAATGATCAGCGAATACAACATAACGCAAGTGATTTCGGAGCTGTCCGCGACGCGCAACATGTACATGAAGGAGCTGGAGGCTTTGCCGGGGGCTGAACTTTATCGCTCAAACCGAAGAGATGGCATCCAGTATTCGGAGGGCTCGTATGTGGACGGCAAATTAGTGCGCCGGGGCATCAACAAGGATGAGGGCCTGATCCATCGGCTGGCCCGCAAGGCTTTTCTCAGGCAGACCATAAGTGCAATTGATGCTGATGTGGCTTTGCTTAGAAGAATCGAGGGCAAATATCAGTCATTCCGCCCGGAGCAGATAATAGCCGAGCTGGGCGCGACATACGACCAGCTTCCGAAGGAATATTTTCTGGACCCGGCGGCGGACTGCGTTCTGTATGAACTGTCGGAGGAGATAAGGGCGCGCATCGACAGGCACAAGGCGTGGGGCGCAGAGGAATATGAAATGTTTGATTACAAGCCGGAGGAGCGCAGATTCATTTCGTCGCGGGGGCTGAAGGTGCGCAGCCGCGCAGAACTGCTTATCGTGGAGGAACTGTATAAATACGGAGTGCCTTTCAGATACGAGCAGGTGCTCAAAGCCAATGGCAGATATGCGCCGGACTTCACGTTTGAGGACGCGAACGGGGAGGAATTTTATCTGGAATATTGCGGGATGATGGACAAAGAAGAATATGTCGAACATTATCTCAATAAGCGGCGGATGTACGAGCGAAACGAAATAAATGAGTGGGACAGAATGATTTATATCTATGGCAATGGCAGGGAAATCAACATGCAGTGGCTGGACGCCGTCATCGAACATCAGATACTCCAAAGGCTCTGAAAAGCTATACATCTTCCCGGCGATATGCTAAAATACGCGGTAGTTTTGTTTATGGAGTGGCTTATGTTCAACAAAAACAAGCCGCGCAGGGTGCGCGACCTGAAGAAAATATCAAATACACTGAAGGTTTTGGCGTTGTTCACCTTTGTTCTTGCGCCGCTCGCGTCGTGGTGGAGCGTGCTCTCCAGCGAGGACACGGCGGTCTACGCGTCGCTCTCGCGAATGATGTGGTTCAGCGGCAACAACTGGTTTATCCTGATCGCGATGGGCATTCTGTTCATTCCGGAGATGATCGCATATTTTCTGGCGCATGACATCAGCGGGCTCAGAAGGAATGAGATCATCCACTGCAGGGCTATGAGCGTCGCAGCGTGCGTGATCCTGTTTGTCGGCGCGTTTCTCTTAGAGCCGGGCAACGGCATCACCAAGAACACATTCGTCAACGTGATGCATGGCCTGCTGAGCTTTATCGGGCTGTTGCTGCTGCTCGTCAGCTATGCGTTTTACTCGATTTATCTGCGTAGGATCGACCGCGGGGCGGCCGATTTGCTGCTGCTGTTGCTGATCTTCAGCCTGATTACGGGGGCATTTGCCGCGTTCAACGTGTACGACGATCGCTCGTACGTCGGCGCGTCGGCGGTCACAGAGCTTTACTACATGACGACGATGAGCATCGTCGGGTATTTCACATATTATCTGGCGTACAAGAGAGCCCGGGAGCTGGCCAAGGGCAAACGCTTCTTCATCAGCGAGTGGGGCACGCTCACGGATGTTGAGGACGAGACGCCGAAGGAGGTTACTGATGAGAATTAAAAAGGCATTGCTGGTGGCCATTGTATGTATGGCGATTTTACTGGTGCCGGCCGGGGCGTACGCGGACGCGATCGCGCTGCCGACGAGCGCCGAGACCACTGAAGCTGAGACCACGCTCGACGGAGCACCAAAAAAGGCCAATCCGTGGGGGCTTGTTGCCATCCCGATCGGGGCCTTCCTCATCTACGTTTTGATCAAGGGTTCAGCCGACAGAAAGAAAGAGTACAAGCGCCGCGCGGGCGTCGCAGCCGGCGACTGGAAGAAGCGCGACCTGAATGAGCTTGCCAATATGCCTGTCGACGATGAAAAATAAGAGCCGGATCACTCCAGCTCCTGTTGCTTTATCCACAATTTAAGAGAATCTATTGCGAGGGAGATCTTGTCAAGGTTTCCCTCGATTTCTTTGAAATCCTTTACTTCTTCGGCGCTTACCAGGCCGTCCTCGGAGATCTCGACGAGGCGGTCTTTCTCTTTCTCGAGCCGGTTGACGGAGGAGAGGAGTCCGAGCGTGATCTGCGCGAGGTTGCTCACGCGGATCTCGGGAACAGTCTGCTGGCCGATCGCGCAGCAGTTCGCGCAGTAATAATTGCAAAGCGCCGCGTCCTTGTAGCACTCGGCCATCGCCACGATGTCGTCGGGGGTCGGCTCGGTTTTGCCCATCTCGATGTTGAAGATGCGGCTGGATGTCGTGAACATCAGCTCGGCGGCTTTGTCGCGTGTCAGGCCGGCAGCCTCGCGCGCCAGCTGGTAGATGTTTTTGTCTTCTTTAACTGAACCTTTGCCCATGTGTGCTCCTATCTCGCAAAACTTGCAATTTACCGTCCGCCAACTCACAAAGGACGGTATTTTCCCTGCGTCAAGCCCATTATACAATATGCTCAGTGAAAAGAAAACACGCGAGGTGATGTTTATGGATGTTCAGACTCGCATCCTCAAATCAAGGATCGCTCAAGGAATCAGAAAATACCCCGTTTTCGCCAAAGGAATCGGCGTCAGTGAAGTCAAAGGAGGACAAAATAATGGCAGCAGCAGCAATTCTCGCATCAGTAATCCCGGAAGCTCTCAAGATGGCAGTGGATGTCGGCAAGACCGGAATTGACGCAAATATAAACGGAACTAAGGAATGGTTTGCACAGAACGAGCGTGTGCTCCAGATATATGAGAAGGAGCTCGAGCGCGATGACCTTTCCGAAGAGAGCCGCCAGATGATCTACGGCAAAATGTTCGACCACATGGATCTGGCTTACTCAAAGGAGTCCGAGGCCAAGGACAATATCCACGACACAGTCTGGAAGGTGCTCGATATCCTGTCGCTCGGCGGCACGTACCTCGGAAGGAAGTACGTAGCTCCGGTGCTCACCAAGACGTCGTCAGGCGGCAAAGTGCTCACCGACAGCCAGGCGAGCTGATAGTGTTATTGAGGCGGCGTGCCCGGGTGGCGCGCCGCTTTTTTGCATTTCGGTCATATTGCGGGTGCCGTGCAAATAGTTTATAATTACAATATCTGCAAGGCTCACTCGTAAAGGAGGAAGATTATGCGAAACATAAAGAGAGTAGCAGCATTGTTTCTTGGGCTTGCATTGATGTGCGGGCTGCTCGTCGGATGTGAGATCGTTCCGAACGAGACTGAGCCGGCATCTATCCAGCCGCCGACGACCACAACGAAGGAAACTACGAAGGCGACAACGGCTGAGACTAAGACCAAGGAAACTACCACAGAGGAGGAGACCAAGAATTTCTACGTTCTGTGCGAGGGATGCACATTCTGCTATGAGGGCGGAGATTGGCTCACCGACGGCTTTGTGCCGGAAGGAACGCTCATAACGGTTTACCCTGATACGTCAGACAGCAATTCAGGCGTGTGGGGCGGCGACCTGGAGTCAGGCGGCGGATTGGTTTACGGCTACGCGGTCGAGGTATTTATCTGGGAAGATTCGTTTTTCCAGTGGCGCCCGTACATTGAGGAGGAAGTTGCCGAGCCAACGGTTGACGCGAGAAAATACGTAAATCAGTCAGTTAAGGACCTCATCCCGAATTCGGATTTCTGGCCGTATGTGCTTCTTTATGATGACGGCGATTTTCTGATCTGTGACGACTACAACGGCGAGTACGTAACGATTTCGGGAACATATTCATATAATGAGGATTATCAGCGATACGAGCTCGTGCCGAGTTATATTCCGGCATGCGTGACCAGCATCGGATACGGCGACCGGATCATCTTCGACGTTGAAGGACCGGGCGCGATCTTCCTGAGGACAAATTTGTACGTAAGCACAAACGGCAATACTTTCGCAAAGCAGTAAAGCGGCGCGCACGGCGCCGGTTGGAATCGCTGCGGCGCTGTTTAAAGTTGCGTCGGCGGCATACTTTTGGTTCGCTGTGTGTATATGTAAAAAAACTGCATTCTGATGCACAAAATCTTTCCGGATAATGTGCACCGGGCGGCAGTTTTTCTGTATATGTACAAAAAAAGGCGGCGAGGCGCCGCGCGTGAGAAGAAAAACAGGCAAAGCGGACAGACCGCGGCGGAAAAACGAAGGAAAATGTGCATCAGAGAGAAGTTTTTTCGTATATGCACACGGCGTGAGAAAAAGAAGACTCCACAGAGAAAAAGTACTTCTAAAGAAGTACATTATCGAATCAAAAACACCAATATACTTCTAAAGAAGTATAAAATCGACATGCAGATCTCGCTCAAAGGGCGTATAATAGTGTCAAACAATGAAGACGAGGCAGAACCCATGTGCACAGGATTCACAAAACGCGGAAATGATTTCATATTTGGTTTCAATCTGGACGTCGATCCGAAGATCTGGGATTTCGATGTTTATATGAGCAGAAATTATTTTGCGGGCGGCGTGACGGTCGGCTCAACGCGGTATCTGCTGCACGGCGTGAGCAGCAACGGCAACTTCAGCGCGGTCCCGTATAACAACGGGCTGAGGCATTTGCTTGAGGCGAGGCCGGAAGATTACGTTAAGGGTCTGCCGCTTAAAGGTGTCAAGACAATTGGAGCAGAAACCGGAGAAGGATCGCCTCTTCCAAAGCACATCAACACCGACCTCATCTCCGACAGGATCGTGAGGGGGAAGTACTCGATTGAAGATCTCGATACGATCGTAAGGACGCGCCGGATTACGCATGGCAAAGTTACGCTCCACATGATCGCCGGAAGCGCAGCCGAAGGACGCACCTTTATCGTCGAGCCCGGCATCGGCTACAAGGAGATCACCAAGGACTATTCTGTCATCTCGAATTTCCCGGTCCTCGCGCCGGTCGACCGGTTTGACTTTCACTATGGACGCGAGCGCTACGAGCTGGCCGAGAAGCTGATCAGGAAGACAGGCCCCGACTTTTCGCCGGCAGAAGCGATGAAGATCCTCGAAAGCGTCAAGCAGGAGGGGCAGTGGGCGACGCGCCTGTCATTTGTGTACTCGCGCAACGAAAACTGCGTTTATTACGTCAGAAACAACGATTTCGCCAACGTTCGGGTGCATCGTTTCTAGGCACCGCCATTGCCGTTTCTCGGCAAAAGTTCTTTATTTCTTTTCGCGTATGGGCTATAATTATATAACTATGAGCAGAAAAAAGACCGGCAATATGAATACAGCATGTAGGGTCGCGCCTTTCATGGCGGCGGTCCTGGCTGTTTTTATTCTTCTTACGACGGTTTGCACCACCGGATGTCTGGGCGGACCGGGCGGCACCCACAGGGATGACCCGAAGGAAAGCAATGAGTCGACTGACGAAGGCGGCGAGGCAGGCGGATTTGTCCCGCAGTCCAGTTGGTGCACTTTTGATAACGCTGAGGAGGTCGTTGAGGGCGTAAAGCTTGACAAATCGACTTCGCCGGACGGATATATCGGCCTCAGCATCGAGAACGAGAGCAAGATCAAGGTACTTCTCATCAAGGACGAAGCCGAGTATATCTACAACGTTCCGACTGACGGGACCGTGTTCTACGTTAATCTTCCGTGCGGCGACGGCGTGTACCGCCTGCGCGTCATGCAGAACACCGTCGGCAGCAAATATTTCGAGCTCTACAGCGAGGAACTTGACATCAAGCAGAACAATGAATTCACCGCGTTCTTAAGACCGACCATCATGGTCAACTACGCCGAGGATTACCTGTGCGTGACTGCGGCGGCTGAGATGGCGGACGAGGCGAGCGATGACTTCGACTTCATGAAGAAGGTCTATGACTATATCAAGAACCACGTTGTGTACGATCACGAGCTGGCAGAGACCGTCGAGGCAGGATATTTGCCGGACCCGGATGTGACGTATCGCTCGGGCAAAGGCATTTGCCTGGACTACGCTGCGCTTGCGGCTGCGATGATGCGAAGCCAGGGAATACCGGTCAAGGTCATCGCGGGCTACGTCGGCGAGGACGCGCTTTACCACGCGTGGAACTCCGTCTACATCAAGGGCAAAGGCTGGATCTCGATCGAACTGAAGATCAACCCGCTTAACTGGAACCGCTTCGACCTGACGTACGCAGCGGAGAACACGAGCGAGTCGATATACGTGGACAGCACTATTTACTAACATGCATCCCCTGCGAAAGGCAGGGGATTTTTAGGCGATATGGATAATTCTTGTGAGAAAATCAAAACAGCCCTTGTAGTCGGCGCGGCCGGCGGAATGGGAAGAGCCGTGTGCGCGTCGCTTATCCTGGCAGGCTGGAAAGTCTTCGGGCTTGACGTAGCGGAAAATGCGCCGGAATGGCTTGATATCAGCTACATCCGGACCGACATCCGTGACGCGGCTTCGATCGAGGCAGCGCGCGAGGCGGTAAGCGAAGAGACCGAAAGGCTCGACGCGATCGTGTACCTTGCAGGCGTGTACGACCTGAACTCGCTCGTTGAGATGCCGGAGAAGGACTTTGTCAGGATATTTGACATCAATGTTTTCGGCGTATACCGCATAAATAAGGCATTTCTGCCGCTCCTCGGAGAGGGAAGCCGCATCGTTATCACCTCGAGCGAGCTGGCTCCGCTGGATCCTTTGCCGTTTAACGGCATCTACGGGATCACGAAAGCGACGATCGAGAAATATATTTTCTCACTCAGAATGGAACTGCAGCTTCTGGGGATCAAAGTCATCGGACTGAGGCCCGGCGCGGTCCGGACGGGACTCCTGAACGTCTCTTTGAACAGAATCGAGGCATTTGTCGAGGGGACCGAGCATTACAAGGTTCAGGCAGGCCGCTTTATGAAGATAGTCAACTCGGTCGAGTCGCGCAGCATCAGCGCTGAAAAGCTCGCAGGCAAGGTCATGAAAGCTCTTGCGGCCCGCAACCCGAAATACATCTACAAGATCAACCGCAACCCGCTGCTGCTTATCCTGAACGCACTTCCGGACAGGCTTCAGACTTGGATCATCCGGATGATCCTTACGAAATAGGAGCGAAAGGCATGGAGAAAAACATCGTGCTGCCGCTGATCTCAGTGGTGCTGCCGGTTTACAACGTAAGTGAATATTTGCCGAAATGTATGGCTTCGATCTTCGCACAGGATTATCCGAAGCTGGATATAATTCTCGTGGATGACGGCTCTACGGACGGGATCTGCCCGGGAATGTGTGATGAATACGCCTCAGGGCCGGTGCCGGAGGGTATGACGGTGCGCGCCTTCCACAAAGCAAACGGCGGCCTCTCGGATGCCAGAAATTACGGGATCTGCCGCGCCGAAGGCGAGTACATCACGCTGATCGACTCGGACGATTTCGTTGACAAAGATTACGTTTCATACATGTGGAGCCTCCTAAACGGGGCGGCCCCTTGCAAGATGGCAATAAGCGCGGTCCGCGTGCTGAGCGCAGGCGGCAAAACGCTTGATCCGGGGCACGCAGGCACAGACATCCTCGACGGAAAAACCTGCATAAAACGCATGCTTTATCACGACGAGATCGACACGAGCGCGTGCGCCAAGCTTTACAAAAAAAGCCTTTTTGACGGGGTGGAGTATCCTGTCGGCAAGAACTTTGAAGACATCGGCACGACCTATAAGCTCTTCATGCTTTGCGAACGTGTGGCTGCCGGATACGAATCGAAATACAATTACATCACCAGAAGCACGTCCATCGTGAATGAAGCCTTCAACCTGAAGAAGCTGGACCTTCTGGAAATGACTGACAAGATGGCCGTTGAAGTTACGGAAGCCTGGCCTGACCTTAAGCAGGCAGCCTTAAGACGACAGGTCTATGCGCGTTTCAGCACGCTTAACCAGATGCTGGGCGTGAAAAGTCCTGAGTTTGTCAGCATCAGGGGCGACATCATAGATTACATAAAGACCAATTCGAAAGCAGTCCTTAAGGACGCAAATACGCCAAAGAGGGACCGCATGGCCATATACGCGCTGAAATGCGGCTTCCCGATTTACAGGCTTTTCTGGGGCATTTATCTGAAGATCAAGAAGGGGTAATCGCTCTTGCCTTTAAGCGGCAGATTATTTATAATTATTAAAGTTTAAAGTTTCTTAGGCTGAGGGGACGGGAAATGTATAAACGCGGCAGACAAGGCTGGCTCAAACATATTGATTTCGTTATCATCGATCTGATTTGTCTTCACATCAGTTATATTGTCGCATACATGATTCGTCATGGCCTGCAGTTTCCTTACACAGTTTCAAGATATTTCAATCTGGGCATAGTTATTTCACTGATGGCGCTCGTCGCATCGGTTTTGCTTCACACATTCTCGGGCGTTCTTAAGCGCGGCTTCTACCGGGAATTTGTCGTGACGCTTGAGCAGGTCATCGTGGTCATCATGGGCGCGTCTCTTTATATGTTCGCAATTCAGCAGAGCGAGACTTATTCGAGAGTTACGATCGCGCTCACCGGCGGTTTTTATCTGGTGATCAGCTACGGCGGAAGGATCCTGTGGAAGCAGATCCTGAAGAAGCGCAAGATCACCATCCATACCAGATCCGTGCTTGTGATCACGGAGAGAGAACTGGCTGAGAAGACGATCACGGATCTTGCGGAAAGCAATCTTGAAAAGCTCCGCGTGTCGGGGCTCGTGCTTATGGACTGCGATATGACGGGTGAGAAGATCATGGACGTTCCGGTCGTGGCCGGAAGAGATGACGTCATCGAATATATCTGCAGAGAATGGGTCGAAGAAGTATTCATAAATGTGGGAAGCCACAGCGACGAACTGCTGAAGATAGCAAGGGATATTTCCAAGATGGGAATCGTCCTGCACACGCGTTTCCTGGACGATCTGCCGGTAGATGGCAGGATGAGATTTACCGAGCCTTTAGGCCCATACAAAGTCACCACGACTACAATGAACGTCATATCACCGAAGCAACTGTTTTTCAAGCGTGCTTTCGATATCCTGGCCGGCATCATCGGCTGCATTTTCACAGGCCTCTTGTGTCTCGTCATGGCGCCTGTTATCTGGGTCAAATCCCCTGGGCCTTTGTTCTTCAACCAGATCCGTGTGGGGCAGTTCGGCAAGAAGTTCAAAATGTACAAATTCCGCACCATGTACATGGACGCGGAGGAGCGCAAGAAGGATTTCATGGCCGAGAACCGCAACAAGGACGGGTTTATGTTCAAACTCGATTTTGACCCACGCATTATCGGCAACAAGGTGCTTGAGGACGGAACGCAGAAGAGGGGATTCATGGATTTTGCAAGAAGGGCAAGCCTGGACGAGTTCCCGCAGTTCTTCAACGTGCTGATAGGCAACATGTCCGTGTGCGGAACGCGCCCGCCGACAGTCGACGAATGGGAAAAATACGAGCTCCATCACCGCGCGCGCATCTCGATAAGACCGGGCCTAACAGGACTCTGGCAGGTTTCCGGACGCAGTGAGATCACTGATTTTAACGAGGTCGTTAAGCTCGACACCGAATACATATCCAACTGGAATTACGGCTTGGATATCAAGATAATCCTGAAGACGATCGGACTGATTTTCACAAGAAAAGGATCACTATGACCAATCCCGAGAACATCAAGATAATTATTGCGGCACACAAGCCCTACCGGATGCCGGAGGGCTTGATTTACCTGCCCGTTCATGTGGGCGCGGCCGGCAAAGACGAGATAGACTTTCAGAAAGCTTCCGCACGCGACGATTCGGGCGAGAATATTTCCGTCAAGAATCCTTATTACTGCGAGCTGACCGGCCTTTACTGGGCGTGGAAGAATCTCGACGCGGACTGGATCGGACTTGCGCACTACAGGCGTCATTTTTCTTCCCAAAAGGGCAAAGACATCTGGGACAGCGTCCTCAAAGACGACGAGATGTACGCCCTTGCTGACTCGTATGACATCATCCTTCCTGCAAAACGCAGGTACTATATCGAGACTCTTTATTCGCACTATGCGCACACCCACGAGGCGAAGCATCTGGAT
Organism: Lachnospiraceae bacterium; assembly: GCA_045627365.1. Lineage (GTDB taxonomy): Bacteria > Bacillota > Clostridia > Lachnospirales > Lachnospiraceae > RGIG5612. The sequence continues at coordinate 14,573 of JAZQNN010000053.1, forward strand.
CTGACAGGCGAGATCATCCGGGAGATCTGCCCGGAATATACAGACTTTTACGAGAAAGTCTTGAAGCAGACCGGCGGCTATATGTTCAACATGTTTATCATGAGAAGGCCGCTGCTTGAGGAGTATTGCAGCTTCCTTTTCCCGATAATGGAACGCCTCGAGGCCGTTACTTCCACGGACGAGCTGAGCGCCTTCAACGCGCGTTTTTACGGGCGCGTGAGCGAGATCTTATTCAACGTATGGCTGAGCAAAAAAATGGCGGGTAAGAACCCGCCGAGGACCAAAGCAATCGGTCTTGTTTACATGGAACCTGTCAATTGGTTCAAGAAGGGCACGGCCTTCCTCAAAGCCAAATTCTTCAGGAAAAAATACGATAAGAGCTTTTAATATTCACTTGCCTCACGGTATTTTTGGAGAGTCGGCGTCATAACGATGACCGGCTTTTCTTTTACGCCCGGAGCGGTCGTGACTGTGAACGTAACGGTGAATTCCTTGCCCGGGTCGATCATGTGCGGCATTACGTAGCGGACAACCAAGCCCTTGTACTTGTTCTTCTGGAACCACTCGTACGGCGTAGCGTCGACATTGCTGAGGCTTCCGTCTGCCGGTGAGAAAAGGTGCAGGTACATACGCATGCTTCCTCTGTAACTGCCGAGGATGTATTTGTGTGAGGAAAGGTCGGACTTCTCGATCGTATTCTTGATTACGATGGTAACCTCATACGAGTTGGTGTCATCCTTCTCATTGTATTCGGCCTCACCGATCTCGGCAGTCATATCGACGAACCAGCCCAGTTTACTCGGGTCGGTGTTGCCGAAGAAGATACCTACTTCAGGATGCTCAGGATCGTCATTCAGACCGCCGTCAAAGCCGTATTCTTCAATTACTTCCTGCGCGTCCTCGTCAGCCATCCATATCATCAGGACTCTGTCCTTACGGCTCTCTTCGACGATGTCGAGGAGTGGTTTGACATTGTCTAACTTGAGGTTGGACAAGATCTCGAAAAGGACACTCTTGGCAGCTTCTGCAAAGAGCGCGTCGACCTCCTGGTTGACCTCGTCGAGCTCAACCTCGTTCATCTTCTTGGTCTCTTCCGTGAAGTAGTTGTAATAGATGTCGTGCTGGAGCACCTTGGTGGTGTTGGTAGCATCGATGACAGTTCCGTCCGAGAGCGTTATAGGATCGACGAACTGCATCATTTCCTGGACGATGGCAGGGGTGAGCGATATATATCCGTCGACGGTGATGCCGCATTTTTCTTCAAGCCCGGCCTGCCAGATCTCGCAAACACGCGGAAAATGAGGATCAAATCCTGCGTCCCATGGGTTATAGAGCCACATGCCGAAAATATCTTCCTCGGTAGAGGTTATCTTGGCCGACCTCGGAGTACGGTAATACATGATGTCATAAATGGACATGAATTCGTCCAGAAACAGCCATCCGTCCTTGATGTTGATGAAAGCGACTGAACCCGGGAATCCGCCGGACGGCCTGATCTCGGCGCTGTTCTGGCAGGCGAGGATATACAGTTTGTCGCTTCCGTCGCCGATTATCTGCCTTACAACAGGCAGGAATGATCCGGCGCTTTCCCACAGATCGTTGACCTTATCGATGGCCTCTGTGACCTTAGTCACTGTCCCTGAAAGTTTCTCAGAGCTGATATCGGCCGCTGCGAGATCGTCCCTAAGAGACGCAAGCTCCGGCTGGATGCCCTCGACCATATCGAGAAGGGCATTGATGATATTTACGTTGAAGTGGTCCTCGTTCTTAAAAAGAGCCGGAGGAGCATCAACCAGTGCGTCGACTGCCGGCAAAATGATGCTGTCAAAGCTGCCGTCTGCTGCTTTAAGAAGATTCTCTATGTCGGCGGCTTTGCCGAGGAGCGAAGCCACTTTTTCGTTATCTTTAAGCTTATCAGGAAGCTCTATTTCGCGGACATCCTTAAGCGTAGTCATGATGTCGGGGTAGAGCTCGGCGATCGCATGCGCGTAGGTCTGGATAGTAAGGCAATTATCCTCACTCAGCCATTCAAGCTCGATTTTATCAGGAAGCTCGATAGGGTTGTCCTTTACTAGCTCCAAAAGCGGCACTGCGACATTGTCAACGGCTCTGTCGATAGCCGGCAAAGCCTCCCCTGCAAGCTTTACAGGCTCGCGGTATTTTGAAACGGTATCTTCCAGTTTGCCGATGCTGAATTCGGGAAAGTCAGAAAAATCACTGACGAAAGATCTGACCGGCTCCTTTACGTCTTTGTAAAAGTCTATGTAGGCGCTCAACGTGTCGATATTGGCCGCGTCTGTCAGGCTTTCTTTTTCGAGTTTGAGGTTATCAAGAGGGTGATCTTTGACGGTCTGGACAAGAGGGTGAAGGATGTTGGCGGAGACATTTTCAAGGATCGTAAGCAAATCGTCTGCTTTATCCAGGTCCTCGCCAACAGAGTCCAATATGCGGGGAAGTCCCCAGATCGAACGGTCAAGCTCGCTCCGCATGGTATCCGTGCAGGCGTCCATATATGCAACGACCGACTCGCATCCAATGCCGTCACCGTTCAGCACGCTGTTGACAAGGTATTTGACCTCGGTCTTGTAATCATCCTTGGCGCGGTTAATCTTTGAATACGAACTGAACAGAATAACGCCCAGCACAATAACAGCTGAAATGATCAGGCATGCGAAAACCAGCAAGGCGGTGGCCAGGTTATGGTCACGCTTCCTCTTGCTGTCCAGCTCTTCCCATACGATGGTCGGCAGCTCTTCGTTATAATTTGTATTCATCTTACGCGCAACTCTTTTTGTCATAACCATATAATTATAATCTCATCATATGGCAAAGTAAACCCAAAGCCCCCTAAAAGTGCTTTTTGCCGCAGTGCACTTGAGAAAAATCAAAGTTAAGTTATAATAAAGACATAAGGAAATTTCTGGCCAGGGGAAAGACATGAAAAAATCCGCATTTGCTGAGGAAATCAGCCGCATAGTCAAGGATATAAGGACCAGGTGGACGCTGTGGGCAGCGCTCGTTGCAGGCCTTGCTTCCTACATCTTTGTGATGACGAATAATATCCACAACAACGACAGCCTTATCGCTACGCCGTCGGGCGTCGGCGCGACTGTTACGAGCGGCCGTTTTGTGCTGGAGCTGATCGAGAGGATACAGAATACCTTCAGCGGGCAGTGGTACAATTCCACGACTTTTAATACGATCCTGTCGCTGGTACTTCTGACGCTGGCGAGTATTTTGCTGGTCAGATGCTTTGACCTTAGTTCCAAGATATCTGTCATCGCGGTGACCGCACTTACCGTTTCATTCCCCGCGATCGCCGTTACGATGGTATTCAACTACTGCGCGCATTGCTACAGCTTCGCGATCCTTCTGGTTGCGGCGGGTTGTTATCTCCTGAGCCGCAAGAGCTTCCGGGCGTGGATCGTCGGAGTGGTATTTTTCGCCGGAATGCTGGGGATTTATCAGTCTTACCTGGCACTTGTGATCGTGATTTTCCTGCTGATGCTCATCAGGGAAAGTCTCAGAAATGATGTGAAATTCGCGGATGTCCTCCTCAAGGGCATAAGATACATACTTTCGATCGTTCTTTCGTATGTTCTGTACAGACTCCTTCTGGGACTGTGCCTCAAGATAATGCATCTTGAGCTCGATACGTACCAGGGGATCAACACGATGGGCGAGATAAGCCTCGGCAGCATCCCGGGACTGATCGGATACACCTACAAGAATATGCTCGGCCTTGTTGTCAGAAATTACGCAGGCCTTAACGGAACTCCTGTAAGCAAAGTCATCATCGCGCTGGCATTGCTTGCAGTTATCGCATTTATCGTTATTGCGTTTGCCAAAGGCGTTAAGCCGTCGCGTGTTATCTGGGCGATCATTTTCACGGCGCTTATGCCGATCGCGTGCGACTTTATGGAAATCATGGCACCGGGCGCTTACATGGGCACTCATTCTCTGATGTCGGCAGCCGGGATGTTCTATCTTTCTGTTGTCTGGGGCGAGAGCCTGCTTCAGCATAGGGCTGTAAGGACTTCCCGCACGGCCAAGGCTGTCAACCTGATAGCAGCGATCCTGCTTCTTCTGGCATCGATCAATTACTGCTACACATCGAACGTTAACTACACAAGCCTTAAATATCAGCTTCAGGTTCAGGAAAATTACTACGCTGAGCTGTACACACGCATCCAGTCTGCGGAAGGGTACGAAGCCGGCATGGATATCGTTCTGGCCGGAGAGGAGGCAGCAAATGTTCCTGCAAATTACTGGGATATAGGCGATCTGCAGTATCACAGCGCGTCAATCGATACGAATGCTTATTCCAAAGAGCGCTTTATGCAGCTTTATCTCGGGGATACTTTCCGAAACGCGGACGAAGCGGACATTGCCGCAAATGCGGACATTCTTGCTGAAATGAAAGTTTATCCGAGCGCCGGTTCGGTAAAGATATCTGACGGTGTGGTCCTTGTCAAGATAGGAGAGTAGCATGGCAGAGAAAAGGCAGGACGGCACATCCTATTTTCTGGATATTCTGAAGCTTTTCTTCGCCCTGATGATCCCGTTTTTACATATCGGATTCGCGGGCGGCGCGAAGCTCGGCATCATTCAGGAATATATCGCAAGGCTGGGCGTGCCTTTCTTCTTCACCGTAACAGGACTCCTCCTGGAAGAGCGTCTTATAGCGGATTGCAGCTTCCGGACGGTCCTTCATTTCGTAAAAAGATCTGCCGTTATCCTTCTTATCTGGGCGATCATTGACCTGCCGCTTTACTACCGGCTCTCGATCGGTGAGCTGAATGCGGAGTATTTCACTTATTTCCTCAAAGAATGCTTTTTCGACACGCCGGGGTATTTGTGGTACATAGGCGCGCTGATCATAGGCGAATTCATCTACGGATTTCTCAGGGTGACACTGAAGCTTGGCAGGCTTTGGATCTGCATCATCACAGGTGTTTTGTATGTCATCGGCGTTTTCGGAAATTCGTGGAGCGTCGTTTGGGATATCTTCCCTGACTGGTATGATTCTTTCTTCCTGACAACGAGAAACGGCCTCTTCTTCGCGGCATTCATGCTGTGCGTCGGTGCGTGCCTTGCAGGGAAAGATCTTAAGAAACTCTGGCTGATCATCGGACTGGTCATCTCACTTGTCCTTTTCGTCTTAGAGGTCCATTTCATTCACGGTCGCATAACACAATGGTTAGATACGAGCCTTTACTTTACGATCCCGCTGGTGTCATTTTTCCTGGTAGGGCTCGGAAAGGGCATCCCGGTTCCGGCGTCTTTGCAGCGACTGTGCCGCTATGCGCGCAAGTGGAGCGTGCTGATTTACTGCAGCCAGTTCGCTGTCATGAGACCTGTATATCTGCTGCTTAATGAGAAAGTCAACAAACACTTGTGCATCGCAGCCGAATATTTTGCCATGCTCGTGGTATCATTCTTATTGCTTCTGCTTATCGAGAAAATACGTTCAACTCGCCAAGAAAGAATCTGATTTCCCGATTCTGTCAAATTTGTACAAGCTTATGAGCCTCTTTCGAGGCTTTTTTTGCGATTTCACATATTTACTTTATCACACTAAAGTGGTAGACTGCTACCATGTTAAAATAATCCTTTCGGAGGAAGAATAAAGAAAATGAAAAAAATAATATCAATCACACTTGCAATTGTTATGCTTCTTGCGCTTTGCGCCTGCGGCAAAAAGGAAGATACTTCCAAGACCTTCACCATGGGTATCGATCCTGAATATCCTCCTTTCAGCTATATGGATGACAATGGCGAATACACCGGATTTGACGTTGAAGTCTGCAAGGCCGCCTGCGAAGAACTCGGATGGAAATTTGAAGTATTTGCTGTTAACTGGGACGAGAAGCTCGTTCAGCTTGATGCCAATGAATGTGACTGCGTATGGTCAGGCATGACCATCCTTGACAGTATGAAGGAAGCCGGATATGTTATTTCCGATCCTTACTATCACAACAATCAGGTCCTGCTTGTTAAGGAAGACAGCGACCTTAAGACTTCTGAGGATATGGCCGGCAAAGTTGTTGCCGTTATGCTCGGAACCTCAGGCGACAGCCTTCTGAACGAAGACCTCAGCGACTGGTCGGCAACATTTGAGAATCTCGTAACCTGCGAGAGCTTCCTTAAGTGCTTCACCGAGCTTGCAGGAAATGCTGTTGACGCCGTTTTCGTCGATTATCCTGTTGCTCTTGATTATGCCAACAAGAATGAAGGCTTCCGCATCATCGATGAAAACCTCGGCTCAGAAGAGTACGGTATTGCTTTCCGTTCATCTGATCAGGAGATGTGCGACGCTATGCAGGGCGCTATCGATAAGCTTGTTGAAAGCGGCAAATACGCTGAGATCGCAGCTGATTACCCTGACATCATCGATAATCTTGTATTCCTGAACAAGTAATTGTAAAAAGTTTTTTAGCATCCGGAGGGCACCCCTTTAAGTGCCCTCTGGACTTTGTTTTTAGAACGAATAAGCGAGGATAGTATCCCCATGTCAATACTTACAATGGTTCTGAAAATGGGCGAAGGTCTGGGCAAGACCTGCGCTATTTTTCTCTTAACTCTGGTTTTTGCGTTGCCGCTCGGTATGCTTGTCGCACTGCTCAGAATGAGCAAAAACAAGTTCGTTTCCGGTGTGATGCGCTTCATTATCTCCGTGCTTCGAGGCACGCCTTTAATGCTGCAGCTTCTTGCCGTAACTTACGGGCCTTATTATCTGTTTAATGTGGACGTTGCGCGCAATAAGCTGATTCCGGTCGTGATCGCGTTTGCGATAAACTACGCGGCGTATTTTGCGGAAATATACCGCGGAGGCATTGAATCGATTCCGAAGGGCCAGTATGAGGCCGCGGATGTTCTGGGCTATACAAAATTCCAGACTTTTATGAGAATAATCCTTCCGCAGGTCATCAAGCGCATCATGCCGAGCATGACCAACGAGGTCGTTACGCTTGTTAAGGACACATCCATGGCCTTTACGGTCAGCTACCAGGAAATGTTCACCATAGGTAAGCAGATTGCGAACTCCCAGACCAGCTTTATGCCGTTCATCGTCGCGGGCGTTTTCTACTATCTTATGAACCTGATCGTAGACACCGGCATGGGCCGCGTTGAGAAGAGACTCAATTATTACAAATAAGGAGGGCGATTGTATGATCCTGGAAATGAAAAACATTGAAAAATCCTTCAAAGACAATCACGTCCTCAAGGGGTTAAGTCTTAACGTTGATCACGGCGAGGTCATCAGTATCATCGGCCCGTCAGGAGGCGGAAAAAGTACGCTCCTTAAATGCGCGACCTTCCTCGAGACGGTGGACAAGGGAAGCATTTCTTATGTTGGCAAAAACGCCGTAACTGACGGTATTTATGTGCCTGCCAATGAACTCAGGGAGATCAAGAGCCGATTCGGACTTGTGTTCCAGCAGTTCAATCTGTTCCCGCATTACAGTGTTCTGCAGAACCTGACTGACGCGCCTATCAATGTTCAAAAGCGCAGCAAACAGGAAGCAACTGACGCAGCCATGGAGCTGCTTCACAGAATGAATCTGGAGGACAAAGCCAAGGAATATCCTTATATGCTCTCCGGCGGTCAGCAGCAGCGTGTAGCCATAGCAAGAGCTCTTGCTATGAATCCGGACATTCTCTTCTTCGACGAGCCGACATCGGCGCTCGATCCTGAGCTGACCATGGAAGTTCTGAAGGTCATCCGTCAGCTGGCAGAGGAGAAGATGACCATGGTAGTTGTAACTCACGAGATGAGTTTCGCGAGAGCGGTAAGCAATCGGGTTATCTTTATGGCAGGCGGCGTGATCGTGGAAGAAGGAGAGCCGGAGCAGGTATTCGGCGATCCGCAGCAGGAGCGCACGAGGCTTTTCCTTCAAAATTACGAAAGATGACAGACTATACTATTTGGGATCCAAACGGCAATATTACGGTCTTTGCAGGGCTTGACCGGGCAGCAGACACTGCCGCGTGCGGAAAGGCTCTTCTTGAGGCTGAGGAGCGTGCCGAACAGGCAGGCTTTTTAAGCTATGATGAGACAGGCTGCGATGTGCGCCTTTATATGGCGGGCGGGGAATTCTGCGGAAATGCCACGCTTTCAGCGGCGGCGGAGTATGCCAAAAAGACTGGTCTTAGCGTAGGCACCGGTCGAAACGTTAAAGTCATCTGTTCAGGCTGCGAAGAGGCTATCGACGTGGAACTTGTAAGGGAAAGCGAGAGGCTTTTCGAAGGACGCCTGAAGATGCCGGCACCGGTAGATTTTAAGCAGTTTAACGGATTCCCGGCAGTTATTTTTCCGGGAATCGGCCACGTTATTGTGGAGGGCGCTAAGGCTGACTTTGATGCGAAGGCTGTCATCCGGGGCTGGTGCAGCGATCTCGGGACCGAAGCACTCGGAATCCTACTTTTTGACAGAGAAGAGGACACTTTGGAGCCTTATGTATATGTTAAGAAATTAGGCAGTATTTATCGCGAAAATGCCTGCGCCAGCGGCAGCAGCGCCGTGGGATATTATCTGGCGAAAAATGCCGGAGCACCGGTGAGCGTAAAGCTTAAGCAGCCAGGCGGAGTGCTTGGCATCACCGTGGATCAGGATGGGAATATATTCCTTGAAGGAAAGACCGAATATCTTGGGAAAAAGACTCTGTAAAGAATAACCCCGGCATCAAGCGGGTGCTCGTAAGACCGTAATAAGTAAAAACAAATGGAAATGCCGGTATTTCAGCATTTCCGAGGATTGGCGGCGTGACTTCGGTCACGCCGTTTCCTCATTTCTAAGCAT
>JAZQNN010000054.1:0-32038 GCA_045627365.1 Lachnospiraceae bacterium
CCCTTGAGAGTATCCTCGGGTTTGAACTATTCACCCGTGAGAGACAGCATGTTTCGATTTCCGCAGCCGGGAGAGCGTTGGCAGACTCATGGCAGTCGCTGAATGAAGAAATCGAAATGTCGATCCGCCATGCTCAGGAAATCAATGAGCATCAGGAAAGCACTCTGAAAATCAGTGATGACCGAGGCACCGAGAAGAATTTATATCTCTACCCGATACTGGACCGTTTCAGTTTAGAATATCCTGACGTTCCCTGCAATATTGAGCAGACAGATGCAGCCTGGTCGATCAACAGCATTTATCGTAACACCATCGATCTGGCCTTCATAATGGCTCACGAGACCGCTAACCTCGATTCCAGTCTTCTGCAATGGAAGATCATCTATAACACGACCTGGGGCGTATATATCAATAAATCCAATCCCCTGTTTTATCGCGATTCTGTTACCATTGACGATATCCATAATGAACCGGTCGTAATGCTTTCAACCGTTGCCAGCAACAGCTACTCAGCAAACATCTTTAATTTATACCACAAGCACGGTTATCAGCCAAATGTAACGTCTTACGTAAGCAATAATGCCTCTTTGGCATTTGCCCTGCATCAGGGAAATGGCTTGATCTTCGCGAATGAATTCTTATCCGTTCCTAACCATATGAATACGAAATTCTTCCCGCTTGCTGACACTCACGACGGTCTGGCGCTTGTTTGGCACAAAGATCCGCGCAACCCGATGACCTTGCCGTTTGTTGCTCTTGCAGAAAAATACTTTGCCAAAGAATACACTGCTATAAGAGAGCAGCTTTGCAGCCCGCAAGATATCACTCAGTAAATGATAACATGGCTCGGCGAAAAAACGAGCCCGGTTAAAGATTCTTAATTCGTATCATTCTATGCACATAAGTAATATACATTGATTGTAAGGCGCAGCTTATGAAACACATCAATCTGATGAACCTGACTTTTTCAGAAATAGTTATTTTCTTATCAGCCGCAAAATTCGAAAGTTTTTCTGCCGCCGCGAAAGAGGTCAATGTGACCCAGCCAACGGTCAGTAAGGCGATCTCTTCGTTTGAGGACGAATTGGGCGTCAAACTTTTTACGCGCGAAAAGCAGCGTGTTACATTAACCAAAGCCGGAAAACAGCTGGCTCTTTCACTGAAAGATTTTTCCGTCTATATCGAGCATTCCATCAAGCAGATCCAGGAGATCGACGAACTTCAGTCCGAATTAAACATCTGCGATGACCGCGGAACAGATAAGACACTTTACCTGTATCCGATCCTGAATTTATTCAATTCCGAGCATCCCAATGTCAATGTTAATATAGAATTAAACGACTCAACGTGGATATTTGACAACGTTTACAGAGGAACCATCGATCTGGGATTCGCAATGCTTGATTCCTTAGACTACTACAAAAATTTCAATTTGCAGAGCAAAGTCTTGTATCGTTCGACCTGGGGTGTCTTTATACATAAATCCAATCCTCTGTTTTATAAGGATAAGATAACTTTTGAAGATCTTGCTGATGAGCCGATCACTTCGCTGTCTCACTCAGCCAGCGTTTTTTATTCTTCTACCATAACCTCTATGTTTCAGAAAAGAGGATTGACACCTTTTTTCCAGTCGTATGTCAGCAATAATGCTTCTTTGATATATTCAATGTATCAGGGCAAAAACATAGTAATTGCCAACGAATTTTTATTTACCCCTGACAACAAGGAAATCAAGTATTTCCCGCTTGAGGGCACCGAGGACGGGCTCGTCCTTGTATGGAAGAAAGACACTGAGCAGATTCGTTCTTTTGTTGATTCAGCCGAAAAATTCTTTAAAGATATGTATAAACAACGCTTGATCTGAAATCATGGATAACGAAAAAAGGTGCCGAAAGGCACCTTTTTTCATTATCAGCAAAACAAATCAGTCGTCGAAACAGCCCCCATCTGTCTTCGCTACAGAATCAAAGCGTTGGTATGTTCAAGCGCTTCAATAAGCTGCTTTTCATACCGGCTTCCAATGGGCAATCTGGTTCCTTCCTTGTCATCCATAATGACATTTCTGCCGTCTATACTTCTTATTCGGTCGACCGGAACCAGAATCGACCTGTATATGCGGCAAAATCCCTTATCAGCCAGCATCCGTTCCAGCGAACTGAGACTTTGGCTGAATTCATGCGACTCTTGGTTGAAAAATACAGTCACATTGTGCTTGCACACTTCAAAATAAGTTACTTCATGAATCTTTAATACTCGATACCTATGGCTGTCTGAAATAGAAATCTCTTCCTTCAAAAATCTCTCCTTTCGATAATCGAATGCGGGATATCATATTTCGACCACTTTTTCTTCTGCTATAGGCAGTATATATTCATTTAGTATCGCATCTTGATATATTTATAAAAATTATTATTTTAAAAATGTAATTAAAAACTATTTATTGATATTAATTTTTCTTAATACCTATCGTTACATTTTCTCCGTTGATGTCCCAGGCCTTGCTGATACCGTCTGTTGAACCAAGTACAACATCAGTAGCCATTACGTCGCGGAGCATCAGATCCTTCTTCCTTCCGAGGATATCAAGGATCTTTTCGCTGCCGTCAACGAATATGGTGATCATATCCATGACCTCAAAATCAGCTTCCTTACGCATTGTCTGGATCTTGCTGACCATCTCACGGATAATGCCTTCCTCAAGAAGATCCTGATCCAGATGGAGATCCAGAACGACCGTGATTCCGTAATCGCTCGTTGACTCATAGCCTTCGACCTGAGCCACTTCGATCAGAAGATCATCCTTCTCAAGGACTGCCTCTCCGGTAGAAAGCGCAAGCTTGAGTGTGCCGGTCTCATTCAGTTCATCCATTGCTGCGTTTCCGTCGATGGATGAAAGCAGGTTCCTGATCTCGCCGAGCTGTTTGCCGAACTTAGGTCCTAAAGTCTTGAGCTGCGGTTTGAATGAATATGAAGAGAAGTCGCGGACATCGTCCTTCATCTCGGCTTTCTTAACATTCAGCTCGTCTGCGATAATATCAGTATAGAACTCGGAAAGCTGCCAAGGTGCCTTGATATACATTGCAGGAAGCGGCTGTCTGTTCTTTACATTTGATGCATTTCTGCATGCGCGGCCCATAACTACCACGTCAAGAACGCGTTCCATATTGGCCTCAAGCTCAGCATCGATAAGGCTCTCGTCGACTGTTGGGAAGTCACACAGATGAATGCTCTCCGGAGCGTCCGCAAATTCACCGACAACCAGGTTCTGATATATTTGCTCTGTCATAAACGGAACGAACGGAGCTGCGATCTTGCTAAGTGTTACAAGGCAGGTGTACAGAGTCATATAAGCATTGATCTTATCCTGCTCCATTCCCTTAGCCCAGAATCTTTCACGGCTGCGGCGGACATACCAGTTGCTCAGATCATCAACAAAATCATCCATTGCTCTGCATGATTCAGGGATCTGGTAATTGCTCATGCGGTTGTCGACCTCGCGAACCACCGTGTTCAGTTTGGACAGGATCCATTTGTCCATAACCGGGAGTTTATCCGGCTCGAGCTTATGATCCTTGGCACTGAATCCGTCAATATTGGCATAAAGAACGAAGAATGCGTAGGTGTTCCACAAAGTACCCATGAACTTTCTCTGTCCCTCTATAACCGCGTCGCCGTGGAATCTGCTTGGAAGCCACGGAGCTGAGTTGGTGTAGAAATACCAGCGGATCGCGTCTGCGCCGTATTTATCAAGCGCATCGAAAGGATCTACAGCATTGCCCTTGGATTTGCTCATCTTCTGGCCGTCCTTATCCTGAACATGGCCAAGAACTATAACATTCCTGTACGGTGCCTGGTTGAATACCAGTGTAGAAATAGCCATCAGAGAATAGAACCAGCCTCTTGTCTGGTCAACTGCCTCTGAGATAAAGTCAGCCGGGAAATGTGCCTCGAAGAGTTCCTTGTTCTCAAACGGGTAATGATACTGTGCAAAAGGCATCGAGCCAGAGTCATACCAGCAGTCGATAACTTCAGGTACTCTGTGCATTTCTTTGCCGCAGATCGGACACTTGATGGTGACTTCGTCGATATACGGGCGGTGAAGTTCAATGTCGTCCGGGCAATTGTCGGACATGGACTTGAGTTCTTCGATGCTGCCGATAGCATGCTGATGTCCGCACTCGCACTCCCAGATCGGAAGCGGTGTGCCCCAGTAACGGTTACGTGAAAGTCCCCAGTCCTGAACGTTCTCCAGCCAGTCGCCGAAACGGCCTTTGCCGATGCTCTCAGGAATCCAGTTAACCGTATTGTTATTGGCTACAAGCTGATCTTTAACTTCCGTCATCTTGATGAACCAGCTCTCACGAGCGTAGTAGATAAGCGGAGTATCGCATCTCCAGCAGAACGGGTAGCTGTGCTCGAACTGCGGTGCGTTGAAGAGTCTTCCCTGTTCCTTCAGGTATTCAAGAACGAGCTTATCAGCCTCTTTGCAGAATACGCCCTCCCAAGGGGTCTCCTTGGTCATGCAGCCTGCTCCGTCAACGAACTGAACGAACGGCAGGTTATATCTGCGTCCGATTCGGGAGTCGTCCTCACCAAATGCCGGTGCGATATGAACGATACCGGTACCGTCTTCCATAGATACGTAGCCGTCGCAGGTCACATAATGGAAATGCGCATTGATCTTGCTGTAATCAACATTATCGAAAAGCGGATGATACTCTTTGTATTCGAGTTCTGAGCCCTTATAACGCTTGATTATCTGGTAATCTTCCTTCAGGACGGTCTCGCACAGAGCCTCAGCCATGTAGTAGAATTCATCGCCCTTCTTGACCTTTACATATGTCTCATCCGGATTTACGCAGAGGGCAACGTTGGACGGAAGTGTCCACGGTGTGGTCGTCCATGCCAGAAAGTAAGCGTCTTCTCCGCTGACTTTGAATTTAGCGATCGCTGAGCGTTCTTTAACGTCCTTGTAGCCTTGAGCTACCTCGTGGCTTGAAAGCGGGGTGCCGCAGCGCGGGCAATAAGGCACGATCTTGTAGCCTTTATAAAGAAGTCCCTTCTCCCAGATCTTCTTGAGTGACCACCATACGGACTCGATGTAGTTGTTATCATAGGTTACGTAGGGATTCTCCATGTCGGCCCAAAAGCCTACGGTTGAGGAGAAATCTTCCCACATTCCCTTATATTTCCATACGCTTTCCTTGCACTTTTCAATGAAAGGAGCCATACCGTACTGCTCGATCTGCTCTTTGCCGTCAAGGCCAAGAAGTTTTTCGACCTCGATCTCAACAGGCAGTCCGTGAGTATCCCAGCCGGCCTTACGCGGTACTTCATAGCCTTTCATGGTCCAGAATCTCGGAACAAGGTCTTTGATTACACGTGTAAGAACGTGTCCGATATGCGGCTTGCCGTTGGCTGTTGGCGGGCCGTCATAAAACATATACTGGGGTTTGCCTTCATTTTCTTCCATGCTCTTTTCGAAAATGCGGTTATCCTTCCAGAACTTCTCAACTTCTTTCTCTCTGCTGACAAAATTCAGGTCAGCCGGAACTTTTTTATACACTACAACTTCCTCCAAAAATATATTGCGAAAATTATTATCTGATGCCGCTCTTAGCCTCTGCAAGAAGATTATTCTTCAGGTCGTAAAGCTTCTGTGAAAGGTCAACATAAACCTCACTTGGGTTGGTAAGACGCTTTGTCTCGTCCCAGATCGTATCCATTTCCTTCCTGCAGTTCTCCTTGATCTCCTCAAATGACGGAGATTCGTAAACACACAGGCCTTTCTTGAATATCGGAACCAGGACCTCCCTCATGGTAAATGTTCCGGCAGTGATCAACGTCTTCTTCCATGTGTCTACCGGATCAAACAGCATAATGTTCATATGCTCTGTATAGACCTCATCCTCCAGGCAGATCATATCGCCGATGATCTTGCCGGTCTCCTTGCTGTAGAACCTGAGGACCTTCTTATTGCCCGGGTTGGTGATCTTTACAACGTTCTCTGATACCTTGATCTTCGGAACAAACTCTCCGGTCTTCTTATCCTGAACGGCAACAAGTTTGTAAACGCCGCCGAATGACGGGCAATCTTTGGATGTGATCAGATTGGTGCCGACACCCCATGATGTGATCTGCGCGCCTTCTGCAATCAGTGAGCTGATCAGGTTCTCATCCAGGTCGCTTGACGCGGAAATGACTGCGTCTGTATATCCTGCCTCATCGAGCATCTGTCTTGCTTTCTTGGAAAGGTAAGCAAGGTCACCCGAATCAAGTCTGATTCCGTAATATGTAAGCTTAATTCCCTTTGCCTTCATCTCGTCAAATACTCTGATCGCGTTAGGAACGCCGGACCTGAGAGTATCATACGTGTCAACCAAGAGAATGCAGGCATTCGGATACATCTCAGCGTATGTCCTGAACGCGGTATATTCATCCGGGAAGCTCTGCACCCAACTGTGAGCGTGTGTTCCTTTAACAGGAACGCCAAACATCTGGCCGGTAAGGACATTGGATGTTCCTACGCATCCGGCGATGCAGGCAGCCCTTGCACCATATGTGCCGGCGTCAGGTCCCTGTGCACGTCTTAAGCCAAACTCCATTACGCCGCCGCCATTTGCTGCGTATACGACACGTGCTGCCTTGGTAGCGATAAGGCTCTGATGATTCAGAATATTCAGCAAAGCTGCCTCCAGAAGCTGAGCCTCCATGATAGGCGCTATGACTTTGAGCATCGGCTCTGTCGGGAAGACTAAGGTTCCCTCCGGAACGCCCCAGATATCACCTGTAAAGTGATAATGGCTGAGCCAGTCAAGAAAATCCTCATCAAAAATTCCCAGATTTCTCAGGTAATCTATGTCTTCGTATGAAAAGTGCAGATTCTTGATATAATCAATTACCTGTTCAAGGCCGCAGCAGATCGCGTAGCCTCCGTCACACGGACATTTTCTGTAAAAAGCGTCGAATACGACAACAGCGTCGTTTCCGGACTTGTAATATCCCTGCATCATGGTAAGTTCATACAGGTCAGTCAGTAATGTTAAATTTCTTCCTTCCATTTTTTCCTCACATTCTGCCCGAACGAAGTCGGATCTATAAGTATATAGCCTTAATAGTCGGCTGATCACAATTTAACCGATTTATTATATACTCTCTTTAATTTTTTTCAAAGAGATTTTAATAAATATCTGCTTTGCTTAACTCTTTACCATTTTGGCAGAAAATGCTAATATACACGCATGGTCGGTTTTTTATTGATGTTCCTTGATATGCTGGCAGTCGCAATCGTCTCCGTAGTCGCGTATCCGCTTCAGATGCTGATAGGCGTATTCAGTCGTTCTGCCAAAGACCGGTTCTGCCTTAAGTTCGTCAGCACAGTGATGAAGACGCTCCTTTTCATGACCGGAACCAAGGTCGTTTATAAAGGGCTTGAGCATCTGCCGGCCAAGGATGAAACCGTTGTTTACATAGGCAATCACCGCGGCAACTTCGACTGCGTGGCCACATACGCGGTCGTTCCCGGGCTGACCGGCTTCGTTGCCAAGAAGGAAATGAAGAGCTGGCCTCTTTTCGGCTGGTGGATGTCAACGGTTTACTGCCTGTTTCTTGACAGAGATGACAAGAGGCAGGGGATCAAGACCATATTAAGTGGCATTAAATACGTTGAAAAAGGCATATCCATGGTGATCTATCCGGAAGGTACCCGTTCACGGCACGAGGGCATTCTCGGCGAATTTCACGCGGGTTCTTTCAAGCTGGCTACAAAGCCCGGCGTTAAAATCATTCCCGTTGCGGCCAACAATTCAGGAGCCATCTGGGACGATCATATGCCATGGTTTAAGAGCACGACGATGTGCCTGGAATTCTGTGAGCCTATTGAGACTGCCGGTCTTGACAAAGAAGAGCAGGATGCGCTTCCCGGAAAGGTCCATGACATCCTTCAGGAGGCCGTTATCAGAAACGGTATTGAGATAGGCAGTTTGCCGGAGGGATTTAAACTTGAGCAAGAATAATTTACCAATCGGAGTTTTCGATTCCGGTGTCGGCGGAATGACCGTCGCAAGAGAGATCTTCAGGAATCTGCCGAACGAGAGGATCATATATTTCGGAGATACGGCAAGAGTGCCTTACGGTAATAAGTCACCCGAAACCATCATCCGCTATTCCAAGCAAATAGCGTCTTTTCTGATTTCCAAAGATGTCAAAGCAATTGTAATTGCCTGCAATACCGCCTCTGCTCTGGCACTCGATGCAGTCAGAGAAGAGCTGGATATTCCGATCATCGGCGTTGTTGAGCCGGGCGCACGCGCAGCATCACGCGAGACGCATAACAGGCATATCGGCGTCATCGGCACCACCGCCACTGTATCGAGCGGACTGTATGACAAATACATCAAGCAGTTTAATGAAGACGCTGTTGTCTCCTCCAAGGACTGCCCGCTTTTCGTCAGTCTGGTTGAAGAAGGCATGATCGACGATGAAGTAACCAATATTATGATCCACAGATACCTTGACAAAATGGTTGCGGCCGGAGACATCGACACACTTATTTTGGGCTGCACCCACTACCCGCTTTTAGGTGATGTTATCGCCCGTGAGATTGGTGCGCATAAGGCCGGCGAGCCTGCCTGCGGCAATCCGATCACTTTAGTCAATCCGGCATACGAAACGGCCATGGCGCTCAAAGGCCTGCTTGACGAGAACGGCCTGGCATCCGACAGAAGCGATGCAGTAAGCCTGTCCGAACATGAATTTTTCGTCAGTGACGGAGCAAAAAAATTCAAGGACTTCGCGAAGGAAGTCCTTGGAATGGAAATCAATGATATTCAGGTAATGCCTCTGGCATAAGTCCTCGTTAACGAAGCTTGTCGAGGAGGCTCTCGCCTTTCTTCTTTTTCTTGGCAGGCTCCGGGATCGGACCTCTCACCCTCTTGGCAGAAATTACATAAATGCCGGCAACCTGTGCCTTGACCTCCTGCTTCGGCAGGAGTGTTTTGTATACTTCGGGATCACATACAAGGCTCATTACCCTGTTGGTGACCTTGACCTTCAGAATCGGCATTTTACCGATATTGGCCCTCTTCGGCATGGATTCCGTTACAACTTTCGGAAGGTTGGCGTCTTTCAGCCTCATCTTCTTCATATCTATGATGTAGAAGGACATCGGCATAGCCTGTGCCTTCAGCTGATCCATCTGCTCATCTTGTTTCTTCTGTGCCTTTTTGCCAAGGATCATCAGCACAACAAGGGCAATTATGATTGCTCCGATCACTGATAAAGTGATAATAAGCCATGTTTGCATATCTGTTTCTCCTTCGAACTTAAACGTATATGTAGTCTACCATCCAAATACGCAAAATACAATTGTGAAATTCTCACATTGCTTATTTGATGATCGTTTCGATGATAAACTCTTCCTGCTCCACGATATGTTTCTCGGTTTCATGTCCCGCTGCGTCTCCATCCCTTTTCTCCAGAGCCTCGATGATCCTGTTGTGATCGTTCACAATAGACTCGCGGTTCTTAAGATCCTTGATGTATTCGCGTCTGTAACGGAAGATATGTTCCTTCATCTGATGGATGCCGACAATAAGACGTCCGTTGCCGGTTGCGTTGTAGATAGCGTCATGGAACTTAACATCAAGAGCCGCTATTTTTTCAACATCGGAACTGCTGATTATCTGTGCTAACTCGTTGTTTATTTCCTTCAGCTCGCCAAGCTGTTCATCGGTTATTTTTTTGCTTGCAAGAACACACGCAAGACCTTCCAGTGCGCGTCGGATCTCCAGAACTTCCCTCAGGTCTTTCTCATTAATAGAAGCGACCTCAGCTCCTTTGCGCGGAGTCATAATAACCAGGCCCTCCAGCTCCAGCTTTCTGATAGCCTCTCTTACAGGCGTACGGCTAACGCCCATTTCACCGGCAAGCTTGATCTCCATAAGCCTTTCTCCCGGCTTAAGCTCGCCGTTGATGATTGCCTCGCGAAGAGTCTTAAAAACAATGTCTCTAAGTGGCAGATACTCATCGAAACTTAATCTCAGCGTCATAATTACATCCTTCCTGCAACAGTCCCGAACCATTGCCGATCTATTTAAAATTTATTGGTGTACAAGATCAAATGTGTATATCCGGCCGAATCTTGCCGGATCAGCACTGAAAATATCCATGCAGGCCTGTGAAGCTTTTTCATCCGCAAACAGTCCGAAGGCTGCGGCACCCGAGCCGCTCATCATGGCACCTTTTGCCCCGCACGAAGATAAAATATTCTTTATTTCATCGATCACCGGATGAGCCGGTATCGTTACCTGCTCAAGCGCATTTCCCATATTCTGCGCGATCGCGGCCGCATCCGCCGCATTGATCGCTGCCAAAAGAGCCTCCATGTCCGGATGGACCGGATCTGCTATTTCGTCATAAGCCTTGTAGCACCACGGAGTTGATACAGAGACCGGCGGTGCAACGAGTACTCCGTAAAAATCAGGGCAATCCGTCAGCTTCGTAAGGACTTCTCCGATGCCCTCTGCCAGGAAAGTTCCTTTTCTTAAGCAAAACGGCACATCGGCTCCCAATGTCAGCGCGATCTCATCCATTTCATCTTCGCCAAGCTTCAGGCCAAACAGTTCGTTCATTCCCACGATCACCGCTGCCGCGTCTGCGCTTCCTCCCGCAAGCCCCGCTGCCACAGGGATATTCTTCTCTATGTGGATCCTGACACCCTGCTCTATTCCACAGTGCCTGATCAGCGCAGCTGCTGCCTTATAGGCTATGTTGCTGCTGTCAGATGGCGCAGCCGGATCGGAGGATGTTATATCTATCGAGCCAGGTGTGTTGTCAGTGCATCCGATAGTGATCTCATCGCACACGGAAATCGTCTGCATTACCATTTTAAGCAGATGGTAACCGTCCTTCCTGCGTCCGGTGATATCCAGTCCGAGATTAATTTTGGCGTATGCTTTCAGCTTGATTTCGCTCATTTGTTATACGATAGTTCTGGTATTGTTTATTGTATACATTATACGTCATATGCTCATTGTATACAATATGCATTTGTATACGAAAAACTTATCACTTCTTTAGATTTGTCAAAAGAGCGGCCAAAAGGCCGCTCTTAAAAACACTGTTTGTTAAATCTGTTCCGGTTCGTCCGGGTTTCCCTTATCTATCAAATCCTCCATTTTGTCGAAGAAGTCCAGCAGGAGATCGCGCATGGCGTCCATCGTACTCGGCGCTTTGCTTGGCTTGTAGACAAAATACAGTCCATCCGTCACAAACCTGACCTGCCCGTTATAACTCTTCATAAACGGATAAATCTTGTAAGTATCGATATTGGCATTCTTGAACATGCTTATCTTGTACTCACTCTTGCTTCCGGTTATCTCCGTGATGTAACGCTCATGCGCCTTGGCCTTGATGAGCGCGATCGTCAGAAGATTCTCCGTAACACGCGGGATCTCGCCGAATCTGTCTTCAAGTTCGGATCGGATGTCGTTGACGTTTTCCATGTCCACGATTCCGGAGATCTTTTTGTACATGTTCAGCTTCTCGTTGGTGTTAACGATATATGTCGACGGGATATATCCGTCTATCGACAGATCGATCGTCGTGTCGTAATCTGCTGCCACATCGCCGCCCTTGAGAAGAAGCACGGCCTCGTTAAGCATTTTGCAATAGAGCTCGTATCCGACAGCCTCCATATGTCCTGACTGCTCTGCGCCGAGAACATTGCCTGCGCCTCTTATCTCAAGGTCTCTCATAGCGATCTTCACGCCGCTGCCAAGATCCGAGAATTCCCTGATGGCTGTAAGACGTTTTTCTGCGACTTCCCTGATAAGCTTGTCCTGACGGTACATCAGAAAAGCGTATGCAGTCCTGTTAGAACGTCCGACACGACCCCTCAGCTGATAAAGCTGCGACAGGCCATAATTATCAGCATCCTGGATGATGATCGTATTGACATTGGATATATCCAGTCCCGACTCGATGATCGTCGTCGAAACCAGAATATCTATCTCCTGATTGACGAAATCCTCCATGATGCTTTCAAGCTCTCTCGAAGACATTCTGCCGTGGGCAAATCGCACTATCAGCGACGGTGCCAAATTCTGGATCCTCGCCGCAACCTGCTCTATATTGTCGATTCGATTATATACATAGTAGATCTGTCCGCCTCTGGCCGCCTCGCGGATGATCGCCTCGCGCACAGCCTCGTCGGAATACTCCATGACATACGTCTGGATAGGGATCCTGTCGATAGGAGGCTCAGTCAGAAGGCTCATGTCTCTTATGCCCGTAAGGCTCATGTGCAAAGTCCTCGGGATCGGTGTCGCGCTGAGCGTCAGCACGTCGACATCGTTCCTGATCTCTTTTATTTTCTCCTTATGAGCCACGCCGAAGCGCTGTTCCTCATCAATAATGAGAAGTCCGAGATCCTTAAACTTTACATCTTTGGACAGAAGTCTGTGGGTGCCTACAACGATGTCAGCCGCACCGGTCCTGATATCATCGAGCGCTTTCTTCTGCGCTGCGCCCGTAACGAATCTCGAAAGCATCCGGACCTTTACCGGATAGTTGGCCATACGCTGGCAGATAGTGTCGAAATGCTGCTTGACAAGTATGGTCGTCGGTGCCAGAAAAGCGACCTGCTTGCCGTCCTGAACAGCCTTGAAAGCCGCGCGGATCGCGACCTCGGTTTTGCCGAATCCAACGTCACCGCAGATAAGACGGTCCATGATCTTGCCGCTTTCCATATCTGACTTGACAGCCTCGATCGCTCTTAACTGATCGTCCGTCTCTTCAAATTCGAATGAATCCTCAAATTCCTTCTGCCATGGCGTATCCGGACTGTATTCAAAGCCCTTTTTCACCTGGCGTTCCGCGTAAAGCCTTACCAGCTCGGCTGCAATATCTTTAACGGCCGCTCTGACGCGGGCCTTCGTATTAGTCCATTCCTTGCCGCCTAAACGGTTGATCTTCGGCGTAGCGCCCTCTGCTCCTGAATATTTCTGCACACGATCGAACTGAGTTGCAAGGACGTAAAGATTGGCATTGTTGGCATAGCGGATCTTCATGAAGTCCTTCTCGCTGCCGTCAACGGTTATCCTCTCGATTCCGCAGTATTCGCCTATTCCGTGCTGCTCGTGAACAACATAATCGCCTATGGTAAGGTCAGTAAAGTCCTTGATCGGATCGCCCGTATATCTCTTTTTAGTCTTTTTGCGGATACGCCTCTGACCGAAGATATCCACCTCGGATATAAGCGCAAGCTTCAGGTCCGGATATTCGAATCCTCCCCTGAGTCCGCAGACAATTACATTGGATGTCGTGTCGTTTTCCAAAAGTTCTGAGCGCAGCCTCTCCGCCCTGGTTTCGTTGGCGGCGCAAAGCGTCACATCCCATTTCTTGGATTTGTATTTCTTAAGGTCTGCAAAAAGATCCTCCGTACGTCCGTTGTATGAAGGGATGTTTCGCGTATTAACAGTGTAGGTCTTCTCAGCCGGGCATTTGCTGCTTGAATTGCCAAGCGTTGACAGATAGACGATCGGGAATGTCTCTGCCCTCGGCGGATCTGTCTCCTCGAAAAGGCGTGCCGGCTCGTCAAATATCAGAAGCGTTTTCTTCGGGTCGAAATAACTTAGAAACTCGCTGTCTCCGATCCGGTTTTCTCCGTCCCCTCCCGGGAAGATCATGACCTCACCGACCGACTCTATCGATCTTTGGTTGGCAACGTCGAATATCTTGATATCTTCGACGCTCTCACCCCACAAATCCAACCTGTACGGTGTCTCGGCCGTGTACGGATAAACGTCGATAATATTGCCTCTTATTGAGAATTCGCCTCTAGAGGCGACCTGTGTTTCGTTAGAGTAGCCCAGATCCACGAGCTTTTCGGCGAGCTCGCGCTCATCGATCTCATCTCCGGCTTTTATCGTGATCATCCGTTCCCTGATCGACTCAAACGACACCAGTCTGTCGGCAAATGCATCCGGGCACGTCGTAATTGTCATCGCATTTCCTTCAAATACGTTCCTTACGACTTCCATCCTCTGTTCAGACAGATAATTACCGCGGATGTCAGCCTTGTAAAACATCGGATCCCGCGGCGGATAATACGCAACGCGCCTGTCCATGGCCATGTAGTTCTCCATGATCTCCATCGCGCGGTGCTCATCAAAAGTAACGATGACCTTGAAATCAAAGCCATCGCCCAGTCCCGCCAGCAAATGTTCCGTCTGATATGGCACGCCTCCGTTTAAGGCTATGTGCCTGCCTGCTGCCAGATCAGCCTGCATTTCGGGAAAAATCTTTAATTTTTTGTAGATCTCTTCAAGCATTATCCGTTGTATCTGTTCATTGCGTGGTCAATGCCGTTCTCCGCCATATCGCACGCGGCGTCGGCTGCTTTACCGATCGCCTCATCTATTATCTTTCTGTCTTCGGCGGAAAATCTGCCAAGCACGAAATCCACCATCTCGTCGTTCTCTTTTCTCTTGCCGATCCCGATCCTGATCCGTGCAAATTCCTCCGTGCCCAGGCTGGATATGATGCTCTTCATACCGTTGTGGCCGCCTGCGGAGCCGGATTTGCGGATTCTTATATGGCCTGCTTCGATATCTGTATCATCATATATCACAAGCAGGTCCTTCTTTGGGTCCGCCTTGTAGAACTTCACCAGAAGCCCGACCGCGTACCCGCTCAGATTCATAAAAGTCTGCGGCTTGATCAGAACGACCTTTTCGCCCGCGACAGTGCCCACGCCAAACAAAGCCTTGAAACGGGACTTATTGATCTTGATCCCAAACTTCCCGGCTATTACATCCACACAGTCAAAACCCATGTTATGCCTTGTGTGCTCATATTCTTTTGTCGGATTTCCAAGTCCTGCTATCAGTAACATATTTGTATAATACCATACCTAAATTATTTTACAACTCAGGTGCAGTATGTTATCATATTTGATTGAAAAAATAAACACAGAATGTGAAGGCACTTAAGATGTCAGAACTTGATTATAACGTAAAACAGAAGATTCATTTTACAGGAATAGGCGGGATCAGCATGAGCTCTCTCGCTCATATTTTGTTGACGAAAGGGTTCACCGTTACCGGCTCTGACTGGAATGAGAGCGACCTGACCCGTGAGCTTGCGGCTATGGGCGCTACCATCTATGTCGGACAGAGGGCTGAGAACATCACCGAGGATATCGATACCCTCGTATATACAGCCGCAGTCAAGCCTGATAATCCCGAACTCGTAAGAGCCGGTGAGCTTGGCATCCCGTGCATCAGCAGGGCGGATTTTCTTGGTCTTATGATGAAGAACTATCCGACAGCCATCTGTGTTTCCGGAACGCACGGTAAGACAACGACCACTTCTCTTGTTTCACAGATTTTGCTGGATGCCGAGACGGATCCTACTATTATGGTCGGCGGCATCCTGCCATCCATCGGCGGAAATACCAGGATCGGCGGTTCCGGCTATATGCTTGCTGAGGCATGCGAATATACCAACAGCTTCCTTTCCTTCTTCCCGACCATCGCGGTCATCCTGAATGTCAGACCGGATCATCTGGACTTCTTCAAGGACCTCGATGATATCAGGCACAGTTTCAAGTGCTTCGCGGATCTCTTGCCTGCAGACGGCACTCTTGTCATCAACGGGGAGATTGAGAATCTTTCATACTTCACAGAGGGTCTGCCATGCAAATTCGTAACCTACGGCATTGACGGAGATTATGACTACACGGCACGTAATATCACCTTCAACGAGAGAGCATGCGGCGCTTATGACCTTTTCATAAAAGGCGAATATATCTGTCACGTTCAGCTCGGCATCACGGGAATGCATAATGTCAGCAATTCTCTGGCAGCCGTTGCGGTTGCCGGCGATCTTGGCCTTTCGATCGAGGCTGCCTGCGCATCATGCGGCGCTTTCACCGGCGTTGACAGACGTTTCCAGATAAAGGGCGACCTGGGCGGAGTCACCGTGGTCGATGACTATGCACACCACCCGGATGAGATCAACGCAACCATGTCCGCGGCTCTGAATTATCCGCACAAGAAGCTCTGGGTCGTATTTCAGCCTCACACCTATTCAAGGACCGTCGCGCATATGGATGCCTTTGCCGAATCGCTTGCCAAAGCAGACGCAGTTGTCCTTGCGGATATCTACGCAGCACGCGAGCAAAACACATTCGGCATATCCTCTGCCGACCTTCAGAAAAAAGTTGCCGAGCTCGGCACCCCTTGCTATTACTTCCCGTCCTTCGACGAGATAGAAAATTTTTTGCTGGAAAATTGTACACAGGGTGATGTGTTGATAACTATGGGCGCGGGAGACGTTGTAAATATAGGAAATTCTCTGCTTGGCCTGTAAGTTATCCACTTATCCACTTTTTTTATCACCCGAAAATGGAAAGCACTTCAGCAATCCGTTTTCAGGAAATTTAATTCAAAAACCCACAAAAAAAGCCACTTTTTCGAAGGTGGCTTTTTCCATTTTTTGAAGCGCCGATTTATCCATATTATCCACATTATCCACATTAATGCATTTGTCGGGGTTTGCCGATTTTGCCCCTCTTTTCAACCCAAAAAACTTGTGATATATTGTGCGGGCATTAGATGAGATCCACAGGAGATTTGCTTTGTTTACGTTACAGCACGAGGACGCAGCCGGTTATACCAGCATCCCTGATTCTTTTATCGAGAATTATATGCCGAAGGCTGCCGGAGAGTTTGTAAAAATCTATATATACCTCCTGAAATGCATCAGCCGAAACGAGCAGGAACTTTCCGTTGCCAGAATAGCTGATGTCTTTGAGAACACTGAGAAGGACGTTGTCCGTGCCCTGAAATACTGGGCGCGCAAGGGCCTTTTTAAACTCACCTTCAATGACGAGAACCAGCTCACCTCTTTAATGCTCACGCACGTTCCGGAAGAAGCTGCCGAAGACTCCTTGGAAGACTCCGACAACATCATTCTGGATATTTCTGCGATCCGCCCGGAAAGAGCCGCCGCGCTCAAGGAAACTGCTGTGCAGAGCCCGGCTACAGCAGAGCCTGCTGCATCTGATACCCCTGCACTTCCGGAGAAAAAGACATACTCTAAGAACGAGATCGACAGCTTCTCCGTCAAGGAAGACATTCCTATGCTCATCCTGTGCATCCAGAAGTATCTGGGCAAGCCTTTGTCTGCTTCGGAGCTTAATTCCATCATGTTCATGCATGAGGAACTTGGTTTCTCGCCTGAGCTGATCGATTATCTTTTCGATTACTGTGTCTCCAAGGGACACAAGAGCATTCATTACATTGAGAAGACCGCTATCGCCTGGGCAGAACAGGGTATCGGCTCCGTAGACGGTGCCAAAAAGGTCAGCAAAGTCTTCTCCAAAGAATGCTACGCCGTACTTAAGGCATTTGGCCTGACAGACCGTAACCCGGTCAAGTCCGAAACAGACTACGTCAATAAATGGGTCCTTTCCTACGGATTTTCCCAGGACCTGATCGTGGAGGCCTGTGACAGAACGATGCAGACCATACACAAGCCGAATTTTGCCTATGCTGACAGGATCCTCGAGGGCTGGTACAAGCAAGGGATCAATTCCTTAGAACAGGCACGTGCCGCCAAAGAAGCTTTCATCGAAGCCAAGACCAAGTCTGATAAAGCATCCGCGCCAAAGGCTGCCGGCAAGTTCAATCAGTTTCAGTCTTCGGACACAGATTATTCAGAACTTGAGGACAAGTTATTTGGCTAAGCTATGGAAATCTTTTTCTTTTGTTATATAATATAGATAACTTCTAGTTTAAGGACAGAGGCTGTGAGTATCAACAACACCGCTTTTAAGGATATAATGAGAGAGTACGATGAGAAGAGGCTGCGAAGCGCAGCCGATCTTCTTGCACGTACAGACGCCATTGAAGCAGCTGTTCCTGCTATTGCCGACATACGCAAGCAGGTGGCTGCTTTATCTGTTTCTCATGCCACAGAGCGTATCAAAGGTCTTGCCACATCCGAGTCCGAATCCGAGTACAAAAGGAAGATGGACGAGCTGGCAAACCGCAGGCTGATCGCACTTGCGCAGGCCGGTTACAGCGCAGAAGACCTGCTGCCGCATTTTGACTGCCCTGACTGTCAGGACACCGGATATATTGACGGCGTCATGTGCTCCTGCCTTAAAAACCGTATAACCGATGCGCTGTACAGCCAGTCCAACATCAGGAACGTGCTTGAGAAGGAGAATTTTTCAACATACACCCTGAAGTATTACAGCGACGATCCGTCTAAAGGTGTTCCGGTACGGACTGCCGACGGAACCATAACGCAGACTCCGCGTGACAGAGCTGTTGCGGCGTGCAATCAGGCCAAGAAATTCGTCCGCGAATTCTCTTCCGGTCCGAATATGTTGATCACCGGGACTCCGGGTGTCGGCAAGACATTTCTGACCAACTGCATTGCCAAAGAACTGATCGACCGCGGACATTTTGTCATATATCTTTCGGCAGCTAAGATGTTCGGCACGTTTTCGGACGCATTTGCCGACAGCCGCGCGGAATACACGTCGCAGATGAACCTGATAAACAGCTGCGACCTTCTGATCATTGACGACCTGGGCACGGAGCTGACCAACTCCTTCGTTCTGGTCACTTTGTTCAACTGCCTGAACGAGCGCCTTTTAAGCGGCAAATCAACCATTATTTCCACGAATCTGACCTTGGAAGAAATCCGCGACAGATATTCTGAGCGCATCTCTTCCAGGCTGATTGATAAATTTACATTAATCAAACTAATCGGCTCTGACATCAGAACCGTTAAGAAACTGAGGGGGTAACTTACTATGCTGCATGATGAAATCGCAATTGAAAACATTCCTGTCGGCCCGCTTGGGGTCATCGCTCTTAAGAGCTGTGCTAATCTGGGGTCAAGTATTGACTACTATTTGACCAGTTGGAGAAAAGCCCGCGAGAGTGAGCACAAAGATAGTCTGGCACTTGCCGGATACGAGCGCGACACATACCTTATCAAGGCTGATACACCGCGTTTCGGCTCAGGAGAAGCCAAGGGTATCCTTTATGACACCGTCCGTGGTATGGATATCTTCATTCTTGTAGATGTCTGCAATACAAGCATCGAATATAAGATGGCCGGTCTTCCTAACCGTATGTCACCGGACGACCATTTCCAGGATGTTAAGAGAGTTATAGCCGCCATCGCCGGCAAAGCAAACCGTATAACCGTTATTATGCCGTTCCTTTACGAAGGACGTCAGCATAAGAGATCTGCCCGTGAGTCACTCGACTGCGCTTTAGCACTGCAGGAGCTTTACAGACTGGGTGTAGATAACATCATCACCTTCGACGCGCATGATCCACGTGTAATCAACGCTGCCCCTCTCAGCGGTTTCGAAAATATTAAGCCGTCTTATCAGTTCCTCAAGACCTTGTGCAAGGTCGAGCCTGATATAACATTTGACAAAGATCACCTTCTGATGATCAGCCCGGACGAAGGCGCTATCGATCGTTCAGTATACTTCGCCAGCGTTTTGGGTATCGACATGGCTATGTTCTACAAGAGAAGAGATTACTCTCAGATCGTAGGCGGCTCCAACCCGATCGTTGCCCATGAATATCTGGGCATTGACCCGGCAGGCAAGGACGTTATCGTTGTTGACGATATGATCTCCTCCGGCGGCAGCATGCTCGATACCGCCAAGGAGCTGAAGAAGCGCGGTGCCCGCAATGTATATATCTTCTCAACATTCGGCCTGTTCACCAATGGCTTCGAAAAGTTTGACAAGGCTTATGAAGAGGGTCTGTTCAAGCGTGTCCTCACGACAAACCTGACATATCAGTCGCCGGAGCTTCTGAGCAAAGAGTATTACGCAAGCGTAGATATGAGCAAATTCGTTTCATACTTCATCGATACTCTCAATCACAACGCATCAGTAAGTGAACTTCTCGACCCGTCCGCGAAGATTCACAGACTGATCGATAAGTATCAGCATCATGATGATATAGAAACTGAGGATTAATGGGAACTCTTCTTGTTTTACTTTTCAGGAGACTTCTGGCGTTAATAGGAATCGTAGGCCTTTTGTGGTTTGTTGTTCCCGGCATCTTTACCGGGAACATCCACATCGGAATAGTCACAGGCGCGATTTTGTCGGCTCTCCTGATAATATACGGATTCTGGGGCGGATGGATCAATATGCTCATCCGCCTTATTTGGAACAGCGCAGTCGGCAAATTCATCCTCTGCCTTCTGGGCATCATTGCCGGCGCCATCATCGGCCTGGCTGTTGCCTGTATGGTTTCCATGGGCTCAGCCAACCGGCAGAGCGCAAAGGAAGATTCGACCGTTGTCGTTCTGGGCTGTCACGTATATAAAAGCGGGCCGAGCAGGTCACTTGTTTCCAGGCTGAAAGTAGCCGCTGAATATCTTAATGACAATCCGGATTCCATCTGCATAGTTACCGGAGGTCAGGGAAGCAACGAATACCAGACAGAGGCTTCAGCCATGAAAGACTGGCTGGTAAACAACGGTATCGACGCAGACCGCATTATCGAAGAAGATACTTCGACAGACACCTGGGAGAACCTCACCAACGCCAAAGCGATCATCGACCGGCAAGGCATTGACGACCGGATCGTTATCGCGACAAATGATTATCATATGTACCGCGCGCTTTCCTATGCGCAGGCGGCAGGGTTCGACTCTCCGGGAGCCCTTAACGCAGACACTTTGTGGTGGCTGTTCCCCGGACTTTACGTAAGAGAAATGTACGGCATTTTGGAAATGTGGTTTCTTAAATAACATATAATGGCCAAAAGACATCGTTCGACATATGACAAATACAAGCGCAAGAGGGTTTTTGACAAGAACAAAGCCCTTATTTTCGGTGTCTCTTTTTTGGCTTTGCTGATCATCGTCGGCACGATAGTCCTGATCACTTCGCGCAAGAAGACCGAAGAACAAAGCAATTATTCCCAGATGCCGCCTTCGGGTCTTCCGACCATTACGCTGACTTATGACGGTCATCCTGTCAATGAGCTTCACGGCTATACCTGCGACATGGACTACCACTATCTTCGTGAGAATATCTATGTTGTCGAGAATACGTTTGATATTCCGGTCAACGTCAACCTTTTCTCTGCTGACATAAAAGCCATATCTTACATGATCTATGACGTGATGAACAACGGCCTTATCCAGAGCAGCCCGAATGCTCGTTTTATGAAGAAAGGCAGTATGATCACGTCCACGCTTACCCTTGACAGCATGATCGAGCCGTCCGTGGAGTATCTGCTTGATATCATTCTCACGGACAACACAGATCGCGACATACACTACTATACCCGTATCATAAGGGATGACGCGACTTCCCTTAAGGTGCAGCTAGATAACATCCTCACCTGGACCAACGCAATCTTTGACCCGACTTCTAAAAAGTCAGAGCAGATCATCATGGCACAGCTTGAAAGCGATTATACCATCGCCAATGTTGACTATGGTCTGGTCAATCTCAAATCCTCATACAGCCACATGACCTGGGGCAAATTGGACGTTTCCCGTCTTTCCCAGCCTGTCATCACCATTCTGGACATCGATGACCAGATAGGCTACTACCGCCTCGACTATATGGTCAAGCGTCTGAACCAGGAGGTCGAGGAGTATTTCAATATTTCCGAATTTTACCGTGTCAGAACATACACCGATAAGGTGTCCGGCGACAGCAAAACATATATTCTGGACTACGAGCGCAAGATGGATCAGATCTTTATTCCGTCAGCTCAGTCGGTCAGCCCGACAAAAGCCGAGATCGGCATCATCTCCAAGCTGCCGACCGAAATGATGAGCAACCTCGCAGGCAATCTGTCCTGTTTTGTGGTAAACGAAACGCTCTGGGCAATGGACATTGAGAGCAAAACGTTCAAGCAGATCTTCTCATTCTCATCAAGTGCGGATGATGTCCGCGGCAATTACAGTCAGCATGATATCCATATAATTGAAGTGTCTGACGAGGGCGATATCGATTTTATCGTGTATGGCTACATGAACTCCGGTATTCACGAAGGTACCGTAGGAATCGGCATTTACGAATACATCAGTGCGGAGTCTGTTGTTCGCGAGCGCATGTATATCCCTATCGACAGACCTTTTGAACTGCTCAAGAATTCCATAGGCGAGCTTTTCTATCTCAGCGACAATAATATCCTGTACCTGATGCTCGATGACCAGATCTTCGGTTTCAATCTTGAAACTGACGAAACATCCGTTATCGCCGATAACCTTACCGAAGAAAACCACATGATCTCCGTTACCGGCAAATTCCTCGCAGTACATGAAGGCGGAAAAGTCAACGATGCCTCAAAGATCATCGTATATAACCTGGAATCCGGAGAATCCTATGAGGTCAACGCTGACGAGGAAACGTCCATCAAGGTTCTTGGATTTCTAAACGAGGCTCTTGTTTACGGCGTCGGAAAGACCGGTGATCTCTTTACAAAATCCGGCAAAGAATACCTGCTGATGAGCGATATGTACATCGTCAACGGTCCTGGTGTTGTTCAGGAAGCGATCCACTCAGATTACGGATATTTCATCGACTCCACCGAAGAGTACAACCGTATCATCGTACAGAAGGCCGCCAATACCGGCACAGCCAAGGAGCCGAAGTTCACTGATGCTGACGATTTCACAATATTTGCGACTGATCTTGAGGTCTACCCGGAGCTTTCAGTTTCATCCTCATATGACGAGGCGCGCAAGAATATTTACTACGTCAATTTTGTCGGCTCGACGACCACAGCCGGGGCGCTGAACGTTGACAGAGGCATTGAGGTTCTGTTCAAGGATGAGCAGCTGAGTTCACTGTCTGAGATCATGGGACCGACGGAAGGCTTTTTCCTCTACGCGAAAGGCGAGCTGGTCGACATATACGAGAATCCTGCAGACGCTATTTTTGATGCGTACCTTGAGACAGGTGTTGTTCTTGCAAGTGACGGCAGGGTCTTCTACAGAAGAGCTATCAGACCTACTACATCTTTTATCTCTGACGCGAACATTGAAACGGCAATCAAACAATACAAAGAAGGCAATTACACCGATATCGCCGGAGTCGCGCTGACAGAAGCGCTCTATTTCACCGGTAAAAAAATCGCTCTCGTCTGGGAATACAACGACGAAATGCTGCTCCTTTACGGTTATGACTCAAACGATAATCTTTTGATGATGAACCCGGATACCGGCGAGGAATATGTATTCTACTACAATTACATCGACGCAGTCTTTATGAAGACAGACGCATGCTACGTAATCGGCTATTAAAGGAAGGATCGCATATGAAACTGATCTCATGGAATGTTAACGGAATAAGGGCTTGCACAGGTAAAGGCTTTGAGGATTTCTTCAAGGCAGCTGATGCTGACTTTTTCTGCCTTCAGGAGACCAAGGTCCGGGAAGGACAGATAGCGCTTGACCTTCCCGGATATCATCAGTATTGGAATTATGCCGAGAAGAAGGGTTATTCAGGAACCGCCATCTTCACAAAGCTTGAGCCGCTTAACGTCACCTATGGGATCGGGATTGAAGAGCATGACCACGAAGGGCGCGTAATAACGCTTGAGTATGAGAATTTCTATGTTATCACCGTCTATGTTCCGAACTCACAGGAGGAGCTGAAAAGGCTCGATTACCGGATGCGCTGGGAAGACGATTTTCTTTCTTATATCAAAGATCTTGACAAGACAAAGCCTGTGATCTATTGCGGAGATCTTAATGTGGCGCACAAAGAGATCGACATCAAGAATCCCAAGACCAACCGCCATAACGCCGGCTTCACAGATGAAGAGCGCGGCAAGATGAGCACTGTGCTCGCAAACGGCTTTACGGACACTTTCAGATATTTCTATCCTGACATGGAGCAGATCTATTCGTGGTGGTCATACCGTTTTCACGCAAGGGAGAACAACTCCGGCTGGAGAATAGATTATTTCATTACGTCCGAAAAACTGAACGGGAATCTCGTTGATGCCAAGATCCACACGGATGTCTTCGGGTCCGATCACTGCCCTGTTGAGCTTGACATCAATTTGTAGAAAAAATGGCTTAAAAATCACGTTTTTTAGGGCAATCATACGAAAAGTTTTACGCTTTAACGCATTATCGTGTTTTTGTGTTGACATTGCTTTTTTATGATGGTATAAGGTATTAAAAATAAAAAGAAGGACGTATTGTAATGTCTATGATTTTTGCAATAGTGGGAATACTAGTCGTGAACGTCATTATCTTGCTCGTAGAAACGAGCGATAATGGGGCTATTAGTTCATCTCCGGTTGCAGAATAAGTATTCGAAAGCATCAGCTTATTTTTCGAATTCGCAGACTGTATCCTGTGGTTAACTTTTAGCCACAGGTTTTTTATTACCGACACCGTTAAGGAGGTTTTTTATGAAATTGACGGGAGCTCAGATCGTCATAGAGTGTCTGCTCGAGCAGGATGTCGATACTATCTTCGGTTATCCGGGTGGTACTATCCTCAATGTCTACGACGCGCTTTATGACTATACTGACAGAATCAAGCACATACTGACCGCCCACGAGCAGGGCGCATCACACGCGGCTGACGGCTATGCAAGAAGCACCGGCAAAGTCGGCGTGTGCTTCGCTACCTCAGGTCCCGGAGCAACTAACCTTACAACAGGTATCGCAACGGCCTACATGGACTCATCACCGGTCGTTTTCATCACCTGTAACGTCTCCGAGGGACTCCTTGGTAAGGACACATTCCAGGAGGTCGACATCACCGGCGTTTCGATGCCTATTACCAAGTGCAATTATGTTGTAAATGATGTCACCAAGCTGGCCGACACGATCCGTGAAGGATTTGCTATCGCCAGAAGCGGTCGGCCCGGCCCTGTTCTTATTGATATCCTGAAAAACGTAACGGCTGCCACCACGGAATATGAGCCGCTTGAGAAGAGCAAACATTTTCAGGAAGGCCGTCTTGCCAAGCTCCTTGCCCGCTCCGGCGGAGACTTCAAGACCCCGTCCGTGGATCCGGCTGACATAGATAAACTCGTCGAGATGATCGACGAATCCAAAAAGCCGCTTCTTATCTGCGGCGGCGGTGTTGTCAGAAGCCGCTCAAATAAAGAATTTACCGAATTTGCCGAGAGGCTTGACGCACCGGTTGCCATCACACTTATGGGCGGCGGCGGAATCTCCGGCACCAGCCCTCTTGCTACCGGAATGATCGGCATGCACGGTTCACAGGCCTCCAACATCGCCTGCGATACCTGCGATCTTCTGATCGCTGTCGGCTGCAGATTCTCCGACAGAGTCGCTCTTAATCCGGCAACTTTCGCAAGCCAGGCCAAGATCGTACAGATCGACATTGACCGTTCTGAGATCAACAAAAACGTACCGACCGACCACCACATCATCGGCGATGCCAAGAAGGTCCTTCAGGTCCTTAACGAGCGCGTTAAACAGCAGCATCACGAGGATTGGAAGGCTGAGGTTTTCTCATATCCGACAGAGACCAAGTACGACGAAGGCGGCTCTAAGCTGACTCCGAAGCAGATCCTGCGCACGATCGCCGGCAAGGTCCCGGAGGATACCATCGTAGCTACCGATGTAGGTCAGCATCAGATGTGGTCGATCCAGCATTTTCACTTTGACTATCCGGGACAGCTTGTTACCAGCGGCGGATTCGGCACCATGGGCTTCGGCCTCGGCGCAGCGATCGGCGCCAAGGTCGGCAATCCGGACAAGACGGTAATCCATATTGCCGGAGACGGATGCTTCCGCATGAACTGCCATGAGCTGTGCACCGAGCAGGCATATGATATTCCTGTAATCACTTTTGTGTTCGACAACGGCACTCTCGGAATGGTTCGTCAGTGGCAGAACCTGATATATGACAAGCATTTCTCACAGACCACTCTTGACAGGGGACCTGATTTTGTAAAGCTCGCTGAGGCATACGGACTTAAAGGCAAGCGCGTTTACACTATCGATGACCTTAATGAAGCCCTTGACGAGGCTCTGGCGTGGGGACACGGATATGTTGTTGATTGCATGATCGACATCGACGAAATGGTTCGCCCGATGGTTCCTTCAGGCAGCAATATTACCAAATTCATCGCAATATAAGGAGGGACGAAATGACTGAAGCGAAAAGACATACCTTATCGGCTATCGTTGATAACGAAGCGGGTGTCCTGTCACAGGTTTCCAGGCTATTCTCCCGCAAAGGTTACAACATCGAATCTCTTGCTGTGGGCACGACTGACAGTCCCGACATCTCACGTATCACCATCGAGGTCATTGCGGACGAACAGCACATCAACCTCATCAGCAACCAGCTGCGAAAGCTGATCCCGGTACACTCCGTCAGAGTTCTGACACCGGAGATCTCCATCCGCAGGGAGCTTGTAATGATCAAGGTTAAAGCGCCCGCCGGCGTTGAGCGTAATGAGCTGATCCAGATCGCGAACATTTTCCGTGCATCGATCATCGATGTGTCGATCGGAGCGCTGACATTTGCGGTCATCGGCGATGAAGACAAGGTACAGGCATTTGAAAATATTTTGGACGAATTCGAGATACTCGAGCTGGTTCGTACCGGCATCGTAGCCCTTGAACGAGGACAGGAAACAATATATG
This sequence comes from Lachnospiraceae bacterium, assembly GCA_045627365.1. Lineage (GTDB taxonomy): Bacteria > Bacillota > Clostridia > Lachnospirales > Lachnospiraceae > RGIG5612. Next base: position 26,664 of record JAZQNN010000054.1, read on the forward strand.
ACAAAACAAAGGTTAAAGGAGAATTTGACTATGGCAAAAATGTATTATGAAAAAGATTGTGATTTAAGCGCACTTGACGGCAAGAAGATCGCCATCATCGGATACGGCTCACAGGGTCACGCTCATGCTTTGAACCTCAGAGATTCAGGCTGCGACGTTATCGTAGGCCTTCGCAAGGGCGGCAAATCCTGGCCTGTAGCTGAGAACGACGGTTTCACAGTTATGAGCGTTCCGGAAGCTACCCAGGCAGCTGACATCATTATGATCCTCATCAATGACGAAGCTCAGGCTGATATGTACAGGAAGGACATTGCTCCTTACCTTACCGCAGGCAAGGCAATCGCATTTGCACATGGTTTCAATATCCGTTACAAACAGATCGTTCCTCCTGCAGACGTTGACGTATTCATGGCTGCACCTAAGGGACCCGGCCATACAGTAAGAAGCCAGTATGTAGCAGGCAAGGGTGTTCCGTGCCTTATCGCAGTTCAGCAGGATGCTTCCGGCAAATGCTATGATATCGCCCTCGCTTACATCGCTGGCATCGGCGGCGCACGCGCAGGCATCATGGAGACCACAATGCACGACGAGACCGAGACCGACCTCTTCGGCGAGCAGTGCGTACTTTGCGGCGGCGTTGTAGACCTTATGAAATGCGGTTTCGAAACTCTGGTTGAAGCCGGCTACGAGCCTGAGAACGCATACTTCGAGTGCATTCACGAAATGAAGCTCATCGTTGACCTTATCAACAAGGGCGGCGTTCAGGCTATGAACTACTCTATCTCCGATACCGCTGAGTACGGCGAGTATGTATCCGGACCTCGCGTACTTCCTTACGAGCAGACCAAGGCCAACATGAAGGCTGTTCTGGCTGACATTCAGGATGGTACATTTGCAGGCAAGTGGATCGCAGAGAACAAGAACGGCCGTACCTTCTTCAACAGCAAGAGAGACCTTCTTGCTCAGCATCCGATGGAGATCGTCGGCAAACAGCTCAGAGAGCAGATGCTGTGGAAGAACGACAATAATCTGGATAACGCTTCGAACTAATTCATACTACCGGAGGTTGCCGAATGAATTCTGATTTTATTAAAAAGGGTGTGGACAGGGCACCGAACAAGAGCCTTATGGTGGCGCTCGGCCTTACCGAGGAAGAGATCAACCGCCCGCTTATCGGTGTAGTCTGCTCATATAACGAGATCGTGCCGGGTCATATGCACCTCGACAAGATCGCCGACGCAGTCAAAGCCGGCGTTCGTCTTGCCGGCGGTACGCCTATCATGTTCCCGGCGATCGCTGTCTGTGACGGAATCGCCATGGGCCACATCGGCATGAAATATTCTCTCGTCACCCGTGACCTGATCGCGGATTCGACCGAGGCTATGGTTCTGGCTCATCAGTTTGACGGACTTGTAATGATTCCTAACTGTGACAAGAACGTTCCCGGACTTTTGATGGCCGCTGCAAGGCTTAATATCCCGACGATCTTCTGTTCCGGCGGACCGATGCTTGCAGGTCATTTAAATGACGGCACACGCACCTGCCTCAGCCATATGTTTGAGGCAGTCGGCGCTTATCACGCAGGCAAAATGGACGAGGACGGCGTCAACGAGTATATTGAAAACGCATGCCCGTCATGCGGTTCCTGTTCCGGCATGTACACTGCCAATTCAATGAACTGCCTGACCGAAGCGATCGGCATGGCACTTCCGGGCAACGGAACCATTCCGGCACCTCTTTCAGCACGCATTCGCCTCGCAAAACACGCAGGCATGAAGATCATGGAGCTTGTCGAGCGTGACATCAAGCCGCGCGACATAATGACCAAGGCCGCTTTCGATAACGCGGAAACCGTTGACATGGCTTTGGGATGCTCCACCAACACGATGCTCCACCTTCCTGCTATTGCGCATGAATGCGGCATTGAGATCACGATGGACCACTCCAACGAGATCAGCGCTCATACTCCTAATCTGTGTCATCTGGCACCTACCGGCCCGACCTTCATGGAAGATCTTGACCGTGCAGGCGGCGTTTACGCAGTTATGAAAGAGCTCACAAAACGTGATCTTCTGAATCTCGACCTGATCACCGCAACCGGTAAGACCATGGCTGAGAACCTTGAAAATGTTGTTAACAGGAATCCTGATGTCATCAGACCGATCGAGAACCCTTACTCTGAAAGCGGCGGAATCGCCGTACTCAAGGGCAATCTGGCTGTTGACGGATGCGTTGTCAAGCAGGCAGCCGTTGCTCCTGAGATGATGCAGCATTCAGGCCCTGCCCGCGTTTTCGATTCTGAAGAAGACGCCATCAAGGTCATCTATGCCGGCGAAATCAAGCCTGGCGACGTCGTTGTTATCCGTTACGAAGGACCTAAAGGCGGTCCCGGCATGCGAGAGATGCTTAACCCGACCTCCGCGATCTGCGGAATGGGTCTTGGCGAAAGCGTAGCCCTCATAACAGACGGACGTTTTTCAGGCGCGACACGTGGCGCAGCTATCGGCCATGTAAGCCCTGAGGCTGCCGCAGGCGGCAATATCGCCCTCGTAGAAGAAGGCGACATTATCGATATCGATATCAAGGCCTGCACCATCAATATGCGTGTTTCAGACGAGGTCCTGGCTGAAAGACGAAGCCGCTGGAAAGAACCGGAGCTTAAAATCAAGACAGGCTATGCTGCACGCTACGCTAAGCTGGTTACCTCTGCTGACAAAGGCGCTGTTTTGATGTAATTTAGAATCTTTATAATTTAACGTGTGCCGGGCTCTTTATTATGGCGGTTTTTGATTTTCCGGGAAAAGCTACTTAACGCTTTTCCCGGAAAACAAAAAGACGCCGAATTAAGGAAGAGCCCGGCATATAATAAAAATTAAACATGTATAGACTTATATCGAAATTAATTTTATACAGCAACTTAGGCGAGGATAGTATCATCTGTAATCTTTGCGGGATTTTCAGGGACTGGGAGACCAAAGGAAGTGACCCGGACGACCTTACCAGAAGAATTTACGCCGAGATCAAAAGGATCTTAGACCTTTCCACGGATTACGGGTTCGATGAGAATCTGTGGCACAACTACCTTACCTATATCCTCGTTACCAATGAGAATTCTTTCTCACTGACTGCCGAGGGAAATGGCGCAAGCGAAGGCGGAAGCGTTAATACTTTTGCCAGAAATGACTTCAAAGTCTTTAAGGCTCTCTTTGATTTCGACTTTGCGCCGATTGAAAAAGACCTTGATATCGATTGCTTCAGTGTTATAAGCAATTACAAGGCGATCGCCAAGAACGAAGTGCTCTACGACAAGAACATTTCCGGGATCGTACGAGGCCTGAGCCGCAGGCTGGCCGCTGCGCAGGACGAGAACGAGTTTTTCGATCTTATTTCCGAGCAATACAAAGCGTACGGAGTGGGCATGTTCGGCCTGAACCGTGCGTTCAGGATCAAGGGTACCGGCGACACCCTCGAATTTCTACCGATCACTAACGCAGACACCATTCGCCTCACAGACCTCGTCGGATATGAGAGGCAGAAGGCTGAGCTGTGTGCTAATACAGAAGGCTTCTGCAGAGGCAGAAAGGCCAACAATGTGCTTCTTTACGGAGATGCCGGCACCGGCAAATCCTCAAGCATCAAAGCGGTGCTGAACGAATATTATAGTCAGGGACTCAGAATGATCGAGATCTACAAGAACCAGTTTGCGGATCTTTCTAACGTCATCGCAAGGCTTAAGAAGCGCAACTATAAGTTTATCATTTACATCGACGACCTCTCCTTTGAGGAGAACGAAGTCGAATACAAATTCCTGAAAGCCGTTATCGAAGGCGGCGTTGAAAACAGGCCTGACAACGTGCTGATCTATGCGACCTCCAACAGGCGTAATCTTGTCAAAGAGACCTGGAAGGACCGCGGCGACATGGAATACGACGGAGACATCCACCGCTCTGAGACGATGGAAGAAAAGCTGTCTCTTTCGAGCCGATTTGGCGTCAGGATCAACTATCCTAACCCGGCCAGACAGGAATTTAACAACATCGTTATCGCGCTTGCAGGGCGCGCCGGCATTGATATGGACGAAGAGACACTTCTTTCCGAGGCCAACAAATGGGAGCTTCGCCACGGCGGTATCAGCGGCAGATGCGCGACCCAATTCATCAATAATTTGCTTAGTAAGCAAGCTCTTTAGAAAGGATTTATCAAATGTACTCGTACGACACACTCTTTAACGCAGATCCGGAAGTAGCCCTTGCCATCAAAGGTGAAATCGATCGTCAGCATTCCCATCTGGAAATGATCGCATCAGAAAACTTCGTCAGCCCGGCCGTAATGGCGGCAATGGGCAGCCAGTTCACCAACAAATATGCCGAAGGATACCCCGGAAACCGTTATTACGGAGGATGCCAGTACACCGATATAGTTGAGAATCTCGCCAGAGACCGCGCAAAGCAGCTCTTCGGCTGTGAATATGTCAATGTTCAGCCACACGCCGGCAGCCAGGCAAATACGGCCGTAGAAATCGCTGTTTTGAAGCCGGGCGATACGATCCTCAGCATGAGTTTGAACCATGGCGGCCATTTGAGCCACGGCTCCAAAGCCAATATTTCCGGCATGCTCTACAATATTGAGAACTACGGTGTCGGAGAAGATGGTTTTATCGATTATGACGATGTATTAAAGCGTGCCAAGGAGACCCGCCCGAAGCTAATCATCAGCGGAGCAAGCGCATATCCAAGAGCAATTGATTTCAGAAAATTCAGAGAGATTGCCGATGAAGTCGGCGCAGTTCTTCTGGCAGACATCGCGCATATCGCCGGTCTCGTTGCTGCAGGCGAGCACATGAGTTCGATTCCTTACGCACACGTTACAACCAGCACGACCCACAAGACCTTACGCGGTCCGAGAGGCGGCATGATCATGTCATCTCAGGCAGTTGCCGATGAGCTGAAGCTCAACAAAGCGATCTTCCCGGGACTTCAGGGCGGCCCATTGGTTCACGTGATCGCCGGCAAAGCAGTCTGCTACGGCGAAGCGCTTAAGCCTGAATTCAAGGCATACGCGCATCAGATCCGCCTGAATGCAGCCGCACTCGCATCAGCAATGATTGACCGTGGATTCACTCTTTTCTCGGGCGGCACAGATAACCACCTGATTCTGGTCGACCTTCGTCCTATCGGTGTCAACGGCAAAGAAGCCGAGGACAGTCTTGACCTTGCAGGCATCACCTGCAACAAGAACGCGATTCCGAACGACACTACCTCCAAGACCGTTACCGGAGGAATAAGACTCGGCACAGGCGCACTTACCACACGTGGAATGAATGAGCAGGATATGGTCACGGTTGCAGAATGCATCAGACTGGTTCTTATAGATAA
>JAZQNN010000055.1:0-17155 GCA_045627365.1 Lachnospiraceae bacterium
CAAAAGACCTTTTTTAGAAATTTCAGGGATGGTTTATACTGTTCAATTGCCAATGTGCGTCTGTCGTCTTTCTCGGCGACAGCTTTTGTATATTATCACCGCACTCCCTCGATGTCAACACCTTTTTTGGACTTTTTTCAAGTTTTTTTCAAGTGTCTCCGGTTACTATCAGCAACCTTGGGAATCTTACTGCCATAAATGTTTTCAGCGGCAACGTGGCATAATTTACCACAATTACCGCTGAAAAGTCAATACCCGATTTTCTGTTTTTTTGGATTTATTTTTTGAGCAATCTGGCAGCCTTCAAAATGGCCGAAATGCTCTTGCCGTCCGTTATCTTCCCGTTCATGCAATCGTCCACGAGTTCCTCAAGCGGCACGAATGAATAATTAAGGAATTCGTCATCGTCAAGTTCCTGCTCGCCAAATGAAAGCTCCTCCGCCATATATATAGACAATACTTCATCTGTATATGCAGCTGACGGATAGTACTCGCCGAGGTCGGTCCATTTGCCTGCTGTGATGCCGGTCTCCTCACGAAGTTCGCGCTTGGCAGCTTCGAGCCTGTCCTCGGATGAGCTGTCAAGCTTGCCCGCCGGGACCTCAGTGATCACCTTGTTAAAAGGGTATCTGAACTGGCGTTCAACCACCGCCTCGCCGCGCTCGTTTACCGGAATTATTGCGACTGCTCCGATGTGGCGCATGACCTCACGTGTAGCGCTGTTGCCGTTAGGAAGCTCCACCACGTCCGAGTACACATGCAGGAGTTTGCCGTCAAAAACCTTCTTCGAGCTGATCTTCTTCTCTATCAAATCTTCTTCGTTCATCATTTTGCCTGCACGTCGATAAGGACTTTCAGCGAATGCTCTCGGTCCGCGTCGATCAATTCATAAGCCTTAAGATAGTCCTTGAAAGGTACGATATTGCTTACAAGCGGTGCCAGATGGATCTTGCCCTCATTGACCAGCCTGATGGCGTCAACGTAATCCTCGTGACGGTACATCATCGTAGTATTAAGATCAAGCTCGTGATCGTTAAGAACTGCCAGATCAACATTGGCCATTCCGGCATATACCGCAACAAGGATGATCTGAGATCCCTTGCGCGCATACTTGATTGCCTGCCCCATGGTGATATCGTTACCTGCGCAATCGAAGATAACATCAGCCTTGTCCGGTCCAAATGTACGGATCATAGCATCACCGAGATTTTCCTTCAGCGAATTGGCAGCCGCATCTATACCGCACTCAAGCGCTTTACTAAGGCGGAAGTCCGAAACATCCGTGATCAGGACCCTGGCTGCTCCGAGCGCCTTAGCTGACTGAGCGACCAGATTGCCGATCGGACCGGCGCCGATAACTGCTATATTGAGTCCGGATACGTCGCCGACGCGGTGAACTGCGTGAACGCCTACTGCCAGCGGTTCTATCATTGCGCCGTCATTGAAAGACATTTCCGAAGGAAGGAGCGTAACGTACTTTTCATCAAGTACGACATACTCTGAAGCCAGGCCGACTGTCTGGAAGCCCATGACCTTCAGTTCTTCGCAAAGGTTGTACTTGCCGTGGGTGCAGTTGTAGCATTTGCCGCAAACCACCTGCGGCTCGACCGTGACCTTATCTCCGACTTTGACCTTGGTTACTCCCGTGCCGATTTCCTCGACTTCGCCTGATACCTCATGTCCCTGGGTAACAGGATACGAAGTGAACGGGTGTGTTCCGTGATATACGTGAATGTCCGAACCGCACACACCGATCTTCATCATTTTGATTTTTACCTGGCCTTCGCCAACTTCCGGTATCGGTACCTCATTGAACACGATCTCGTGCGGTGCCGTCATCAATTGCTGTAACACTGTTATTTGCCTTTCTTTTATTTTAATTATTTATAATTCTATACCTTATGATTGATATCCTTCGATGATCGCAATGCCTGCGCTGGTTCCGAGTCTTTCTGCGCCTGCTTCGATCATTGCCATTGCGGTCTCGTATGAACGGATCCCGCCTGCCGCCTTGACTTTGAGTTCATCGCCGACCATTGCCTTCATCAGTCTGACGTCTTCTACGGTCGCTCCGCCTGTTCCGAAGCCGGTGGATGTCTTAATAAAATCAGGTCTTTCTTTCAGCGCGATCTCACAGCAAATCTTTTTCTCATCGTCCGTCAGATAGCAGTTCTCGAAAATAACCTTAATAGTAGTGTTAAGCTCGTGACAAGCCTCGACCATGCGTCTCATTTCTTCGGCAACATAATCTCGGTGGCCGCTCTTGAGTTCTACTACGTTGAGCACATAATCTATCTCTCCTGCGCCTTTGGCGATGGCGTCCCTGGCCTCAAAAACCTTTGACTCGATCGTGCTCTGTCCGAGAGGGAATCCTGACGACACATCACACAGCACGCCGCTGCCCTTAAGCTGCTCATAACAAAAAGGAGTCACCGCACCGTTGATCGCAACCGACTTAAAATGGTACTGTCTGGCTTCATCACACAGTTTTTTCAAATCATCCAACGTCACATACGCCTTGAGCTGAGTGTGATCGATCATCCCGGCCAGACGTTCTTTAGTTAAATCTTTTATATTCATTAGAAACGTTCCTCCTAAATTAGAACTCAAGTGTCTCAACGCGGCCGAGAAGGTCGGCAAGCTGTGTCTTGCAGTTATCGACGATTGACTTGCCTTCTTCAGTGTCCAGTCCGATTCGTCTGATAGTTCTGCGCATCAGGCGTGCATAGCCGACGATCTTGGCTTTATCCTCAACACTCTTTATGTATTCCTCGTCATCACTGCCTAAGTACAGCTTAAGCGTCTTGGCCCATATCTTGGTAGTTGTTTCATAAGGCATCTTCATAAACTGCTCTATTGTCTCCGGGCCAAAGCCGACGAATCCAAGGAACATCGAGCCAAGTTCGAAAACAGGGTGTCCGTAAGAAAGAGTATCCATGTCGATCAGCATAACTTCGCCGTTTTGCATTTCAACGTTGTTGGTATGATAATCGCCGTGGATCATCGTGTGACGGTCCTCTACTGCGTTAACCAGAGCGTAAAGCCTCGCATACCGGTCAGCCGGAAGATACTTTTCAAGGAATTCCACCCATCCTACAGCGACGGTCTTCATATTCGGCATATCTTTAGGGTCGATTTCCGTAGAATGGATCTGCTTAAGAAGATCAACAAAAAGTCCGACATAATAATCCAGTTTTTCAGGCTCTGCCTTTATCAGCTTGGAAAATGACTTCGCATTAAGAAGCTCGAAAACAGACGCGTATTTGTCTCCGACTTTAACAACATCGAAAGGAATCGCTGTCGGAATGCCCAGGATCAGGGCTTTTCTGGCGAGCTCTCTTTCGCGTCTGATATCATCAAGCGCGTCCGGATTACGGTAAACCTTAACAACTATTTCAGGGTCGTATCTGTAAACGATGCCGTTTGAACCGGAGCCCAGGACCTCGCAGCCGTCGACCGACATTTTGCGGTATCCCTTCTCGATATGGATCATCTCTGTGAAGCCGGTCATTTCAAGGATCTCATAAACTTCAGATGATACATTCACTACAGACATCTCGGTGTCAGCCTTTCGCAGTCTCAGCAATATCCTCAGGCCTGCGCTTGAAAGATATGTCAGATCCTCCGCGTCGATCCTGATATGCTCGTGCGGGTTTTCGTCACAAATCTTGCCGATTTCAGTTTCTATATTCGATGCGTTATTTGAATCAACGTGTCCCTCGAGATAAATCGTAAGTAAGCCTTCGTTTAAACTGCTTTTAATCATCTGCATTCTCCTTTGAATTTGCATAATCGCCGAAAATCTGCTCAATCAACTGTTCATACTCGATCCAAGCCGGATGATCCGACAGATCCTTTTTCAGAATTTCTGAAATCGTATGATAATACCAGTAATGCTTCAGGGGATCCTTCTGGTTGAACAGTGACCACATGGCATCTCCGAGATGAAGCTTCAGTCTGTAAAATGATCTGATATTAGCCAGCTTATCTCCCAGCCACAGCATCTTCACGCCCAGATCATCCGATGCAGCCAGCCATTTAAGAGACTCCTCCTTGCGGATGCTCCAGCTGTCTGCCGCGCTCATATACGGCCGCTTGTCCTCTGTCTCGGAACTTACGAGTTCAACGATCCTCGGATTAAAGTTTTTGGCAATATCCTCTATGGTAACGTCAGTATCCTCAACGGTATCATGAAGAACCGCTGCCGCGATAACATCGCTGTCAACAGTCATCGACGCCACGATCGAAGCCGCTTCCATAGGATGAAGGATGACAGGTGTCCCCTCTCCCTTGCGCGCGGTGTCGCCATGGGCTTCGGCGGCAAATTTTATTGCCCTCTCGACCAGGCCCGGTTCCTTGTACTTGATCACATTCTTCACATGCAGCACTTCGCTGAATCCGGTGATCATCATTACTTCCATTATCGCATCGCTGACGTTGATCAGGCTGACCTTTCCATCCGGGCCCATATGCTTCTGAGTGAATACGAGCATGCCTATTCCGTCCGGGGAAATGTAGCTGACCTTTTTCAGGTCGAATATTACATCTGTCATTCCCGGCAGGTTCGCGTCTACCGCCTTCTGAAGCCTTTCGGCAAGGGCGCGGTCGATTCTGCCTTCCGGGATAACAGTAAGTACTGTATCGTTTTTGCTAAGCAGCAAACTCATAAATAATTACCTGCCTTATATCTGTTTCTTGATTGTCAAAATGTTCTGACCGTTCTTGTACTCGTATGAGATCTCGTCCATGGTCTTCTTGACCATAAATATTCCGAGTCCGCCGATCTCACGCTCATCCGCAGAAAGCGTAATATCAGGATCATCCTTGGCCAAAGGATCATACGGAACGCCCTTATCCACGAACGTAACGACTACCTGCATCGGATCCTCAAGGACCTCGACTGCGACGGTTGCCTTGCCGGTTTCCGGATTGTAGGCATAATGAGCAATGTTTCCGAAAAGCTCATCTATCGCGATGTCGATCTGCATCTGAGCTTTCATCGGGCAGTCGATCGCCTCAAGCTCAGCGTTTACAAAATCCGTTACTTTCGGAATGTTCTCTACGGTTGCTTCAACTGTTAATTCTTTCATTTTTCTCATTCCTTTGTAGTGAAATGCTAACATCGTGATATCGTCAAACTGCGGCGCGTCACCGACAAACATATTGATGTCATCGCGCACCCTGTCGCAGACAGTCTGGGTATCAACATCCGTCAGTCCCCGAAGGGTTGTAAGCAGTCTTGCCTCTCCGTAAAGCTGACTGTCGGCATCAGTGGCCTCAGTCACGCCGTCCGTGTAGAGGAATATCTTATCTCCTTTGTTAAGCTGCAGTTCATATTTGCGGTATTTGATTCCTTCCATTCCGCCGAGTACGAACGCGTTCTTGCATCTGTAAAAATCTATACTTCCGTCGTTCCTGCATACGACCGGCGGGTTATGACCGGCGCTGGTAAAGCTTATGATGCCCGTTTCAAGGTCAATGATGCCCATCCATACCGTTACGAACAGCTGCGCGTCATTTCCTGTGCACAAGCGCTCATTGGCCTCTGTCAGGATCGCGTCCACATCAAGTTCATTTTCCGCAAGATCCTTTATGATTGTCTTGGCTTTCATCATGAACATGGCAGCTGCGATACCTTTGCCGGAAACATCTGCGATCAAAAACGCCAGTTTATCACGTCCGACAAAATAGAAGTCGTAGAAGTCTCCGCCGACTTCCTTGGCGGCATCCATCGTCGCGTATATATCAAAATCCGTCCTGCTTGGGAACGGCGGGAAGATCGAAGGCAGCGCCGAATGCTGAACATTCTTGGCAAATTCAAGTTCCTCATCGATTCTGGCCGCGGCTTCCGAAATGGATCGCTCCAGAGCCTCAACTGTTTCGTTTATATCGTCCGAGAGAATGTCAAATTCCTCAGTCGCACGTACATTAACTCTTGCCGCGAGATTGCCGCCGGTGATCTCAGCCAGTGACGCATTGACCTGATCCATGTTCTTGACTACCAGCCTGTTGACAATATAGAAAACATGAACGAAAAGTCCCGAGAAGACTAATATCTCGAAGAAGATCGTCAGCACGAAGGTTACATTCTGATACAGGCTCGCCTCCTCTGACGGAATAAATGTAACCAGGAGGTCACCATTATCGACCGTGGCATACATGCCATATATCGGGGTGATCTGCCCACCCAGTGGAATCTCTGCGCTGAAGAAGTTCTCCGCGGTTTTGTACAGGTGTCTCGATTCACTTGCGCTGAGATCGACCTTTTCTCCGAGGACTCCCTCAATATCGGAATACTGAACGATCGAATTTTCATCGATCAAAAGCACACCGCCCTCGGTTCCAACATGCCAGAAGTGCTTGAATTCGATAGCTTCATCCACGCCATGACGTTCGATCCTTGCCACGTTATCTGCCAGATTCTGTGTAAGAAGCGCTTCATTCTGCTTTACGCACAGCTTATACTGAACGCCCAGCATTCCCAGACTGGTCACGCAGAAAGAAAGAATGACGCTGATCAAAAGCCAGCCCTGGAATTTCTCGGCTATAGTCTTCTTGCCTTTGACTTTAGTATTTTTCTTATTGTCTAACAGCTGGATGATGAGTACCGAGACAAATGTCGTAAGGATATTGGCTGCAAGCATCGGAATTGAAACCGTCTGGATCAGCGCAAATACTCTCGACAGGAAATTAAGTCTGAAAACAAATACCAAAAGAAGATGAAACGTCTCCGTAGTCAGTGCGATAAACGCGCCGTAAAAAGCCTTTGGGCGTTTATTGTCGAGAACGAACTTACGCATATAAGCGCCGAATACGCCTGCTCCCATCGTGCCGATAACACACGCCCAACGGCTGAAGCCGCCCGCTGCGTCAACTGCAAACATCGCGCTGAACCAGCCGGCAGTTCCGAAAGGTGCCCTCCAAAGCAGTCTGTGGACTGCACCGACAAAGCCTGCGATCAGTCCGCTTGGCCCACCGAAAAGCAAACCTGCGCACAGAGGCGAAGCGTCCCTGGCGTTGATAACAGAGCCGCCCATATCGGTTCCGAATAAAGTTGAGAAACATGCGCACAGGCCGAACAGAATGCCTATGATTATCTGCCTTACTGCGCGTGGCCATTTGCCGAAGAAGGTCAGCTTCTCAAGCAGATAAAAAGCCACTGACAAAAAGACATTTATCAATGCCGCATAAACAAGATTCATAAAGTCCTCCCAGCAGGCTGTAATTATTCGATCGTAAGAATTCCTAAGAATCCGGTGATTTCCAGAATTTCCCGGATGTCCGCGTTTACATTCTTAAGCTTAAGTCCGCCGGTTTCCGACAATTGTTTGTGTGTTTTAAGAATAACTCTGAGTCCTGCAGAAGATGTGTACTCCAGGTTTTTCAGATCAAAGACCATCGACTTGGCGCCGTCAGCAATAAGTTCCTGAACGGTACTTTCAAGATCTGTCGCTGTTGAAGTATCCAGTCTTCCGGAAATATTCACATTGGCGCTGTCGTCTTTTTTGGAAACGTTAATTACCATTTGTTACTCCTTTGTCACAATAGACACGTATATTGAAGTAATGCCATTCATATTATTATACTTTAAATATGGCGAGTTGGTCAATATTACTCAACCGTCTTCCGTCCTTAATACCTGTACGTGATCTCATCCAGTCTGTCAAACACCGCGAAGCATGCGTTTGAAACGGTATTATCGTCAGCGAAAGTCTCAAGTCCCACACGCTCAAGAACGTCCATATATTCCTCGTCGTAGGCTCCGATGCGCTGGATCATTTCCCATGCATCAACTGCATCCTGATAATTGTCCTGAGACATTTCCCAGATCTGGATGGCTGCGATTCCGCTTGCTGCGTAGCTGATGTAATACATCGGAGATTCAAAATTATGGTTTACATAGATCCACCAGTAATCATCCGGTCCGGTTGACGGATCTCCGTATTCTGCGGCTATGCGCTGGTAGCATGCGTTGATATCGTCGAGCGTCCAATTTGGATGTGTATATACTTCTCTCTGGAATTCGTCTAAGATACATCCATCAATCACATTTCCCAGAAGGTCGATCAGATTGAACGCCTCCGCATCTTCGGCATATGCACCGTAGATCTCATCGTAGTATTCAGAGCAAAGCGCCTGAAGGCCATTCGAGTGGATCTCCAGAAGGTCGTATGAGCCAAAAGAAGTCAGCAGATTCGGTGCAGGCGAAACGTAATTGTTAATAAAGTGTCCGAACTCGTGAGAAAGCGTTACAAAGTCTCTTGATGTGCCGGGGTTCATGAAGATAAATGCCTCGCTGCTTCCGTCAAAAGTGATGCAGAAGTTTGCGTCCATCTTCGAGTCGCTGACTGTCATGTCATAAAGATTGTTATCTACGAGCTTATCGTAGTTCTCGGCTGCGATCGTACCGATCTTGTCTGTGACCGTGCCAAGACCTTCCAGAAGCTCATCAGAAGTAAAATCAAATCCGCCATAATACAGTCCGAAGTAAGCGGATGTATTGTAAATAAAATCGTAGTAGTAGCTGCTGACTCTCTTTACCTGCTTGTGGAAATTACGTGCCTCTTCTGTGCCGTAATCACGCATGTAAACCTCCGCGTCAGCGTAATCGCAATAATTGTCATATCCGTAGAACTGAGCCAGCTCGTTACGCATCTTGACAAGTTCGACGAAAATCGGGCCGACCTTCTTCATCAACTGGTCCTGGGAAAGATTCGGGTCAGCGCAATACTCTTCGTATTCGTTCTGAAGTTCCTGCTCTTTTGCGATGAAATCCAGCTCGTAATCAGTTATATCCTCGTATTCGACCATGTATTGGAACGCTTCTTCGCCCACATAATCCTTGAATTCGTCGGCAAATTCACTGACCGTAGCAACCTCTCTGCATGCTTTCAGAGCTGCGTCCCAGCATTCGTTCTGAATTACGGAATAATCAACATTCTGTTGAGCGTAATATTCGTCTGTCGGATTGTACGCATACAGCAGGTACAGTGCGCTGCCGTTATCGGCGATTTTGCCGTATTCGTAATATATCTGGTCGTAAAGGGAGAAAATAGTGTCCTTATCTTCACCGGCAGCTACAGCTATCTTAAGCCTCTCGCACAGATCAAAGAACTCCGCTTTATCTATCTCGGTGTAAACCATGTTGATGCCGCCGTCATCCGGGCGAACCCACGGCTCTGTCTCAGGCGCATCCGTCGGCTTTGTGTCCCACCAGTCGTCGGTTTCCACGGTATTCCACCAGCTGTCGGTAGTGTCTTCCTTGAGGTCATCAACCAGGAGGCTTATCAGCGCGATGCTGGCGCATCCGGTCAGTGAGCTGACGAGCGATACAGTAAGTACCATTGCTGCCAGCAGTGTCAACATTTTCTTCACAAAGCGTTTTCTCATGGGAAACTCCTTCTCACGGCAATATATTTAGATTAAATATTATAACATAAAATGTGTACGTTTCGTGGTTTAATTGTATTTCATCTGTTAATGTGGTATTATTCTCGTGCTATGAAAAACCAACAGGAACATAATTCAAATATAACTAAAGGTGTTTCTTTCCACAGATTTGTTTATAAATCCCTCAGATTCTGTTTCGGATGGGCTCTTAAGCTTGTCTGTCGTTTTTCATATGACAAATACGATGTCAAAAATCCGCTTTTTCTGATGCTTTCAAATCACAACAACGATATGGATCCGATCCTGGAGGTTGTCGCACTTAACAGGCATATGAGATTTGTGGCAAGCTCGACTATTTTACAGGGATTTGGCGGTTGGATCGTAAGGACTCTGGTCGGACCTATCCCGCGTGTCAAGGGTGCCAGCGCCGACGATACCGTAGAACTGATCGAGCAAAATCTTAAGGAGGGCATCTCGGTCGCCATGTATCCTGAAGGCAACAAATCCTGGGACGGTCAGACCTGCTATATTTCTCCGCGAACAGCCAAACTGCTTAAGGACGTTCCGGTCGCACTTGTGACCTACCGCATCGAGGGCGGATATCTTAAATCCCCGAGATGGTCACGTTTTCCCAGGAAAGGTCCTATCCACGGGCATGTCATAAATGAATACTCAGCCGAAGAGCTGGCAGCGATGAGTCAGGACGAGATATATTCGCACATCTGTGAGGACCTGTATGCCAACGCCTACAACTACCAGCGCACGGCCATGAAAAAGTACTCAGGCAAAGCACTGGCGGAGGGCATCGAAAATGTCGGCTATCTATGTCCTTCCTGTCACTGCTTCGGAAGCATCAAAAGCCATGAAAAAAGTTTTTTCTGCTCATGCGGGCTGAGCGCTTCTTACGATGAATATGGCTTCTTAAGCGGCGAAAAGCTCCCATTCACCACCATTTATGAATGGAACAAATGGCAGAAGAAATGGCTCTCGGAAAATGTGACCACGCTCAAGGCACTTACCGAAGCAGGCCGGCCTATTACCGAAGATAAGAGTCTTGCCTTCTCCGAGAATATAGGCGAAGAGCACATCATCCTTCACCCGAACGTCACCTGCTCTCTTTACGGAGACAGAATGGTCATTACCCCTGTTCACAGTGAAGGGCTTGCCGCACTAAATGAAAGCGCCACGATCACTGAGCCCCTCGAGATCCCATGGGCGGAGGTAGAAAAGCTGAGCATTTTCAGATCCACCAGAGTAATGTTCACATGGCATGGGCGAGCGTTGGAATTCAGACATGCGACCGGATTCCCCGGGCTCAAGTATTACGCGCTATGGCGCACCCTGACCGGCAAAGAATACCTTTGATCCCCGAACCCAAGAAGGAAGATGAGCTTATGATAGAGATTAAAGAAGTTACCACAAAAAATCAGCAGAAAGAATTCCTGAATTTTCCACTGAAATTATATAAGGACAATCCTTGCTTTGTGCCGCCTCTTTACAGCGATGAGCGCAAGATTTTCCGCAAGGATTACGTTTATTACGAAACCAGCGAAGCCGTATATTACAATGCTTACAGAAACGGTGTGATGGTCGGCCGTATTTCCGGAATCCTCCAGAAAGCGCACAACGAAAAAACCGGGCAGAAGCGCATCCGTTTCACCCGTTTTGACTCCATAAATGACCAGGAAGTAGCCTCTGCCCTCTTCGGCGCTGTCGAGGACTGGGGACGCAGCAAAGGAATGGATACCATCTGCGGGCCTTTGGGTTTTTCAGACCTTGAAAGAGAAGGGCTTCTGATCGAGGGATTTGAGTACCTGGCAACTTTTGAAGAGCAATACAACGCCGACTACTATCAGACGCTCATAAGCAACCTCGGATATGAAAAAGAGGTCGACTGGACCGAGAGCCAGCTGCGCGTCCCGGCAAGCTACGACGGCGAACTTGCCAAGATGTCCGAAATCATCATGAAGCGTTCCAAGCTTCACTATGCCGAGGCCAAAAACACGAATGAATTCGTTCGCAGACATCAGGATAAGTTTTTCTCGATCCTGGATGAATCGTACAGCAATATCTACGGGACCGTGCCATTTACAGATGGCATGAAGAAAATGCTGATCGACAACTTCAAGCTTATCATCAACATCAAATACGTCGGCATCGTGCTCAACGAAAAGGAAGAACCCGTAGCCTTCGGCCTCGCATTTCCGTCGCTTGCCAGAGCCGTACAGAAGTCCGGCGGCAGGCTTACCCCGGCGTGCCTTTTCAGAATAATAAGAGATGTAAGGCATCCTAAGATCATCGATCTGGGGCTTGTCGGTGTTTCTCCGAAATATGCCAACTCAGGCGCCTCAGCGATCGTATGCTCGGATCTCATCAAACTTCTCCAGCAGAAGGGCGTTGAGTTCTGCGAGACCAACCTGAATCTCGAGGAGAACTACGCGATCCAGAACCAGTGGAAGCGCTTTGACGAGACCAAACACAAGCGCAGAAGATCATATATTAAGGCACTTTAAAATAGGGGCCTTGGCGCCCCTATTTTTCTCCCCTTCTTTCGTAGTGATATTAGTCCAATTCTCCCGCAGTAACGAAATAATCACGTTTGTTAAGGGTGCCTGGCGAGACGGACATCCATTTCTCGGAGAATTGCTTTTTTTGTTCTGAATAATCCGCTATTGTATGCCGAAATTTTCGCCAACTGCAACGAAAAATAAGCCTTTGTTGCAACATGTGGGAGAAAAAATGGCATATTTTTGTTGCCTAAATCCGTCATAATTTTCTCCTGTAAAAATTCCGAAGCGATTTTTCGCCAGCGAGCACGTAATATCAATGTTTATGAAGGCAAGGGGGAGAATCCGGTTCATAGAAATGGAAAAATGCTGAACAGTTTTACCCTTGAGTACATTGGGGATGATTGTCTTGATATTCCAAAGTTTATTCTAGCGAATCTAAATTGCTCATAGATCACAGCACTTGCACTGTTTGCCTCGGCTCTTTATTTATTTTCTTCATTTCTTCACAATTGTATGCTAATATACTTATCTAGATAAAATATCTCCGAGAAGGGATGAAGTAAGGACAAAACAAAATGGACAAAAGACCAAAAGGACGTGTAAAAAAAGTCGTAGAAGGTACGGCAAAAATTGAAAGACAGGGTGAAGGCTTAGGCGGCGGACCTGTCGGCAACAGGAACGGCGAGACCGGCCTTAACAAAGAACCTCAAAAAAAAACTCTAACCAAAAGTCAATTTTCGACAGATTATTCGGATCGAAGCGGGGCTGACGCAAACAACAATCGTGGTCTGCTGGGGCAGATTCTGACCCAGCAGACCCAGCAACAGCAGCCTCAGCAGAGCCAGCAGTCAAGCGCCAAGAAGACTCCGAGCCTTAAGAGACTTCTTATCATGGCTCTTATTGTGATCATCGTGATCGTTATTCTGGCCAAATGCTCGAAAGCCTGCAGCGGCAAGATCGTTGACGATTCAGACTACGACGAAGAATACTTCACAGTCGCGACCACAGCCTCCGGTTACAACAACCAGACCTCGGGCGTACTCGAGTCTCTCCTTTCTGTAGTACCGGCAGGATACAACTGGGAAGACCTTTCAAGCAACTACTATTCCGACACCTGGAATGACAATACTCAGGCAATCAACACAACTGTCGCAGCCGGCGTTCCGGGCAAGAAGACTGAGCTCTTAGGCGGCGGCAGGGACACAGTGACCGTCATGGTCTACATGTGCGCATCAGACCTTGAGTCTCAGTGCGGCGCGGCTACCGACGATATCCAGGAGATGCTTAAGGCAAGCTTCGGTGACAACGTTAACCTTATCCTCTTCACCGGCGGCACGAACAAATGGCATAACAACATTATGTCCACCCGTTACAATCAGGTTTACCGGATCGCAGGCGGTCAGATCTCCCGACTCGTTGAGAACTTCGGAACAGGCGCTGTTACATCAGGAAGAACGCTCAGTGAATTCATCGATCTGTGTGCAACGAACTTCGAGGCCAACCGCAACATCCTCGTTCTTTGGGATCACGGCGGCGGATCACTCAGCGGATACGGATACGATGAGAAGAATACCGGCAATGGCTCTATGTCACTTCCGGAGCTCAAGGAAGCCATCGAAGCTACCGGCGTTACATTTGATATCATCGGCTTCGACGCGTGCCTTATGGGAACAGTCGAGACCGGTCTTGCGCTCGCAGACAGCGCAGACTACCTGATCGCTTCTGAAGAATCCGAAGCATCAGGCGGCTGGTATTACACCAACTGGCTTACATCACTTGGCAATAACACGAGCATTTCTTCGGTTGAACTCGGCAAGATCATCGCAGATGACTTTGTTGACTATACCAACCGCTACTGCCCGGGCATGCCGTCAACGCTTTCCGTAACAGACCTTGTCGAGCTGAGCACTACGGTTCCTGCCAAGCTTGAAGCTTTCGGCGCAAATGTCAGCCAGCTGATCGACGCAGGCAACTCAGGAAGCAGCCAGACATATGTTGATGTTGCCAAGGCAAGAGGCAAATCACGCGAATTTGCTTCTTCATCACATGTTGATCAGGTCGATATCGTTGACTTTGCCCAGAGGATCGGCACCAGCGCCGCAAATGACCTTGCAGAGGCAGTCCTCAGCGCAGTTAAATACAACAACGTTTCCCGCGATATGTCGGGCTCATACGGACTGTCGATCTACTTCCCGTACGCCAACTACCAGTACTCCAAGGTCGCAAGCAGCATCTATGACAAGCTTGATATCTGCGACGAATATCAGGACTGCGTAGAAAAATACGCAAGCACAGAGCTCACCGGTCAGTACGTTTCAGGCGGCGGTTCACCGTTCGAATCACTCTTCGGCATTTCAGGAAACAGCAGCTACTCAGGCTACTCAAGCTCATCCGGCAGCGGATATGACTTCTTCGGCAGCTCATCCTCATCAGCCGGATACGGTGATATTTTCGGAAGTCTCTTCGGCAGCAGCTATGACAGTTCAGACAGCTACGGCAGCTATGGCAGCACCGGAAGCAGCTCATACGGCGGCTACAGCTTCGGAGGAAGCGACTACGGCAACTACAGTTCTGATATTTCGGTAACTGACATCCTGAGCCTGTTCAGTGGCAGATCTCTTCCTGCAAGCTTTGATGCTGACAAGACCGCTGAACTGATTGCCGGCAATATCTTTGATCAGACTCAGCTTGAGCTTAAGGAAAACAGCGACGGCCAGAAGGTCATTTCCATGGATGACGAGCAATGGAAGATCGTTGATCACCTTCTCTTCAACGTGTACTACGATGACGGCGAAGGTCTTATTGATCTCGGGACCGACAATGTTTACGATTTCGACGCCGAGGGCAATCTGATCTGCGAAAGCGACGGAACATGGCTTTCCATCGACGGCAACACCATCGCTTACTACTATGAGAGCATGTATTACGTTGACGATGACAACTACCTGATCAAGGGTTACAGCCCGATCATTTACAACGATCAGAGAGCCAAACTGATCATCGCGTTCGACAACGAAAGACCTGACGGATATATCGTAGGAATTCAGATTGATTACAGAAATTCCGATAATGCCATTCCTAAGATCTTCGGACCGGTTTCCGAGGACACCTCTACCGAAGAAGCCGAGATGTGCAACTACATCCCAGTCGGAGCCGAGATCACTTTCGTGGCAGATTACTACGATTACAGCGGCAACTACGTTGACAACTACAAGATCGGTTCATGGAAGGCAACACTGAACCCTGAGATCGCCAATATGCAGCCGGGTGAAGGCACAGTTCTTTCGATGTACAGCTTCACTGACATTTACAACCAGACATACTGGTCAGAGATATTCTGAGATTTAAGATGAAAGACGGGCGGTGATCACCGCCCGTTTTTTTGTGCCGAATTATTGAAGAAGTATAACTGCCGCGATTACGAGGACCGCTCCTATCCCCTTCTGAAGTGAGAATTTTTCTTTGAAGAAAATGATTCCCGCGAGGCTTATCATAAGAAGTGTTGCCACATCGTAAACAGGATATGCCACGACCGCGTTCATTTCATTCAAGGCCAACTGGAGAAGCTTTGATGAAAAATAGTTCGGTATTCCGATAATTACGCCGAAAATAACGTCCCACAGACCGATCTTTTCTTTCTTTACAAGAAGCAGTATTACTGAACATATTCCTGCAAAAAGGAATGTCAGAAACAGGAACGTATCCGCAAAAACTTCCTGCCCGATCTCTTTATGTATATGAACCGCCGAGTTGGACAGACCGCCTCCGATGAGCAAAAGGATAAGCCAGATTATCTTTTTGCCGCCGCTCAATTCCTTTTTATCGAAATTGAAAATAATGATGGCGGCTATAGCCAGTACCATTCCGACTATCTGAAGGCTTTTCAGAACCTCGTCGAAAAAGATCACTGCGATCAGAATAGAAACGATGACTCCGAGCTTCATAAAGGTTGAAGACATCATCACCCCGTTTTTCTTGATATTCTGCTGCATAAGCACGAAAGATAGCAAATATACTATTCCGGCGAGCACACCGAGTACCAGTGTTGTCAAAAAGCCGTCTTTCTGCGGGATAAGCCTGCCATTCGGCGTAAAGGCCCACGCGCATATTACGCAGACTATGTAATTGAAGATAAAGAGTCCTGCTTCGCTCTTTCTCTTTTTTTCGCTTACTTTCAATAGCACGGATATAAGCGTGCTGCTTATTATAGCCAGGATCAGGTATATCATTTCAGTCGTATAATTCAGGACGTCTGCTTTCAAGTACAGGCGTGATCTCGCGTGCTTTCTTAACGTCGTCAAGGTCGATCTCGACAACTATCGTCTCTTCGTCTTCTCCGGCTTCCGCCATTACTTTGCCTCGCGGAGAAGCGACCATGCTATGGCCTGCCCTTTGGCCTTTGCACATATCGCACATGACAACAAAAACTGTATTTTCGGAAGCTCTGCACTGGGTGACGACACGCAGCTGCTCAACCTTGTCGCTGCCTGAAAGCCATGCGGTCGGAACAAGGATCACCTCCGCTCCCCTTGCCAGCTGATACCTGGCGACTTCCGGAAATCTCAGTTCGTAGCAGACCATGAGGCCGAGCCTGCCAAAAGGTGTGTCTATCGGATCAAAAAGTTTGTCACCGGCTACGTTGAAATGGGACTCCATATACGCCGGCGCGTCGTAAAGATGCGTTTTCCTGTATGTCGCAACGATGCGGCCCTTATCGTCTGCCACGACCGTCGTGTTGTAATTTCTCTTGCCGTCGTACGGCTCGTACATGCCGTAGACCATCCAGATGCCGTACTCTCTGCCGAGCGCACTCATCCTGTCTATGTATTCCTGCCGCTTTTCATCGCTCATATCATGATGGAACGTCGCGAGAAAACATTCCGGGAGCAGCAGGATCCCTGCTCCTGCATCCTTGGCGACTTTAAGAGCATTCTCTGCCTGTACTAAATTATATTCGGGGTCAGACGAACTTGCGGCCTGCCCCAGGGCGATTTTGTATTTCATGATCATTTTTCCAGTACGAAGTTCTGATAAAAAAGTAGGAAGCCCGGAAAATCATGGCTCCCTAACAATTTGTAAAGCGGAAACGGTGGGATTCGAACCCACGCACCGGTTACCCGATGACCGCATTTCGAGTGCGGCTCGGTGGGACCACGTCGATACGTTTCCTTTTATGATCGCGGTGCGCCGGCGCACCGCAATATGCCTAAATAAAATACAGCGAAATCAACAATTAGTCAATCTCATAAATTTGC
>JAZQNN010000056.1:0-32896 GCA_045627365.1 Lachnospiraceae bacterium
CGGATTATACTGAAATTGCAAAACAACTTAAAGCCATATCAGAAGATGTGGAAAGTGAGATCTCAATACTTGCGAACGCTTCGGCCCTGATCAACAGTTCCATGGATGGGCTAAACTGGTGCGGGTTTTATTTGATGAAGAACGGCAAACTGCTGCTTGGACCTTTTCAGGGAAAAGTTGCCTGCATCTCAATCGATCTCGGAAAAGGCGTCTGCGGTACTGCGGCAGTTAAGAAAGAAAGCGTTTTGGTCGAGGATGTACATTCATTTGCCGGACATATTGCCTGCGACAGTGCATCAAATTCGGAAATAGTAATTCCGATAATGAAAAACGGGGATCTGTACGGAGTCCTGGATATTGACAGCCCTCACCTTGCCAGATTTACAGAAGAGGACAGAGTCGGTCTTGAGCTTGTTGTAAAAATGCTCGAGACAGTTCTGGAATAGATAATGCGAAAAGGAGAATAACCATGAAAAATAAATATTTATCAGTACTTTCTGTGATCGTTATGGCTGCGATGATTTTGGCGGCCTGCGGAAGTTCTGAAAAACTTCCGGTTTCTGATGATGTATATGCAGAGTATGTCGGAGCACAGTTTGCCGGGCAGGACCCGTGGGGCGGAGCACTTACGATTACAGTCCGCAGTATTGTTGACGGGAAGATGGACTGGACATTTACTGACTCTTTTGATGACCATACTTTGTATCAGGAACAAAGTAAAACAGCGATTCAGAACGGAAGCGCTGAATACAGTATTCATGGCAAAGCAGCAGAGAATAAGAGTGTCAGCTTTTCATATGAAGGTACTATGGACCTTAGTGACGGACAGATCACTTTCAGGTTCTTAAAAGGATCTGTAACTGCGAAATCCGCAGCCGGCGATTCTGATGCCTGCATAGCTGAAGCACTCGAAGCTTCCGGAATTTCAAACGAAGTCGTACTCGTAAAGGCTGCTGATGACAGCCTGATGACCTATACAGTTCAGCCGGGGGATTCCATTCACAGCATCGCAAAGCAGTTCGGTCTTTCAACGAAAGAACTGGCCATCCTCAATCAAACGGTTATCATTGAAACGGCACAGGCTTATGGCCATCAGTTTGACGACGTGATCGAATATGCGAAATATCTGTTCCCGGGGGAAGAACTGGTAGTCCCAAAGAAGTAATTTCAGCTTTACGGGAATTGCTAAACTGCTTGCAGACGGAAAGATTGAAAAGATCGGAAATGGTAAGAATACTTTTTACGTGAAGAGGGAGATAAGCAAAAAATGAAAAAACGTTTTTTAAGCTTTTTGTTAGTTGTGATCATGCTCACGACGCTTTGTCCGATGAGCCTGACATTTGCAGATCAGTCTACGCTCATCACCGAAATAGAGGTCACGATCAAGCAGATACCGATGGCGGGCGAATCAACTGACACAAGCAACATCGAGGTCACCACAGACTATGGAGATGTAGTCTCCATAGTCAGGGCATACTGGTACAACAACACTACCGCGTCGGAAAAGGATGCGACCTTTATAAAAGGGAATGAATACAAGCTTTGCGTCACCATTGCTCCGGATGAAAAATACGATTTCTTATACGGCAAGTACAGATTCTTTGACGGAACGGCGACATTTAACGGTGAAGACGCGGCATATGCCTATGCCTCAGGAGATATTCCGGGAGCACTTTATCTGGAAAGCCCGGAATATATTGCCAAAACGGTTACTATTACCGAGATAACGGCCACCATGCCGCAGCCGGCAACCGGCGCATCGACAGACACCGGAAAGCTCAAGTTCACTACTGAACATGGAGACGTGGTCACCATACTTAGGGCATACTGGTACAACAATGACACCGCATCGTCAACGGATAAGGCATTTAAGAACGGAAATGAATACAAGCTTTGCGTCAACATTGGTCCGGATGAAAAATATGATTTCTTATACGGCAAGTACAGATTCTTTGACGGAACGGCGACCTTCAACGGTGAAGACGCGGCATATGCCTATGCCTCAGGAGATATTCCGGGAGCACTTTACATGGAAAGCCCGGCTTATACTGTCCGGACAGTTCCCGGCACCCTTATCACCGAGATAGCAGTCACCGGCATGCAGATACCTGCATCGGGTGCATCAACTGACACAAGCAACATCAAGGTCACCACTGATCAGGGTGATGTCGTCGTACTGGATAGGGCATACTGGTACAACAACGATACCGCATCGGAAACGGATGAGACCTTTAAGGATGGGAATGAATATAAGCTTTGCGTCGGTATTTACCGACAGTCGGGATACGATTTCTTATACGATAAGTACAAGATCTTTGACGGAACGGCAACCTTCAACGGTGAAGACGCGGCATATGCCTTTGCCTCAGGAGAAAATCAGGAGGGTATGTATCTGGAGAGCCCGGCTTTTATTGCTCAGACGGTTCCAATCACCGAGATAGAAGTTACCGGCATGCAGACACCGGCAGCGGGTGCATCAACTGACACAAGCAACGTCAAGGTCACCACGGAACACGGAGACGTGGTCACCGTACATAAGAGCTACTGGTACAACACCAGCACGGGTTCGCCAACGGATAAGACATTTATAAACGGCGATGAGTATTATCTGTCAGTATATATTTATCCGAAGACCGGCTACAAGTACGCTTACAATGATTTCGGCAAATTCACAGGAACGGCGACATTCAACGGAGAAGATGCAGAATATGCCTTCGAATCGGGAGACTACGAGGGAGCGATGTACCTGGAAGGCCCACATTTTAGAGCGCAAACGATTCCTATCACAGAGATAGAAGTTACCGGCATACAGACGCCGGAAGTGGGCGAATCAACTGACACAAGCAACGTCAAAGTCACCACGGAACATGGAGATACAGTCACTATACATAAGGCGTATTGGTACAATAACAGCACGGGTTCGTCAACGGATGAGGCGTTTAAGGATGGCGATGAGTATTATCTGACTGTATATATTTATCCGATGACAGGCTACGAGTACGCATACAATGAGTCCGGCATCTTCACCGGAACGGCGACATTCAACGGAGAAGATGCAGAGTATGCCTTCGAATCGGGAGACTACGAGGGAGCGATGTACCTGGAGGGACCGCATATTAAAGTCACATCCATGAAAGATCCGACTGCAGCAGACTTCGTCTTTATCCCTCCGAAAGATCTTATCTATAATGGCAAGGAGAAACCGGCCATCGTGAACCCGGCTGACGGCGTGAGCGGAATGGGCAGTATCACTGTAAAGTATTCTTCCGATGGAACGGCTTATGATAGTGTTCCACCGAAAAAAGTCGGTACATATAAGGTCGCGATCGATGTGAATGAGGGAGATTCTTATACAGCGGCAACTTCCGTTACATCCGACGATTGGACATTTACGATCGTTCCGACAGATCCTGTACACAACTATGATTCACCGTATTATGTGTGGACAGGTGACTCCTGCACGGCAGAACGTACCTGCATCCTTTGTTCAGAAAGCAGGGAAGGTCACAAGGAGACCGAGACAGTGAAAGGCAGCTACGTGAAGGATACGGAAGCGACCTGCACCGAAGCTGAGAAAGGCCACTATAAGGCGGAATTTACGAACCCTGCCTTTGCCGTACAGAACACTGCGGCAAATTCCGTTACCAATGGAAATCCGAAAGACCACGATTATCAGATAGAGCAGTACAATGCTGAACAACACAGATATGTCTGCCAAAACGATAAAACTCACATCGAATATGAAGACCACAGCTTCGATGGAAACACCTGCACGAAGTGCGGATACATAATTAATACCGAGGAGCCGGATGTACCGCAGACGGGAGATGAAAGCCGGTCTGGCCTGTGGTCAGTTCTTCTGCTTCTTTGCAGCGCAGGTCTGATCGGTATCGGAATCTTCCTGATAAAGCGGTGTCACTTTTGGAAGATTTCGGCGCGGAAGTGGATGTTGCTGAAAACGGACAGATAGCGCTTGAGAAGTTCTCATTGAACTCTGCAGGAACCTACGATGTGACCATCTGCCGAAACCGTTCCAGATACAGAGGGTAATGAGCACGATTCGAAAGTATGCGCCGAAAACTCAGTAAATATATGATATAATAAAATGTCAATTTGTACGCTGTATTAATTCGGAGGATCTCATGAATTTTTGCAAACGAATAGGGAGCATTTTTCTGACTGTACTTTTGCTGATCAGTTGCGTACCAACTCAGGTCATGGCAGAAAGCACAGACAAAGCGTCTTCAAAAGCTCAGACTCAGGCTGTGGGCTATTCACTTTCCGAAGCGCTCCGGAATAAGACCATTTTAAAGTCACCCCAGGAACAGGGTGTCTTATCTGTATCCGAAGCATCGATTCTGGACAACAAAGCCACAGTAACGTACTGCGCCTTCGGACCGTCGCTGGTTACAGTAGAGCTTCTGGATGAAGATTCTGAAGACGCGGTCCTGGCATCAGGAAGCCTGGCAGTCGAGGGAACAGGAGAAGCAGCGCAGGCTGAAATCGAGATATCAGCAGGCGATGTTGAGGAACTGCCTGAATTCTTTATCTTAAGAGCTTATGTTGAACTGAAGAACGAATCCGGTGAAACCGTAGAAAAAAGCGATCTTTTCTATAATACAGAGTACACACGCAAATCAAATGGCATAGCACTGCTGGGAATGGAATATTTTGTTTATCTCCCGGCTGATCATAAATGGGAAGTGGGAGAAGGCTTCATGGTCTATGCTTCCACCGCTGTGGTCATCTCAGCAAGTGAGAGTGAGGAACTGGAGTGCACCCAGGAGGGCACAACGGTTCGAATAGCTCCGGCGCCGACAGAGATAAGAAATATGTCGGCAGAAGAAAGGAGTGCTGTAACAGCAATTGTTTTCGCTGTGGGAGATGTTGAGGACCACAGGATCATTCGCATTGCACCGGGAACGATGGAAGTTTTTGGTGGCGGCGAATATCTGACGGTAGAAATTGCTCCGGACCCGGTCCAGGGCAGCACCGGAGGCGGACAGGGAGAAGAGCTGAATGGCGTTTATGACAGTGTACATTTGGTCGCTTCACCGAGCGGATACACAGAGGATATCCCGGTTGATGAAGAACAGGGAAGCGGCGTTATTAAGGCAACTCTCTCGGGAAAGGCCCGGTATAACTGGGATTTCTATGTAGTCTACTGGGACGAAGAGCTGTTCTACGAGATGAAATATGTGATGGATTACCATCTGGAGCTTGAGCAGACCACCGATTACGCTCCGTCCACGCTAAATGACAGCAATCTGTATGACAAACTCAATGAGAACTGCCTGGATATCGAAATTCCGGAGCCATTGCTGGTCAAAATGGATTTCTCGGACTACTTTGCCTCTTTGGCATCGGTTGATGTTCCAAGCTACCTGCACTTCAAGGCAGCCGCAAACGATAATGTTACTGTATCGGGACTCCTTACAACCGAATTTAAACTGAATATGTATTCGGATATGCTGACGATCCACTCTGCAGACGCCGGCATGGAAACCACATCAGACATTGCTCAGGCAGATGCTGATTCTGAAGGAACGGTCTTCTGGGTATGCAATACGGTGGAAACCTATGTAAGTGCGAAGAGCTCCGGAACAACCATGCTGCTGGAACTGGACGGTGAGAGCGGTGACTGCGCAAGGGTTTTCAGAAACGATATTGATTTTGAAAACGTTTTTGACGACAAAGGAGAAATCGTTAAATACGGAATGGTCCATTATTGCGGGACAGCTCCGATGCCGAACAATTACTGCGTATCTATATCCAATAAGCCATATTACAAATATGACTATCAGGCCCGCCTCGGAATAGGACTCAGGGGAAAAGGCAGCGGCGATACCTGGTCTGACGGAAAGATCAAATACAAATATATTTCCAAGGCATATGACGAAGAAAAAACCGTTACGGATCCTATAAATCCGTTCGATATGTGCGAACATTACGGATATCAGGTCCATGTCACAGTATACGATAAATCCGGAAAGCTCGCAGAGGGAGCCAAGGTCACTGCAACCGGGCATGAAGTTCGTCCCGGACGGGAAGAACCTTTCATAAACGGTGTTACGGACAGCAATGGCGAGACGGATATCTATGTTCCGTCAGAGTCCTGGAACATTAAAGCAACATACGAAGACGGCACACTGATCGGCACCGCGCAGGCAGATGCCAGAGGTCATGCGACAAGCGTAGTGATCAACGGGGACTGCAGCTATATTGAGAAGGCAAAAATCCTCATTGATCCTCCGAAGAACACGGGGGAAGATCTTCCGGGAAGCTTTGATGCTCTTGGCTTTGCGACGGAGCCGGATTACTTTGCGCTGGATGCCGGGCTTTCCAAGTGGAAAGACAGGTATGGAACGGAAACCGATAAGGCAGTCACCGGACCACAGTTTGCAGAAGTGGAACTGGCAATAAGGTCCAGTATGACTGCGGGACGAAGGGCATTTGCTGAGGATCTCGCTGTTGATGTCTTCAACTCCGACGGAAAAGTAATGAGCAACTGCAATGTTGTGTATGTCAACGTCAGCGAGGACGGTCAGACAGCCAGGGTGATGCTCCGCGTTGACACTTATCCGGAAGGCGTGAAACGTTATTTCATGAAGGTGGATAAAGGCTGGGGAACCGGAGAATACATTTCCGGTGAGCCGGTGCTTATTGCATCATATGACTGCGCACTTGATTACGAAGATCTTGAATTTGCAGTCCGCATGTACCTCAAGAATACTACTCCGGATCCTGTGGACAATGCAGATTTCCTTACGGAAATAATTAAAAAATCAATTCCTGAGGGCTGGGAACAGAAACTTTCAAGATGGGATGAACATACCGGGAAAATGCAGTTTCCGGACAACTACGAGGCTCAGGAAAGCGGCAAGTACAGCTTGTCAACCTTCAATATGGCAGACCAGGATCTGTATCAGGAAGCAGTTTATGTACCGGAGATCGATCATTTTACAGTCGGATTTCCTGTACCTGATGATGAGGGAATAACCCTTCCGCAGAAAAAAAACGGCATTACTCTCTGGACAGATCTGGAGGCCGACCTTTCCTGTGATGACAGTGAATGGCTGGATATGGAAGGCGAAACGATCAAAGAGTCCGTATACGGCGATCAGTTCCTTACCATTATGGTCACGGCATCTGATGAGGTAGGCAACCCTCTGAAGTTTGCAGAAGAGCTGGACATCTCTTTGATGGACGGCGGCTCCGAAAATAATAAAAAGTTCCGTGTTGTCGGCTATTGTGTAAGTGAAGACAGGCTGAGCGCCGATGTCGTGATCCTTGTTCACATATCACGCCCGGGTGCAACAGAATATGAGCTCACGGTAAATTACGGATTCTTAAGCGGATGGTATGAAGAGGGCACACTGGTTCCTATTGTTTCATATGATATCCCGGGACTGAAGGATAAGCTGGAGGAATATCTGGGCAAATGGGCAATAGTGCTCAAGGAAATAATTCCGCCGTCATGGCAGAAATCGTTCAGCGAGTGGAAAGTTGATACCCCAAGTGATGGCTCAATCAAATACAAAGATGATTTTATTCCGATCGTTACAAAAGGCGGAACATCATACGCGATAGCATTCTTCAGGATGCCCGGCAAGGATGCTGAAATAACAGCAGTATATGAAGGCCTGAAGGAAATCAAGGAAGTTGAGATGAAATTCGATCTTCCGAAACCGGGCGAATATCTGGATTATATCGCTGATAGTGAGACAAACGGAATAAAGACGGCGATCCCGTATGTAGACAAGCTGGGTGTTTTCCCGATGATGTGGTCTTCACTGACACGGGCAGATTACAATTCCAGCTACACCGCATTTATCCCGATCTCTCCTAAATCAGGCTATAAATTCGGATGGCCTTTAGGACTTACCACGAAAGCCTATGTTCCGTCTGCATCAGGAACCGGAAGGACTGAAGCTGACTTCTTTGCCGCAGTAGGTGATTATGCGCTTATCACGCATACGTATAAAACACCTAAGGCTCAGCTTCTTGAGGTGACGAATCCGCAGCCGGTTTATTTTGAAAACGGCACTCCGTCGTCCGAGATCAACGAATACATGAAATCCGTTGAGGCAGGTATCATTTCGGAAAAAGGCTATGGATCGGCCAAAGTAAAGTGGAATGAGGTTTCTGATACAAGCGCCGGTGAAACGGGCCGGTTCATTTATGACAGCAGCCTGGAATACAGACAGGATGTTGTTGATACAAGAGACGGATCATATTCTCTTAAGGGTACTGTGATCCTGCCAAGCGATATTCGTAACGAGGAAGACGGAAGTCACGACATCGTCGACCAGACGGTAGAGGTCAGGGTCATAATCAAGGCTAAGGAAGAGAACGAGATCTATCCGCCGCTTGCGATGCCGTGGTCAGGCACATACTCAGAGGATCTGAGTGTCGTGCTGATAAATGACAGCAAGAATCCTGAAGGCACGGTGATCTGGTACAGGAATGCCAAAGGCGAGGCAACAAGATATCTTTCACCGATCATCCTAGCCAAAAAGGACAGATCCATAACATACAAGATCGTAACCTGGGCAACGCATGACGGATTGTCTAGTCCTGAGGTGACCTATGTGTACACGATCGATCCTGATCACCTGTACAATGTGAGGGTATACGGAGGAACTATCTTTAATGCGCCTGATGAGAATTGTAATGAGGCCAATTTCAAGGCCGGTTCAGAAGTCATAATAGGCGCGGCTCCGGGCAATGCTTACGAGAAGTTTGATCATTGGATCTTCAATTACACAACTGAAATTGAAACTGATCAGGGATATACATTTGAGATGCCTGACCAGGATGTTATAGCCATAGCAGTTTATACTCCGAAAACCGATGACGAACTGATAATAGATAGTGTGTCCCTGCACATGGCTTTCCCGACCGAAGGCGTAAAACTTCCGGATAAGGTCGGAAACAATTATTTCTGGTATGACAAATACTCGGGTGATGCAAAAAAATACGTAACGGCAGATCCTCAGCCTGCTGTCACCTGGAATGTGGAAGGATACCCGGAAGCTGTCGGCGGAATGACATATACGGCGGCCATACCATTGAAAATTGAAGATCTTCTGCTGGACGATTCTCTGCCACAGAACGTTTATTTCTCAGAGGGTCTGACGGCAAATGTCGGAGAGAAAACCGCAAAGGTTGTAGTCGATTCGAGCCATAAGTATGCGACCGCGTTTGTGTCATTTGACATTCCGAAGGAAAGTTTCACCGTCACGTATGACGCAAACGGAGGAGAGAAGGCACCGGAGCCGCAGATCAAGGAACGTGGTAAAGCACTTACCATTACTGCGGATGTTCCGGAAAGAGAAGGTTACAATTTCCTGGGCTGGTCTTCGTTGAAAGAAGGCGGCGTTGAATACGAACCGCAGGATAAGTATGAGAAGGACGAAGATGCCATTCTGTACGCGGTCTGGGATAAGCGCGAAGTGATAAAGAAGGTTCAGGTGGCATTTGATGTGCCGGTTGAAGACGGCGATATACTGCCTACCGGAACCCAGGTAAAGGTAAGTGTCCTGGATCCGTCCGGCGCACCTTTAAGCATGAAAGATGCGGGATGGGAGGACGATTTCGGCCTTACCATTTATACAGCCCAGACCGGTGATCAGTACCTGACTGTGAAGATCCGTGAAAATGATCCGAAGTATTCTCTCGCGGAAAAACTTGAAGCAGTTGTGAAGGATACTTCCGCAGGCGGAAACGAAAAGGTAACGGTAGAAAGTGTGAACGTAAGTGACGACGGAAGAGAAGCCGAGATCGTCATCCAGGTACATATTTCCAAGCCGGGGGCAAAAGAGTACTACGTTACCGTGGATGAAGGTATCGGAGGCGGATATTACGAGGAAGGCGATACCGTATTTATCCTTTCCTACGATATCAAGAGCATTTCTACAGTCCTTAAAGAACTGCTCCCTGAATATAAGACGATCATCTCTCTGGCGGAGCATTTTGCCGAAAAACTGACCGGAACCTTCCAAAGATGGGAAGTTCTGGATCCGACAGACGGAACACTGGTATATAAGACCGATTTCTGGCCTATCATACTGAAATCCGGAAAGCTTCCGACGACAACATATGCCGCAGCGTTTTTCTCCATGCCGGCACATGATGTTGAGGTCAAGGCGATCTACGGATCACCAAAGACCATCGACAGCGTAACAATGGATTTCGAGGTGCCTAAGATCGGAGAAAAACCGGCAAGCCTGGCAACATGCGTGGACCCTGAAGAGGGCGTGAAGCCAGTCGTTCTCATGGGCAAAGACGGAAAGTACAAGATCACATGGAGCGGCCCTGATAAGGTCGGCTATAACAAAGAATATACGGCCAGAGTATATGTAACGGCGGACAGCGGTTACAAGCTGAAAGAGTTCCTTGATATCGTCACAGTGGATTCGTATTTCCCGAAAGGCTATGACTTTGATAACGGAACGCAGCCGGAAGGATATTCGGAAGGCAGCACTTTGGGCTTTATGGATTATGCGATACTTTCGTATACGTACAAGACTCCTAAGGCACAGCTTCTGAGCATAACTCAGCCGAATACAGTATATTTCGCAAATGGAACTGCGCCTGAAGAAATCAACGAATACCTGAAGGAACTGGAAATCGCCATCATGACAGAAGACGGCCAGAAATCTGCAAAGGCCAACTGGGGCGAGGTCATCGACACATCAAAAGGCGCGGATGGGCGTTATACGTATGACAGCAGCCTTTCGGCGCGCCAGGAAGTCCTTGACGCAGATACCGGAACATACAAGGTCGCAGGAACGCTGAAGCTTCCGGGAGACATCAGAAATACCGAGACCAAGATGCACGAAAAGGTCGATCAGACAGTTGAGATCACTGTGGTGATCCTTGAGAAGGACAGCACGGAATTGTTGCCGCCTACGGCTGATCCTGATTCCTGCGAGAGCGATAAGGAACTTGAAGTCGAGCTTATAGACAATGAGAACAACCCTGAAGGCACGAAGCTCTTCTACACGCTCACAGAAGACGGCATTAAGGGCGAAGAAACAGAATATACTGACAAGATAGTTCTCAGACAGAATGATAAAGACACGCAGTATGTGATCGAAGCATGGGCTGAAAACGGCGAAGACGTCAGCGAGACTGCTGCATTTACATATCTTGTAAAGGCTGCGGAAACAGAAAAATATCTTGTGACAGTCATCGGCGGAAATATTGAGATGGACGGTGGTCAGACGCAGGAGGACGAGTTTGAGGCCGGAACGGAAGTGAAGATCAAAGCTGCTCCGAATGTAAAATATGAGGAGTTCGACCATTGGGAGTTTGAAGGACTTCCGGGAACTTCCGAAGATCCTGAATATACCTTTGAAATGCCGGAGAATGACGTAAAGGCGACAGCTGTATTCACGCCTCTTTCTGAAGATGGCGTGCTGGTTGAGTCTGCTGAGATCATCCTGGATAAGCCGGAAGCCGGTAAAGAACTTGCCAAGATCGTTAACAAGAGTACCTGCCGGGATGACAAGGACGATCTCCTTACATCACAGCCGGAGCCTGCCATCACATGGAACGCGGAAGAAAATGAAAAGGCTCAGGAAGGCAAAACGTATACAGCGTCTGTCATTGTAGACGTAAACGATCTGCGAAAGGACGGAGAAAAACTCCCTGACAGCGCAGTCTTAAGCGGTGCATTTACTGCTATGGTGAACGGCCGCGAAGCTCGCGTTCATGTTGATGAGAGCCGGAAGTTTGCAGTCGTTGAGATAGACTTTGAGATACCGGTAACAAGTTTCACCGTAACATACGACGCAAACGGCGGAGACGAAACAACGGTTCCTGATCCGCAGACTAAAGAAAAAGGAAAGCCTTTGACTCTCAGCAGCGAGATCCCGGAAAGGACCGGATACGGATTCATTGGCTGGTCGGAAGATGCGGACGCAGCAACTGCCCAGTACGATCCGGGAGATGAGTACGAAGAGGACGCTGACATCGTGCTGTATGCCGTATGGAAGCCGGTTTACACAGTCATGGCAGTGGCTTCTGAAGGCGGAAATGCCACTCCGAAGACGCAGGAAGTAGTTGAAGGAGACATGGCACAGATCAGGTTCGTGCCTCTTATCCAGCCGACGACAGCCTGGGTTCTGGAAAAGGTCGTTATATATGACACAGACCCTTCTGACGGCACGGACGTTACTGATCAGATGGAAGGGAACGTTCTGAAACTGCGGAATATCCAGAAAGACACAAACGTTTACGCATTTTTCAAATCCTGCCCGCATGCGGTAGTTGCCGAGATCAAGGAAGGCGAAGGTACGGTAAGTCCTGAATACGCCGGAGCAGCGACCGGAGATACGGTAGATCTTACGATCACCCCGGATGAAGGCTACGAACTTGAACGGGTCATCAAGTGGGTATGGGAGAACGGGACCCGCTCAGAGGAGGATGTGACAAGCGAAGTCACCGACGGAACACTTACCATTGAGAATATCACGCAGAACACTTATGTTGACATTTACTTCAGTGAGCTGGAGTTCACAGTAAGCTACGATGCTAACGGCGGCACAGACGCTCCGGAGGCCCAGATAAAGAAGTACTATTCGGACCTCACACTTTCAGACAAAGTCCCTGTAAGGGATGGATACGAATTTGACGGCTGGAGCAGCGACAGTGAAGCAACGGAGGCCGAATACGCACCTGAGAGCCTTTACACAGAAAATGAGGACGTCTGCCTTTACGCAGTCTGGATTCAGCTGCATACCGTCAAGGCTTCGGTAAGAGAAGGAAAGGGAACTGTGACTCCTGAAAGCGCCTCAGTCAGACACGAGGCTGATGCCACAATAAAGATACAACCGGACAACAAATGGGAAATCTTAAAGGTGGAGGCATGGTTCGGAACTGAAGAGGAGCCTGTCGATATCACATCTCAGGTGAAGAACGGTGAAATAAGTTTTGAGAAAGTGTCATCAGACATCCGCGTCGAAGTAGACTTCAAAGTCGCTGAAGATATCGAGACGGGCGACACGAACAACTTGTACCTGTGGGGTATCATCTGCGTGCTTTCGCTCCTTTCACTGGGATTGTCTTTCGTGATAAAGAAAAAGCTCAGTGAATAATTAATCAGCGGTTTACATTCAAATACAGCCCTGCGAATGATCCTGCAGGGCTGTATTTTTTATCGCGGAAAAAGACGTGTGAATCGGTCGTTAATGAATTTGATGACGGCAGCTGCCGCGATAACAATGACCATTACTATAACATTTGTTGCGATCTTACTTCCCGTTACGCGGAAGAACGAGCTGACCAGCAAAGTGCCGAATACCATTTGCGAAAAGTACAGCTCCAGTGTCATGCTGCCGAAGTAGTCTATGATGCGTGAACTATGATCGGCGGCTAGCAGGTCCAGGAGCAGGACCGTTCCGAGCATGACCGGGATCCCAGTCAGGTAAAATGTGCTGCGGAAAGGAACATTGAGCCGGTCGATATATCCGAATCTGTATACGAGGACGTACCCAACGACCAGAAGCACGATACCCGTTATCAGCGCCTGACGGGATGACAGCTTCTCTTTGTATTTTACCGCATATGCGCCGAGTATAATGCTTGGGATGCGGAAGAGGAAGATCCCAAGATCCTGCGCAGGGCGGAGCACACCCAGGATCAGATATACGATCCCGGCCCATCCGAGTATCAGCAGAAAGAATGACAGGGACGGTCTTTTTCGGCATAACTTGTGTAGCGGTGGCAACACCAGATACATGATCATGATCGATGGTATGAACCACAGGAATTTGCCGGCTATCAGGGCGATGAAAAACAGCGGCAGCAGCTTTATCGCCCTGCTTTTTATAAAACTCCAATAGTTCTCCACCGGGCGGGATACCAGTGAAAATGCGGAAATAAAGAAGAACAGATCCACACCCGAATATGTCGAAGCTATGAGAAACCTTTCGGCGCTGCCGAAGAAGGTCCCGTAGCGAAAGACGGGTATCCAGCAGTGATATAAAAGGATCTGCAGCGCCGCAAAGGACGCGATCAGTTTCTTCGAATTACTGCTCATAGCGGGAGCTGCTTGCCGTCAGCAGCGTCATGTCCATGTTGTCCAGATCATTTGCCATGCCTTTGAAATTCTCAGCGATCGCATCTGCCGTGACTTTCTCGGACATTATGAGCAGTACGTAATGGTCTGTATACGCCACATAAACCGTTTCCGAACCGACGCATAGCCACTTATTCGGATCAGCGTTTTCAAAGACCTTTTCGGCCAAATCAGCTCCGTTACCGCGCTCTGCACGGATCACGACCACAGAGTGCGGAGTGATGTTAACGAGCGCGTCAGCAGCGACAGCAGAAAGCGTGTCATCGTACGGAACGAAGGCAAAATATTCAAAGTTTGACTGATCAAGCCGGATAGTTTCATACGGGGGAACATCGACATTGGCATATATTTTCTGCACGATATCTTCCAGCGCCGGACCCGCCGCGTTATTTTCTGCGTCGTTCTTTGCGCAGCCGGCAAGGACTATGATCAACAGTATCGCAAGAGATGCTGTTAAGATAAGATTTGTTTTCACGGATTTCATCTTCCGGACCTCCTTATATAAAGTGTGAGCGGTGACCTGAATCACCGGATCAGCTTTGTTACGGTTTCAGCTTATCAGCTTATCTGATAAGGACAACACACAGTAACGAAGCAGGCACACTTCAGGTATGCAGGGGGAAGATTCATAGAACTTTTGGACCACAAAATAGTAACTTTATGTTAATATATATTCTGTATAGCTATGCAATAGTTCATTCCGGGGGAATAGTAAGAATGAAGAAAAAAATCATTTGCGTAATAGTAAGTATTGTGATGTGTCTTTCGCTCATGCCGGCGCCGGTTTTTGCAGAAGGTCATGATCTCACAGTCATGAACCTTGACGGCCTTGCAGAAGAGGGAACGGATTATGAATGGGATGCCGAAGACCCGAACAAGCTCATAATCAAGGCAGAAGGACTTACTGTTTCCGGTGATACTGAAAAGGAATATATCGTCACTGAAGAGGGCGTGAGTGACCTGACCATTGACGGATTGACGGTCAGTGGTTCGGATGACGCGATTGAGTTTTTTGGAGATTGTGAGCTGATTCTCAAGGGCAACAACAATCTGAGTGGTGAATACAATGGGTTAGTATTCTACCGCAGCGGCGAGATCTCCGGAAGCGGGAACCTGACTACATTGGGCGAGGTGTATGTAATCTATGCGTATGGTGCACTTACTATATCCGCTTCAGGCAACATCACCGTTGACGGCATCGGCACCTATGCAGTCGGAATTTACAGTCAAGAGGACCTTGAATTTACGAACGCCGTAGACAAGGTGCTCGTCTATGGAGAAAACACTTCATCTGGTGCCATTAGCTGGGGTGCCGGCAGCCGCATGATCATTGCCAATGGACTGACAATCAAAGGATTACCGGAATATACGGAAGATGAAAGCGCCATCACGGGTGAAGTAACCTATAAGCCGGAATATGAGTGCGTAAAGGCAGGCAATGCGGTTGCCAAGTCAGTGCTGATCACAGCGACCACTCAGGCAGAGACCTATACCGTGAAGTTTGATGCGAATACAGGAAGCGGCTCGATGGAGGATGAAAGCTTCAAACTTGATGAAGAAAAAGCCCTCACCGCGAACGCTTTCACAAAGACAGGCTACAGCTTTAAAGGCTGGGCGTATGATCAGACGGCAGTTACACCGGATTTTGAGGATAGTGAAAAAGTGAAGAATCTGGCTACAGAAAACGGCGCGGAAGTTACGCTTTACGCAATCTGGTCCGCAGAGCCGCGCGTGATCAGTTACCAGCCTGTGCAGACAGGAGCCGAGACACCTGAGAGCAAAACAACAAATGTTGTTTATGACGGTCCAATAAGGCTTATTCTGGAAGATGAAAGCTTTTCGCCTGCAGTAAAGGGAACATATACACCTCCGGAAGGATTGAGCACCAGCGGAAAACCGAATATTTACATTGTTAGGGCAAACCTGGATATCGGAAAGGCTGCAGCACCCGACAAATATGTATTCATCGGCTGGGATTATACGAATCTGGATGGAATCCCGACATATACCGCACGTTTCAGATCGTTCGGTTATACCGTGAAGTTTGATGCGAATACAGGAAGCGGCTCGATGGAGGATGAAAGCTTCCTTTACAACGAGGAGAAAGCCCTCACAGCGAATGCCTTTACAAAGACGGGCTACAGCTTTAAAGGCTGGGCATATGATCCGGAAGCATATACTCCGGACTTAGCGGACGGCGAGGCTGTGAAGAATCTGGCGACAGAAGACGGTGTGGAAGTTACACTTTACGCACTTTGGAAAATAAAAGATGTAGAAATCAAATATCAGCCGGAACAGCCGGGGGATGAAGTGCCTGATTCAATCCCTACAAAGGACGTGTTCCGGTACAGTGATACGATCTTTGTGGACCCGGGTGACGGAACTTGGACAGCACCGGAAGGCCTTACAGAATCAGAATATGAAGATGTTTACATCATTACGAGCGAAACCGGCATAGATATCGGCAAGGCACTTGCTCCTGACGGCAAAGTGTTCCTGGGATGGAGATACAAAACGAGTGCATTCACCGCCATCTACGCAGACGATGTCCTCGGCGGTAAGGACCCGAAGACAGGAGAAGACCTGGCCGACGGCGTTCCTGACAAATATCAGCATTATTCCGAGTTCAACGTTCTGCACGGCACATGGAATGACGGGACAAAAGATAAGATCAAGGAATACGCAACGCTTTATAAATATAATCCGGATGGAATGTTCTGGTTTGAGGAGGGTTCCGGCCATCTGAAAGAATCTCAGGTCCCGACAGGCATGATTGCCGATACCGGTTACAAGGCAGGAGCCTGGACGATCTTCCCGGATGGTACGGCGCGCACGGTCAAGCAGATCGCAGATGATTATGTGACGCATCAGTGGGCATCACGCGAGTATTATAAATACCGCTATGAGTTTATGCCGATCAGCTATACCGTGAAATTTGACGCGAATACCGGAAACGGAACGATGACGGATATGAGCTTCCTGTATGATGAGGAGAAAGCTCTTTCAGCCAACATCTTTACAAAGGAAGGCTTTAACTTCTTAGGATGGTCAACGGACGCAGAGGCCACAGAGGCTGAATATGAAGACGGTGCAACGGTGAAGAACCTGACGGCGGAAGACGGCGCAGAAGTTACGCTTTATGCAGTCTGGGAACATGCAAATCATAGCTATGGCCCGGCATCCTATTCGTGGGATGGTGATCAGTGCACAGCAACAAGGGTCTGCAGCGGATGCGCTGAAGGAACCAAAGGCCATAGCGAAACTGAAACGAAAAAAGGTGTATATGTAAAGGATACAGATGCGACCTGCGATAAGGCTGAGACCGGCCACTATGAAGTAGCAAAGTTCGATAATCCTGCATTTGAACCGCAGCAGTCAGAAAAGGATACCGCAGTAAACGGAGATCCCAAGGGACACGATTATAAAGCAGAGCAGTACAATGAAGAACAGCACAGGCTCGTATGCAGGAATGACGAAAGCCATTCGTACATGGAAGATCACACATTTGCCGGCAATAAATGCACGGCCTGCGGCTATGTTAGGTCTGATAACCCGCAAACAGGGGACGACAGCAACATGATTCTCTGGCTTGCCATTGCGGCAGGAGCTGCTCTTCTGGGAGTGACAGCACTGCGCCGTAGAAAGAAGATGCGGTAGGAGTGGCAAACAATAAGGAGATCTTTGAGTTATGGAGATAATGGATCAGAACTATCGTGACCCGGAGACGGGCAAAAACGGAAAAGTGATCTGCCCATGCTGCGGCGCGGCGGTATCTCAAGGAAAATTCTGCCCGGAGTGCGGTGCGCCGCTTTCTGAAGTATCACAGGCCGCACCTGCTGCGCCTGCCACGGAACAAAAACCGGCGCAGATGCTTGGTTTCGTCCCGGTATCAGATATTAAAATATGTGTCCCGGGCGAAGTGAATCAGGAAGAGACACCGCAAGGTCCGCCACCTGTCAGCGATTCCGGCCTTACGCTTCTAGGGGATTTCTGCAAAAAGACTATGGCAACAATCGGCGGAGACGGGTACGATGAGATCGTTCTGTACAAGAATGAGGCGGACGGCAGTTTCCAGATACATACATATATGAAGTACGCATATATGCAGAAAGAAGTCCATCACTCCTTCAAAGCCAGAGACGGCGCGTATGATGCGCTGCTCAGGCTCGCTGAGAAGCTTCATCTGGATGAATACGAAGGCAAAAACGGGTTTGGCCTTTGCGGCGGGATGTATATTTGCAAGTATAGCAAAGATGGAACGCTTCACAGGGTGACTACGGACAACCTCGGTACTGATGGGCCTGCAATCATCATACAGGTAGGAAATCTCCTCGGGAGCTTCAAGGCAGAAGAGATTTTCGGCAGTTGATCAAGAGGTGCAGCAATGAAGAAAATAATTATTATCCTGGTGGGAATTATGTTGATCGGATTATTTGGATGCGGACATAAACAGTACAAACTCGAACTGGATGGCTATGGGCTTTCATCGAAAAGGACCACCTATGAAGAAGGCGCCACGGTCAAAGTCACCTATGACATGATCGCAACAGATACGGATTACTCATTCTATCTGGATTGCGATGATACAAAGCTTGAACATGACTATAAAAACGGAATGTATGTGTTGACATTTAAGATGCCGGCTCACGACGTGAAGCTTACGGTGAGTTCCAGAAACAGCATGGTGAACGAATGAAGCATATCGGAACAGTAACATTAGAATCGGAAAGATTGAAACTCAGGCGATTTAACATTGATGACGCCGAATCGATGTTTGACAATTGGGCATCGGATGATGAAGTGACAAGGTTCCTGACATGGCCGACCCATAAAACGATCGACGGCTCAAAGTGGTTTATCAATTTCTGCCTCGACGGATACAAGGAATTGTCTTTCTATAACTGGGCGATTGAACTTAAGGACACGCACGAACTCATCGGAAATATCTCCGTTGTTGATGTGATTGAAGAGACCGGCAGCATGGAGCTGGGCTGGGTGATCGGAAGAAAATACTGGGGAAAAGGTTATATGCCTGAGGCTGCTGAATGCGTAATGGATGTTCTGTTTGGTGAAGTTGGCGCGAATTGTATATTTGCCAAGCACGACGTGAATAATCCCAAGTCCGGAAGAGTAATGCAGAAAATCGGCATGAAGTTCGAAGGCATTATCCGCCAGTGCAATAAAAACAATCAGGGAATCGTGGATTGCGCCAGATATTCGATCCTGAAATCAGAAAGATGATCATATTGATTACAGGCGCGTCGCACACCGGGAAAACCGCACTCGCGCAAAAACTCCTCGAAAAATATAAAATCCCATATCTGTCAATAGACCATCTGAAAATGGGCCTGATCCGCAGCGGCAATACTGATCTCACCCCAATGGATGATCAGGAATTGACTGTATTTTTGTGGCCGATCGTCCGTGAAATGGTCAAGACGGCCATTGAAAACGACCAGAATCTGATCGTGGAAGGCTGCTATATTCCCTTCGATTGGGCGAAGGATTTTGAATCGGAATATCTCGATAAGATAAAGTATTACTGCCTCGTGATGAGCGCGGATTACATAAGGGCGCATTTTGCAGACATAAAGAAATACGCGAACGTGATCGAAAACCGTCTGGATGATGAAGGGTGCACCCCGGACAGCGTTCTGGCGGATAATACCGAATTCTTAAGGCTTGCGCGGCTGCATAAGGTGAACTACATACTTATAGATGGAAAATATGAGGTGGATGTTGATTTGTAGACTATGACAGGCCGGAGGATTATAAAAACAGGCTTTGGATTCTCCCGCATTTTGCGGCAGTTCAGAACCGATTCTCCCCCTTCAACGAAATAATCGCATTTGCTATGGATGTCTGGCGAATCAGACATCCATTTTTTGCCAAGAACCGCCGTAAAAGTGTCCTATACCATAAAAAGTCAGCCGCTGTTTTCGCCAGAGCTTACGTGAAATAAGCGTTTGTCGCCGTTAAGGGGAGAAAATGAAGCCCTTTCCGGGCGTAGTCGCAGGCTGTATTTTTTCTCCCTCTCCGAATCACAACAGTTTTTTCGCCAGAGCCTATGTAAAATAGGTATTTGCAGTGAAAAGGGGGAGAATTGGAAAGTGGAAAATGGGAAGCTGGCATAGAAAATTAATGAATCGATAAGGCGTCGGATGATGTATAATTATCTTATATAGAAGAAGGGAAAAACTTAGTTATGATCAGACTAGAGCCGATCAATTCAAAAAATGTCTGGGACATCATAAAGCTGAAAGTCAGCGAGGCGCAGAAGGATTTCGTTGCGCCAAACGATCTGAGCATCATCGAGGCGTATGTTGTAACCAGGGAAAACGGTTACGCGCTCCCGTTTGGGATTTTTGACGATGACATGCCGGTCGGTTTTCTGATGATAGGCTACGATGTGGACAACTCCTATGAAAATCCCCCGCAGGTAGCATACGGGAACTACAGCATATGGCGCCTGATGATCGACGAGAAGTATCAGAAAAGGGGATACGGCAGGAAGGTTTTGCAGTTGGCGCTCGACTATATCAGGACTTATCCTTGCGGAAAGGCTGATTACTGTTATCTCTCTTATGAGCCTGACAACGAGGTCGCAAGGAAGCTTTATGCGGAGTTTGGCTTTGCGGAAAACGGCGAAATGGACGACGATGAAGCCGTAGCAGTTTTGAAACTGTGAAGGACAAACAAGATGATAAAAACAAAACGACTTAATATATATCCCGCGTCGGACGAGCAGATGGAAAGCCTGATAGCAAAAGAGCCTGTGCCGGAACTGAAGGCGGCATATCAGGAAATGCTGGACGGCAGCGCAGCGCATCCGGATGAGAGGCTGTGGTACGTGATCTGGATGATGGAACTGAATGACGGAACGGGCGCGATAATAGGTAACCTGTCGTTCAAGGGGATCACCGAAGACGGGATGGTTGAAATCGGGTATGGAACGGAGCCTGAATATGAGGGCCGGGGCTATATGACGGAAGCTGTGGCCGCCTTAGTGGAATGGGCGGAGGATCAGCCGTGCGTTTGCCGCGTCGAAGCGGAGACCGAAAGCGACAATCCGGCTTCTCAGCGTGTTCTGGAAAAGACGGGTTTTGTGCCGACCGGTATTTGCGGCGAAGAAGGCCCGCGTTTTGTCCACGACAGGTCTGAGAAAATAGAAAAAATGCTGTTCGAGCTGCGCGACGAAGAATACGCTCAGTTTCAGGCGAAGCTGACGCCGACTTTAAGCCCGGATCTTTTCATCGGAGTACGCGTGCCGGAGGTAAGAAAGCTGGCAAAGCAGCTGATAAGCGACCCTGACGCGGCGCGATTCCTTAAGGAGCTGCCGCACAGATATTATGACGAGAATATGCTGCACGGGCTGCTGGTTTCTGAGATGAAGGATTACGGCGAAGCAATCGAGGCGACCGACCGGTTTCTCCCTTATATCGACAACTGGGCAGTGTGTGACATAATGTCGCCGAAGGTT
Source organism: Lachnospiraceae bacterium (assembly GCA_045627365.1). Taxonomy (GTDB): domain Bacteria; phylum Bacillota; class Clostridia; order Lachnospirales; family Lachnospiraceae; genus RGIG5612. The sequence continues at coordinate 21,567 of JAZQNN010000056.1, forward strand.
TTCAAGAAACACAAGGGCGAGCTGCTCGAAAAGATCAAAGAATGGACGGCATCGGACAAAACCTACACGATCAGGTTCGGCATTGAGATGCTGATGAGCCATTTCCTTGATGATGATTTTAAGGCGGAATACCTGGACATAGTCGCCGCCCTCAGAAGCGGGGAATACTATGTCAATATGATGATCGCGTGGTTTTTCGCCACCGCGCTCACCAAGCAGTGGGACAGCACGATCTCTTATATAGAAGGCAACAGACTTGACAAATGGACGCACAACAAAACGATCCAAAAAGCCATTGAGAGTTACAGAATTACGGATGAGCAGAAGAAATATCTGCGTACGATGAAATTATGATTTACGATATTTCCCAACCGGTATTTGAATGTGAGGTGTATCCGGGCGTATTGATGGATTGAGGAGGCCCCATATGTATCTGGAATCTTTCAAACTTCCTATCGACAAAGAAGAAAGAATGCTTGCCGTGCGCGCCGCGCAAAACGGCGGCGAACACGGCTATATCGACAATCCGTATCCTTGTGGGATCTTTTCACCGAAAGAGTTCCGCGAAGTGGATTTTACTACGACGACCATCTTCTACGGAGGAAACGGGTCAGGAAAAAGCACTTTGCTGAATCTGATCGCTGAGAAGCTTGAACTGAACAGGATCGCTCCGTTTAATTCGGGCGAAATGTTTGCCGCTTACGTGGACAATTGCGAGTACGAGCTTGGTTTTGATGATGAAGGCTTCAGATATCGTATCCCGAACGGCAGCCGGATCATCACAAGCGACGATATTTTCGACTATATGCTCACCGTCAGAACAAATAACGGAGAGATAAGCGAGAACAAAGAATCTGCCAAGGATGAATGGGCGAGTCTCAGGTTCGGCCCAACCATCCGTTTCAGCGGGCTCGACGATTACGAGGCGATGAGAACGCAGCTGCTTGCAAGAAGCAAAACCGTCAGCCGCAGGCAGTTCATCAGGCGGACGGTCGGCGACGAGGTAAAGCTGAACAGCAACGGTGAAACGGCGCTGCGGTATTTTGAGTCTAAATTGAAAAACGACACTCTTTACTGCCTTGACGAGCCGGAGAACAGCATGTCTCCCAAGACACAGCTGGAGCTGGTCGGGATGCTGGAGGAAATGGCGCGTTATTGCGGATGCCAGTTCATCATTGCCACGCATTCGCCTTTCCTGCTGGCATTTAAAAATGCGAAGATCTACAATCTGGACGCGGATCCGGTCACGATCCAGAACTGGTGGGAACTGGAAAACACCAGGATCTATTACGAGTTTTTCAAAAAGCATCAGGACCTGTTCGAGGATGATTAATAAAGCGCATAGGTTTATGCAGTATTTAGCTTATTCAAAACCCGCCACGTGTGGTAAAGTGAAGGTGCTATATTATTGCATTAAGAACCAATAGAAATGGGGAATTTATTATGTACGGATATGTTGGAAAATTACTATTTGTAAATCTTACTGACAGAACCTACACGGTTGAAGACCTTAAGGAAGAGGACGCAAGGAATTTCGTCGGCGGTCCCGGCCTGGGCGCCAAGATCCTTTTCGAAAGAATGGAAGCCAAAACACCTGTATTCGCTCCCGAAAGCATGATCGGCTTTGTAACAGGCCCTTCAAACTGCAACGGAGCACTCCTGGGCGGCCGCTATTCTTTCGTTTCAAAAAGCCCGGTTTCAGGCGGCTGGAACGATTCCAACTCAGGCGGACACTTCGGACCGAAGCTTAAACGTGCAGGCTATGACGCTGTATTTGTAACAGGCGCATCAGAAGAGCCTGTATATATCTTTATCGACAACGGCGCAGTCGAGTTTCGTGATGCATCTCATCTTTGGGGCAAAACGACCGAAGCAACCGAGCAGGCGATCTACGAAGAGTTAGGCGATAAGAGCGTCGGAATCGCCCTTATTTCACCGGCCGGCGAGCGTATGAACTACCTGGCAGCGGTAATGAACGACACACACAGGGCAGCAGCAAGAGGCGGCCCAGGCGCGGTTATGGGTTCCAAGAAGCTGAAAGCTCTTGTTGTTAAGGGCAATACGCAGGTTCCGGTATTTGACCGTAAGTCTGTGATCGAGATCAGCAAGGAAGTCGTTGACTGGGAGAAGAACGGCCCGGCAGCTCCGCAGAACGGTCTGTGGTCTGAGTTCGGTACAAACGGCGACTACAATTCATGCATTTACCGTGGCGATGCAGGCATCAAGAACTGGTCCGCTACATCAACTTCATATGCATCAGAAGAGGAAGTCAACAAGCTTGATACTCATGAAATGGATAAGATCTATCCGAAGAAGAAGTATGCGTGCGATACATGCTCATTAGGATGCGGCGCACTGTACAACGTACCGAGCAAGAAATACGATCTGTCCGACACTTCCCGTCCTGAGTATGAGACAACGGCTGTATTCGGCTCAATGGTAATGAATACAGATCCTGTTATCATGAATGAGTGCAACTATCTGTGCAATGAATATGGATATGACACCATCTCCGCAGGTGCGACGATCGCATGGCTGGCAGAATGCTACAACAAAGGTCTCTTTACAAAGGAAGAGTTGGGCGGAGTAGACCTTTCATGGGGCAACGGAGAAGCTGTTCGCACTATCCTTGAGATGATGTGCGCTGATGAAGGAATCGGACATTACCTCAACAACGGCTCACGTGAGGCTGCCAAGGCACTTGGAAAAGGCGAGGAATATCTTGTTATCTGCAACGGAGTAGAGCCTCCTATGCATGATCCGCGTTGGGCACCCGGACTTGGAAGGACATACTGCTTCGATCCGACACCGGGACGTCATATGAAGGGCGGCCTTGGACCCGGATCGGGCTTTGCACCACCTGAGGTCAAATACGATTATGACGGTCAGACAGCGGCCGACATTTCAGAGACTCTTGAGACAGAGATCCTGAATGCAGGCGGATTCTGCAACTTCTCATTGTTCGGATTCCCGCCGGGAACCAGAACACGTTACCTGAATGCGATCTGCGATTTCAAGTACACCGATGAGGAAGTTAAGAACCTCGGCGCAAGACTTTTCGCAATACGTCAGGCATTCAATCTCAGGGAAGGCATTACACGTAAGGAGCTGTTTATTTCCGAGCGTCTGAAGGGTAATCCTCCGCTTCCGGACGGACCGACAGCAGGCATCACGATCGACCTTGAGCGTATGGGAGATAATTTCTATAACGCACTTGGATGGGATCCGGAAACCGGTATGATCCCGAAGGAAATGCTGGAGAAGTACGGCGGACTGGAAAGCGTTATCGAAACATTCTATCCGGAAAATTAAGTAATATAGAACAATCAGAAAGGGGGATCCTGATGCAGGATCCCCCTTGTTTCATCCTCCGTAAGTGATCCGGAGTACCATGACAGAATCGCCGTCGTGCAGGATGGTGTCAGGCCCGGCACCTTTCATGTTGACCATGTATCCGGTGAGGTCCAGATAGTTTTCGGCAAAACTGCCGTAGCGCTCGGCCGCGATCTTCATGAGAGCGCGAACGTCGCTGCCTTCAGGAATATCGATTGGCTCATTTGGAATATTTCCGACGATCTCCGAACAGAAATATTTCATGTTGATCTTCATAGCTTTTCACCTTGTAAATGAGAGTTCGTTGATAACATTAAAATTATAACATCACACGGAAGCGTTGACAATATCACGCCCCCTTAAGAGTCTGCGCCTTGATTAATTGCGACATATATAATAAAATATATATTTAGTGCGACCAAAACATAAATAAGATAATAGAGGATAAAATGAAAAAGAAGATTTTCACCATCATAGGTCTGGCGGTAATGTTTCTGCCGCAGTTCCTGTGCGAATCAGTAACCATTAAGATGCTGGCGATTTTTGTCAGTGCGATCTGGATGTGGATAAGCTGCTCGATCGAGATCGGCTCACTTGCGTGCCTTGGCGCTCTGTGTCTGCTGCCGGGCGTGACAAGCGCGTCTGTATTTTCGGCGTCATTCGGCTCATCCACGATAATGTTCCTGATATTCAGCTTCCTTTTAAGCTACGCGCTTTCAGCAACGGGCGTCCTTAGAAGAATCGCTATATTCTTTATCGATAACCGCATGGCGAGGAAGAACTCACACTGGTTCATGGCCCTTTACTTCCTTTCAATGCTTGTCGTCGGAAGCTTTATGGCGCCGACCACGGTATTCATTCTTTACTATTCGATCGTTCAGGAGATCTATTCGCTGATAGGTCTGGAAAAAGGCGACAAGATGGCGCGCAACCTGATGGTCGGAACCGGCTTCTTCGCGTCCATTTCCTGCGCAATGACACCGATCGCACACACCTTCCCGATAATGGCGCTCGGCTACTACGAGACGTCCACGGGCGAGGCGATTTCATACATAACATATCTCAAATACAGTCTGCCGATCGGCATCCTTCTGGCTGTTTGCGCGGGTGCGCTCCTTATGAAGGGTGTCAGAAAAGACTACGACTTGTCATCGGTCAGCTTCGAGAAAACGAAGTGGACCTGGAAAGAGATCTTCTCATCCATCGTATTCCTGCTGGTTGTGTGCTGCTGGCTGATCACCGGAATCTGGCCGAAATTCCTTGCAGGGCTTAACGCACTCGGAACCGCTTGGCCTGCGATCATCGGCTGCATCATCCTGTGCGTAGCGGGCTGCCTTAACGTAAAGGACGGCTTCACAAAGGGCGTTTCATGGTCCGCAATACTGCTTTGCGCCGCAACACTGGCACTGGGCAGCTTCCTGACCAAGGATGAATTCGGCGTTCTGCCTGCACTTAAGTCATTCGTTGAGCCGCTGACAGGCAAAATGTCGTCTATCGTGATGATGCTGGCGATTGTATTCTTCACCATCGTGCTGACGAACCTGATCTCAAATATAGTAACGACGACCGTAAGCTACAACCTGTTTGTGCCGGTCCTTCTGGGAGCCGCACTTTTGTCACCTGAGGCTGCAACGATCGCCATCGGCATCTGCGCTTCGCTTGCTTACGCGCTGCCGTCATCCATAGCACACATCGCCCTGTGCGGAAGCTCGGGCTGGGCTGACAGCAAAGACATGCTCAAATACGGCGCGATAATGAGCGCCGCGTCCATCGTGCTGGTCGGGCTCATAATGTGCGTGCTGTAAATAGCGGAGGAGCCATGGCAGAATTTTCTTTCAGAAACGCAGTACGTGAGGACACACCGTTAATCCTTGAATTCATCAGGAAACTCGCAGCTTATGAGAAAATGTCGGACGAGGTAGTCGCCGACGTTAAAACTCTTGAAGAGTGGATTTTTGACAAACAGAAGGCAGAAGTGATCTTCGCACTGGAGGATGGCAAAGAAGTGGGATTTGCCCTGTTCTTTCATAACTTCTCGACATTCCTGGGCCGCGCGGGGATATACCTGGAAGACCTCTTTGTGGAGCCGGAATATCGCGGAAAAGGCTATGGCAAAGCGATCCTTAAGAAGCTCGCATCGATCGCGGTCGAACGCGGCTGCGGCAGGCTAGAGTGGTGGTGCCTTGACTGGAATAAACCGAGCATCGATTTTTACCTTTCTCTGGGAGCCGAGCCGATGTCAGACTGGACGGTATACCGCATCGCCGGTGACACACTGAAAGAACTTGCAAAGTAGGATAACAGGATGAACGATATCAAATGGATATTCTTTGATCTGGGCGCGACGCTGCTTGACGAGAGCGATGTCTATGAAAGCAGGATCGAGTACGCGCTCAGCCACACAGGCATGGAGCGGGACGAGTTCATGGAGCTGGTGTACGAGACGGCCAGGACAAGCCCGACAGCCATCAAGACAGCAGCGGCGGATCTGGGCGTGATTTTGCCCGCGTGGGACAATAGCCTCGAGAAGCTTTATCCGGGAGTGGAGGAAGTCCTTGAGAGCCTGCACGGCAGGTTCAAACTGGGCATAATCGCCAATCAGACTCCGGGGACTCAGGAAAGGATAGATAACTGGGGGATCGGCAAATATTTCGACGTCGTTGTTGCTTCAGCCGAGGCAGGCTGCGAAAAGCCGGACCTTAAGATATTCAATATGGCGCTTGATGAGGCAGGATGCAAACCGGAAGAGGCGATGATGATCGGCGACAGACTCGACAATGATATCGTGCCTGCAAAGCATCTCGGCATGAAGACCGTCTGGGTCAGCGGCCAGGGATACGCCGGAAAGCAGGAGCTTGGCGGCGAAGATGTGGATTATATTATTGAACGAATAGCGGAGTTGCCAAAGGCACTTGGGATATAAAAAAGGCAGGGATCAGATCCCTGCCTTTTGGCATTTAATAAGATATTCCGGGCCCGACCAGACATGCGCCGTAGCGGCTTCCGGAACGTGAATTCATGTAGTACCATTTGCCGTCGATGAACTGCCAGCCGATGAGAAGACCTCCATTGGTCTCACGGAAGTAATGGTATCCGTCGGCTGCGATTTCCCAGCTGCCTTCGCCTACTGTAATAAAGCCGCTTCGGATCAGAAGCCCGGTGATCGGATCGATGACCCAGTTCGAATCAGGAGTCACATAGATCGTGCCGGAGAAATGCCCGCCTGACAGATCCGGCTGCGCCGGAATCTCGTCTTCAATTTCTTCAGGATTTTCACTTACAAAGTAACCGCAGACAGAGCATGCACCGTTCTCGCCGTCAGTATCGTGCTCGCCGTAATCATCACATTCTTCAGGCACAACGTCGCATCCGCAGGAGGCCTTGTGATAATGTACGCTGTCGGTGATCGTCCATTCAGCATTGAATGAGTGACCGTTGGCATCTCCAAAGGCAAATATTGCTTCATCAGCCTGACCTTCGCTGGAAAGCCCGCATTCGCAGGACTTAAAGTAAATAGCAGATTCGGTGCAGGTCGCCGGAGACTTCAGATATTCATCTTCAGCAACTTCCATAGCAAAACTATGTGTATGGACCTCGATCGGCTCGTCGACATCGGGCTCAGTAGGTGTTATAGCTTCGCCCGGTCCGTCAGGCTTAACAGACGGTTTCTCAGGCTGAGGTTTTTCTTCCTTCTGAACAGGCTTGTTATTGACGTCGTTATTTACGACAATGATAACAGGCTGAGTCTCTTCGAACTCTTCGGGAAGTACTTCAACAACCTGCAGAGTTTCCTCGGTAACAGGTTCTTTCTCGATGATAACTTGTACAGTGGATTCTTCTTTGACGAATGTGGTTTCAGTCTCCGGATTGTTCAATGGAACGGCAGATTGGCTTGATACGACATAGCTTTCAGCCTTGGCTTCTTTCTTGGCTTTCCATGCCTGCATCAGCGCTGAAGATTCGGATGTGACAACGACAACCAGACTGGCCGATAGTGCGGCACAGGTTATCAGTGTTATCAACTTGATCAACGGTATCTTCATAGTCTGTTTTCTTGCCTTCTTGGACGATACGCATAATTAAAAGAGCTGCGAAACTCAACCACGACAAGGGTAACACAGATATTAATAAAAGTAAAGTAGGAAAAACTCGTGTTACCGTATTATTTTTACTCTTCGTCGGGTTCTACGTAAAGATCCAGACCTGAAAGCCATCCGGTAACCATCATCAGGAGGCCAATTGCGGTCAGGACGATAAGCGGAACAGTCCAGTTCTGAACGGCGTCGAACAGTTTGCCGATCAGGTAAGGCGCGCAGGCCGTGAGGAGATAACCGATGCCCTGAACGATGCCGGAAAGGGCAGTCGCGTCTTCTGCGTTTCGTGTGTGCAGTCCGATGAGTGCCATTGCGTACGCGATAGAGCCTCCCGAGGCAACGCCGGCACCAATGATCGACATCCACAGAAAGAGTGGTTTTTCAGCGTAGATCGCGCCGAACATTCCGAATACGTAGAACAATCCGATAAGCATTCCCCAGAAAGATTTATATTTTGATTTGTGTGCGAGGATCGGCATTACAAGCGCAAAAGGAAGTCCGCACAGCATCATGAGCGAATTATAATATCCGGCTGCAGTCTGCGTATATCCTTTGCTTTGGAGGATAGTTGCGAACCATGCAACGAAAGCGTAGAAGAGCACGCTTGCAAATCCCATAAACAATGTCGTCCACCATGTGATCGGGAAGCGGAAGACGGATTTTTTGCGTTTCTTCTTTGGCTCGTCTGTAAGGACTGCCCCACGGTTCGGGATCCATGCAAGAGCTGTGATGGCAACGAGGAATATCCAGATAAAAAGCGAGAACTTCCAATCGGTTTTCAGCGCTATAGGAACGCTTATGCCGCCTCCGAGCGAGGCAAATCCCGCCATAAACATACTGTAAAGACCGGTGACAAAACCGATTTTGGTAGGAAAATAAGCTTTGATTATCGCCGGCAGCAGGACGTTATGCATACCTGTTCCGAGACCAACCAGAAATGTTCCGATGAAAAGTCCCGAAGCGCCCAGGAACGACCTTACGGCAAGACCGGCGGCAATGACCGCGAGCGCAATGTACACGGTTTTGGCTGCACCGACTTTGACGGCCATTTTGCCGGTGAAAAGCGATGCTGCAGCATACGCGAGAAGGGGAAGTGTCGTGATAAGCCCTGTAAGAGCGGCGTTAAGCGATAGGCTCTCGCTTATCATTGTGGCCATTGAGCCGACACCTGTGATACAGGACCTGAGGCCTGCCGATGTGAGCGCAACGGCTATGATCATCCAGATACTTTTCTTCTTGATAAGCTCCATATAATTCTCCTTTTTTGGGTGCACCCCGGGGTACGATGCTCCCATTATAAACAAAAAGGTCGGCTCATGTAAGCAGATATTTGCAGATGTTCCAGGATGGAAAGGCTCTGTTGCAAAAAAAGAAATTCAAACCAATGTAAATTTCTTGTAAAATATAACCTGTTAGAAATGAAAATAACAAAGGAGATGAAACATGAAAAAAAGCATCAAATTTTTTGCGCTGTTTATGGCTCTGATCATGGTCTTCGCTTCAGCTCAGCTTGTACTGGCTGACGAGTCCGGTGATGAGAAGAAAGTTGTGTCTGTAATAGTATCTACGGACCGTCATGAAAGCGGAAACACGCTTGCCGATCCTGCCGCTGAAACTGTAAGCACACTTCCTGCGCTTATGGAAAGCATTAAAGCAGAAGGCAAGATCGTGCCTTCAGCAGTTATGGTTGCGGGCGATTTAGTTGGTGATTTCCCGTTCTTCGTAAGCGATATCAAGAGCGAAGTTACCGATACATTCCCGGATGCTGAGGTCCTCTTTACATACGGCTCACATGACAAGTGCGCACTGGATGAGGCTAACCCGGGTGAAAACGACAATTACAGCATTGACGCGTTCCTTACAGGCCCGCAGAAGATGGATGGCTATTATTTCTACGGAATCAGCTACATTCAGACATTCCTTGCGACTGAAGAAGACGCTAAGGCTGCCATTGAGGGAGGAACATACAAAGGAATCGATATCGATAATCCTACCGGTAATTCTGCAGAGGCAGCAGCCGAGAATTTCCTTAAATGGATAGATACGCTTGATGACAATTATCCTATCATCGTAGCATCTCATATGCCACTTCACCAGAACAGAAGTGACAACCCTGGCGGAGGTATCCTTGTTGATGCCTTCAACAAAGCAGCTGAAAAGCATGATATCATCGTTGTCTGGGGCCACAACCATACAAGCGAAGAGCACTATGACAGCGGCGCTGCATTTGACGATGCATCTATTGAGGACAGAAATTTCTACCTCGTTGCACCGGGCGAGTCAGCAGAATTCCCTACAGGCGTAACTATTCCTGTACTGGATGAAGAAGGCAACCAGGTCATCAAGGGCAACGGCAATCCTGAAATCATATGTGAGAGTGCAGATTACACACTTAATTTCACTTACATGAACGCAGGATATCTGAAGCTCGGATACTGCACAGTGATCAACTTCGTTGATAACGAAAGTGATGGTCAGTTCGATGCAGTTGAAATCGAAAGAGTCAGCTTACATCTTGAGAGCAATGTAACTGATATCGTTGACTTCGGCGATACCGGACACGCATCACCTTATTCAGCAGATCTGGCATTTGCGACAGTTGAAGAACCTGAGACCGAGGCTCCGACGGAGGCACCTACAGAAGCTCCTACCGAGGCTCCGACAGAGGCACCTACAGAAGCTCCTGCTGCAGAAACTGCATCTGAGAGCAACGGCGTCAATCCTATCGTTTGGGTCGTAATCGGCGTTGTCGTAGTTGCAGCAATCGTTCTTATTGCAGTTTTTGCTAAGAAAAAAGGCAAGAAGAGCGAGGAAGCTGAAGAAAAGGCTGCAGAAGCTGCAGAAGAAAAGGCCGAGGAAGCAGTTGAAGAAGCAGTTGAGGAAGCAGTTGAGGAAGCAACCGAGGAAGCAACCGAGGAAGCACAGAACGAGTAACAATACTGATCTTATCAACACAGAGGGGCTGCCACGTTATGTGACAGCCCTTTATATAATCTGACAGCAGGAATGCACGGATTTTCTGCAGTTACGATTGACGAACGGAGTATTTAGTCTATACTTAAATCAAATCTTAAATTAGTTGATTTTTCAGGGAGGAACGACCATGAATTTTGAATCCAAATTGCTGGCTCCGAAAACCTGGCAGATCACGACTCCAAGGCTTGGCTGCACAGCTTATCTGCTTGCAGGCGAGAAGGAAGGCGTTATGATCGACAGCGGGGAGTCAACGGAAAATCTTCGCGAGTACGCGGAATCACTTTGTGATGTTCCGGTACGCACGGTCCTTAACACCCACGGACATTTCGACCACACAGGCGGCAACAGCTTCTTCAATGTTGCTATTATGGGCAAACTCGCGGCAGAGATCGCCAAGATACCGAACGGCCCTTCAAGCGAGGAGTCCATCGGACAGTTTTCACTTGACTACTCAATTGTAACCGTAGACACAGGCTTTACCATCGATATCGGCGGGCGCGAGATCGAGGCCTTCCGCATGGACGGACATTCTCCGGACTGCATCGCATGGCTTGATAAGAAGGAACGCATCCTTTTCACCGGCGACAATATGGCTATGGTACCGATGAAATACAAATGCGCTGACCCGCAGCCGAGCATGCTTCTTTACATGGAAAGCGTTGCTAAAATACTTGCCCGCCGCGAGGATTTTGATTATATCTGCACAGGACACGGTGACGGTCTGATGACAGGCGACCTTGTAAATTACACCATGATGGCAGCACTCAGGGCACTGGACGGAGAGCTCGACGAGCCGCCGCAACATCCGAAGAGACCCGGAAAGAGTCCTTTTGATGGACATAATCCTGAAGACAACGGATTTATCGAGTATAAAGGCGCACGTATCATGTTCAATAAACGTTATCTTAAGGATACGACCCGCTACGA
>JAZQNN010000057.1:0-6561 GCA_045627365.1 Lachnospiraceae bacterium
TCGCAAATGCACTATTTTGGTTGGATTTTTCTCTTTTGAGAAAAGCAATGAAAAAACTGGCCTCAGCGGCCAGAAAAAAATCAAAAAGTATTGGAAAACTACGGCAGTTCGATGCGTATGCGGCGTCTGCGCTTAAGAAAAGAAAAAACCCGGGCACCGAAAAGGTGCCCGGGTCAAATAAATCAACTTACAATTATGCTCTTGAAAGGTACTCGCCTGTACGGGTGTCGATCTTGACCATCTCGCCCTCTTCTACGAAAAGAGGAACCATGATCTGTGCGCCTGTCTCAACGGTTGCCGGCTTGGTTGCACCTGTTGCGGTGTTGCCCTTGAAACCAGGCTCAGTCTCGGTGATCTGAAGCTCTACTGCAAGAGGAGGCTCGATTGCGAAAACCTTGCCCTTGTATGAGCAGATCTTAACCATCTCATTCTCCTTGATGAACTTCATTGAATCGCCGGCTTCTGCCTCAGATACCTGAATCTGTTCATAAGTAGCTGTGTCCATAAAATTAAAGAAAGTGCCGTCGTTGTACAGATACTGCATTTCGTTTCTGTCAATATGAGCATTTTCGAATCTTTCTGTCGGGCTGAAAGTTCTTTCAACTACACCACCGGAAATGATATTCTTGAGCTTGGTTCTAACGAACGCTGCGCCCTTGCCGGGTTTAACGTGCTGGAAATCCATGATCTGGAATACGTTTCCTTCGATTTCAATTGTAAGGCCGTTCTTGAATTCGCCTGCTGATACCATAAAAACCTCCTAAAAATCTAACCCGCGCGCCGCGGATAATAAATTTATATAAATATACGGGAACATTTTACAGTCTCGGCAGTTTTTTTTCAAGTCTTAAATTACAAACTCCACTTTGTCTGGTCAGTATGGAGCAGCTCGTGTGCTTTATGCGACAAAGGTTTTTCGAAAAATTCCTCGTACGCTTTGATGACCGACCGGTTCTCGTGTGAGAAGCGGACCGGATTCTGCTTGTCGATCGTGTAAAGCTTTGCACCGCGCTCTCCGGCCTGCTCGCAGCCGTCTGTGATCGGCTGGCCGCCGCCTCCTGCGCATCCGCCCGGACATGCCATTATCTCTACAAAGTCATAATCTGCTCTGCCGGCTCTGATGTCCTCGACAACAGTCCTTGCGTTTCTGAGGCCTGATGCTACGCACGCCTTCACAGTCACGCCTCCGGCCGTTACCGTCAGTTCCTTGCGTCCGTCAAGTCCTCTTACAGCCTTAAACGCGTCAGGATCCGGGTTGTGTCCTTCAAGTACAAACGCAGCCGTCCTCAGAGCAGCCTCCATTACGCCGCCTGTTGCTCCGAAGATAACAGCCGCGCCGGTGCCCTCTCCGAGAGGCGAATCGAATTCTTCTTCCTTGAGCGCCCATACATTTACATTCCTCATCCTGAGCAAATGTCCGAGCTCACGCGTGGTGATCGACGCATCGACATCGCGGCCGAATCCGGCATCATTTACCTCAGGCACGCTGCACTCGTATTTCTTGGCCGTACAAGGCATGACAGAAATGCAGAATATTTTGTTTGCGTCGATTCCGGTGCGCTCGGCAAACCAGGTCTTGGTGGCCGCGCCGAACATTTGCTGCGGAGACTTGGCCGTCGAAAGCTGCTGCACCATATCCGGGTATTCCAGTTTCAGGAACCTTACCCAGCCCGGGCAGCATGACGTGAAGAGCGGTCTTACGAACTCGTCCGGATGCGCCATCTTGTAAAGCAGTTCGTTACCCTCCTCCATGATGGTGAGGTCTGCGGTGAAATTCGTGTCAAATACATAGTCCGCGCCGAGCGCTCTGATCGCCGCTGCCATGCGTTTTTCCGTTGCCATCTCATCCGGCATTCCGAACGTGTCGGCCCATGCGCTTCTGACAGCCGGTGCGACCTGGAAAATAACGACTGTGTCCGGGTCGTCTATTTTGGCGCTGATCATTTCGGTGCAATCGTTTTCGGTCAAGGCTCCGACCGGACAATGCGTTACGCACTGACCGCAGTAGGTGCAGTTGACCTCGCTCAGCTTTTTGCCCTCTCTCACGCCGACATAAGACCTCTTGCCTGTTCCAAGCAGATCCCAGACATTCATGCCTTGGATCTTGTCGCAGATGTTGATGCATCGCAGGCAGTGAACGCACTTGGAGTTGCTGCGGATGATCGGATAGATCGGCTCCCAGTTATTGGCCATCGGTGCCGGAGCGTATCTGTTGCTGAGAACGTGCATGTCCTCGGCCAGCGACTGCAGCGAGCAGTTGCCGTTTCTCATGCAGTTCAGGCACTGGCAGTCGTGCTGTGACAGGAGCAGCGACATGTTGCTTCGCCTTGCCTGCATAACGCGTTTGGAGTTGGTCACGATCTCCATACCTTCGAGGCAGGTCGTGTCGCATGCGGCACTCAGACGGTCGTTTCCGACGATCTCGACAACGCACATTCTGCACGCTGCGACCTCGTTTATATCCTTGAGGTAGCACAAAGTCGGGATAATGACGCCATTCTGGCTGGCTGCCTGAAGAATGGTCGTTCCTTCCGGTACCCGGATAGGTTTTCCGTTGATCTTGATATTTACCATCTGTCGTTCCTCCCTCCTCTGAATGCTCCGTATCCGTAGTGATCACACCTTAAGCATCTTGCGCATTCCTCGTGCGCTTCTTCGCAGGTGAGTCCGATCTCGATATCTTCAAAGTCGTCGCCTCGCTCCTCGGCGGTCCTTTCCTTCATTTTTACTCTGCCCCATGCAGGTTTGCCCTGCGTGAATGCAGGCGGGATCTCAACATTTGCCTCGATCTCGGTATGGAATCCGAAATACTCGTCTATGCTGTTAGCCGCAACCTTGCCGCAGTCAACGGCCCTGATAGCTGTCGCCGGTCCGAAATAGCAGTCGCCGCCGGCAAATACGCCCGGCATTCCCGGAACTGCTTCCGCGTAGTCCGCAACGATCCTCTGCTTCCTGGTCGTGATTCCGCAGCTTGCAAAATAATCCGAATCGATGTTCTGGCCGATCGCCGCGATGACAACATCGCACGGGATCGTGTACTCAGGCTCCTGACTGTCGATCGGCTTCGGTCTGCCGTTTTCGATCGGTCCGCTTATCTGCGGTTTAACGGTAAAGCCGCATACACGTCCGTCTTCGGATGCGACCGATACAGGAGCTAAAAGTTCCATGATTTCGCATCCCTCGGCGATTGCTCCGGTAATCTCCTCCGGAAGGGCCGTCATGTCCTCGATCCGCCTTCTGTATACGCAGCTTACGCTCTTCGCGCCGAGCCTTTTGGCTGTACGCGTCGCGTCCATTGCTACATTTCCGCCGCCTACGACGACGATGTTCTTGCCGGTGAAATCAGGCGCATTCCCTTCCCCGCATCCGCGCAGGAATTCAACTGCCGAAATAACGCCCTCTGACTCAACGCCCGGTATGCTGAGTTTGTTGACGAACTGGGCGCCGATCGCGATATATACTGCGTCGTGCTGTTTTCTTAATTCGTCAAAGCTGATGTCCGTGCCGACGTGAGTGCCTAAAACGGCTTTTACGCCTGTTGCAAGGATCGCGTTAACGTCTTTGTCGAGTACCTCGTCCGGAAGGCGGTATGTCGGAATACCGTAGCGAAGCATTCCGCCTAATTGTTTGTGTGATTCGTACAGGGTGACCGCATAGCCCTTGAGCTGCAGATAATATGCGGCTGTCAGTCCGGAAGGACCGCCGCCGATGACGGCAACTTTCTTGCCGTTTGACGGTGCGCACTCAGGCGGCGCAACTACTCCGGCCTGATCTACCGCGTACCTCTTCAGGCCGCGGATGTTGATCGGATAATCCACGATCTTTCGTCTGCAGTGATTCTCGCACGGATGCTCGCAGATGTAAGCGCATGCCGATGGGAACGGGTTGTCCTTTCTGATAAGGCGGACCGCATCCGCGTAACGTCCTTCTCTTATAAGTGCGATATATCCCGGGATGTCAACATGTGCCGGACAGCCCGCCACACACGGAACAGCTGCAAAATGTTCCGTACACACGCCGTTTTTGATGTGTGACTCGTAATCGTCCTTGAATGCAACAAGCCCGTCAAGCACGAACTTGGCAGCCTCGAATCCGATGGCGCAGTCCGCACTGTCATATATTGAGATCGCGCAGTCCCTGATGAAATCAAGGTCCTCCATCGTTCCTTTTCCGTCGAGTATCTTCTCGAGCATATTATGTAGCTTGTCCAGGCCGACACGGCATGGGACGCATTTTCCGCAGCTTTGTACCAGGCAAAGCTTTACAAAAGCAGATGTCAGATTGACCGGGCAGCTTCCAAACGGCGATGCGCCACGGCGTCTTCCTATCGCTTTATAGAGTTCGTCAATCATTTTCTGAGCGGCACTCTGTTGATTAACTATCATAATGGCCTCCTCTGTATGCTTTTCTTTGTCCGTAATATAAAACACGGCGCGAGGCCGTGCAAGAAAAGTTATTAAATTAACGCGTTAAACAAATAAATAACAATGTTTGCTTTACTTGATGTATTTCGGGTTTTTCAAAGCCCTGGTTTTTATCATGCAGAAGGGCTTTACGATGAATTCCGCGATACGCTTAAGCTTTATTGTGGGCTTGATGTCGCGTGTTATGCGGTCTGTAAGAATTGAAAAGATGCCGGCCCGGTTCGCGCCCCAGATATCAGTAAAAAGCTGGTCGCCTATGGCCAGACTTTCCTCTTTGCTGCCTTCGATGAGTGCCAGCGCTACCTCGTAGCCTTGGCGTGACGGCTTTTGGGCGTGCCAGACATAATCGCAGCCTACCTTGCCTGCGAATGAACCTGCCCGACGCTCGTTGTTGTTGGAAACTATGCACATTTTGAAGCCGATATCCGAAAGCTCCCGGATCAGCCTGCAAGACGCCTCATCCGCCGGTGCGTCATGCGGCACCAGCGTGTTATCAATGTCAAAAAGAATGTATCTGTACCCCGCCTCGAAATAGCGGGCGAAATCTATTTCATAAATAGACTTGTAACGCACCTTGGGTGCGATATTCATGCACATGGTTATTTCGTGAGCTTCTTGATCTCATCAATGAAGGTGTTGACGTCCTTGAATTCTCTGTATACGGAAGCAAATCTTACATATGCCACCTGGTCAACTTCCTTGATGCGGTCCATAACTATCTCGCCGATATCAGCGCTCTTCATTTCTGATACGCCGCGTGAGAAGATCTCGTTCTCAATATCATCGACAAGCTGTTCAATACGCTCTGCCGAAACCGGTCTCTTGTAGCATGCCCTGAGGACGCCGGTCTCGATCTTGTGCCTGTCATACGCCTCTCTGTTGTTGTCTTTCTTGATAACGATCAGAGGAATGGTCTCGAGCTTTTCATACGTTGTAAAACGTCTGTCGCACTGCTCGCACACACGTCTGCGCCTGATTGCTGTATTGTCTTCGTTTGGTCTGGAATCAAGTACTCTGGTGTCCAGATTACCGCAGTATGGACATTTCATGATGCCACCTCCGTCTTTAGCGCGTTTTTACCCTCGCATACAGAGGTAATATACCATATTTTGTATTGGATAACAAGAGGAAACCACAATTTGTGGTCTATATCAGATTCATTCGTCGCAGGGCATTGAAGACGCCGTCGTCGAACATCGATTCTGTCTGATTTGCGATAAGTGCCTTCAGATCTTCCTTGGCATTTCCCATTACTACGCCGTTCTTTACCGTCGTCAGCATCTCGTAATCGTTCATGCTGTCGCCGAAGCCTACCGTATCTTCCATGCTTGCCCCGAGGTAGCTCATCAGGCGTCTTACGCCATCGCCTTTTGAAATCGTTTTGGGGATCGTCTCGAGCAGAAGTCCGTAGTGGTCAACGTACGCATAGCCCTCGCCCAGCTGCTCTCTCGCTCTTAGCATATTGCACTCAGGCGTGTATTCGGCGCTTATTTTCGAGATGTGCATCTGCGTGTCAAGGTCGATCGGTCTGACGTTTTCCGGGATGTTGCGCTTGTAGATCTTGTAGATATCGTTGTTTTTGGCGTCCACACTCAACGGGTCGTAATACAGATACTCGTGTCCTTCGGCAAATATGATAAAGCGATTTTGCCTGAGTATATCGATGATCCGGGCTGCATCCTCGGCGGTGATCTCTTCCAGATACAAAGGCTTTCCCTGCCACTGCGCGTACGTGCCGGCACCCGATATAATCCCGTCAAATCCGAGGTCAAGTATTTCCTCGAAGATCATGATCTTCGTGCGTCCCGTGCAAATGACCGGATGATGGCCATTGTCCCTGAGTCTGGATATCGCTTCTCGTGTTGAGTCAGGTATGCCCTTCTTGTAATCGTATATCGTTCCGTCTATATCAAAAAAAACGTATTTTTCCTGCATTCAGCGTGTCCTTATTGTGTAGCGGCAGCTGTGATCTCTGCCTCTGTATTCGATTATTTCGGTCTTTTCTATAGGCTGCATCCCGGCCTTTTGCATTACGCGCAGCGAGGCTTCGTTGTCTTCAAATGCTCCGCAGACAACGGTGTGGATAGCGCTGTCCCGGTCCAGAAGAACGCTGATCGCTCCCTGCAGGGCGTCACTT
>JAZQNN010000058.1:0-3024 GCA_045627365.1 Lachnospiraceae bacterium
GGATCCCCCTTATAATCCCATCATTTCCTTGACAATTCTGTCAGACATCTTCACGGAGCCAACCAGCACAAGCATGTTAAAGCAAAGCTCGCCGACATACTTCCAAACAATATTTACAGGAGACATTCCCGACGGGATCGAGGGCTGACTAGCGAATACCGAGAAAATGATACATGCCAGAATAATGATTCCACCCTCAAGAAGAACGCCGCAAAAGCTCTTAAGGAATTGCTTGCCGACATTCTGCGTATTCTCTCCGGCAAAGGTTGCCAACGGAATCGGTGAAATTGCGGCATACATATATATTTTGAAAAAGCGTCCGTATACGGTCAAAATCATTATGAAAGCCAGGATGGTCACGAAAAGGCTGCCGATCAGAGTGACCGCCCAAAGGGGAATTGACTCCCAGAAACCGCAATCCTCAATGGAATTGATTATGGATTTAGGAAGCGATGTTGCCGCGATTTTAGATATGCCCGAAGATGTCATAATATTTGAGATGATGCCCTGTACAATTGATATCATATCCAAAAGCAGTGTCATTCCGTACGTAACGATGCCTTTGGCAATCACAAATCTCAGAAACAGCTTCAGCCCCTTTTCCGGTCGCTTGACTTCTTCCCAGGAGGTACATGTCTTTACCACACCAACTACGAAGAAAAGGACCAGCAAAGCAAATCCTATCGCCTGAAGGGAATTGAAAATCTTTACGATGACAGCCCAGATGGCACCGGCCCTGAAGTTTTTTGGGGACATCGTCAGCAGGTTCCATATTTCCTGCATCTTTTCATTCCAGGTTTCTAACGCGCCCTCAAGGTTTTGGACAACCCAGTTGTCAGACAATTTTCATCACTCTCCTTCCCTTATAACGGAACCCGGCTAAAAGCCGGATCCCGTTTTTCCTTATGCCCATGGATTAAGCGCCGGTAATGAGATTAAGGATTTCCTTGGCGAAGGTGATGATGATACCGCCAGCCACCGTCATGAAACCGTTCGCACGCTGGCTGGGATCGTGAGATTTCAGGCTGAGACCGATCTGCACCACACCAAAGCCGAGCAGGATCATACCGATGGCTCTGATAAGTGCGAACATAAAAGTGCTGAGATTGTTTACGACTACAAGCGGGTCGTTCGTTTCACCGCCTCCGGCATCCGTTGCCGCAAAGGCGCTGATGGTCAGAACGCTGATAATGGCAAAGACCATTACAAGCGCACAGTAAACGCGGAAGCCTCTCTTAAGAGACTTAGAATCGACGCCTATCGGCGACATGATATTGTTTTTTCTCATTCTGTTTTTGCTCCTTCTTTTTTTCATTTAAATAATCTTCAATGTCTTCTTCGGTGAGAATGATCAGTTCGTGTTTATCACTGTCATCCTCAAGGTCTGCGTTTTTCAGCTGATCCAGGAAATCGGGATCAAACTGCAGCGTGGCAATTCCGGCAGAATCAACACCGTGAATAAACGGCTTTGCGCCTCCGTCCGTAGTCAGCGCAACGTTCGGATGCTTCATGATATCGTATTTAAGATCCATAACCGGCCGCTCGCTGCGGACGAACAACAAAGCGTACGCATTATCGAGCAAGCTGACCTCATCCGACGTCATAAGCTCTCGTCCGGTAATCTGCCAGTTGGTGGAGTAATTACCGTGCTGACCTTTTGATTGTCCGTAGGTGTTGAGATCGATTGTTTCTTTGCCAAGCTTTTTTGAGATATATTCGTGTGTGCTCTGTTCGTTGCCGCCCAAATAGAGCAGTTCATCGCAGTTGCCCACAATGCTTTCCCACTCTTTTTCAAAGAGTTTTTTCAGCTGCGCAAGGTTCTGAAGAATGATGCTGACGGAGATCTCGCGGCTTCGCATCGTAGACAAGAGCTTATCGAACTCGTCCGGGAGAGCGACGTTTGCAAACTCATCCATGATGAAATGAACGTGAACAGGAAGACGACCGCCGTGCTCAAAATCGGCAGAACGGTATAGCTGCTGGAACAGCTGCGTATACAGCATGCCCACGATAAAATTGAACGAAGAATCGTTATCCGGGATAACGGCGAAAAGCGCCGTTTTCTTTTCTCCCATCTTCTCCAGTTCAAGATCATCCGTGCAGGTGATTCCCGCCAGCGAATCAAGGTTGAACTTCTCAAGACGGGAGACAAGCGTGATCTGAATCGACTTCAACGTTTTTGCCGCACCGGACCTATAGTTCTTGTAATACCTGACCGCAATGTGCTCCGGATTCCGCATTTCAAGCGACGAGAAAAGCCTGTCCAGCGGTGAACGATAGCCTTCATCGTCCTCCTTGACTTCACCGGCACGAATCATATCCATTATCATTGCAAAATTCTGCTCCTCGGGAGGTGCTTCGTAGTAGAGATAAAACATAAGCGCCAGGAGAAGCATCATCGCGGATTGATCCCAGAACGGGTCCTGCGACTGTGATCCCTTCGGCGTAGTGTTTTTATAAAGATTGGTCACAAGCTTCTGAATGTCATTGTCCTCACGGATATACACAAACGGATTGTAGCAGTTGCTCTTTCCCATATTGATCAGGTCTATAACTTTAATGTCGTAGCCTTTCTCTTTCAGTAGATTTCCGCAGTCGCGTATGATCTCGCCCTTCGGGTCAAGAACGACCATGCTGCAATTGGCTTGCATGACATTCGGCTTGGCGTAAAATCGTGTCTTACCGGCACCGGAACCGCCGATGACCATGACATTCAGATTGTGCCTGTGTGCACGTCCGTTCAGATTAATCGACGTGTTCTGCGTCAGGATCTTACTGTTTCCCGGTTCCTTCTGATTTCTGTACTTCTTGTTGATGCTTCCGGCATTGCCCCATTTTGCCGATCCGTGTTCTTCACGGGGACGGTAGTTTCGAGCACTGGTCAGATAAATACCGATGCCCATTGCGTAAACGAATAAAAGAATGAGGACAGTTTTTAAGCTGTCCTCACACCACGTGATACGGAACGGATGCCCGAAAGCATCCGCAAGTCCATTAACAATGCCCGGAAGTCCTCCGTGGACG
>JAZQNN010000059.1:0-2497 GCA_045627365.1 Lachnospiraceae bacterium
ATCCTGTCAGAGCCAACGATAACAATAATGTTAACACAAGAAGCAGACTGATTTTTCTTCTCATAATTATCCTCCGTTAATATTTCTTTTTTGTGGCAATAAGAACACCGCTGATAAGAACAACTACAGATACTCCAAGCAGTATCCATGTTACCATTGAGACATCCGGTGTATTAGGCTGTTCTATGGGCATTTGCCTTTTATCATTTGGATTATCTTGCTCCTTATCCGGCGTTTGTCTTTCACTTCTATCCATATTGCCCCTGCCTTCTTGACTACTGTTGCCGTTTTCACCCGATTCAAAAGGTCTTTCAACAGATATGGTGTAATCGGAAAGATCAATTTCTTCTCCGCTTTTATCGATTGCGGAAACGATTTTCGTAAAATCTGTTTGCATTAGATTTCTCATATCAGCATTTTGAACATCAACGGTTGTTCCGTCAGAAAGTTTGATGCTTGTTATTGAAGCAATATCCGGAATCAGCGTGGCCGGTTCAACTTTATTTCCGTCTTTATCGGTTATGGAAATCAGCGAAGATATATCAAATTTACCCATATTGCTGCCTTGCGGCATATCTTTTACGCCCATTCCGGTGTTCATCGTGCCCATATCCGACAGATTCAGTCCATCGGTATTTACTGCTGTGCTGTCTCCTTTCAATTGCCGTGTGACGGCTTCTGCACGAAGCTCGACAAAATCAGAAAGCGCACTGACACCCTTTTCAAACTCTTCCGTCGTGCAGAATTTCGACGGGTCTTTTTCAACATACGGGCGGAGCATTTCTGCCGTTTCTTCAATCATTGAGGAAAGCTCGCCGTTTGCAAACCACTTTTCAATAAATTCGGCAAATAGCTCGTGATACTTATCGGTGTACTGTTCATCAGAGAAAATCCACGCCTGCATAGGTCTGTCGGACAGCACTTGATCAATGGAATCGTTGACCTCGCTGGAGGCATTACCGCCCTGGAATGTGCCGAAAGCAAGGTTATAATCCCACGGAATCATGCCGAGTTTTCCGCCTTTTTCGTGCAGATAGTAGTTATGGATCATACTGCCGGTATAACTGTCACCGTTGACCACGAAGTTGTGTACTACAAAATAGCGGAGGACTTCGTCCATATCTAACACGTCTTCCAAATCAGAATATTCCGAAAGGGCTTTGAGCGAGGAGATCAGGCGCTTTTCGTCAGCTTTTGATACATCTGTCTTGGCATTATCAAAGATATTTGCATAACTGTCAGGATCATCATCGATATATTTGAGCTTTACGTCATCACTGCCTTTACTACCATCCATGCCGGGTTGTCCCTGTTCATCGGGCATTTGCGGCATTCCGCCTTGTTGATTGTCGCCGCCCGGCATCTGCGGAGGAATGCCCTGTTGATTGCCGCCGTCCGGCATTTGCGGAAAACTGCTCTGCTGTCTCTCTCCGCTCGGCATCTGCGGAGTGTTGCCGCTTTGCTGCTTAGAATCAGTTTTTGTTTTGTCCTGTCCGTCGAAATCGAAGTCATCCATATTGAAGCCCTTGCCGTTGCCTCGACCTCCGCCAAAGCTCATGCTGTCTGGCTTGTAAAGTTCTCCCGCTTCGGAACCGTAGTTTCGGGAAAGAAAACTGTCTTCAACGCCTTCAACGGCGAGATAAAGTCCCCAATCCTCGCCATTTACGGTAATATATGCAAAACTGCAAAGCGGAGAATCCACATCATAATCGTTCATCATCTGATAAACGAGATAGTCCTTCATCATTGTATTGTCCTGAATAAGGTTGTTCAGACACAGTTTATCCAATCCGTCGCAGTTTTTCCCGGTTTCATAATGGTCGAATTCCAGCTTGAAACTGTATCGCTGACTGCCGAGCGATTTGACATTGGATAGTGAGGTATTACCCTTTGCCCGGATCGCAATGTTTTTGTGTTTGCTTCCGTCGATTACCACCGTGCATGTACTATACTCCTCGCT
Organism: Lachnospiraceae bacterium; assembly: GCA_045627365.1. Lineage (GTDB taxonomy): Bacteria > Bacillota > Clostridia > Lachnospirales > Lachnospiraceae > RGIG5612. The sequence goes on from JAZQNN010000059.1 coordinate 1,961, forward strand.
CTCACAGTTTTCGATAAAGGTATCCCAATCATCCATCACAATATCAATCTTATGAACATACGAGGTATCAAAAAGAGTGGCCTCGTATTTCATCGCTTTGGCAATGGAAGAAAGACCAAGTGCGCCCCCACACATAAAAAGGATTGTCAGCACGAGTGTTAGAGAAACAGCGGCAATACAGATTTTATCTATATGCTTGCTTGTTGACATTATATATTCCCCTTATCCCATATAATCGCCATTGTAACTGACAAGTACGGCGCTGTTTACGCCATTCATAGCAGAGAGGGCGTTGATGAAATCCGTATTGTCGTCTTTCAAACGGACTTCCATATTTAACTCAACAAGACCATTCTGTGCCGATTTGGATTTTACAACGCATCTTTCCACCTGAGCATTTACATATTTCATTGCCTGTGTTTCCGCCTCATGATTTTGGCAGGAAAGAACGATGATATAGGGATTTTTATGAGATTTCTTATTGACAAAGAACAGAAGGATCAGTCCGATGATGACACTTCCTATTACGGCAAGAGG
>JAZQNN010000060.1:0-9193 GCA_045627365.1 Lachnospiraceae bacterium
AGGAATGCAGATCGACCAGTCAGAAGGCGGCGGAGCAGAGGGCGCTTCACCTGCAATTCCTTTCTATGGAATCGGTGATAACTCTACAGCTTCTACTCTCGCAGGCGCTATCGGAACAGCCCTTTACCAGAGAGAAAAGACCGGTGAAGGATGCCAGATCTTCGCATCACTTTACGGTCAGGCAGTATGGGCAGCAGGCTGCGACCTTATGTCATGCCAGTACAACCCGCACGAGATCTATCCTAAGACAAGAACCAAGCCGGCTTCACCTGTATGCAACACATACAAGACCAAGGACGGCGCATGGATCAACACCAGTATTTTCGATGCTAAGATCTATCCTAAGTACTTAAAGGCAGTCGGCAGAGAAGACCTTATGGATGATCCACGTTTCAACAATCCTGATGGAGCTACAGCGAACCGTGATGAAATGTTCCACATTATCGAGAACGGTTTCGCTCAGTACACTGAGGAAGAGATGTGCAAGAGACTTCAGGAGAACGACGTTGCATTTTCAAAGATCTACCATGTTTACGATGTAGTTACTGATGAGCAGGCTCTTGCAAATAACATGATCTATCCTGTTACTCACAGAGACGGAAAAACAACCATGTTCCCGGCTCCTCCTGCAACATTCGGTGACAAGCCTGAGCCTGTTGTTAACATTCCTTACAGCCGTGTTGGCGAGCACTCATTCGAAGTTCTCGAAATGATGGGCTATTCTAAGGAAGATGCTGAGGAAATGCTTGCAAACGGCGTAATTGCTCAGTGGAAAGATTGATCTTTGATGAAAGGAGAGACAGATATGAAAGTTATTACAGCTCGCGAAGCCGCTGAACTGATCAAAGATGGCGATACTCTGGGATGCCAGGGCATTATCGCTACATCTATTCCTCAGACTCTTCTCAACGCACTTCGTGATAGATTCCTGGAGACAGGCAGCCCAAGAAATATCAGACTTTTCTATGAGTCAGGTATCGGCGATAACGGAGACTGGGGCATGAACGCTCTGGCTCTTGAAGGCCTTATCGGCGAGCTCCACACAGCTCACGTTGGAACAACACCTAATTTGAAGGCTCTGTTTGATGCAAATGCATTCCCATGCTACATCGTTCCTCAGGGTGTTAACTCACAGATCCTTCGTGCACTCGCAGGCAAGAAGCCTGGCGTATTCACAACAGTTGGTCTTGAGACTTATGCTGACCCACGTATCGAAGGATGCAAGGGCAATCAGGCAGCTAAGGATCAGGATAAGGAAATCGTTGAAGTTGTAGAATTCGACGGACAGGAATATCTTCGTTACAAGACTCAGCCTATCAACGTTTGCTTTGTTCGTGGTACTGCTTCCGATACTATCGGTAACATCACCCAGACCAAAGAAGCAATCGAGATGGACGCTTTCGAAATGGCATGCGCAACCCACAACTCAGGCGGTATCGTAATCGCACAGGTTGAGACAGTTGTTGAGCGTGGTAACCTCAAGGCTCATGACGTTGTTATCCCTTCAGCACTTGTTGACTATGTAGTAGTAGCTGACAAAGACGGACACAGACAGTGTCTGGCTGATCCTGAGTATCATCCAGAGTGGAGCGGTGAGTACAGAGTACCTGCCGGTTCATACACTCCGGAACCTCTTTCAGAGAGAAAGGTTTGCGGACGTAGGGCTGCAGCCGTTATCCCTAAGGGAGCTCATGTTAACCTTGGTATCGGTATGCCGGAAATGGTTTCTGACGTTGCTGCAGAAGAAGGCTTCTCAGATGATATCGTTCTTTCAATCGAGGCCGGTATCTTCGGCGGAGTTCCTCTTGGCGGAATGAGAATCTGCTGCGCAGTTAACCCTGAAGCTATTATCTCTCATATCAATACATTTGATATTTACGACGGCGGCGGAATCGACGTTGCAGTTCTCGGAGCAGCAGAAGTTGACAGCCATGGTAACGTTAACGTTTCCAAGTTCGCAGGAAAGGTTACCGGCCCTGGCGGATTCATCAACATTACTCAGTGCTCTGACGTTGTTTGCTTTGTAGGAACATTCCTTGCAGGCGGCAACAAGTTCAACATCGGCGACGGCAAGATCGAGATCGTTCAGCAGGGCAAGTTCATCAAGTATAAGAAAGACGTTGAGCAGATCACATTCTCAGGTGACTATGCACGTAAGACAGGCAAGACTGTTTACTACATCTCTGAGCGTGCTGTATTCAAGATGGAGAAAGAGGGCATGACCCTTATCGAGATCGCTCCTGGCGTTGATCTTGAGAAAGACATCCTTGCTTACATGGAGTTCACTCCTATCATCAGCAAAGATCTTAAGATCATGGATCCTAAGATGTTCACCGAAGGCCCGATGGGAATGACCAAATAAACCATTGTAATTAAACCAAATCCTTAAAAGAAGACCTTGTCTGAGTGATCAGGCAAGGTCTTTTGTATGTTGTATCGGCTGTTATTCAGGATAAAGAAAGCATGTCGTCCATTTTGCGGCTGAGGATGTGACCGTATCTGGATACGTAGTTGACGACGCCGGTAGGACTATTGGTATGAATGTGGACTTTGATGTTGTTTTTGTGGGGAACGACTATCAGACAATCGCCCATATTGGAAAGGCCGGCCCATATCTCACAGGAGATCCTGTCCAGCTCGCTCCCTGAGGTAATATCGGGGATACCGACTACGAGCTCAAAACAGTACTGGTATGGCGTTGATATCTTCCAATCGGTGATATTTTCGATCTCTTCACCCGGAAGGATCGACTCCAGTTCATAAGAAATGGAAGTATCTTTCAGGTGGAGAAAAGCGCTTCGGAAGCTGTCTAAAATGATGCAGAAACCTGCAGCACCCGAATCCGGCAGCAGGTATTGCTTGAGGGTCGGGTTCTGATACGCAGTAAGAGGCAGAATAGAAAAAGCTTCATTGCAGATGCGCTCCCAGACTACGATAGGGTCATTTTCAAGTTCGGGAAGGGACGAAAGACAGGAATCAGCCGTCTTCTTCATCAGGGAAAGAATGGTTCCGTCTATTATGTTTGGCATACAGTCGAAAGCGCTGTTGGCGCCCTGGATATATGCCTGGGCCAGCTGACGTCCGTCTATGTCACGCCCTTCGGGAAGGGCGGAAGCCATGCCTAAGAAGAACATCGTAAGAATGGTTCCGGAGTTGCCGTGGGCTTTGTTGATAAAGGTATCTACAACATTATCAAACACTTCCTTAGGCCACGTGCATTCGGTCAGATTGTCACGAACCAGCTCCATGGAGATGGCCATATTAGTTCCTGTGTCCTTGTCGGCTACCGGAAAATAATTCAGGGAATTAAGTAAATTTTTTTTGCAGTTCAGATTGTCTGCCGAAACAGCAAATGCTGTGGTTACGTCCGTAACTGTCAACAACATATTGTGGATAACCCCACTTCTCTTTTTATTTTTATTAACAATCATTATAATCATTGACAAAAAAAACCGCAAGAAAGTTATTGATTTTTGTAAATATAAGTGATATTTTGACAATTGCGAGGCGATTATTATGACAAAGGTAAGTATTGTTACGCATACCGGTTGTGATATGAGCCCGGGGGAGGTACGCGAACTATCCGCAAGGATGGTTAGTGATTTTGTCGTTTTTTCAGACAAAACGTACCGTAATATGGTCGATTTGACCCCGCCGGAGTTCTACGACAGAATTAAGGATGCTTCTACGATCACCAGTTCTCACTTCTCAGCAGGTGAGATGCTTGAGGCGATGGTGGAGGCTTCTGATGATGCCGAGGAAGTTCTGTGCCTTGCACTTACGAAGAAGATGTCGGGTTGTTATGCCGCAGCGGTCGTAGCGTCTCAGCTTTTCAAAACACGTAATCCGGGCAGGAAGGTTTATGTGTATGACACGACACAGGTCTCGCATGGAATGGCGATCATGGTCCGCGAAGCCGCCAGGATGGCAGAGGATGGAATGAGCGCGGCCGAGATCATGGCAGCTCTTGATGAACTTAAAGGAAAGATCGGTGTTTATTTCGTTCTTGATTCGCTGAAGTATGCCAAGAAGGGCGGACGCGTCGGAGCGATCAAGATGCTGGCAGCAGATATTCTCGGGATAAAGCCGCTGATGGTTTTCCAAAACGGCGAAGTCCGGGATATAGGCGTTACCAGAAATATGAACGAAGGCCTTGCAGCTGTCCTTGAAAAGGCACAAGCAGAACTGGACCCGACGTATGAAGTGACAGTATTTCACGCAGATTGCCTTGAAAGGGCAAATGAACTTGCGGAAATGATAAAGAAGATATATCCGGAAGCACGGATCCGCATTGAATATGTCGGACCGGTTATTGGCATATTTGCAGGCCCGGGAACTGTGGGCGTAGCATTTACGAAGAAAAATGGTTGTTAGTATCTGCCTGGGACTGGCTGCGTTCATCGCATTTGGACTTTTCGAATGCAAGCGAGCCGGAATGTTCGGCACAAAGATCAAAATCAATATCTGGTTTATACTGGGGCTTGTGATTTTCGCAGTGATGTGGTTTCGTGCGTTCCTGCGCGGGTTCGACGGAGTTGACACGCCCCTCATTATAGGCGCGATTTTGGCCGCAACCGCTATGGTGTGGTACGGGGTTTTGCTCGGAGTGGCAGACGAGAGCAATTACATATCCGCTTTTGACAAAACTGCCGCATCAAGAGAAGGTCTTTACGGTTGGGCAAGACATCCGGGCTTTTATTCATTTATATTGATGAGCGCGGCGCTGGCGGTAATGACATGGACTGTTGAAGGTCTTGTATGCGCGATAGAGACAACTGTATTAAATACTGTATACATCATTATTCAGGATGTTTACTGGTTTGAGAAATATATAGACGGGTATGAGGAATACAAAAAAGTAGTACCGTTCCTCGGATTTGGGAAAGGCAAGAAGAAGTCGGATGCTCTTTAAAGAGAAACTAAAAAGATTGCCCAAAGATGAGATTTGGGACGAATACTGCGGTTTCTTAAATATGGACATGACCGAGTATATGGATATGCAATTCAGGTTGCTGGATGAGCAGATCCGTATTTTTGCCGCGTCTGAGCTGGGCAAATCCATCATGAAGGATGCGCAGCCTAAGACTGTTGCGGAGTTCCGTGAACTGATCCCTCTCACCAAATATGAAGACTATCAGAACATCTTACTGAACAAACATGAAGAGATGCTTCCTTCAAAGCCTCTTGTATGGCTGGAAACCACGTGGGAGAGCGGAAGCAAGCCTGTCAAACTCGCGCCTTACACCAGGGAAATGCTGGATGTTTACACCAGAAACGTTCTCAGCGCGATGATCCTTTCCACATCTACAGGAAAGGGCAAATTCCGTGTACAACCTAACGCCAACGCGCTGTATGGCCTCGCACCGCTGCCGTATGCAACGGGCCTATTCCCGCTGCTCGTTGACAATGAAATGGATTTCCACTTCATGCCGAGCCTGAAAGAGGCACAGAACTTAAGCTTCTCCCAGCAGAACAAAGTCGGCTTCAAGTCAGCTGCAAAGCACGGACTTGACCAGCTCTTCGGCATGAGCAGCATTGTTTATGCGATAACCAAGAATTTTGATGAATTCACCAGCTCTTCCGGATTCAGCCTGTCGGGTATTTTCGGAATGAACCTGGGCATGCTTTTCAGAATAGCAAAGGCTAAATATCAGACAAAACGCGACAAGCGTCCGATGGTCCCTAAGGATATATTCAAGCTGAAGGGCTTCGTATGCGTCGGCACCGACACTGCGATGTTCAAGGACGAGCTCGAACAGGCATGGGGAATGAAGCCTCTGGAGATCCACGGCGGAACGGAGACATGCTGCCTGGCAACAGAGACCTGGTCCAGAGACGGACTGGTATTCTTCCCGGATACCGCTTTTTACGAGTTTATACCGCTTTCTGAGGTTTACCTGAATGAGGCAGATCCGTCATACGTTCCGCACACCTACCTTATGGACGAGGTACGTGCCAATGAAGAGTATGAGCTTGTGCTTACCGTATTCAAGGGCGGTTCGTTTATGCGATACAGACCTGGCGATGTTTACAGATGCCTTCGTATCTGCAATGAGAAGGACGATCTTAAGCTGCCGCAGTTTGAATATGTTGACAGAGTTCCTTCGGTGATCGACATTGCCGGATTCACGCGTATAACCCAAAGCAGTATCGAACGGGTAATCGAGCTTGCCGGACTTCCTATCAAAGACTGGTTTGCGTGCAAGGAATACGACGGCAATAAATGCTCGTTCCTTCATATGTATGTTGAGGTCGACCTGAGTGCCAAACAGAGCTTCTTCCTGACGGAACAGCTGATAATTGAGCACATGGGCGCTTATTACAGGCATTATGATCACGATTTCAATGACCTTAAGAGGCTTCTTGGAAGGGAGCCTTTGGAGGTAACGATTTTGCCTGAGAATACCATAAATAATTATGAAAATAAGGTCGGACGGAAGATCCGTAAGATCAATCCGGTCAAGACTGATATAATCGACCTGCGCAACATGGCGGGCGGCGTGTTCGGAAGAGGAGGTGAGAGTTTTGTCCTCAATAAATGAGATACTCTTTACTTCAGTTCCTGCGCTGGCGCTTTTGTGTAACGTTTTCTTACTGTTCACGCTGATCACTGCCAAGAAGAATAACGCGATCCATGCGTTTATGCTTCTTCTTGTGTCGTTTATCTTCTGGTGCGCAGGATCATTATGCATGAGACTTCAGCTTGCGCCGGGAGTTGAACTGTGGTGGAAGGTCTCACTGTCCGGACTTTTCTTCGTGCCGTACATGTATTACCTTCTGGCATCGGCATACACCGGCCGCAAAGGCTACTTCATGAAGATAGTCTTCGGTATCGGTACGGTCGTTATGGTTGTTCTCAACTTCTTCGATGTGTTCTTACCGAATCCGCGTATGGAGAATGTTAACGGAGAGGCGGTATTCCACTACGATGCAAGTATATGGGCGATCCTCCCGGTCATTTTCTCACTGACTATAATTATCAGTGTTATATATGAAGTCAGAGCCAGCCTTATGGACGATGTAGTTCAGTGGAAGTACTTAAGACCGCTGCTTATCGGTATCATCATAATGCTGGTCGGTGTTCTTTTGGATGTCATCCCTGCGATGAACACATTCCCTAATGACACACTCTCATGCATGATCAACGCATGCTTTGTATATTACGCATTCTGTAAGAAGAGGATCTACGCGACCAGCCAGATAGCTTCGGGCGGAGCAGTATTTGTTATCTCGCTCGTTTTCACCGCGGTGTTCTATGCTTATCTGGGCGATATCATGGTCGGATATATCGACAAATTATTCGGCGGGACCGTTAAGGATTCAATGGTCATTGCCGCTGTAATTTGCGCTTTTGTCGGGATCTGCTTCTTCGTTCTGTTCAGAAAACTGTCGAGCCGGTTGTTCATTCGTGATAACGCCCGACGGGATGAGAACGTGCGTGATTTCTCAACGATAGTAAACTCATCGCTGCAGCTCGACGAGATCCTGTCGAAATTCTACCAGCTGGCCAAGGAAGAGGTCCCGGCTGAGACGATTCATCTGGCAATGTATTCCGAGGCGGATAAACAGTATGTCGCCGTCGATGACATAGGCACTCTTGACAGGGCGGTCACGATATCTGCGGACAATCCGCTGATCTCTAAGATAAAGAAGACGGGCGAGGGAATTTTCTATGAAGATTTCCGCAGGTCGGTTGCTTTCCGCGGAATGTGGGAAGAAGAAAAACGTCTTTTCGAAGCGATAAACGCTAACTATATTCTGCCGTTCATGAATGACGGCGAAGTATTGGGATTTGCTATTTTCTCCGGCAAATCAGGCAAAAAAGCCACATACTCCTACGAGGATATCAACTTCCTTAACTCTCTTTCTAATGTTTCGTCAATGGCGATCAAGAACGCCAGACTGTACAGCCAGATGGAGAGGGAGGCGCGCCACGACCTTCTGACCGGCGCTTTTAACAGAAGAGCTCTGATCAAGCAAATGGAAGATCTGCTGGCCGATGAGGAGAACTCGCCGGTTACCTTCATTCTGTTTAACCTTGACGACTTCAGCCTTTATAACGAACTGTACGGAACTGAGGAAGGCGACAGAGTGCTCAAGGCATTTGCGGATATGCTTAATGCGATAGTCGGCAGCCGCGGAATGGTCGCCAGATACAGCGGCAAAGAGTTCGGCGTATTGCTGCCTAAGTGTGACAGTGCAACGGCAATGAAGCTGGCGCAGGATGTGAGGGCAGCACTTGCAGAAAGTATCGAAAAGAGCACGGAAGCAACGAAAAAGTTCCTGACGTTCTCCGCGGGCATCTGTACATATCCTTATTCTGCAGCTAACCTGAATCAGCTTGTTTCCTACGCGAACATGGCTGTATTCAAGATCAAGCAGAAGGGCAAAAACGATATTGCGATATTCACCGTCAATATGAAAGAAGCCGAAGCGGATAAGGGCGGTAATAAAGACGATACCATCAACGAGCTTTATTCAACGATCTATGCGCTGACGGCGGCAATCGACGCGAAAGACCATTACACATTCAACCACTCACAGTGTGTTTCAAAATATGCGGTCAAACTGGCTCAGAAAGCGGGACTTAATGAGGAGATCGTTGAGGTCATCCGTCAGGCCGGCCTGCTGCACGATATCGGTAAGATCGGTATTCCGGATGCGATCCTTTCCAAGGAAGGCAAGCTGACTCCGGAGGAGTTCGCTGTTATGAGGCAGCACGTAGAGCGCTCGATAGAGATGATTCGTCACCTGCCGTCTCTGGACTACGTTATTCCTGCCGTTCTGGGTCATCATGAGAAATACGACGGATCCGGTTATCCGCGCGGAATCAAGGCAGAATACATTCCTATCGGCGCAAGATGCCTTTCGATCGCAGACTCATTTGACGCAATGGTTTCCAAGCGTTCATACAAGTCCAAGATGCCGGTCGAGACAGCCGTTTCCGAGATCGAAAACAACGCGGGAACACAGTTCGATCCATGGCTGGCCAAGCTCTTCGTTGAGGGAATCAGATCGGGCGAAATCGAAGTTATTGATTATTGATTAAAAGAATAATAGGTTAGAGAAAAAGAAGGCACCGTGCAGAGTTATGCACGGTGCTTTCTTTACGCAATCGAGCCAGGGGGAAAAGCCATACAATATAAAATTTTTGGCATATATTATTGCGGCTGAGCAATTATTTCTACATATT
>JAZQNN010000061.1:0-25923 GCA_045627365.1 Lachnospiraceae bacterium
TGAGCCGGAAAAACCTGTTCCTATCACAGGCGATCACAGCAACACATCCCTTTGGATGATAATGATGCTTCTGGCAGTTGCCATCATGCTGAGCGGAGGACTCCTCATCAAACGAAGAAACGACAGATAAGTCGCGTATAACATTTACGGGCCGGTCATCAGACCGGCCCGTTTTTTGTGGCTGAATCAGCGGTGTTAAGGATGGAGTATTGTCCGGCAGAATACGTAATTCAAAAGTGGGATAAACCTATATAAAATAAAGATTATACATTGCATCGGTGCCTTGCTATAGTATAAACGGATAGATGTCGAAAGAGTACTATTTAACAGATAATATGGAGGATAAAAAATGGGTGAAAAAATGAAAGCGCTTGTCATAACAAGCCTCGGCGAACCGGCTGAAAAGAAATTAGGCACAATGGACCTCATTGAGAAGGATATTCCCGAGCCAGGCCCGGAAGAAGTAAGAATAAGGATTTCTTACGCCTCTATTTGCGGTTCAGATGTTAAATATATAAAAGGTGGCCTGGGATTCCTGGAGGAAGAGACAAGGAAGTCACTTCCGAGACAGACCGGCCATGAGATGTCCGGCGTTATCGATAAAGTCGGAGCTGAAGCTGCCAAACTGGGCTGGAAAGAGGGAGACCGCGTAACAGGTAACTTCATGCATTTCTGCAATTCATGCAGATATTGCCGTAATGGACAGGAGTCGTTCTGCCTTCATCCGCATATGCATATGGATGCAATGGCTGAGTATATTTGCTGGCATATGTCACAGCTTTACAAGGTTCCGGATGAAGTATCTCTTAAAGATGCTGTATTGACTGAGCCTCTTTCAGTTGCTGTTCATGCTGTTGAGTCAGCAGAAGTTAAGTTTGGAACAAGGCTTGCAATTTCAGGCGGCGGCGGAATCGGTCTTCTGTGCCTGATCCTTGCAAAGAGAAAAGGCTGCTCGCACATTACAATGCTGGAGCCGATGGAAGAGAAGAGAGCTCTTGCACTGAAGCTTGGAGCAGATGCTGCTATCAATCCGATGGATGCCGATGCTAATGAGCAGGCTCTTTCTTACACAGAAGGATTCGGATATGATGCGATCATTGAATGCTCAGGCGCTCCTTCAGCAGCAGTTAACTGCATTAATCTTCTGGATGTTGACAGCCATGTTGTATATGTTGCGCAGTATCCTGATAAATTCGATCTTCCTATCAACCTGTTAAAGAATATGTGGTTCAGGCAGATCCATGTTCATGGAATGTTCAATTCAAATGACGGCTTTGTAAAAACCGTGAGAATGCTTCCTAAGGTTAAGGACGAGCTGGAACAGCTGATTCAGAGCGTTCATCCTCTGGAGGAATACAATGAAGCATTTGCCGATATGATGAGCGGTAAATGCGCTAAGGTAGTATTTGCAGTACACCCGGAGGAATAATAATGGAAAAGACAATGAAAGCTGTTGTTTACAGTGCACCGGGAAGAGAAAACGGCGCTATTAAGGAAATCCCGATCCCTGAAGTAGGCGAAAAGGAAGTCCTTGTAAAGGTCGCTTTCTGCGGAATCTGCAAAGGCGCTGACGGAGATATTGACAAATGCGGTACTGACAGAAGTGAGTACCCGATCACGCCCGGCCATGAGTTCGGCGGTATTGTCGAAGCCGTTGGCAAAGGCGTAAAGGGCATCTCAGTGGGCGACAGAGTCACAGCTGATCCTACTTTATTCTGCGAAGAATGCGACTATTGCAAGGAGGGAAAGAGCGTTTACTGCGAAGGAAACCATTATCTCGGCCATGACAGGGACGGATGTTTTTCCGAGTATGCTCTTTTGAAGGCCAATAAGATCTACAAGGTTCCTGAAAATCTGACGCTGGAAGAAGCAACTTTCGCTGAGCCGATTGCCTGCTGTATTCACGGAATCAAGAGAGCAAATCCGCGTATAGGCGAGACCGCAATTGTACTGGGTTCAGGCTGCAGCGGAATCTTGATGGCACAGCTTCTTAAGCATAGCGGAGTTTCGGATGTAATAGTCATTGCCGGAAACCAGAATAAGCTGGATATTTTAAATAATCTCGGAGTGAATACGATCAGGATGGACAGGAAAGATTATTCTGTTCATGAGAACGCCCTGTTCAGCAAATACAGACGCGGAGTTGATATCGTTGTAGATACGACAGGTAGTGTATCTATGATATCAAGCGGATTTAATATGCTGAAAAAAGGCGGAAGACTTATCCAGTACGCAGTAATCAGAGAAGCTTTCTCACTGGATATTCTGCCGATCTGGGGCCAGGAAAAATCTTATATTCCGACTTGCTGTACGGCTTATGATTTCCCGGAGGCAATGCTGGCTCTGGAGAAGAAATGGGTTGAGGTAAAGCCTCTTATAACCGCCCGTTACAAGCTTGAACAGTATTTTGAGGCACTGGATGCAGCGATCAATGACGGCAGTAACATTAAGGTTATGGTTGAAATGTAATAATGAGGGATGACATGTCCCTTACGAAGGAACCACAGAAATGTGGTTCCTTTTTTTGCGTTTATGCTCTTCATTGAAAGTAAACGATCTTACAAATCCGGTCCCGTCTTTCATAGACCAGGATGAAACAAATACATACATATCAATATCTCTCATTTATGCTGAGGTCACGACAGCGCTCAAACTTTTTCAGATAGTTCCAGAAAAGATCCGGCATCTGTGGGGTTATCATATGCGGCATATTTTCGATCGTAATGCATTTCAGATGCCATTTGCCCTCGTTATTCATGATCTCTGCCATATAAAGGTCGAATCCCATGGAATTTTCAACATTTGTCCGGTCGGCTTTCAGTCCCATCTTTCGTTCAACAACGCTTCCGTTTTCACGGGCTTCAATGATATCCGATGCCTCCGGAATCGGGCAGCGGCAGGCGCGAAGCCTTGTTTGCCAGCATCCGACAGCAGCATCTACGCTTTTAAGCTTGGTCAAAACGTTTTCATCGGTAAAATCACTTTCCGCGTACCCGTTAATGATAATGACAGGCATATCATAGCGGGACATGTTTTCAACCATTTCCTCTGTTATCTTTATATCACCGCCCGGACGTCTCGGATCCTGCATACCATGTGATCCATTCAGAATACAGAATCCTGCAACCTGGTCAGGGTGATTATAGGCAAAGACCTGAGTGAAGAAGCTGTTATGCGAATGACCTACAACATACACTCTCTTTTCGTCCCCATGGAATTCCTTAAGAGCATCTTTGATAATCTCGCTCATAAGCTCGTTATCCTCAACGGTTTCCAGCGCAAAAAAGCAGGCAATAAACTGTCGGTCACCTACCAGTTCAAAAATGCGACGGTAGTTGGAAATAAGCAGCATCTCCTGATACGGATCGCATCGGGTGACCTCCTGGAAAACCATAACGAGCGGAAGGCTTTCCTCTTCTGACAAGCCGGAAGGAGCCATGGACAGCCATTGTTCACCCCGGCAGTCATGTCTGGCAAATGAAATTCCTTTTTCATTCCAGTAATCCATCATAACCGGATGATCCGCACAGTCAGCATTGTGTTCCAGCCAGAAGCCCTCTGCCATCTCACGGCCTGCTGCACTGTGAACAAGACGTTCCTTGTCAAAACATTTGTGAAAATATTTAGGAGAGCGTGCAACATTATATGTGTGGCTGATAAAGTTATACCATCTGCCCGTAAAATCCAGCGCCGGAGTACCGCAGATCTCGGTTACAGACGCATCCGGGTCTGCCAAAGCGCCGCCGGCATCTTTGTAAATCAGCCCCGGGACATTTTTAAGAGATAATCCGTTTTTGTAAACCGAAGAAACATCAACGAAAAGGTGGTCAAGCTCAACATGAAAAATCGCATGCATCTCACATAGAATGTTGGAGTACAGACAGTCCTCATCTTGTCCGTCTGTTACGCAGTAAAGAATGCAGGTACCGGTCTCGGCAGCCTTTTTGTTGTAATCTTTATAGAAGTCCATGAGCTTCATTGCCCAGTAATTGTCACTATAGTCAGCATCTGCCATGACAACAAGAAAATCAGGATGTCGATTGCCGTCTTTTCCGCAAGTCTTGGGGCAGATCATGATCCAATATTCACCGCCAAGACCGTCATGCCTGAAAGTAAGGCCCATTTTATCAAGCTCATCTACAACTTCAGGGTAAATATACTGCCCTGTTTTATGAAACATAGGGGCATCCGTGCGCTCAACGCAACTGCCCTGTCCTCTGGTGATTTCCCTGTTATTAGCTTCCAGCCACATTGCCAGCGGATAAAGTACGCTTTCACGTCCTTTCCAGGTTTCACGGTCCCATATTTCCATGCCAGAATAACTGTAATTATATGTACTCATAATGGATCTCCTTTGTTTCTTCTGATGCAGAATACTCTTTTTTTCACATGTATAATATCATGTACGTACAGGGGAGTAAAGAAAAGGCAATATGATTCATTTTAATCATTAAAGTATGTTTAAAGGGAATTTTACAAGAGAGAGAAGAAACTGTATGATAAATGTGGTGGATTGGAATTTTGTTAAGACTATTCCTTCGCCGGAAAATAAACACAGAAAGGAACGATCTTATGTATTCATGCAAATATCCTCATTTGTTCAGCCCTATCTCTGTAGGCAATGTGCTGTTTAAGAACAGGATCATTTCCGCTCCGACGTCTTATCCGGATCTGTCGGCACAGAACTGGCCCGATAATAAAGGCGCATCATTTTTTATTGAGAAAGCAAAGGGTGGAGTAGGTTGTGTCACTCTTGGAGAAAGCATCGTTCACACTCGTACGGGCCAGTCCCATACAAGTCAGTTCAGATTGGACGATCCATTAAGTATGCCAAGCATGACAGAGCTTGCACGCAGTATGAGCCAGTATGGCTGCGTACCTTGTCTGGAGCTCAGTCACGGCGGACGTTTTGCCCATGTCAGAGTAAAGCTGGGCGGCAAAGTTGAATCTCCTCCTATGTGTCCGGACGGCATAACTTATGGACCGGTCCATGAATTCGGACCTACAGGAAACGAAGTTTTTGAAATGCCGGAAGAAGTAATTCTGGAAGTTATTGAAGCATTTGGAAAAGGCGCTGCTTTTGCAAAGCATTGTGGTTTCCAGATGGTTACAATCCATGGAGGTCATGGTTGGCTGATAAGCCAGTTCCTCTCCCCGGGCGTTAATAAACGTACCGACAAATGGGGCGGAAGCTTCGAGAACCGTATGCGTCTGGCTCTCGAGATCGTGAAGTCAGTCCGCAATGCAGTAGGACCGAAATTCCCGATCGAGTTCCGTATGAGCGTTGATGAAAGAATGCCGAATGGCTATGACATGAAAGAGGGCATTGAAATTGCCAAAGCTCTGGACGGCCTGGTTGACATCATTCATTGTTCAGCAGGTAATCACGAGGTTCCGAACTCATTTACAATAATGCATCCGAGCATGTTCCACGAGGAAGGCTGCAACGTATATCTTGCAGCAGAGGTCAAGAAGCATGTCAAGAAATCACTCGTTGCCACTGTCGGCGCATTGAACGATCCGGAGCAGATGGAAGAGATCATAGCTTCCGGCAAGGCTGATTTCGTTGGAGTTGCACGTGCTCTTCTGGCAGACCAGTTTATGTCTCTTAAGCCTCAGACCGGCCGCGAAGATGATATCAACAAGTGCATGAGATGCTATGTCTGCATGTCAGGCGGCTTCTATAATCGTCGTTACTGGTGCGCTATCAACCCGAAGGTTGGCCATGAATACGAGCTTCAGTTTGATATCAAGCCTGCTAAAAAGAAAAAGATCCTTATTGCAGGCGGCGGTGTTGGCGGAATGCAGGCAGCTCTTACTGCTGTTGAGCGCGGTCACGAAGTAATCCTTTGCGAGAAATCAGACCGTCTGGGCGGCGTACTGAATCTTGAAAAGGGAATGGATTTCAAGAAGAGGATGTATGAATACATCTGCCACCAGGCAAAACGTGTACAGGAAGCAGATATTGATCTGCGCCTTAACACAGAGGTTACCCCTGAGCTGGCACAGGAGGTCGCTCCTGATGTTATTATCTGCGCAATAGGTGCTGTACCGATCAAGCCTCCTTTCGAGGGAATTGACGGCGAAAATGTATATGGCGCATTTGATATACATAAGAATCCTGAGCTTTGCGGCAAGAAGGTTGCCATCATCGGCGGCGGTCTTGTAGGATCAGAACTGGCTATTCACCTTACACGTCTGGGCAGAGAAGTTTCCCTTATCGAAATGCTTCCTGAACTTCCTGACGGCGGCAATGTAAACCATATGGTCGCTATCCAGGAACAGCTTGATTTAGGAAAAGTTGACGTACATACATCAACAAAGGTCCTCTCTATCAAGCCGAATGGCGTAGAAGCTCAGTGCGGCGATGATAAGGTATTCATTGAGGCCGACACGATCGTATATTCCGTAGGAATGAAGCCTCTTTGGGATGAAGCCTGCGCTCTGTCACAGTGCGCTCCTGAAGTGCATATAATCGGCGACTGCCGCGCTCCGCGTCAGATCGTTTATGCAACTCACGAAGCATTCTACACAGTAAGAAATATCGGAACAGAAGAATAAGTATTTAAATATTCAGACATTAAAAGAGCTTTTCTATAAGGGAAAAGCTCTTTTTTATTGGACTATGATTCGCCGACAAAGGAAAATAGTATTAATAGACCGAAATGAATGCAGCCACAGCAGCCAAAGATCCTAACTCGAGCAGCTGCTTATGAAATTTAATCCGATAGACCGTTGAACGATATAAAAATAAGAAGAGGATCAGTGCTTATATTGCTGATTCTCTTCTTATATCAAGAGGAAAAAATTACAGAAATATTACGTTTGCGGCATTTCGTTGTTCAATAACCGATACTAAATTTCCCAGAAGCCCTCCAGCGAGCACAGCATCCCCGGATGCGTCTCGTTGAATTTTATTACTCTTTCAATGTATTTGTTCGTGACCAGATCCTCGGCTTTTATCTCAGTATCGGAAAAATGCATGGAGAGTTCGCTGCCTTTTTCGAAAAGCGGCCAGTAGGGCAGTGTTTCGTCGTTCCCATTTCCGTTGGGATTTCCGTATTTGGCAAAATTCGTCCAGTACGTTCTGATCACTTCAGCCATTTCGTAGTCATATGCCTTGAATCTGTCATCGACAAGGTCAAGTGTTCCGAAGAGGTATGCCAGCTCACATGCATGAGGTGAGTCAGCTCCGAAAGGAGGCTCTCCGTGTGTATAATATGCATGCTCCTTAGGCGGCTGCTTTCTGTCCAGGTAATAGCTGTAGATGCCTTTTCTGCCTTCTGTGATACTGCGGCGTCCCCATGCTATCGACGGGCAAAGCGCGAATCCTTTAAAATATGCATTGTTCCCTTCGATCTCTTTTCTGATTTTTCTTGAGAACATCCAGGAATCTCCCGCAACCGTTCCGCACATAACAGGAACATCGTGATAATTCCCATTGTAGATTGCAACGCCCGGAACTTCAGTAAGCGCATAACCGTCGATGAAAGGCTGGAAATACTGAAGATCTCCGTCTGCCATCGTCTCCCTGACTCCTTTAAGCATTACACTCAGGATCTCGGCGGAATCCTTCTTCATGATGTCTTCAAATGTCCAACCGACAGTCTTCAGCGTTCTTACGCACATATCTTTGAATTCTTCGGCAGGGCGTACCAGATCGCCTTCATTCATACCGCCGCCGGAATGCACTACGGCCTTTGCGAACTTGCCTTCTGTAAGCGGGCTTGTAAGCAGCATTCTTGTGGACATGCCGCCTGCGCTCTGCCCGAATATCATGATGTTATCAGGGTCGCCTCCGAAGGCGTCTATATTCTCTCTTACCCAGTTAAGCGCATAGATCTGATCAAGGATACCGCAGCACTTCGGGCCGCCGTTTCTCTCTTCAAGCTCAGGCGTGTTGAAGAATCCGAATATATTGACTCGGTAATTGATAGTTACCAGAACGCAGCCCTTTCGGCAGATCGCTGCGCCGTCATACGTTGTCTCGTGAGAATAGCCGAAGGTAAATGCGCCACCGAATATCCAGAAGAAGACAGGAAGCTTCTCACCCGGCTGCTCCGCCGGTGTGTAGATATTCAGATACAGGCAGTCCTCTGACATTTCAAGGTTCTCGTTCTTGAAACTCGGCTGCATAGGGGCCGGCCCGAATGTGTCACAGAGCCTTTCTTCGGTCCATGGCTCATGTGCAGCTGCCGGTGCGAATCTTAAGTCCCCAACAGGCGGCTTGGCATAAGGGATCCCCTTAAATACAGTACTTTTTCCGTCTCTTGTGGGTACGCCCCTTACCGGGCCGTACGACGTCTTTGCACTAGTTAGCGACATATGTAAAATCTCCTATCAGATATTTTAAACGTGTTTATTTGACTTTGCTGCGGCTGACAATTTCCCTGAATTTCGCTGCCGCAGGTGAGAGATTGCCTTTCCATACCACGATCCGATTATGGTATAGCATGTCTTCCGGTATTTCGTCAATGTCAATGAATTTAAGATTAAAGTTGTCATAAAAACTTGTGTCCGAGAGTGACATTATTGCGTAGCCAAGGCCCATATCAACCAGCCTGTAGATATCACTTATGCGGCGGACTTGCCGCTTAAGTACAATAAATCGTACATTACATTTGTTACACTATTCTCAGAAATAAAGAAGACAGGCTGAGAAAGGTGAAACATTCATGAATTATTATGATACATACTTACCATACCTTGTTGACGATGATTATGATAGAAGTTACCCTGCACCGGAAAAGCAGCTCCTTTGGCGGCTTGATGACCTGCAAGACCGATTAGAGGAACTGATTGCCAATGACGCACCATATAGAGATGGGTATATTTACTCAGAGGATGACATTAGATACGCTCTGCCGGAACATCTTTTTGATATCAGTAAAGTTGAACGAGCAATTGAAATTGCAAAAGATGACCTTGTACACAGATTTGGATTGCCTGATCCCGACACATTTGTTTCGGATGAGTCAGAGATCGTCGCAGAAGATTGCGCCGGACAAATGAATCTGTTCGAACTATTTTTCGAAGGATCACCGAAGGCAGCGTGATTGTTCAAATTTGTATTTATTAGAACAAATTGTTCCTTGATGGACGTACGGGTTTTGCCTATGATACGAAAAAAACAAGGAGATATTTGAACATGGAAATTACAGCAACAATTACACCTGAGACAGCGATTGCCAATATCAATGTATCAGAAAAGATGGTTTATGCCCACAGACAGACTCGCGATCTTAAGATGCAGATTACATCGCCGGCCCGTATAGGAAAAGGTCCCGGAGGACCGCAATTCAAAAGGGCCCTGGTCGTTGAAGGAACTTTGGTAAAAAACAGGCACAGAGGGGATGAACCGATGCCGATGCATCCGATGGGAGAGCGCAAAAAATATCCGGTAATCGTATACTGCCCGGGATCGGGATTTGACGGTACGGAAGGCGCAAACGGCGGAGCCATGGCTTTTGAATTTGCAAGACGCGGGTATGCGGTTGCAGTCATCGAGTACAGAGGATCTCTTCTCGATGATGCGCACTACCCGGCATATGTTCAGGATGCCAAGGAAGCAGTCAGATTCCTTCGCGCAAATGCGGAAAAATTCAGCATTGACACGGATAAAATAATATTGATGGGAACCTCTTCGGGAGGAAATGCAGCTGCAATGGCAGCCATGACAGCAGGGGAGAAGATATTTGACATAGGCGAAAATCTAGAATACAGTTCGGAAGTTTCTGCCGTAGTCTGCTTCTGCAGCCCATTAGATCCTCAGTATCTGCTTCAGGATAAAAAAGATGCAAATTACGAGCTGAGACCGGGCGAGAAGAATTACTCCTTTGAGGCATATGAGATCTACGAGGATACATTTGAAGATGATCCGGAGGGACATCTGTTTGAATGCAGCGTTTCAAATCACATTTGTGAGGGCAAGAAGCTACCTGCAATTGCCTGCTTCAATGGAGACAGCGATACTCTGATACCGCTTATGCAGGGGAAGAGAGTCTGCCAGAAGGTCATTGACTGCGGAGGAAATGCTGAGTTTTATGTGGTTGTCGGAGGCGGACATGGCTCAGGCGCACCGAGAAATCCGCAGATCCAGCAGCCGGATTTCTGTGGGGAAACATTTGAAGCCATGGAGGCGTTCTTTAAAAAATACGTTCTGTGACCTAAACAAGATTCATATAGAAATCCCCCCTTCATCGGTTTGAGGTGACCCCAAAAAGTTAGACTTTTTGGGGTCAGTTCAGTTTTTTCGGCGAAGGGGGGATTTGTTATGCGAAGGGGATTATTATTTCGCAATTTATCTGTGTTGTGCAAACAGCCATTCCTTGGCGCTTTCAAGCTGATATGTCAGCTCCCAGCCGCGGTTGTGATGAGCACCCGGTCCATTCAGAACTGCTCCTTCAGGGAACGCAGTCTCGCCGGAGAATTCGATATAAACGATCTGCCCGCCTTCGATAGCCTGGCGCACCTTGGCTTCGTTTACCTCAAAGCCGTCTCTGAAATTCAGGATAACTTCACGTACATCGGCGCCGGCAGTCTTGTAACCTTCTACTAAGGCTCTGAAGTTGTCATACTCTTTCTTAGCTCCGCTTGAAAGACCGAAGAGGAGCTTCCTGTCTGTTCTTGAGAGCATCTTTTCAATATTCCAGTGACCTGCAACAGGCATGGCTGCAGCGAATTTCTCAGGATAGCGGCAAACAAACTCCATAGACGACATGCAGCCCTGAGACTGACCCGTTGTATAAACGCGGTCCTCATCAATATTGTGCTCATCAATAAACTTGTTGATATATTCAACAAAGTCTTCAAATTCAGGAGCGACGGTATATGCATCGGTTGTCATCATGATGCCCGCAGGAACCTGGAATGCAAGTATATAGCAAGGGTGCTTTGCCTGCCAGGAAGGTTCTGCCCAGCATGTTGCGCCGATTCCCTGGGAAAGCGCAAGCTCTGCATAGTTGCCGTTAGGGCTTGCATCCGGGATGAAAATAACAAGCGGATATTTCTTATCCGGATCCATGTTTTCAGGCGTAAATACGTTATAAAGAACGCCCTTCCATCTGCCGGGAACGAACTTATCTATAACGCCGCGGTCCGCCTTATCTGAAACTACAGGTGCGGAAAATCCCGGAAGCTTAACTTCAATTTTTACAGGATTTGGAACCTTGCCACCGCGAGGTGGGCCCATCCTTTTCGCGCCGGGACCAGCAGGACCACCGGGACCAGCAGGACCACCGGGACCGCCGGGACCGCCGGGACCGTGCTTCATAGCAGGGATTATCTTTGCATCTTCATCGTCAGGAGCAAGCATAAGAACAAGATTTCCGTCAGCTATGCTGCGGTCTGTAATCGTTCTTCCGACAACGCAGACCTCATCAATATTCTCAGGCACAGGAGTTATTTCGGCCTTGATTATTCTCTCGCCATCGGGGAAAGGCTCAGAAAATGCAGTAATCTCAGGGACAGCTTTGCCTTTAAGCTGCTCAAAAAGCTGTGCGGTTCCGGCTACCCATTTCTCGGCTGTTCCCGGCATAAATCCGGTTCTGCCGCTTTCCCATGTGATATCTTTATACGCATTTTCATCCGGCATATATTTCATTCCGCCGTTCACCATGGCCATTACCATTGTGTTTTCAAAAGGCGAAGCATCTTTAAGCTGTTTTCCCGTGATGGAATTTATTTCGGGTTTTACTGCTGCAAATGCAATGTCTCCAGCGATGCAGATAACATCGGATGAAACCTCGGTTATGCCGTCTTCTTCAAATTTCCTTTCAAGTACCGGGCCTTTTACTCTTCCCGGATCTTTGCATTTCTTCGCAAGGACAGAGCCGTTGATGATATCAACAACAGCCTCGGTTCTGTCGCAGCTTATCTGGGATACAGCTTTTTCTATATCTGCGGTCATTTCATTGCCAAGCTTCGCTGTAAGCTCGAAGCTCTTTTCCACGCCAAGGTCAACTACAAAAGCGTTTCCTTCAGCGTCAACATCCTCATACATGCCTTGCTCTCTTGGTACCTGATCGCCTGCTGCGCCCATAAAGAACATGCACGGAGCACCAGTAGCATTTTCGATTTTTCTGCATGCGAAGCCCGGAACATCAGGGTCAATAACAGCACTGCCGTCGCTTCTCCCGGCCTGGTCGATGCAGCTAGGTTTAAGATCTGCGCCTGTCAGAATACCAATCGTCTTGCCTTCAAGATTCTCGACCTTAATGACGATCATTTCCTTATTAGAATATCCTTCAGGATTCTGCTTTACCCACCATCCGAAAGGTGTCTTGACGTCGCGGTTTACGTTAACATTGGTAGAGCCTTTGACAACGCCGAATTTTGCGTCTTCAAGTACAGCAGCTTTAGCGGCAGCTTCGGAGACTGCTTTAAGAAGAGCAGCTTTGAAGAGCTCATACTTCATCGGAGCTTCCGGGTCTTTATTCCCTCCGGGTCCTTGCGGCTGCACGCCAAGCGGAGGCTCTTTCATTCCTGCATTTGGGCCGCCTGGTGCGTGAGGCGTGGTGATCGCATGCGTAACATGCACCCAGATATTGTCAAAAGGGGTGCCTGTAGCATTCTCGATGATT
Organism: Lachnospiraceae bacterium; assembly: GCA_045627365.1. GTDB lineage: Bacteria > Bacillota > Clostridia > Lachnospirales > Lachnospiraceae > RGIG5612. The sequence continues at coordinate 12,582 of JAZQNN010000061.1, forward strand.
TTCCTGCATTCTGTGATAAGTATTTCTGAAACATTTACCATTTCCAGAGAAACCAGTGCAACGCGCTTGCCGGCGTCAAAAACAAACATCCTGGCATACGGATCTGCGTGTACACCGTTCAGACGATCGGTAGGAAACATCTTTTCCGGGAAAACAATAGGTGCGCTGCCCGCACCGGCTTTTAATGAACAAGTTTTCATTAGAATTTCCTTTCTTTATTTATATTAGGGCCGCGTAAAACGCAGCCCTAAACAGGAGGGTAAGACTGGGTTCAGTCTTTCTCAATCATTATTTATTTCCTCAACTCTGCAACATGAAACGAAGTGTCCCGGAAGGATCTCACGCAATGACTGTGGTCTGTTGCATGCTTCCGTTGCATAAGGACATCTCGGAGCAAATCTGCATCCCGGCTCAGGGTTGATCGGGCTTACAAGTTCGCCTTTAAGTTTAATTCTTTCCTTCGGATGGTCGATATCCGTAGACGGAATCGCGCTTAAAAGCGCCTTGGAATACGGGTGAAGCGGCTTGTCAAAAAGCTCAAGTGAAGGGCTTGTTTCAACAAGCTGTCCCAGATACATAACACTTATATCATGGGAAATATGACGAACGACCGACATATCGTGCGTAACAAACATATATGTCAGGCCGAAGTCATGCTGAAGATCCTGAAGCAGGTTAATGATCTGCGCCTGGATACTTACGTCAAGGCTGGCAACCGGCTCGTCGCAGGCGATGAACTTAGGGTCCATAGCCAGAGCACGACCGATACCTACCCTCTGACGGCGTCCGCCTGAAAGCTCATGAGGATATGACATTCTCAGCCTTCCCGAAATTCCGATCATATCCATAAGGCGGCGAATCTCACGGTCAAGAGATTCACCTTTCTTATATTGTCCCGAAAGGATCAGTGGTTCTTTAAGAGTATCTTCAACAGTATATCTCGGGTTCAAGGTCATATAAGGATCCTGGAAGATGATCTGCATCTTGTTTCTGAGGTCTCTTATCTGAGCCTTGTTCGGATTGGTCATGTCTTCACCCTCGAAGAACATTTTGCCGCCCGTTGGCTCATAAAGATGGATAATGGTTCTTGCAAGAGTGGATTTGCCGCATCCGGATTCGCCTACAACACCCATGGTCTGGCCGGCTTCAAACTTCATACTGATGTTATCGACTGCGTGCAGCATTCCCTTAGGCGTTTTGAAGAATTTTTCCAGATTCTGAAGCTCTATAAGTGTGCTCATGCCTGCTTCTCCTTTCTTGCATGCCTGACTTCTTCGATTTTGTGGCACTGACAGGTGTGAGTGCCGCCCAGATTAACAACAGGAACGTCTCCCTCGCGGCAGATATCGGTTGCATATGGGCATCTGGTATGAAATTTGCATCCCGGCGGAAGATCCGAAGGTTCGGGCATTATGCCTTCAACAGGGGTAAGTCTGTCGCCTTTGCTTGTCATATCCGGAATAGCTCCGAAAAGACCTATAGTATACGGATGGCAAGGATCCTTGAATACTTCACGTTTTGAACCGTATTCTACAATTTCACCGCCGTAAAGAACGGCAACATAGTCACACATCTCGGCAACGATGCCAAGGTTATGAGTAATAAGCAGAAGGGCAGTGTTCTTTTCGGTCATGAGGTCCTTCATCATTTCAAGAACCTGAGCCTGGATGGTAACATCAAGCGCTGTCGTAGGCTCATCGGCCAGAAGAAGTTTCGGCTTGCAGGAAAGGCCGATAGCAACCTCTACACGCTGCTGCATACCGCCTGAGAACTGGTGCGGATACTCACGAACACGGTCTTCGCTGATACCAACTTCTTTCAGCATCTCTATAGAGAGCCTATCAGCTTCTTTCTTATCAAGATTAGGATTATGAAGCTCAACAACTGCTGATACCTGGTCGAGCACACGCTTAACCGGGTTTAAAGCCGTCATCGGATCCTGAAAGATCATGGAAATTTCACTTCCCCTGATATCCAGCATCTCTTCTTCGGTTGCCTTGACCATCTCGAGGTTTTCGTACCACATCTCGCCGTATACGCGGCTTGAAAAATCAGGCAAAATCTTGAGAAGAGCCTTTGCTATGGTGCTCTTGCCGCATCCTGACTCACCTACAAGGCCGAGTGATTCACCTTTCTTGATTTCAAAGCTGACGCCGTTTACAGCTTTGATAAGCTGCGTTCCGGAAGTATATTCGACCCAGAGGTCTTTAACACGGAGGATGGTATCATCGTCAAAACTGTCTTTTTTATATCCCTGGAGATGTCCGTGTCCTACCTGTTTAATATCCATTCCGTTGATTCCGGATTTGGCTATCCGTTCCGCATCACTCATGAAGGGAACAGCATTCTTTTTTGATTTCTTCATGTCCGGCCTCCTTACTTCTTCATTCTCGGGTCCATTGCATCTCTGAGACCGTCACCGAAGAGACTGATCGCCAGAATGGTAAGGCCAATCATTACACAAGGAGCAATGACCATCATCGGGTAATACCTGATGTATGTTCTGCCATCATTCAGCATGGCGCCCCATTCAGGCAACGGTGGCTGAATACCTAAACCCAGGAAAGAAAGACCTGATGCAGCGGATATGGTTCCGCCAATTCCCATGCAGGCACCAATGATGGTCTGCTGGATGGAGTTAGGCAGGACGTATTTGAAGATAACTCGAATCGACTTGTTGTTTGTGGCCTTGGCTGCCTCAACATATTCAAGCGTTCTGACGGAAAGTATCTGTCCTCTCAGCATTCGGGCAGTTCCCCATATTCCGCCGAAACTCAGCGCTATGACAGTTGCCATAAAGCCCTGATTCAGAACAACTGAAATACAGATGGTAAGAAGCATGGCCGGAATGCATTGAACAACATCAGTAATTCTCATTATGATGTTATCAACAATTCCTCCGAAGTAACCTGCTATAGAACCAAGGATGATACCAAGGACAGTGCTGACAACGGTTCCTGCTACACCAAGTGAAAGGCTGTATCTTCCGCCCCAGATGATACGGCTGAAAATGTCGCGTCCGAACTGGTCGGTGCCGAGGAGGTGTTCCATGCTCGGTGATGCATATTTATTCGAAGGATTGACTTGCAGATAGTCATAAGGAGCTATAACCGGAGCCAAAATCGAAACCAATAACAGAATAAGGAAAATAATGCCGCCAGTAAGAGCGAGCTTGTTGGAAACAAGGCGCTTAAGCATCATCTTGAACGATGACTGCTTCTTTAATGCTTCAGAATCTTCCATGCCTGCAGTCATTTTAACAATCTCACTACTCATAGCGTTGTCTCCCTTCCTCCAAGATCTCTTTTCTGTCTTCTGCCGCTTCGCATCTTCTGCTGAGCTTCATACTGGGCCTTGATACGCGGATCCATTACGGCGTAAAGAATGTCCACAAGCAGCATTACCAGACAGAACCAGATAGCCAGAATGATAACAGTACCGGTAACAATAGGAACGTCACGGTTGCTTACGGCACTCTGGATATAAGTACCTGTGCCCGGAATTGAAAAGATTGTTTCCAGGATCATGGTACCGCTGAGTGCGTGAGAAAACTGTGTACCAAGGCTTGTGATTACGGGAATCATAGCATTTGGCAGCGCGTGACGGTAATTTACGGATCGTTTTGAAAAGCCCTGGGCGCGTGCAGCCATAACATAGTCTGAACGAATGACCTCAAGCATACTTGAACGTGTCATACGCGACATACCGGTAAATCCGGTTATGAAAATACACAGGCAGGGCATGATATAACATTTCCAGCTGTCGGCGCCGTATGAAGGCAGCCATTTAAGCTGAACCGAGAAAATCAGGATAAGTATCAATGCGTAAACATATCCCGGTATAACGTGCATAAAGCTTGAAAGGAACAGAATGAATTTGTCTGTAAATGAATTCTGTTTAACTGCAGCAAGAATTCCAAGCGGAATACCGCAGATAGCACCTACCAGAAGGCTGTAGCAGCTTATGGCAAAGCTTCGCGGAAGTCTTGCGGCAAATTCTTCTGAAATGCTCTTCCTTGAGAGCCAGGAGGTTCCGAAGTCGAAATGAAGGAATACTCTTTCAAGGTATTCGCCGAGCTGAACAAGGAACGGTCTGTTGATTCCCAGGTATTCTCTGTATGAATCAAGTTCTTCTTCGGTTGCATTGTCGCCCAGAATCATTTTCGCCGGATCGCCGGGCGTAAGAAACATAAGCCCGAAAATAAGTATCGCGATAATTATAATTATTGGGATAGTAAGAAGTAATCTTTTTATAATGTAACGTACCATAGCTGGTTCTCCTATTTATAAAATGCGGAGTCTTTTTTGAAAAGGCCAGTCCACAAAAGGACTGGCCTTATTGCTTTTAAATGTACTTATGAAAATAGTATTCGCAGTTAAAAGCGTTTACAATTATTCAGCAAGTGTAAATGCGCCAGGGCAAAGCTGGTTCTGGTTGCCGAATAATGCTGCGTTGTATTTTGCGTTGCAGGCTGTCTGAGTGTAGAAGCAGCATACAGCGTATCCGTAGCAGTGATCATATGTGAAGCACTGATCCCATGCATTGATGTTCTCTTCGGTGTTGTCATCAAGAACTGCCTTGTACAGAGCGTCAAACTCTTCATCAACTACGCCGCAAACGTTCATGCCGGCAGGAAGATCGTTAGCATGTTCTTTGGACCACCATCTCTTAACTGTATTGGCTACATATGAGCCGCCACCGAATGTATCGGACTTAAGATCCCAACCGGTAAATACATTAACAGGGGTTTCTGTAGCTCTTTCAACCATGTGAAGGCTGAGGTTGATTCCGACTTCCCTAAGCTGCGCCTGAATCAGAACCCATGCAGGCTGACGCTGATCCATATCGGAGAATTCAACTACAAGCTCTTCTCCGTTGTAGTTTGACTTAGCAAGATATTCCTTAGCCTTTGCCGGATCATAGTTGTAGTAATCTCTTCCTTCACCTGTTGTCCAGTTTGCAGGAGCATCATACATTCTTGGCTGGATACCGAATACCTGATATGCAGGAACATCGAGTCCTTCAGCAATGCCATTGCTGTCGATTGCGTAGCAGATAGCCATTCTCAGGTTGATGTCTGAGCAAGGAGCTCCCTCTGCGCAATTGAAGTAGAATGCTACAGGTGGGTTAACAGGAATGTTGATAGGTGAAAGTCCCATGCTTGGGTTAGCTACATAGTTTGCAACGTCTGTTGCGTTAAGCTGAGAAACGGCGTCAACAGAACCATTTTCAAGTGCAATAGCTCTTGCAGAAGCATCGCTGATGATGTCGGCACGGATTTCCTTAAAGTTCTGATATGAAGCGATGCCGTCATTAGCGAGAAGCCACTCATCATCTTCAATGTTCCAGTACCAGTAATCCTCGTTTGCTTCATAGATTGCATAAGAACCTTCCATGAACTCTTTAAGCTTGTAAGGACCGGTTGCAATAGGATTTGATGCCATATGGTCAGGATCGCTCTCATATGCTTTCTGTGAGAAAATTGAGAAGTTTGAAAGCTGCTTCTCATATTCGCCTACTGTGAAAGGCTCTTTGCAGTGCCAGGTAAGAGTGTACTTGCCTGTAACTTCCAGATTGTCAAGCTTTGCTACAGCGCCTTCATTGCCCTGCGCAACCCATGTGTCGCAGGACCATTTTGCATCTTCTGCTGTGATGTTGTTTCCGGCTGTATCGGTGATGAAATCCCAAAGCTCGATGTCATAAGTAAGGTCATCAACCTTAGTGATGCTCTTAGCCAAGAGAAGCTTGAAATTTCCGGCACTGTCAACATTTGCAAGTTTTTCAAATGTGTTTACGGCAATACCGAAACCACCGCCCCTTGTCATAGGGTCAAAAGATGTAGCACCGCTGGATACAGCGATAGTGATGAGATCTCCAAAGTACTCACCCTTAGGTGCTCTTCCTGCAGGAATCTGATACTTTGATACCTCTTCCATTTCAGCCTGAGAGTCAACAGTTGTCTGTGTAATAACTTCGGCTTTGGTTGATTCTGCTTTGTCAGTCGTCTCCGGAGCAGGCTCTTTACCGCCGCATGCGGAAAGCAGAGTAACTGCCATTGCGAGAGTAAGCAGAAGGACTACTAATTTTTTCATTTTTTCCCTCCTTGTGAGTGTTCGGGCGTTTCCCCGTTTGTGACGATTATACTTTGCGGAACTTTTCCTGAAAAACCACATTTCGGAAAAACATTTTCATATTGTATCCATACGCTGCGAGGCACTCACTTAGTAGTACAATTTAACAAAAACAAAATTGAAACTGTTATACAATTTAGCTATTTTTTTTACATCATTAAATATATAGTGTTATAATACCAAACAAAAATAGTTATTACATCATTAGGGGCAGTGACATTTATGGGCAAAAACGGGAAAGAGAAAATCAATCCGATGCGGCATCTTTACTTGCCTTTGATCGTTGTACCCTTGGTACTTTTCATGGTCCTTTCAATCCTTATTTTCATTATCATGGACGGACAGTTGAAGAAAGCCGGCAATCTGTCGGCTGAGAAGTTTTATGCGCTGTCGCAGTCAGCATTGAATGAAATGAAGATCGCAAGTGATAACCTGCAGGAAAACCGCATTTTTGTTTCCTATATGTTAAGCGACAGGCTAACAAGCGAGGATAATGAGGAAATTACGAACATGCTATACCGGCAAGTAAGTAATTTGCCTTATGTAAGCGAGATAATCGTTATCAGCCCGGAACAGGAAAATGTGTATACTTCCAAGGCCAGATATAAATATGATTCTTTTAGGGTCATCTTCAGCCAACAGGGAATTGCAACCGCCTCAGATGATCCGAAAGAGTTGGAAGATTATGGCTTAAAACCCGGATGGGCTGTGACTGACGGCACATACGGAGTTCCTTTCTATGTATCGGAGGTGACTGACGGAGAAAATCACGAAAAGTCCACCATCATTGTTACACTCAACAAAATATTATATCTGCGTACACTGGTAGCCAATACAGCCGATTTCTGCTGCATTTATAATGATGATTTTTTGCTTTCGTCTGAGGTGACGTTCAAGCCGGACGTCGATTACAAAAGCGAGGAAGGAATCAGCAGAATAATCGGAGAACCTGTAGCTATTTTTACTGTAGAGGATGAGAATTATACGTATCTGGTGGGGCTTTCAAAGAACTCGTTCTTCAGGCCGCTTTACATAATATTTTTTGCAATGGGCATTTACTTCCTGGTGGTTTTATCGTTTGCCTTAATTCATACGGCAAAGGTCAGGAAAAGGGAGAAAGAGTATCTGAACGGTCTTATTGAGGGACTTCCGCACCCAAGCGAAAAGACTGAAGATAAGCCGGTGCTGGCTTCGATTGAAGCGGCGTTTGAAAACTATAAGCAGGAGCATCTGGATTACAGCCGTCAACTTAGATTCAAAAACCTGAGATCACTTATTAACGGCAATTTTAATCCGCAGTTGGAGAAAGGCTTCCTTAACTCTCTCGGAATTGAGACAAATGCGAAAAAGTATTTTGTACTTGATCTGCATGTTACGGATACGGGAATTGTTAACCCTGATATGAGCAGCGATTTTGTGTGTATCATCATCAACGCTGCAATAGACAGCATGCTTGAGGGGAGAGCAGCAGCCACTGTTTTTACGAATGAAGCTTCATACGGTGCGATCATTACAAGTTTGGATGAAGATATGACGACCGATAAAATACTTTCAGCTGTGAAAAAAGCATCGGAAATAACGATGGATGATTACGGGTGCCAGTTCAGATGCAGCATTTCGGAACCGGTGGATTCTCTGAACAGCATTCCACAAGCCTTCAGACAGGCCCGGACGACATCCGAATTTATACACGCGATCGACAGCCCGCTCCAAATAACAACAGTCGAACAGCTGAAGAACCAGCCTGAGTCTTTGCTGAGGGGAAAATTCCTGAAGCAGACCCAAACGCTCCTCAACACCCTCCTTATGCGAAAGTACGATCTTGCAGAGGCTATGGTTGATACGATTTTGAATGATAATATTGCATCGATAGGCAAGAATTATGAAATGGCAAGTGCCAGAATGGAAACAATAGCAACCATACTTCGTGAGACCCCGGCTCCGCGCAAAATGGACATGAGTATTTTGAATGAAGTGAAACGCAAGATATCCAACGAAAACACAGTGGCCGGTTTTAGCGAAGCGTCGCATGAGTATCTTAGTTTGCTGAATTCGTATCTGGAGAATGACTCAGTCGTGTCGAAGGCATGTGAGTTTATTGAAAGTCAGATCTCAAATATTTCTCTTGGCGTTCCTGATGTTGCTGAGGCTTCGAATGTCAGTGTGCAGTATCTTTCAAGACTTTTCAGGCAGGATGTCAATATGACTGTAGTTGAATACATAAACAAGCACAGAATCGACAAAGCCAAGGAACTTCTTGCGAATACGGATAAGACCGTCACTGAAATTGCCGAGTCGACAGGCTATTGCAACAATGTGACATTTTCACGTAACTTCAAAAAATATGTTGACTGCACGCCTTCTGAGTATCGCCAGAAAGCGGGCGGGAAAGGCTGATTACAGATCGAATGAAAAAGGCAGGAACTTTATGTTCCTGCCTTTTTTAATGCTTATTTTTCGCAGAGTTTTTCAAGTGCCTTCTGCCTGATAGCGGCAAGATCGCAAGCCGTGCTTACGTAACAGTCTCTGTGAGGCATAGCACCGCCGAAGCTGTATTTTGTCGGGGTGCTCTCAACGCCTTCTAACGTGTCAAACTCGGAAGGCTTTATGGTCCGCCATGTGCGGATCATTGTTGTACGGCTTACGCATGCGCGCCTGAAGATGGTCTGCAGCGTCTGGATCGTCATGTCGATATCGGCACCGGGACGCCCAGGACCGGTGATCGTTGATACCGATACAGTTACAACGCCGTCCTTCTTTACTGCTCGTGATATGTCAGCTACAGAGGCTTTAGGACCTGCCATGAAAACTTTTTTGCAGCCAAGTATACGCATTACTGACGCCATGCGTCCTGCAAAGTCACCCCCTGCCGGATCAAAGAAAAGTTCGCCGAACACTGCGGCCGCATCTGGGGTGACGATAGCCACGCAGGTTTCATCATGAGTAGCCCTCCTGAAGGCGCGTATGGCTTCCTTCTCTTCAATATGAAAAGCCGCGGTAGGGCAGGCAGCTACGCACTCGCCGCTTCCGGTGAACTTATCGGCATCAACGCACGAGATAAAGCCGGAATCCGTCTTTTCCATCGTAATAGAGCCGTCAGTACATGCAGCCGCGCAGCGTCTGCAGCCAATGCACAGAGTATCGTCATGCACGATATTACCGGCCAGCTTCACAGCATGGCTTTCGTTGGAACGGCGCTGATATTCAAAGTCATAGATCCCATTCTCGCAGAGCACGCGGATAAATTCGCAATCCATGCATCTTGAGCAGAATTCGCAGTCAAAGCGGTGATTCTCCGCAAGCACCAGCAGTCTTTCATGCCTGCGGGCCTTGATTTCCGCAGTATCCGTAAAAATCTTCATTCCGTCGCGGACTTTTGCCACGCAGGCGCGAACCGGCTTTCCGTCGGCCTCGACCTCGCAGATTCCGCACACGCCTCCCGGGGCGATTCCCTTAAGGAAGCAAAGGGTCGGGATCTTCACGCCGGCATTTGCAGCAGCCTCAAGTATGGTCTGACCCTCGGAGGCTTCAAATGATTTTCCGTTAATATATATATTCATTATTTACCTCCTCATTTCCAGCCGTACGGTTCTTCAAAATATGACTTATTCGGATCGTTCTTTGTGCCGATTCGGAATACTTCGCCTGTATCCTTGCGTTTAAAGAAAATGCGGCCGTTGATAGGAAAACGCATTTCCAATGCTCCGGTTCTGCATACCTCAACGCAGGTGCCGCAGTACCAGCACTCATCAGGGTAAACAACGACCGGAGGTTTGCCCGGCACAGGGTTCGGCAGAAGAGTCTGAATGCGGCAGACGTTTGCGCAGTCATTGCAGCCTATGCAAAGCTCAGGGTCTATGGTAACAGCCACTGTAGGACCGGTAGGGTTCTGCAGGATGAACGCTTCATTTGTATATTTCTCTTCCATTATGCCATCTCCCTTCCGATATTTGAGAGTCTCGCAACTTCAGCCATGCTGCGGGCGGCCTCAGCCTCTGCCTTAGAGCCGGCTTCGCCGAAGAACAGAGCCTCGTCGGCACGGTGGGCCTTGTAGTTATCCAGGTAACCTTGAGCAAAAGGAGCCTTGAGCCAATACTTATCCTCAGGGAATTCAGTCTTAAATTCTCCGTCCTCAAAGTAGTTGTACATGAAATCGAAGGTCTTTTCCTTCGGATTCTTCTCACCGCACACTTCGATATCTTTATTGATTTTGGCGATGGCAGCGCGCATGAACATCTCGGATGAGCGCATGCGCGTCTGGCATTCAAGCACACGCCCGAGCTCATGAGGGTTGCGCGCGTACATCTGTGTCATCTCATTCTTCTTGATATCCTCAAGCCACATGAGACCGAACTCAAGCACGTGGGTGTCCTTCCATTCACCGCAGCATGTCTGCATGACTCTGGTCGTGCCGCCCCACATCTCTTTCCATGTAACGTAGGCATCCGGGTCATTTACGCGGGTAACAGGAGCCCATATTCTATCGAGCTCATTTTCAAGCTGGGTCTGGTCGATCTCGCCCTGAGGAGTTTTGGCTGAATACTCAGCAGCTCTGTTTCCGGCGTAAAAGCCGGTCGAACACGCGTAAGAGCAGCCTTCCATGCCGCAGGTAGTGCCGACGGCGTAAAGGCCTTTAACATTGGACATAAGATCCCAGTCAGTAACGATATCTCCTCTTGAGAATTGTTCGCTGCGCCACAGCTTCATCATGCCCGGCTCTGCACGGTGTCCGGGTCCTCCCTTGAAGGAATCCGGCTGGCCGATAGGCGCCATAAGCAGGTCCGTGTCCGGGTTATAACCGCTGCGTGTATAGTAATCGTAAACGGCATAACGGCATTTACCCTCGTTGCCCAGCATAACGCCCCAGATAAGGCGGCGTTCGTCCTCAGGCACATCCGAAAGATCTGCCCATAGCGGCAGCTGGTACTCTCCGCTTCTGATTTTCTCAGGAAGCTGAGGATCAAGCATAGCATCTTCACGGTCACCGTATTTCGGCGGCTTGCTCATCGGCCTGAACATAAGATCCTTGAAATCGGTGATCTCTTCATTTGTATATTTGCTGAACCACGGGATCTTCTTGCCCGTATTATCGACAACCGTGCAAGGATACCAGGTGTTTCCACCATTACCTACGCCGAAGTTCGGCCAGCCCATTGGGTTACGGCCGCCAAGGCCACCGCCTCCCTGAAAACCGCTTATTTTCGCGCCGGCGTTAAGTGCCATAATAATTCCTTCGCCTGTCTCGTTAGGATCCCAGAAATAACTGCTTCCCGAAATCTCAGTGGAGAAGCACCATGCGCTGCTCACACCTCCTGAGCCTATGATCACGCTCTTGCAGTGGAATACAAAGGCCTCGCCGGTTTCAAGTGAAAATCCCACAGCACCTACAACGCGCGCACCTTGCTTTCCGCCCTCGGTAAGGAGGCATGTCATCATAATGCGCTCGTAGATTTCGGCACCGAATTTTCTGAGGCCGTCAAAGAGACTTGTTTTGATATACTGACCGCCACGAAGTCTTACTGTGGAAACTTTGGAATAGTCGAAGGCTTTCAGGACGCCTGTCGCTTCGTCAAGAGCTGGCTGACCGGTGAAGTCACCGTCTTCATCAAATATCGGCATACCGAGGTCTGCCAGTTCCATAAGAGCCTCCCACGCGCCCTTCATGGCAATGTAGAATTCCGCACCGTGCTTTTTTCCACCGAAGAATGTTCCGTATTTTTCGGCCAGCTCCTCCGGCGTGAATGGGTTGGAAGGGGTATCGATAGGCATGTTCCAGTGGTCCATGCCGGCTCCGGCGTTGCCGCTGTGCTTGATGGGGGCCTTGTCAACTGCAGCGACCTTAAGGCCGCGTCTGGCGGCTGCTACACCGGCGCTCGCACCAGCCGTGCCGCAACCGATCACCAGCACGTCAACATAGATGTGACGAGCACTGCCGTATTTAATCGGATACGGCCATTTCAGCACACCGTCAGTGATACTTTTCAAGTAATCCATAGGCATATCTCCTGTTTTGTTTTGAGATAATTATAAATAGATTTGCAGCTAGTTGTATAATCATTTTTTAATATAATGATCGCTTTTTAAAAGAATATAAAAAACTCCGGGATGAATTAGTATTACGCATTTTAATCAAATTCAGAAAGTCATTTTCATAACAACGGATAAAATATATCTACTAAACATCCGGAGGTAAATACAATGAAAGGACATTTTTTAACAAACAAAGAAATCGAAAGGTTCCGTAATTATCTGCGGGAGGAAGAAAAGAGCGAGAACACGATAGAAAAGTATATCCGTGACGTGACAGCGTTTTCGAAATTTTGCGACGGGACGATCACAAAAGATACCGTTATCTCCTATAAGCAGGGCCTGATTGACGGCGGATACGCCGTGCGAAGCATCAATTCTATGCTGGCATCGCTGAACAGTCTGTTTTCTTTTCTCTGCTGGTACGAGTTGCGGGTAAAATCGCTGAAAGTTCAGCAGCAGGTGTTCTGCCCGGAAGAAAAGGAACTGACAAAGGCAGAATACGAGCGGTTATGCCGGACAGCGGAGAAAAAGAAAAATGAGCGTCTTTGTTTGATCCTGCAGACGATTTGTGGGACGGGCATCCGCGTGAGCGAGCTGCAATTCATCACCGTGGAGGCAGTCAGGAAAGGTGAAGCGACTGTTTCACTCAAAGGCAAGACAAGGAGCATTTTCATCGTCCGTGATTTGCAAAAGAAACTGCTTCGATACATAGTCAAACAGAAGATAACATCCGGCGTAGTTTTCGTTACCCGTACTGGCAAACCGATGAGCCGCACAAATATCTGGCGGGAAATGAAAAATCTCTGCATTGAGGCAGAGGTGAATCCCGAAAAGGTATTTCCGCACAATCTGCGACACCTGTTCGCTCGCGTCTTCTACGGTATCGAAAAGGATATCGCCAAACTCGCCGATATTCTCGGGCATAGCAGCATCAATACGACAAGGATCTATATTATCTCGACCGGTACAGAGCACCGTCAGCGTATGGAACGTATGCGGCTGATTATATGAAAAAAGCCGCCGTTAGCGGCGACTGCAACATAATCAGTATTATGTTATTGAAATCGGGTAGTTCATATACTAAACTCAACTTTACTATTTTAGTATAGCACGCAAGCCCTGAAATATCATGTAGATTGGACGAAAAGCATGGAACTATTAAGGAAAAAGTCAAAAAGTGA
>JAZQNN010000062.1:0-2020 GCA_045627365.1 Lachnospiraceae bacterium
AAATTAAATGTGGTCAAGGATCTGGACTATTCCAGGTCCTTTTTATTTGCGAAGAAATAGTTACCTGACTTCTCGATTTTTGATAGTTATTTACGCGGTAAAAATGAAAAAATAGAAAACGAGTTTGATAAAAACACTCAATGGGTGTATACTATGAGCGAGGTAATTGATATGACAATTTTTGAAATGAGACAAGCTCTTGGTGATACGCAAAGTGAATTTGCTGAAAGATATAACATTCCTTTTCGGACAATTCAAAACTGGGAAGCCGGGGTGCGTAAGCCCCCGGAATATGTTGTCACGCTGCTGGAAAGCCGCATACAGTCCGATCTTTACAATCGCAAGACAAGAATACTGCCGAAGCATGACGCGCGCAAAAAGGAACTGCCGAAGAGGCGTGACTATATCGGTGCAATCTCCTGGTTAAAGGCGGTCCGGGAATGTCTCGGCGATTCCTTTGTTTTTGCATTGGATGAAGCCTTGATGTGTCAGGGAAATTTCGGCGGGCGAAGTGACGAATATATCGTATGGGGTTACGGTGATGATTCCGCCTCCGACTTTAACGGAGTTGTGCTGCTCGGAAATCACATCAGTGCCTATGATATCCGGGAAAAGCGCGGGCTTCGCTTTACTGATTTTAACCGAACGGCCACAGATGCACTTGCCAATGAATCAATTTTAGATATGCAAGGCATTACAGAAGCTCTCAGCAGATACTATTTCACCAATGGAGACAGCTTTGAGGGAATATTTGTATCCCCCGAATATCGGGAAAGATTTGTGGAGCTTGCGGACAACGCAATAAACTACTATGAGAATTGAGAGGTGATTTCATGCAGATTACAGCAGAAGAAAAATTGATGTATGGTGCGATGAAAGCCATATATGACAGCGGCATCCCCATTGATTTTAAGGGGTCGATGGTTCTGAAAGCCTGTCTGATTGAGGCGGGCTATAATGAGGAAATCCGGCACACGGTTGATATTGATGCAAACTGGTATTCGGATTCTCCTCCGACAGCGGAGCAAATGACCGATTCTCTGCAAAAGGCGCTGAAAAGAGCCGATATTGATTTGGATGTAAGCTTATACAGAATGTACGGTGAAGGGCGTTCCGCAGGATTTGAACTCTCTGAACGCGAAACAGGTGACGTACTCTTTACAATGGATATTGATGTGAACCGCCCCGCTGTACAGACAAGAATCTATGAAATTTCAGATATCCGTTTTCGCGGCGTTTCCGTCGATCAGATGCTGGCGGATAAAATTTCTGCCGTTTCCGGAGATAAGATTTTCCGGCGCGTCAAGGACATCGTTGACTTGTACTATCTGTCACAGGTGTTTCCGCTTCACAGTGCCGATATTAAGCAGATATTGAAAGACAATGGCAGAGAATTAGGAGCGTTTCATGGCTTCCTTCACAGAAAAACCGAACTTGAACACGCCTACGATAAGTTCAGACTCTCAGGAGATGTAAACAAACCGCCCTTCAATGATGTGTATGCCGCAGTGAAGGCGTACATCAGGGATATTCTTCCCAAGGAAAGGCACAGAGATTTGGAGCGGTAACTCAAACCGCTTCCCGCATATAACAAAATAATCTTTTCAGCCAGAGGCCCGTGAGATTTTTTCACGGGCTTCTTTTTATATCCAAAAATCATTTTTACAGCCGCACAGCGGCAGAAAGGAATCATTATGAATTTTTACACGAACACCAACAGCAAGCCCGTAATCATCGGCATCGACCACGGCTACGGCAATATCAAGACGGCGCATACCTGCTTCAAGACCGGCGTGACAGCCTACGACAAAGAGCCGACCTTCAAGAGCAATCTGCTCATTTATGAAGGCCGGTTCTATCTTGTCGGAGAAGATCACAAGGAGTTTCTTGCAGACAAGATGATGGACGAGGACTATTATATCCTCACTCTTGCCGCCATCGGCAGAGAACTGAATATCCGTCAGCTTTCCTCTGCCCGTGTCCATCTGGCTGTCGGTCTGCCCCTCACCTGGGTGAGCGA
>JAZQNN010000063.1:0-52070 GCA_045627365.1 Lachnospiraceae bacterium
ATATGCCGGTTCACCGTTCTCCATTTTCTTGCTGACAGAGCTTACGATAAACTGCTTGATGAAGTTTTCTCCGGATATGTTGCAGGTATTGACTGCATAATCAAATGCTTCGCCAAGTACCGACTGTGCCTTACTCAGATATATTTCTTGGTATGCGTGGATCATCATTTTTGATACCGCCTCTCATAATATCCTGGATATACAATCCGTCATCTTCCGCTTCAAGCATTTCGAAATACATACGATTTGCTTCATCATCGCGTGATTTGCGAAGAACGTAGTATGTATCCTTCTCTGCTACATCAAAGCCTTCAAATTTCAATTTTGAAAATGCAAATTTTGATTTGATTACGATTTGTTCTCCGAGTTTTCCAAGACGCATGGCACGCGATAATTGCTCGACCGAAATACCGTTGTTCAGAAAGGATTCTGCATAATCAAAATACGAATCGTCTGCACGATATCCGGTTATCAGATCAAATGTATTTACATTGACTCCGAAGTTGTCGAGCAAATACCGTTTTGCCCTTCTTGCGACCGGTGTTTTTATTGAAAACAATCTGTGTTCGACCAAAACTGCGATCCAATTCAGTATTGTGTAATCCGGTCCGTTCAGATTCAACACATTAAGGTATTCCGTATCCAAAGTGTATCGGTTTGAAAAGCCGTCCCTTAGAGAGGATACAGCCCATTCTTTCGCCAGAGCATCGCTCTCAGTGCAATAAAAGCCAAGCCCGAAATCGTTATTCTTTTTTCCTTTTCCGAACTCAGGCACTTCAACAATCTTTTCGGAGCCATGATATATTGTAATCAGCTTATCCATAGTATTCTCCTCCGTTTCATCCACCGCAATTGTATCACCAAAGTAATACTATGTCAAGCGGCTCAGAATATTTTGTATCACCAAAGTGATATCGGCTGGTTGGATTATTGGGTCTGTCATTCCGTTTTATACGATTGATATGCAAGAAAGCCACAATCGGCAGGAATAATCTCAACCGATGTGGCTTTCTTTTTTAGTGTTTTAAATCTAGTCTTTCAAGTAGTCCGTATACGGTGCTTTCGATGTGACGAAAGTATCGTACGCGAACTGTGCATGCCGTAAAAATGTAGTATTATCAATAGTTTTTGTTCGTGTTCTCTCAGGTAAGTTCTACCCTTTATGACCAGTTTCGGGGAAACCTTTTACGGTTGGACAACAGCCCAAAAGCCTACCCAAATGACGATGATCTTTGCATATTGGAAAAGGCTTTAAATCGGATCTCCAAAGTCATCTGATCTCTTATTTCTCCGGTCTCCTTGTGCCGCAGCCCGGGCAGAACTTGATATTGGTAATGCCGCCGCAATTCGGGCATACCCACTCGTCGTCCGCCAGCGCGTCCTTGCCGCCTGTCGGCTCAAGCTTTACCTCATAACTTTTTATCAGGCTCTTCGGATCAAAAGCCGCGCCTTCTACGGCTTTATTCTCTGCAGGCTTGGTATCGTCTTTTTCTGCTTTTACTATTTTGATCGATGGAATGATCACCTTCCCATCAGCGTCTTTGTATTCTTTTGTTTCTATCATTTTCAAGGCCTCCTTACAGCAAATGCGCCGGGCTTTGCCTCCGGCGCATCTGATAAATCCCATATAGATATTATGCGGCTTTTTGCCTGCTGTGTCAACCGCGAAGCGTTGCGATCAGCTTTCTGAAATCGTCTCTGCCCCAGATAACAGGTACCGGATATGTCGGGTTGCCCTCGGTCATTGCCCAGGAGATTATCTGCTCGATATCCTCTTCCTTGATGTTGTCGATGCCGTACGGAAGATCCATATCGACCTTGAGCTGCTCGATCCATGCGATGAACTTCTCGGCCTTTTCCTTGTTGTCAGCGCCTTCCATTCCGCAAACATCCGCAAGATCAGCCAGCTTGTCGTAAACAGCAGGTCCGAACTGACGCATTACGTGCGGCAGGATAACGCTCATTGCAAGTCCGTGAGGTGTGCCGTAAAGTCCGCCGAGCTGATGTCCTACAGCATGAACGTAGCCAACGCAGCCCCTTGTGAATGCACGTCCTGCGAAGAAAGCTGCCTTCTGCATGTTCTGACGTGCCTCAAGGTTAGAGCCGTCCTTGTAAGCTGTAAGGAGGTTCTCATAAACGAGCTTAACTGCATCCTTAGCCAGCTTGTCTTCGAGTTTGGTGTTGTATGTATGATTCGTATATGCTTCAACTGCATGGCAAAGTGCGTCCATACCTGTCGTTGCGGTTACGAAAGGCGGAAGTCCTACTGTAAGTTCCGGGTCCAGGATAGCGTATGGAGGCATGATGACCGGATCCTGGATAGCTCTCTTGTGGTGAGTCTCGGAGTCGGTGATTACTGCCGCAACTGTAGTCTCTGAACCGGTGCCTGCTGTTGTCGGAATAGTGAACAGAGGCGGGATCTTCTTGAGGACCTTCATGGTTCCCTGCATCTGTACGCAGGTCTTGTTAGGACGTGCGAGTCTTGCGCCTATTGCCTTGGCGGTATCCATCGGAGCGCCGCCGCCGAATGCTACGATTCCCTGGCATCCGTTCTCTTTGTAAACCTTAAGTCCCTTCTCAACGTCGTTGCTGGTCGGGTTGCGCTCGATGTCGTAGAATACTGAATATTTGAAGCCGGCAGCATCAAGTGAGTCGAGGAGTCCCTGAGGAAGCTTAAGTCCCCAAAGGCCCGGGTCAGTTACAACAAGCACGTTGTTGAAATCAGCCCCGCATTTTTCCCTGATGAACTCCGGCACCTTCTTAACAGCGCCCGGTCCTTCGATATACTGAGGCATATCGAAATTCATGACATACATTGCCAGCTTAAACACAAACTGAAATGCTCTGCAATAGATCTTTGACATAATATTTCCCCCTGTTTTAGTCGTTGTGTCTATGAAAACGGGTCGTTCGCCCGGCTTCACCATCTTTATCGCGCCGATAGGGCACGCATCCTCGCAAATGCCGCATCCTAAGCAATCCTCAGGTCTTGCCAAAGCCGCAATAGTGCGGATATCCCCTCCGTAGCGCGGCTCGGTAATCTCAAGGCAGCCCTTCGGGCAGTTTGCAACGCATACCGAACAGCCCGCGCAGGTCGCTTTATTAAATGCCGGCTTCGGCCATTCGGCCTTGGCTACACGTGCAGTCTTCTCGCCCTTGTCATTCAGGATCGCACCCTTTGCGCAGACTCTGGAACAGGCTCCGCATCCGATGCAGATATTAGGGTCGATCGTATGTTTCTCCTTAAGCGAACCGCTTATCGCCTTCACCGGGCAATTCTTTGCGCACAGTGTACATCCGGCGCAATCGTCTGTTATAAAATATGCTCCCATACTCAACCTCCGCACACAGGTGACATCAGATATACTGTGTCACCGTCTTTCAGCTTGGACGACTTCTTGCTCTGTTTGCCGTTAATGATCACGATGCAGCCGTCGATATCCGCAGAAGAAACGGTCGTTGCCGGATTGACACGTCTGGCTTCGGCAAGCAGTTTCGGATAAAGTTCCTTAACTGATGATGCGTCCGCTTCCATCTCCTTGATGCCCGTATCCAGGCGGAACAGGCCGAACAGTTTTACTTTAACCATTGACTGTCTCCACCTCCATTCTCGGGGCTGCGCCCTGTTTTGGCTTAGGCGCCTTCATCTGCTCGCTTTTGCCCAATATCTTAAGCTTCTTCAGGGTCTTCTCTGTAGGAAGGCCGTCCTTTGACCAGCCGCGGGCGTTATAGTAGACTTTCTTCAGTTTCTCAAGAGGCACCTTGGTCTTAGGGTCAGCCGGGTCTTGCGGAGTGTCTGTAAGGCGCTTTGGAAGCGAATCGTCCTTGCTGCTTACGCCGAATCTTGTGGATACGTAGCGGTCAAGTGTATATCCGCGCTCGCCGCAGCGGATATATTTGCCGAAATTCATTTTCATTCCCGTTGCAAGATAAAAGCCCTTGGTATGATGGAATACCGGCAAATGCAGCGCCAGCGCCGTCGGGCACTTATTGATCAGACGCAGCACTCCGCCGATGAACGGGATCGCGAAATTGACTATCTTGGCAACCGCTCCGTTAGGCCTGGTGATAAGGAATCCCGGGAAGAAAGCGTAGGATGTGAACAGGCACTGACCTGTCGCCGCAATCATCTCCATAAGATCCTGGAACAGCATCGTAAAGTCCGCCTTGGCATGATATGTCTGCGGATTTGTGAAGAGTCCAAGGCCTTCTACTATTACCAGATAGCCGCCGTTCAAGTGGCACCCGCCGCGGTTGGATACCGCGTAGCCGAGTCCCTGTCCTACCGCGCGGCGCGGCTCATATGCCGCAAGCTCAAGGCCCTTGGACTGGATGGCAAATTCCTCGCCGCCGTACTTCCTGCTCAGTCTCTTGCTGCCGTCCGCAAGCTCGTCTCCGATTCCGCGCCTGTGGGCGATATCGTCAAAAAGCTGCGAGATATTATCAGTCTTGCCGAACTCAAGGCCATTGTCCCAAAGCCCCTTCTCATTGGCTTCCATCGCGTATGCAATGGTGCTTGAGCAGGAGATCGTGTCCATGCCGAGCTCGTCGAGCTCGTTATTCCATTTGAGGATCAGATCCAGGTTGTTGTTGAGGATGCCGCCGCCTAAAAGGCCCAAAGTCTCAAGCTCCGGTCCTTTAACATTTTCCTCGCCGACCTTGACGGTACGCGCGCACTTTATCGGGCAGGTAAGGCAGCCCTTGTTGACGATATTGCGTTCCTCGGCGAGCGTCTCACCGTTGACCATTTCGAAATCGTCGTACTCGCCGAAGTTGTAGTTCTTCGTTGAAAGCATCTTGCGCATCTGCATCTGGCTTACCAGACCGGCTGTTCCGAGGCGCGGAAGCTGATTGCCTGTCAGCGGATGCTCACGCAGATATCTGAACCACTTCTGGTTCCATGCCAGGACCTTTTCCGGGTTCTTGATATTGAATTCATGGTTGCCGGTCACTGTGATGGCCTTGACGTTCTTCCAGCCAAGTACCGCTCCGACGCCCGTGCGGCCTGCTGCCCTCTCGCCGCTTATAACGCCTGAGTAAAGCACCAGGTTTTCTCCTGCGGGTCCGATCACCATTTGACCGAATGCGCGCTTTGCGCCCCAGCTGCCGACCAGAAGCTCTTCAAGACGTTCCTGGGACGGTGTACAGTTAAGTCCCCACACGCCGTCTTCGTCAGCGTCGTGGAATGTAAAGCGGTCGTTATCGATCTCGATCCATGTGTGCCTGTCACATTTGCCCTTGATGATCAGGGCGTCCATGCCGGCTTTTTTCAGGAAATAGCCGAAGCTGCCGCCGCAGTTGGACGATGTAATAAAACCTGTCTGCGGCGAAAGCGTTGACAGATTAAAACGTCCCGACGAAGGCGCGCCTGTGCCTGTCATAGGTCCGGTCGTGATAACGATCAGATTCTCTTCCGAGAAAGCTTTCTCGTCACCTGTGAAATTGTCATTCAGGATTTTTGCGGCCATGATTTTGCCGCCGATGAAAAGTTCCCTGTCCTCATCTGTCCAGGGATATTCGCAGACCTGCTGCGTAGTCAAATCGAGCAAGCAGACCTTGCCCATGTAACCGCCGTACTTTGTGGCCATCCAACTTCTCTCCCCTCTTGCAAGTTGTTTGGATTGTTTTTATTACTGTACATGTATTGTATGACTAAAAAAACATGATGGCAAGCGATTTTCAAAAAATAGTTACAACTTCTTAGAATTACGGCCGTCATTTCTGACGGCCGTTTTCTGTGCATATCCTGCGTTTTATTCGATAAATATTCTTTCGTCTGTCTGGGCGTACTTGCTGAAGATATCCGGTTCTGAATTCATATAATCGATCAGCGCCTGGTAATCGGCAATGGCACTATCGACCACCAATTCATTGTCTGCCATCATAACACCCATTCCACAGCCGCCGTTTTTGATCACATAATCCTGGCCTGCGATCGTATATGTCTCTTCCGGATCTATCGGAACATACTCTCCATCCTTAAGGACCTGAACGTCCTTCACCCTTCTGATCTCGCCCACGCCTATGAGAGCGTCTTCTGCATCCACTTCAATTGATGTTTCTATGGATGTATCTACGGTCAGTTTAAGACCGGATACCTGCATAAATGAGCCGTTTTCACCATATGGACTGCCGTCAACGACATACTCGGATTGTACAGATGCGTAGAAATACTCGAGCATATCCAGCAGCTCTGCTCCCTTTACCTTGACTACGCATATCATGTTGCCGTATGGACTGACTGCTATCAAATTTCCGTAGGTAACATCCCCTTCCCTGATATCATCACGGATACCGCCTCCATTGCACATACCGATATCGGCCTCGCAGATAAATCTGTATGCATCAGCGACAAAATCTCCGATCGGCATCTGTCTTGTACGTATCATCCTGATACCGTTCGCATCACTGATAGACAGGCCCTTTGAGCATTTTCCGATGACCTGATTCATCTGCTCTGACAGAAGATCATTATATGACTCGATGACAGCTGTGACCTCAGGATCCCTTAGCGGATAATCATCGATATATGTAGTTACGATCGTTCCGGCCTGACTGATAGTCAGCACTCCGATGTTGTTGAGTTTCGTTCCCGTTGACGAAAGAAGCACTTCTTTTCCTTCTTTGTTCAGAACGATCCTTTCCGGGATCTCGGTATGGGAATGAGCATCGAGAAATACATCGATACCGCAGGTGTTCTCGATCACATTGTATGAGCAGAACGGCTCGGCCTGTTCCTCGACTCCTAAATGGCCGAGAACAACGACATAGTCCGCTCCGTTTTTACGGCATTCGTCAACAGTTTCCTGTACGACATCGTAAAGCTCCTGCCCGTTTTTACCGCCGGCAAAAGAATAAACCATCTCTCCGTCTTCCTTGAACACCATGGGTGAGCTCTCGAAGATCGTATTGGGAGTGGATATGCCGACCAGTGCGACTTTTTTCTGTCCAAATTCAACGATATCGTATGGCAGCGCGCTTTCAATTACATTCTTTCCCGTGCCTGAATAAGTCATATTGCAGCACAGATACTTCCCGTTGAAAGAAGCCATATTGGCCGCAAGCTGTTCCATGCCGTAATCAAACTCGTGATTGCCTAAAGCGGCATAGTCGTAGCCGACATGATTCATCAGATCGATAATATACTCGCCCTTTGATATGACTGAGATATAAGCGCCCTGAACCTGGTCTCCCACGTCTACCAGGAGGACTTTATCGTGCTTTTCTTCAAGTGATTTCTTGTATGCCGCAAGCCCCGCAAACCCGATGTCCTCATCGATCCCGGCATGAACGTCATTTGTGAAGATTATCACTATATCATCTGCCTTAGTCGGTGCTTCAGGTTCGCTTTGAGCTTCTGCCGTCTCGGCTGTTGTTGTCGGTGATGTCGGTATTGCTGCAGAACTGCATCCGATCAGGGCAGCTGCCAGTACCAGTGCCAACAGGCACGCAAATATGTTTCTTGATCTCTTCTGTTGCATCTTTTTTTCCTTACGCTAAAAAACTGTATGTCAAAACTCAATGATATCAATGTCAAAATGTTCAAGGTCTGCCAGCATCAGTTTGCCGTCCAGTTCAGGCATGCGTCCGGTCAGATACTGTACTGCCTCGCAGACCTGCACCGAGGCACAGTATGCCGGGGTGAATGACAGACACGGGGCCGCTTCGCTTTTAACTTCCCGATAAAGATCGTGAAGCATGCCTCTTCCGGGCCTGCAAAACGCGGCCTGAGCCCTCCATCCCGCAATTGCTCCGTGCACGAAAGGTATATTCATCTGTTCGCATTTGTCTTCAAGCCACAGCCGGGAAGGAATATTATCCAGACAATCGATAACAAGGTCAATATCATATCCGGCCCAGTCAAAAGTCTCGATCGGGCCGAGAGAGGCGGTTCGGACTTCCGAGTTGATCGCCTTGAGCCGCTCCTGCGCGGAGAAAGCTTTCGAAGAACCTATGTTATCTTCGGTGCAATACAGCTGCCTGTTGAGGTTGCTTTCGGCAAACGTATCGCCGTCTGACACTATTATCCTGTCTACCCCGACGCGGGCGAGCATCTCTATGACGTATCCTCCTAAACCTCCTGCGCCGGCAACGAGCACTGTTGCCGCCCGAAGGCGTGCCTGCTCTTCTTCAGTTATCGCGGGTATATTTTTGATAAATCTTTCTTCCATTTCGTACCTACTTAAGTTTCTGAGCCATTCTGCGGCCAACTATAAGTCCCTGCTCCGTTACGCTGTCAACAATATCATGTATGCTCTTAGCATTTCCGGTACATTCCAGCCATTCGGGGAGCTCATTTGCAAATTTCGAAAGGAGTTCCCTTTCCGGGATCAGTCCCACGCTCGTGATCAGCGTGTCGCACTCTATGAGGCGTTCCTCGCCTGTCAGCAGATTCCTGACTGTGACCCCGCCGAGCACCTTCTCGCCGTGAAGCTCAGTGACGGTCGAATTCGTGATGACCGGTATGCCGTACTCTTCTATGCATTCGCGTCTGTTTCTTGCCAGACCGCCCGGCTCGGAGTTCTGCTCGACCATGCACAGCACTTTTTTCCCATGTTGGATCAGATGTCTTGCCACGATCTGCCCGATGTCACCGGTGCCAAGTATGACTGCTTTTTCTGCAAAATTTATGTGCATGACATTCATCATGCGCTGCGCCTGACCTGCCGTATAAACGCCCTCAGGTCTCGTTCCCGCGACAGGAAGGCTTCCTATGCTCCGCTCCCTGGCGCCCGTTGCGAGAATACACGCGTCAAACTCCATCCGTTTAACTTCGCCGATGCGGGTAAGAAGTGCCCGCTTATCCTTAGAAAGTTCAAGGGCCATCGTCCCTGTAAGGATCTTAAGCTGACCGTTTTCTGCATACTTTTCCGCGTTTTCGCTCCAGCGCCGGCCGTACTCAACGCCGGTAAGATTCTGCCTGTAATAGCCCAGCCCGAAACCGCCGTGAACGCACTGGTCAAGCACGCCGCCAAGGCTGTCACTACGCTCGGCAAGCACGATACCGTTGAGTCCCTCTTCCGCCGCTGCGCATGCGGCGGCCAGTCCTGCGGCACCTCCTCCTATGATAAGCAGTCTGCAGTTGTCAGGAATCATCTCTTGCATATCGTTCCAAAAGTTCCATTATTCTGAGGGTACAGTAGCCACCCTGGCACCTGCCCATGCCGGTCCCGGCCCTGCGTTTCACCATTTCCACGCTGCGTGCTCCGCGCCTTATCGCCTCGAGCACCTGCCCCTCGCTTATATTGTTGCAGCGGCACAGTATACGCCCGTATTCGGGATGTTCTTTAATGAATAAAGCTCTCTCGTCTTCATCCATTGCGTCCGGGTCCGGGCAGCCCTGTCTGCACGGATCATAGTCCGGATTCTCGCGCACCTTGATGCCTTTGTTTTCCAGATAACTAACGACAAGATCCGTTGCATATTTGCCCAGCTCATCCGTGCATGTCATTCCGGGCGTTTTTATGCCTATCATGCTGAACATGCCCTGATCTTCAAGTATCGTGAAGTTACTGATCGAGCGCTCCGGGTCATCTATATGGTAAGGATTAGGCCGTGACGTTCCGAAGCTCCTTATTGTACTTTCAAGATCCAGCCCCGGCACGACTTCCGCGCACTTTTCGCGCAGCCAGTCAAGGCCTTCCCGGCTCGTTGCTTCCCTGCTTTCCGTGCCTTCCCTTTCGCTCGGGCCAACCAGGATATTTCCTGTTAACAGAGGTACTAGCGTAAGGCCTTTGCCCTTAGCCTCAGGCTCCTGGAATACTATATGGTTCACGAAGCCCTGCTCCGTGTCGTCTATTACGAGATAATCCGCACCGTCAGGTCTGATCCTGACGCTCGGCTCATTGCACATTTCGCGGACTCTGTCGGCTGAAAGGCCCGCGCAGTTGATGACGCATGGCGCTTCGAATACGCCCGTTTTCGTAGTGACTTTAAAGCTGTAGGTGGATGAGGCAAAGGCCGCCATCGCGCATACCGGCCGGCAAATCGGCACGCGCTCAATGCCCGTGACCTCGCTGCCGAATACGAATCCGGCGCCATTTGCCAGCGCGTTCTCATAGGCTGCTATGCCAAGCTCCCACGGGCTTACGGTCCCGGTCTGAGGTGCGTAAAGAGCCATCGTCACATCTTTTAGATTCGGCTCCATCTCGCGCACACCGGCACCGTCAATAAGCTCAAGGCCTTTTACGCCATTTGCCAGGCCGTCTTCCAGCTTGCGCCTCAGCACAGCCTCCGCACGCGGGCCGGACGCCGTCATCAGCGAACCCGTCCGCACAAAAGGCACTCCCAGTTGCCGGCAAAGCTCGTCAAAACCCTCGCACGCCCTGACCGTCATCTCGGCCTTAAGCGTTCCGGGCTTCATGTCGTATCCGGCGTAAACAATGCCTGTGTTGCCCTTGGAGACGGATGTGCATACATCGTCTGCCTGCTCAAGGACGACGACATCCAGGGCGTACCGCCTCAGATTTCTCGCGGCAAAACACCCCAAAAGTCCGGCACCTATTACAATTACGTCAGCCCGTTCAGTCATTATCTCAATATGCTGTTTTCGCTGTAGGCGAGTGTTCCGAGGCCTTCAACGTACCTGAAATACTGCCTGCCCATTCTGCCCTCTTTGACGAGAGAGGCAGCGCCCACCGGATCTGCAACTACCGCGTCGCATGCATCGCACATGCCCAGAACAACACTGCTTTCCAGATCGCCTACAAAGTGACCTGAAAATACGTGGTCGAACTCGTCCAGTCTTTTGGCAAGTTTATGCATCTGCTCAC
This sequence comes from Lachnospiraceae bacterium, assembly GCA_045627365.1. Classification (GTDB taxonomy): domain Bacteria; phylum Bacillota; class Clostridia; order Lachnospirales; family Lachnospiraceae; genus RGIG5612. The sequence continues at coordinate 10,773 of JAZQNN010000063.1, forward strand.
CCATGCAATTGACCGTTGCGCACTCTCCGAACGGCGTTCCCTCGCGCGGTCCGCCGACGCCTACACGCATCGAGATCAGGTCGTCGCCCGCGAAGAAAATGCGGTTCTTCTTGTCCAGATATCCGCAGTGACCTGCACTGTGTCCGCCTAAGAATATCAGCTCTATTTCGTAGCCGTCTCCGAGATCCCATGTGTATCCGTCAGGCACACCTGAAACCTTATACGGTTTGAATTTTACAAGCGCCTCGCGCGGAAAATCAGCCCAGATGCCCTGTTCAGGGTTATCCGCCTCAAAAAGGTAGTCCCACATATGCTCATTCTGGCGCTCGATGACCGGTGCTTCGTACTCATGGCAGAATACTTCATCGAACTCAGCGTTGCCGTATGCATGGTCAAAATGATTGTGCGTATTGGCAACGATCAGCTCTTTGCCGCCCGTTATCTCATCGCACAGAGCCTTCATGCTTCCGAGGCCGAACGCCGTGTCGATCAGAAATGCCTTTTCCGGGCCGTCGATAAGATACATCCACGCGTCGCCCATTCCGTCAAGGCTGAGAGCTAAGATGCCGTACATATTCTCACGGAATTTGTATACCTCAACGTAAGGATTGGCCGCATATACGCGCTTTGTCGGGTCCTTCTCGCGCAGCAGCTTCATGTAAGCCCAGCAGGTCTCGTCGATCGGTTCGGTCTGATATGCGCGCTTCATCGCCAGCTCGTCATCGATAGGAATGTTCTGATGTCTCCATTCCTCCCTAGGCAGTCTTTTTGTTTCTCTTGTAAAAGCCATTTTCGCTCCCTCTGCGGATATTGTGTGTCCGCTTACTTATTTTTGGTTTTAGTATATCACATCAACATTGAAAAATATCGCCATATGTTATAGAATTTCCACTGTAAAATTTATATAGACGGAGAATAAATATGGACGATAAATTCGATAAGATAGCAGTACTTACCAGCGGCGGCGATGCGCCGGGAATGAACGCAGCGATCAGGGCCGTTGTGCGTGCAGGAAGGAACGCCGGACTTCAGGTCTGGGGCGTTAACAGAGGTTATGAAGGCCTTATGAAGGGTGATTTTATAGAACTTTCCACCAGAGATGTTTCTGAGATAATCAGCCTCGGCGGCACAATACTCAAGACGGCAAGAAGCGTTGACTTCATGGAAGAAGAAGGCCGTACCAAAGCCAAAAACATGCTCGAGGTATACGGCATCGACGCATTGGTCGTTATCGGCGGCGACGGTTCCCTTAAAGGAGCCAACGAGCTTTCCAAACTCGGTTTCCCGGTGGTCGGCATTCCGGCCACAATAGATAATGACGTCGCAAGCACCGAATACACTATCGGATTTGACACATCGGTAAATACAGCAGTAGATGCGATCGATAAGATCCGCGACACTTCATTTTCACACGAGCGTTGCTCAGTCATCGAGGTCATGGGACGCGAGGCCGGCTGGATCGCCTACAACGTAGGTTTGGCCGTCGGAGCTGAGGTGATCCTTCTTCCTGAAGTTCCTTACGACATCAACGAAGACATTCTTAAGATCATCCTCGAAGGACGTAACCGCGGCAAACACCACTATATCGTTGTTGTTGCCGAAGGTTGTGACGATCCGATCGAGCTTGCCAAGACGATCGAGAAGAATACAGACATTGAGACTCGTGCGAGCGTTTTAGGATACATCCAGCGCGGCGGTTCGCCGACAGCCAAGGACCGCACCGAAGCCAGCCTTATGGGCATGCGTGCAGTCGACTGCATCCTTGAGGGACGTTTTAACCGCGTAGTTGTTGAGAAGAACGGCAAAATCACCGACGTCGATCTTGCCAAGGCCGTCAAGATGAAGAAATCTTTGACGAACGACGAAGTGCTGAAGGCCTTAAGATTGTTCTAACGGGTCGCTCTTTCTATTGCACCTCGAAGTGCGTTAAGGACACGTTTTTTATCCGCGCACCACTTGGGTTCGATAAGCAGTCTCTTAGGCGGATCGCCCGTGATCCTGTGAATAACCGTTTCGGGCGGCAGGAGCTTCAGACACTTCACCACCACATCGCAGTATTCATCCAGCGACATAATATGAAAATATCCGGCCGGGTAAACCTCCCGGCCTTTTTCATGCGCTTCGTAGCGGCGGCCGAGTTCCGTTCCCTTGAGTATGTGCAGCAGCTGGAGCTTGATTCCGTCAAGAGTCGGCATCAGCTGCGCCAGGTATCTGACAGTGACAAGCATATCTTCCTCAGTCTCTCCGGGAAGTCCCAGAATTACATGCACGATCACAGTAAGTCCCGCAGCTTTAAGGCGGGCGTAAGCGTCTTCAAAGGCGCCAAGCTCGTATCCACGCCGCATATCTGAGGCGGTGCGTTCGTTCACCGTCTGAAGGCCCAGTTCTACCCAAACAGGTTTGATCTTATTAAGTTCTGCCAGCATATCGACGATATCCTGCGGCAGGCAGTCAGGGCGCGTTCCGATGGAAAGGCCCACGATTTCAGGATATTCCAATGTCTTTCTGTAAAGCCTCTCAAGTTCGCCGGCGTCTCCGTAAGTGTTGGTAAAAGATTGAAAATACGCGAAATATTTGCGTTCTTCAGGCGCGATGTTTTTTGGAAATTTGCCGTCCACCAGGCGCTTGGCAGCGGCGATCTGCTCGTCTAGACCTCCTTTAGCAGCGAAATCCCCGGAGCCTCCCTCAGAGCAGAAAGCGCAGCCTCCCGCTCCGACCGTGCCGTCCCTGTTCGGGCAGCTGCATCCGCTTGAGAGCGAGAGCTTGTAGACTTTCGTTCCGAATATATTCTTGAAATGATCTGACAAAGACACGTAGTTCATAACTGCAATTATACATAACGTTTCTTGACGCCGCCAGTCTAAAGATTTATAATAATCGTACGATTTATTTATGTAAATCGTACGACATATTACATAATACACTTTTTTAGGAGACAGACTATGTCCATCACAGCTACAGAACTTAAGAGCAACCTTGGCAAATATTTGCTTCTAGCCGCATCGGAAGACATATATATCACCAAAAACGGCAAAATCATCGCCAAACTTTCGACTCCGTTTAAGGATAAAACCGATATCGCTCACTCACTTTTCGGAATTCTTCCCGCCGATACGACGCTGGAGGAAGCCAGGAAGGAGCGGCTTGAGCTCAAATGAAGGTCCTTCTTGATACGTGCATAGTAATTGACGTGCTGCAGTCAAGAGTTCCTTTTGCCGAAAGCGGTCAGGAGATTTTCCTGCTTGCCGCCACTGAGCAGATAGAGGGCTGCCTCACGGCCAATTCCATGACCGATATTTACTATCTTACACGCCGCCAGACGCACGAAGAGCAGACTTCAAGATCAATCATTGCCGGACTGTGCGAGCTTTTTGAGATACTCGATACGACCAAAGAAGATATCACCTCTGCCCTCGCATCAGACACGTCTGATTTTGAAGACGCGGTGATGATAGCGACTGCCGTCAGGGGGGATGTGGACTGCATCATAACCCGGAATGAAAAAGACTTTGCCAACTCTGCTGTTAAGGTTTACAATCCAGATGAATTCATAAAAAATGCGGCCGCAGGCCGCTCAGCTTAAGGAGGCACATATGTTTACACGCGCTGAGGCACTTGAGTTGCTGCAAAAATATAATAAGGAACCTTTCCACATCCTTCACGCTCTGACCGTCGAGGGCGTAATGAGATATTACGCCGCCAAGGAAGGCTTCGAAGATGTTGATTTCTGGGGACTGGTCGGGCTTCTTCATGACGTTGATTTTGAAGTTTATCCGAACGAGCACTGCAAGAAAGCTCCGGATCTTTTGGCTGAGATCGACGCGCCGGCCGAGTTCGTGCACGCCGTTGTCTGCCACGGATACGGCATCTGCAGCGATGTTGAACCGGAGCATGAGATGGAGAAGATCCTCTTCGCGGCTGATGAACTCACCGGGCTTATCTGGGCAGCCGCCAAAATGCGTCCGTCCGGGAGCACGAAAGATATGGAGCTTAAGAGCCTCAAGAAGAAATTCAAGGATAAAAGCTTTGCCGCAGGATGCGACCGCGAAACGATCGCTCTGGGTGCTGAGCGTCTGGGCTGGGAGCTTGATAAGCTGCTTGAAGAGACCATCTTCGCAATGCGTGAATGCGAAGATCAGGTGAACGGCGAATGCGCTGAACTGACCGAACAGTAAACTTGAAGGTATAGCAATGATCAACACTGATTATCCGGTCGAGGCCCTGAATATTCTTCTGAACGAAGATTGCCTCAGCGACAGGTATCACTCATTGATAAGCTTCCGTGAGGATCTGATCGCGGGATTGAAGAGCTTCGGCTGCGTTACGAAGGCTGACGCGGCGCGCCTGTCTGACGATGAACTTGCAGGTATCATGCATGACGAAGCGTCAGTGAAACTTTTCCGGCGTTTTCTGACGATCTATGATCCAAATCCGCAGAAATTCAAGGAGATCGCAAAACTTACGACAGACCCGGCGGAGCAGGCGGCTTTTACAGAGCTGTATCATCTGCCGGGGGTCAAATACACCCGCGCTTACCTGTATTATCATTCAGGTTACAAATCATTACAGGATTTTTTAGGAACTGCTGTTGAGGAGATTCTGGCCCAAACCGCCCTGACAATATCGGACAAAAACTTAACGTGCATCGTTCCTCTGCCAAAGGAAGTCCGCACGCACATCGCTGTCGCCAAAGCTTTCTGCAGTTAAATTAATGTTCCTTGATTTTCTTAAGAATCTGCTTTACGTTGCCGATAAAGAAATCATCTTTCAGCACGATCAGCATGGCTGCATAGACTACCACGCCGCACGCTATCATCACTATCGTCTGCCATGCGCCCGGTGTTAAGACTTTATCAAGCCCGAAGAGTGCTCCGCCCATGACCGCAGCACCGATCCAGTATTTCCAGCTTACCTTAAGCACCTGCCCAAACGGGAATTCCCTGCGTACGAATATAAACTGAGATGCAGTTACGGACAGCTCCGCGATCACAGATGCTATCGCCGCGCCTATCGACTGAAATGCCCTGATCATGAAGAAATTCAGCACCAGATTAACCAGAGCACCCGTGATGACAGAGATGGTGTAATGTTTTTCTCTGCCGACCGGCACCATATACTGAAGACCGGTGACGTTGCTGAGTCCGATGAGCGGCACCAGCACAGCCAGTATCCTGAGCAGCACTATGCTCTTTTCAAATCCGTCTCCTAAGAACCACGGAAGGAAATTGCCCGCGATCATCGCCAGGCCGAAAGCCATCGGCAGGCTCGCCATCCAGGCAAATCTATAGCTTCTCATCATCAGGTCTTTGACCTTATCCAGCTCGTTTTTCCTGAAATAATTGCCTATCCTCGGAATCAGTACCGTTCCGAGTGCCGTCACGACCATCAGGCAGATACGCGGCAATTTGATCGCCTCGTCATAATATCCATTCTCGAATTCGCTTTTGGTGATCAGACCGATCATAGTCTTATCAAGAACTGTGTAGACCTGCGTTGCCACAGCCGGAATAAAGAGCGCCAGAACGACCTTGAAATTCGTAAAGAGCCTGATCTCGCCCCTCACCGGTTTGTCAATATATTTCCCGATCCCGATCCACATAACGATGCCGCTGATCGCAGCAAATCCCGCGTATCCAAGTCCGTAAAGGATCATATCTTCCTTGCTTTGGATAACCACCAGAATATAAATAACGCTGATCAATTTCGTGATGCATCCGCGCAGCGAGAGCCGCCCGAATTCTTCCATGCCGTTGTAGAACCAGGTGACGTCGACGAAACGTTCTAAGATCTGGAAGCCGAATACCATGTAAAGAAGCGGATATACCTGAAAGCCACTGAAGACAAGGTATACCGCAAGCACGCAGCCCGCGATGATGAACTGCGTAAATACCGTGTTCCAGAAGACGCGACTGCGTTCTGCACGCGAATCCCTGACATATGAGATCTCCCTCTGCGCGTAGGTCGCAAGTCCCATAGTCGCAACGAGTACAAAATACCCTGTGATTGACTCAACGAAGCTTACTCTGCCGACGCCGTCCGCACCGAGCACCCTGGCCAGATGCGGCGCGGTAACAAGAGGTGCCACCAGAAGGAGCACCTGATATACGAGGTTGAATATGTAGTTTTTCCTGATGCTTTTTTCTTTCAAATTATGCTTACGGCCGCTCCTTCAAGCGGCCGCTTTCCTCTTTTTATGACTGAAGTTTCAGATCGCCCGGCTTGATCCAGTTGATCTTTCTGAGCAGAAGCCATACAAGCCATGACACAACTGCCGGAATAACAAAGCTTACAACGGCAAGGCCTACCCAGTCCATAGCGGTAATAGCCGCCTTTGCGCCGGATGCCACGTCATTGGCCCAGCCTGTGTAAACGCCGATCTGGCCGACAAATCCGCATGTTCCCATACCGGAAGATACAGCCGCGCCGTTCATTTCAAGCTTGAACAGGCACGTTGCGACCGGACCGTTTACCAGCGAAGCAACAAGTGCCGGGATCCAGATGCGCGGATTCTTTACGATATTGCCCATCTGCAGCATGGATGTTCCGATGCCCTGTGAAACGAGTCCGCCCCACTTATTTTCAGAGAAGCTGATAACGGCAAAGCCGACCATATTTGCACAGCATCCTGCAAGAGCAGCGCCTCCTGCAAGTCCGACAAGTCCGAGTCCTGCGCAGATGGCCGCGCTCGAGATCGGAAGCGTCAGAGCAGCGCCGACTATCAGTGAAACGAGCATTCCCATCCAGAACGGCTGAAGCTCGGTTGCCCACATAATCGCGTCGCCTACTGCTAAAGCCGCGGTGCCGACGTAAGGTGCCAGGAAGTGGCTCATTACACCGCCGACAAGTATGGTCACCATCGGGGTGACGATGAGGTCGATCGGTGTGGTCTTGGATACTAATTTGCCGCACTCAACGGCGATGATAACGATGATGTAAACCGCGAGAGGTCCGCCTGCGCCGCCTGCTGCGTTGGCCGCATATCCGACAACAGCCGCCGAGAGCATTACATACGTCGGAGCGCCCAGAGCGTTAGCGATCGCTACGCCCATAGCCGGTCCCATGACTGCGGTTGCAAATCCGCCGATGATCGTCAGCAGTTCGATTCCGGCCTGCTGCCCGATCGTGTTCAGGATCGTACCGATAAGAAGTGTTGCGAAAAGTCCCTGCGCCATTGCGCCCAGAGCGTCAACGAAATATCTTTTTGCCGAGAATACGATGCCCTGCTTCTTCAGGAACGCCGCAAATTTGCCCGGCTCTTTATCTTTCTTAGCCATTTTTGTAACTCCTAAAAACGTACGCCAGTCCTTCTGGCTGTTAAAATATAATAATAAACAGAAACCGCGGAATAATCAATAGATTTTGCTTATTGTCACGATCGCCTCATGAAGATCGGCATCGTACGATTCAACCTTTATTTCGTAATCGAATGCAGCGCCGTTATTCATCATTTCTCCATTGACGAATGCATCCTTGTGTGTGGCCATAGAGAATACATCTCCTGCTGTGAACAAATCGTTTGAAGATACATTGCAGTAAAGTGACCAGTATGAAGATGTACAGATCCTCAGTTTTGAAGTTCCGTCCTTCGGGATCCAGTCAACTATGTGATAATAGTTACTGTCTGAGGAGATTATCGGCTCGTATCCGTTGGAATTTGTGAATCGATATGATAAACGCGCGTCGGTACCGATTAGCTCTTCAAGATCATCAATAGCCATGAATTCTGAGCCTTCACTCCTAAGTAATCTCGCATCTACATGAAGTATCCTGACGCCGCCATTTTCGTTTTCGATCACGCCGTCATTTCTCTCGGCGGTGGATGTCAGCACCTCCCAGTCAAAGCCATTGGCAGCATCAGGAGCCAAAACCTCAACAAGAATATATTCGTCAAAGGCAGTTCCGTTCCACCCTTCGCAGCTCGGAATAAGTATTGCTTCATTATACGAAGAAGAGCTTCTCAGCTTTATTGTAGCGGTATCGATATCATCTGTTATGACATAAGGGCTGGCCCATCCGCAAGTGAATTTGGAAAAAATATTCCAGTCGCCGATATCGCAGCTCTGCATATCAAAGTCCCCAAGAGGGCTGATTAAATCGTCGCCCAGTGGGTACATATCATAGTAGTCGGTCAGTCCGAAAAGATGACCGATCTCATGGAGAAGCACGCGGATATTTTCATGCTGATAACTGCCGTTTATCAGGTCCTTTCTGACCATATCCATAGACAATTTGATAAACTGACCCAACACAGGTTCGTTAACATCCGGCATATATTCAAATTTGTCGGTCCTACCCTGCGCTGCCCCGTAGATATAGCAGTCATCAACCGATGGACGGTCTCCGACCAGAAAAGCGGTCGCGTCAACATAGCCGTCAGAATTTGCGTCCAATGATCTTGTATCTATATCTCCTCTTTGGCACAATTCGTCAAAAACATCATATAGGAACTGATTGGCGTAAAAGGACCCGTCCTGATCTTCGTCATTTACATAATGCCATGCCTCTTCAACTGTCATATCGCAATCGTAATAAACGAATGTGAAATTGAGCAGATCTCTGCCGCCGGAATTGTAATGGAAATAGCTTTTAACAGATCTCATGCAATTGGCTTCATCATATTCCCGAATGAACAGATCTTCGAACTTTTCCTTGTCCAAAGCAGGTTCACCCTTAAAGGAAATGTGAATTACCAGCATGTTGTTTTCAGCATCCGGCAGGAAAGTGTTTTTAAACACTTCGGCATTGGTGTATTTTGTATCGGTTTTCTGATCGTAAAACAGGTAAGAAACCGTACTCTCGGTTTCGTTTTCAGTTTCCGTTACAGATTCGGTCTCGGTCTGGGTCTTGACAGACTCACTTGTGTCCGTTTCAGCCGGTACGATCTCACATCCGACTAATGATATCAGAACCAGCAATATTGCAGAAAGCAGCCATACTTTTTTCATAACAAGTACCTTGGTTATTCCTTTGCAATGGTGTATTCAGCAACCTTTGTAAGCTCAGCCTCGCCGCCTGCATCGATGAAAAGTTCGCGGGTGAATCCGATGCCCTCCTTGAGCATACACAGCTCCAGAATACACAGGTAAATGCCCATGTCGATGCGGTTATAGAACGGGACCACGCGCGGCGGCATGATGCCGACTTTTCCGGGCTTCTTAAGTCTGTTAACGGTCAGCACTCCGGCCTTATTTTCGACACGCCACGGCTGCGAATTGCATGCGCTCGGTGCAAAGCGCGCGATATCCGAAATCGCCAGCTCCTCGCCCGTCCAGGTCTCCTCCAGGGGATCGCGTTTTGACTTGAACATGTCCTTGCGGAAAAGTGACCGGTCATTGATCTTGCGGATCGCTATCATGATGACGTATTCCATCCCGTCGAGCTTAGGCTCGTCAGGCTTTCCGATACCGAACCAGAGGCTCCCGATATCATGCTGCACCAGATACAGATCCAGCTGTTCGCCGATGTAGCCGACGTTCATCAGGTAGTTATCCTTCTTTTCGCTGTAGATCAGGATGCAGTACTCAGCATCCCTCTTGAAATTGATCCTGCTTGCCGGAACGATACGGATGCCCGTTCTGATCTGCGAATGCAGACAGTCAAACCCTTCCCAGGCCTTCTTAATGTCCTCCAGTTCGCTTTCAGACACGCTGCCTTCGCCCACGTTTCTGAACAGGTGGAATGACTTTCTCTTGAAAATTGCCTCGTATAATTCGTTGTTCATTTCTCTCCTTTGCAGTGCAGCGCTGTGACTTAATCACCGACGGCGATCAATATATTCATGTTTCGCACGGCAGTGTCTGCGATCCTGTCGTTGACCGAATATGCGTGCTTTTCAAGGTCACCGCATATCGCCTCCGTCAGTCCCTCATCCTGAAGCCGTGTGATCGTATCTGACGCGATCTTTTCTATAGTATCGTACTTTCGTCCGGCAACCGCCCCGTCTCGGTTATCGCCGGACAGCAGGAATGATAATTCCTCCGCTAACTCTTTCGTACCGACAAGCTCCCGAAGCGCACGGAAACTCCATTTGTAATACGGCATATATCTGTCCTGAAGCAGGAAGGTCGTTCTCATCGCAGCGTAAACAAATTCCACACAGGCAAGCTGCGATGCTTCCGGTTCGCCGTGCTTCATGCAGCGGGCAAAGTTATACTGGCCGGACTGCGCCATGATCAGGAGATTCCCCGCCAGGCGTTTCAGTTTGATATCCTTCGGCATACAGATCAGTTCTTCTCTGATCCTTGAAAACTCGCCGTAGTTATCGAAGAACACTTCTCCGTTGACAGCCTCTGCCAGCGCGTAATCCGGAAGCCTGAGCCACTGCATGGTGGTCAGCTCACCGTTTGCCGAACCGATCGTTTTTAAAAAGAACTCATTTATTCTTACAACGCCGTTCCGGCTTCCTCCGACCGGAGCGATCCGCTGGCGTTTGATCCCGGCATATTCTTTCGGCAGCCCGGCATAAGCGCGTTCCAGCTGAAAAGCTCGTCTGCTGTCTATAACATCCTCACCTGGCAGGAAGATACAAAAGCCCGGTTCAAAATCGTGGTCGCGGGACACCTCATCATCGTATCCGAAATGCTCCGAACCGCTCCCTGTAAAACCTGCGGCAAGGAACGGCAGGATATCGGCAAATTCGGTCTCCAGCATGGGCCTTCCGAATTCCTCATAATAACCTCTTGCAATTTCAAGCCCGGTCATGGATTTCCCTCGCTCTCCGATTCAGTTCCTGTTCAGTAAGAAAGTACCCGTAGTAGCCGAACACAGGAGCACATTTTTCGCATACAAAGGCATAGTAGCCGTCCTTCGGCAGGCCTTCCGTGTTCAGCAGTTCCTCTGCCTTCAGCAAAAGCTTTTCTGTTTCTTTTTCTCCGGCCTCAAGCCCGGATTCCGCGGTAATGAGATCGGCAAGGTTCAGGCACGTAATGGCAACTTCAAGCGCACCCGTTTCCTGCTGCTGCATTACTTCGATCGCCTTCTGATATAAGCTTTCCGCCTCACGGTATTCTTTAAGATCGGTAAGCGCCAGAGCCATATTGTTATACAGCCCGCCGAGTCTTGCATCGTCCGGACCAAGCTCCGCTTCGTAAATGTTCCTCGCCCTGCGGTACAGGTCAAGCGCTGCTTCCGCTTTTCCAAATGCCTTATAGCCCGTTGCCGCGTTAACAAGCGTCGTACCGTATATAACAGTCCCCTCCAAGCCCTGTGAATCCGCAAGAGAAAGCGCCTCAGAGGCGGCCAGGAGGCATTCCGCTTCTTTGCCCATCTTTCGGTAAAGGCCGATCTGCTCGTTGAGTACAGTCAGTTTGCCGCGCATATCGCGGCCGGCATCCGCCTCCGTGATCCAGTAACGCAGATGGCGCTCCGCCGCGCAGTAGTCGCCCTGCTCGAGATAAGAATCCAGTTTCTCGACGATCCGTCCGGTCGGGATCGGCATGACTTCCGGGTGCATATTCAACGGGCACCTCGCTTCTTCGTAATCTTCTTTTGAAAGGATGTCACTCATGGCATGAATTCTTTCCGCAGCTGTGTCCATGCCCGTTGGTGTCGAGCACCTGGGCGGATACGACTTTGCCGTTGTCTGTCTCATATACTTTTATCTGCTCGGTGTGTCCGAAATGCCGGAACACCTGACCATTCTCAGAAGTGACTGCAATTTTCATATCTAAGCTTCCAAAATCTTTCTGTTAAGGTCATGATACCACATAAGCTTCCCGCTTGTCCATGAAGTCAGGGGCGGCGGTGGTGACGGTGTGAGGAGCCTTTGGAATTCATTTTGAAGGCCCGGACATCCATTTTCGGTATGGCCGTTTGCCGGGTTTACGATTTTATCGGCTTTATCGGCGTCGTTTGGCAAACTCTGTTCCATTCAAACGGCCCTGTCACCGCATTTTCCCATTTTCAATTCTCCCCCTCTGACGGGAAATATGGATCTGTCAAGCACTGCTGGCGAACAGATCGCCTTCTATATGCCCTGTTACCTCATAAAGGACCGAATAGTTTCGCCACTTACAACGATCAAATAAGCAGTAGCAGTGTCGGAGGGAGAAAGATTTCCCATTTAACTCGTTCCGAGGATTCGGAAATGCGGTGCAAATGTGTGAAAATGGAAAGACAGTTCGCCACCTGCAATGTAAAACCAACGTTTATCGAAGTATGGGGGAGAATTCATATACTCAAAATGGATGTACACGGCCGGAAATGCCCGGAAAACCGCGCAGCGAAAGCCGCAACCCGAAGCCCGCATAACAAAAAAACACCCCGAAGCCCATATAAGGGTTTCGGGGTTTTCTTTCCTATGAGCCACCCGGGACTCGAACCCGGGACAACTTGATTAAAAGTCAAGTGCTCTACCGCCTGAGCTAGTAGCCCATCTTGAGCAGGGCTAGCTGGATTCGGACCAGCGAATGCAGGAGTCAAAGTCCTGTGCCTTACCGCTTGGCGATAGCCCTACACTACGCACTAACGCGATCTTGCTTCGGCATACTCTCTGCTGCCTTGCAGGGTGGGTGATGGGACTCGAACCCACGGCCTCCAGAGCCACAATCTGGCGCGCTAGCCAACTGCGCCACACCCACCATAGTACCTGTGTCCAAGTTCTTGGCGAACTCAGCTTCGGCCTAAGCGTGCCTGAAGGGATTCGAACCCCCGACCCACGGCTTAGAAGGCCGTTCCTCTCTCCAGCTGAGCTACAGACACATATGAAAAGCGGGTGATGGGAATCGAACCCACGTATCCAGCTTGGAAGGCTGGTGTTCTACCATTGAACTACACCCGCATGTAATAGCTTACGTATTATATCAACAAGAACCGCATGTGTAAATACATAAGTGGCAAATCTTCAATTGCCAGTCGGGGTAACAGGACTCGAACCTGCGACCTCTTGATCCCAAATCAAGCGCCCTAGCCAAACTGGGCCACACCCCGATGTGCGTTTCGGAAACGCGCAAAAAGTATATTAACGGAATATTTAAATAAAAGCAAGAAGTTTTTTCATTTTTTTTAAGTTTTTTTATTGGCACAGGAGCATGTGCAGCTCGCCGGTCTACTTCCTGCTCTTCAGATATTGCACTGCCTGCTCAAGGGCCTTTCCGCGGTGGCTCATCGAATTTTTGACCTCAGGCGAGAGCTCGGCTGAGGTGCATCCGCATTCCGGAACATAGAACAGCGGGTCATATCCGAATCCGTTCTCGCCGGCTACTTTGTAGGCGACCCTGCCCTCGAAAACTCCCTCGAAGACCCTGGTCTCTTCGTCCGGAAAAGCAAGCGCTATATCACACACGAATCTGGCGCTGCGCTTCTCATCCGGCACGCCCTCGAGTTTTCCGATGATAGCCGCGTTCTTGATATCGTATGAGGTATCCTCGCCCATAAAACGCGCCGAATATATGCCGGGTGCGCCGTCCAAATAATCAACGACCAGTCCTGAATCATCCGCGATCGCGGGAACACCCGCCGCGCGGCACACCGTTTCTGCCTTTATCACGGCGTTTTCGGCAAATGTCGTCCCGTCCTCCACGATCTCCACATCAATGCCGGCTTCCTTCATCGACACGATCTCGATGTCGGTGCCTTCAAGCATTTCGCGGATCTCGCGCACTTTATTCTGATTGCCTGTTGCCATAACGATTTTCATGATTTCACTCCTTGAAGGTCAGTTCTGTTTCGGTGGTCTCGGCCCCAGATACTGGTAAAAATACGTCCTGATCATGCCGTTGTAGATCTTGCGGTTCTTGGTGGCTTTGCCGCCGAAGCTGCGCTCCGCGTCCTCAAATGAGGTGATCATGAAAGCCGACCAGCTATCGAGTGCGCGGAATCTTTCGCCGAACGTCCTGTAAAGGGCAGGCAGATCCGCCTTGTCCTCAAGTCGCTCGCCGTATGGCGGGTTCGTGATGATAAAACCGTATTTTTTCGGATGGCTGAGGTCCTTCACGTCGCGCTGTTGGAAATGTATCATTCCTTCAACGCCTGCAAGTGACGCGTTGTTGCGGGCCACTTTGATAACTTTGCCGTCGATGTCGTAGCCCTGGATGTCGGTCTTGACGGATGTATCTACCAGTGAATTGGCCTCGTCAACTGCGCTGTACCAGGCCTTCTTCGGAATGAAGCCCCACTCCTGACTCAGAAAATCGCGGTTGATGCCCGGCGCGATCTTGGCCGCCATCATAGCCGCCTCGATGCAGAATGTTCCGCTGCCGCAGAACGGATCGACCAGGATCCTGTCAGCCTTCCACGGCGTCAGCATGATGAGCGCCGCAGCCAGAGTTTCCGAGATCGGAGCCTCGTTAGAGATCGCTCTGTATCCGCGTTTGTGTAGTGACTCGCCGGAAGTATCCAGCCCTACCAGCACTTCGTCTTTGTTAATAAATATGCGGATCGGATAGTCCGCGCCCTTCTCTTCGAACCAATCGATGTGATAAACGCCCTTCAGGCGCTCCACAATGGCCTTTTTCACGATGCTTTGGATGTCAGACGGGGAGAATAGCTTCGACTTGACCGAAGCCGCCTTTTTGACCCAGAACTTGCCGTCAGCCGGGATATAGTTCTCCCATTCGAGCGCTTTTACGCCTTCGAAGAGTTCATCAAAGGTCTCGGCGTGGAATTCGCCGACCTTGAGCAGCACCCTCTCGCACGTTCTGAGGAACATGTTGCTCCGGGCGATGGCATTTGCAAGGTCCGGCGCGGCAAATGTCACCCTGCCGTCCTCGACCTTGTCGATCTCGTATCCGAGATCCGTTATTTCCCTTTTCAATACCGACTCCAGTCCGAAATGGCACGGAGCCACAAGCAGATCACTCATATTGCTCTCCCTGGTGTATCTGACAACTAAAAAATCAAGCCCCTCCGATTGCTCGAAGGGGCTTACGTGCATTAGAGGATTCGAACCCCCGACCTTCTGGTCCGTAGCCAGACGCTCTATCCAGCTGAGCTAAATGCACACGTCAACGGTGACTATTCTACAACCTCTTCCGCGGATTTGTCAACAAGCAAATTAACGTTTTTCCCGCTTCCTCTGAGCTCAATAATAGGCGCTCCGTTGTTCTCAATATAGTCCTTCGTTATGATGACTTTGCCGATAGAATCGTCCTTCGGGATCTCGTACATGATGTCCAGCATGATCTCCTCGATGATCGACCTTAAGCCTCTGGCGCCGGCTTCTTTCTTGACCGCTCTTTCGGTCAGTGCAAGCAAAGCTTCGTCTTCAAATTCAAGCTTGACCTCGTCAAGCTCCAGGAGCTTCTGATACTGCTTAAGGATCGCGTTTTTCGGCTCTTTAAGCACTTGTACGAGCATCTCCTTGTCGAGTTCGTGAAGAGCGCAGACGATCGGCAGTCTTCCTAGGAATTCCGGGATCATTCCGAATTCTCTGAGGTCTTCGGTCTCAACTTTATCGAAGATATTCTTATCGTTTTCAAAATCAGCCTTCAGCGCTGCGCCGAAGCCCATCGAGGCATTCCTGGTAACGCGGGTCTTGATTATCTCCTCAAGTTCCGGAAATGCGCCGCCGCAGATGAAAAGAATATTCTGCGTATTCATCGTAGTCAGAGGGACCATCGCATTCTTGCTGGTCGAGCCGACCGGCACTTCTACCTCCGCGCCTTCAAGAAGCTTTAAGAGGCCCTGCTGAACAGACTCGCCGCTGACATCTCTGCCGCGTGTCGAATTCTTCTTGGCGATCTTGTCGATCTCATCGATAAATACGATGCCGACCTCTGCCCTGTCCACATCATTGTCTGCTGCCATCAGAAGCTTTGAAAGTACGCTCTCGATATCGTCGCCGATATATCCGGCCTCGGTAAGGCTCGTAGCGTCGGTGATTGCAAGAGGAACATCCAGCATCTTGGCAAGCGTCTTCACGATATATGTCTTGCCGCTTCCTGTAGGTCCTATCAGCAGCAGGTTGGATTTTTCTATCTCAACGCCGTCATTATCGCCCAAAGACGCGCCGGCGAGCACTCTCTTGTAATGATTGTAGACCGCAACGGAAATAACCTTCTTGGCCTTCTCCTGGCCGATCACATACTCATCAAGCTTAGCCTTAAGCTTATGCGGCGGAAGGATCTTGGACGCATCGATGACAGGATCTTTCTTCTTCTCTTCCGGCGTGCGGCGCTTGACCTGGCTCTTCTTCTGGCCGCCGAATCCAAGTCCCTCGAAAAGACCTCCAAGGTCTCCCGGTGAGACAAATGCAACGTTCGGCACCGGCTTTTTCTTCTTAGGCGGTTCCTCCTTCTTAGGCTCGTTCGGAGCATCCGGATTATCACCTGTCAGTTCCGGCATGAGCTCTTCGCTGACCGCAGCATCGATCATCTCATTCTCCGGCGTTCCCTTCTCGTCTTTTTTAACAGGGCTCACCTTATGACTGATGGTGATATTTCCTATCGGAAGGCCCATAAAAGATGGTGGGAATCCCATGTCCCCGAAAGGATTGGAAGAGCTTATCTCATCCAGCGTCTTCTGCAGGCAGTCCACGCACATATTCATGCCGCCCGGGATCGTAACCATTTTGCCGGCTTCGCTCTCGCTTCTGTGGCATGATGAACAATATTTCTCAGTGTTGTTGTTATTTTCTTCTGACATTCACTATCTTCCTTTTAACAAATTTGCCTGGCAGAAACTTAACTTGCCAGGCAAAAGTTGTTCTGTAGTTTATTTAATTTAACTTAACTCAGGCGGTCTGTCAATGTTACTTCAATCTCAAGTGCCTGATATCTGCTTCCGTTTGCACGGTACAAAGTGATCATGACAACATCGCCTGCTTTCTTGTCTGCAAGCTCGCTCTGAAGCTCAGCCATGGTCAGTGTCGTCACGCCCTCAAATCCGATGATTATATCACCGGCAAGGATCCCGGCGTCTTCCGCTCCGCTTCCCTCAACGATACTGGATACGTAGATGCCCTGCGGAAATCCGTACGCATTTGACATATTGCTGTCAATATCTCTGCCGTAGATTCCAAGGTATGCGCCCTGAGCGTCTGTTGGAGGAGTAGTTGTGTCCTTCTTGGAGTCTGTCTGGATCAAAGTCTGGATCAACTGGCTGTTCTCTTTGATTGGGATCGCATAGCACATTCCCTCAACGCCCGATGAGGATATCTTGGCCTCGCTGATACCGATGATCTTGCCGTATTTATTGAGTACGCATCCGCCTGAATTGCCCTGGTTGATCGCCGCGTCTGTCTGGATCACTGTCAGGGTATTGCCGTCAACAGATATCTCTCTGCCAACCGCGCTTACGATACCTGTTACAACGCTCTGTCCGTATCCGAGCGCATCACCTATAACGATAACGCCTTCGCCGACTTTAACATCGTCAGTTGACATTTCCAGAAGCTTGATCGAATCCATCGTATTCTGGTCGATGTCTTTCAGCGGAACTGCCACGATACCGATATCGGACTCCTCACTTGCCGACTTAACGTTGCCGTCTACTGCTGTCCCATTGTTGAATGTTACATAAAGGGATGAGCATCCGTCTACAACATGGTAGCTGGTCAGTATAAGAAGCTCTTCCGCATTCTGTCCGATGATCGTACCGGAACCGATGCCGCTTTCGACTTCTCTTGATTCACCATCGCCGAAGCCAAAGTTGTGGTAATATCCGCCGAAGAAATAATTCCAGTAGTTGTTGTCGTTAACAAGCGCTCTGGATGTGATAGAAACTACCGACGGCATTACCTCTTCAACGATCGCGGAAACATCAGTCAGTATATAGCTTCCTTCTGAAATGCCTGCTGAAATATCTGATGTATCTGTCATCGGGATAGTCGGCATGTTCTCCGGCTGCTTGGCCTCCTCACCGAACGGAGTGAAGGACTCCACTTTTTCCTCAAGATCCGTGCCTATGTCGTTAATAGCCGCCTTGATCGTTCTGCCGACCTTGAATCCTACAAAAACGCATGCTGCCAGAACAAGCACGCCGCACACGATGATAACAGGGATGTACCACTTTCTCCTCTTCTTGGGAGTCGGTATCTCCTCTGCCACGGCAATGTCTATGACTTCTTCTTTATTTTCGAAATCTTCGTTCATATTTACTCCTCCGAACAAATTCCGTTCAAGTTTTCTTTTATTACGGTTAGAATACTAGGCAGAATTTGTGTCGTGATTGTGTTTTGAATGTGTCAATTTGTGAAACTCTTATTCCGTAGTTTCATTTAAGACATTCGGGTCGATAAATTCGGACACATGCGTATCTTCCTTCGGCGGGAATATCTGCGCCATCATTACCTTAAACGGGGCAAAGTACAGAAGCACCAACACAGGTATTACCGCGAGAATTCTTCCGAATCCCTTGAACCTGACAAATATCCTGTCTTCGAGCATATATGTAAAGAATATCAGCGCCATCAGAATATAGGTGTAGACAAAAGGCTCTACATGCGGCAATACAGTGCCGCCCTCTGTGTTGAACGCACAGGTGTAAGTCAGTGTCACCATCATGGAATATGCCGCAAATCCCACAAAAATGAGGAATGAGTATACCGTCATGCGGATCCTTTCCCTGCCGCCCTTTGCGAAAAGGATCGCGACAAGGGCTATGACTGCGGCAACTGCCAGCCACAGAACCGGCGCAAGAGATATTGCCGATTCCGGATCAGCCACGATCAGATAATACTTGAAGCGTGTGAAGATCGTGGTGAATGACTCGGTCTTGAGCGCAGCCAGTGACAATACGTCGTATACCTGTCCCTTGAATTCTGCAAAAGCAGCCAGCCGCCAGCTTACGATAGCCGCTGCCGTGATCAGTATGTAGAAAACCGGCATAAGGAATGCCGCCGGCTTTTTCGTTAACCCGCCGAAATCCGAATGTTTTATGAATATGATATCGATGAGCACCAGCAGGAAGATCATTATTGCAAATGCTTCGCTGCCCGGCTGCATGAGGCACAGAACTGCGCTTGCCAGGCCGAGCGCGTAATATGTGTATACGGTCTGCTCGTTTGAGAAATACACATAGAGTGCGTAAGCGGCGAGCACTGCCGTGCCGATATACGGTGTCATGGTGTTGATCGGCGCAAGCTCATTCGGCATAAGCCACGGAAGAAGGAACACCAGCGGCAGGATCAGTATCGATATGATACACTGCTTCCATTTTAATTTACTGAAGATAGGCAGCAGCAAGGATAAAACGAAGATATTCGAAACCGCCATAACCGTGGCAGGATCGACTGCCTCCATGAACAGAACGAACGGATAAGCCAGAAGCGCAACACCCGGCTGGAATGCTACTCGTGTAACATCTGCCGCACCGACATTGGCGCGGATCTCACCGAAAGCGAGCATCCTCTTGAGAGTTTCTACCCATTCGCCGTCAGCCAGGCCGTTTGCCAAAGCATTGGCGGTGACTATGTAAGCAAGCACTACAATGCCCACGAAAACAAAGAAGCCAAAGGAGAAGGTCTTTCCGGCCATCTCTTTATTGGTTTTGCACGCGATGTTTTTGCTCAGCGAAATAATGAAGCCGATGGCGGACGCTCCGATAACCACAATAGCACCGATCTTGAGCATTCCGAAGTATCCGAAGCCGTAGATGATCAACATCACGGTGAAAATACTGACCGGCAGCATCTCCTCGAATTTCCTTTTGAACGCGCCGACATAAGCTATGGTCATCAGCATCAGTGCCAGGCTCATTCCCAGATAAATAATTGTGTTGACTGTAAACATGCTCATTCCTCCTCGGGCTGTATCTCGTCAGCGAGCCTTGCATTGCCGGCTCCCTGGAACATCAGCTCGACTATTTTATCCAGTCCGCTTTCGCGGTCATAATTTTCCCTGCAGAATATCCGGCTGTTTGCGCCCATGCGTGCCAGGTCGGCCGCAGGCATTTTGTACAGACGGAGTATGTTGTTTTCAAGGCCTTCCCTGTCATTTGGCTCGGACGCGTATCCGCATCCGGCATTCTTTAATATTCTCCTGATCTCACCGCTCATTGACATCAGCACCGGATGTCCTGCTGCCAGTGAATCCGCCCAGACCTCAGGAAGCATTTCGGGGCTGTCATCAGGCTCTGCCTTCATCAGTATGGCGTCGGCTGCCAGTCTGTACTGTCTTATCTGGTCGCTGCTTTTTTCGCCTTCCAGGAAGAAATACTCGCGGACCTTCCGGCTTTCGATGTTCTTTCTGAACTGCTCCATGTACATGCCGTCGCCGATAATGATGAACCTTATATCTCTGATTCCTTTGGTCCAGAAATCTTTGGCGATATCGACCAGATTGTCGAAGAAAGCGCATTCGGTAATGCTTCCCGTGTACAGGAAATTGAAGCTTCCGGCAAATCTGTCCAACATGTCATCCACGCTGCGGCCGAGCTCCGGTTCCTTATCCGGCCACATCGGTATGTATTCAACGCAATTGCCCGGAGCCATCAGTTCACGCATGAAATATGTACGCCATTTTTCGACCGGAACAACGATCCTGCTAGCCTTAAGGTAGGTCTTCTTTGACACGCCCGCAAGGAATTTGCCGAAGAGGTTGCTTCTTACATCCAGCGTGCGGATCGCAGCCGC
Source organism: Lachnospiraceae bacterium (assembly GCA_045627365.1). Classification (GTDB taxonomy): domain Bacteria; phylum Bacillota; class Clostridia; order Lachnospirales; family Lachnospiraceae; genus RGIG5612. The sequence continues at coordinate 31,282 of JAZQNN010000063.1, forward strand.
AGGCCACAGTTCCCTTACGTACATGGTCACCGGAATACCGAGCTTCTCGCCAAGCCTTACCGCGGCTTTGCACATGAATATCGGTGAGGTCTGGTAAACAAATATCGCGTCGTATTTCTGTTTCCTGAATTCGGGGCACTTGATGAGTGTCGTTATAGGGAATGTAACGTATTTAAGGAAAAGTCTTATCGAGGAACCGCCCGCCTTTTTGATGTCCCCGGCGCGGAATATCCTGTATCCGCTTCTGGACTCCTCTTCGGGTCTGAATGTCGCGTATCCTTTCGGAAACTCTCCCAGCATATTGTTAGGCTGTCCGGCAAGCACGTCAACACGAAGACCCCTTTGAACGAAGCCTTCACATATATCGTTGATCTTTACATTTTCCGGCCAGAAGTGCTGGCTGACCACCAAGACTTTATTCTTCATAAAAAATCCCATAGCTATCAGAGAGTCTGACGCCCTCGTATAACTATGGGACATTTTAACAATTAACTGTTATTTGTTCAAGATTTTTTACAGCCCGCCCGGCAGTGCGCGCAGTCGCACCCGCATGACGAGATGCCTTTTAGCCTGTTCCTTATCAATGAAAAGGGGATGGCAAAAAGCACTCCCGCAATGACGAGCCCTATGATCAGTGTCGATAACCAACCCGGCATATTACGCTCCTTTCCTGTGGTGGCCGTGTTCTTCGCTTCTCGATGTCCTGAAGATAAGCCCCAGGAGAAGTGCCAGTGTAATGATCGCCGCGATGAGCCCCGGCATGTTGAGGCTGCCGGTAAGCGCGCCGCCTATCTGATTCCAGATAAGCGCGATCGAGTAAGCAAATACTGTCTGATATCCGATCGCGAGGAAGAACCATTTGCCGCTCTTCATCTCGCTTCTGATCGCTCCCATTGCCGCTACGCACGGAGCGCACAGGAGGTTGAATATCATGAACGCGAATCCGCTGACAGGTGTGAATACCTCAGCCATACGGGCATATACGCCGGCTCCTGCCGAATAGAAAATGCTGAGCGAGCTTACTATGTTCTCCTTGGCCAGAAGCCCTGCTATAGAAGCCACCGTTGCCTGCCAGTTGCCAAATCCCAAAGGCTTGAAGATGACCGCGATCGCGCCGCCTATTCTGGCCAGGATGCTACAGCTCACCTCATCTGTTGCGAGCATTCTGAAGCCGTCCTCTGCCCAGCCGAAATATGTCGTAAACCACAGAACTACAGATGAAAGCAGGATGATCGTTCCGGCCTTTTTGATGAAAGCCCAGCCTCTGTCCCACATGGTCTTGAGGACATTCTTCATAAGCGGCCTGTGGTATGCCGGAAGCTCCATTACGAACGGAGATTCTTTGCCGGCAAACGCGCCGAACTTCTTAAGTATCAGGCCCGATATAATCACGGCTGCTATTCCTAAGAAATATGCCGCCGGTGCTACCCACGGTGATCCGCCGAACAGGGCGCCCGCGATCAGCGCTATGAACGGGAGCTTGGCTCCGCACGGTATAAACGATGTCGTGATGATCGTCATGCGTCTTTCTCTTTCAGTCTCGACGGTCCTCGATGTCATTATGCCCGGCACGCTGCATCCGGTTCCGACCAGAAATGCTATAAAAGACTTGCCGGAAAGGCCGAATTTGCGGAAAATCTTGTCCAGCACGAATGCGATCCTTGACATATAGCCGCAGTCCTCAAGAAGCGCGAGGAACAGGAATAATACAAACATCTGCGGCGCAAAGCTCAGCACCGCGCCGACGCCCGCAACGATTCCGTCGAGGATCAGGCCCTGCAGCCACGGTGCGCAGTTGACGCTCGCAAGGAAATTGCCCACGAGAGCCGGTATTCCCGGAACATCGATTCCGAAGAATCTCCAGCCATCGCCGAACACGCCGTCTGACATCCACTGAGTCGCGTACTTGCCGACCAGCGATACCGACACGTAATATACGATAAACATGACCGCGGCAAATATCGGCAGTGCGAGCCATCTGTTGGTCACAACGCGGTCGATCTTGCCGGATGGCGTGATCCTTCCGATGTTGCGTTTCTTGTAGCAATGCCTGATGATGTGGTCGATATCCAGATAACGCTCATTGGTGATGATCGCCTCGGCATCGTCATCCATCTCATTCTCGCACGCCTCGATATCTTTCTCTATATGAGCAAGGATGTCCTTTGGAATATTAAGCCTCTCAAGAACCTTGCTGTCGCGCTCAAATATTTTGATCGCATACCATCTCTGCTGATCATCCGGCATGTCATGGATGACCGCCTCCTCGATATGGGCGATAGCATGCTCAACCGATCCGCTGAACGTATGCGGCGGCACAAGTGCGCCGGCCTTGGCCGCAGCCACCGCAAGAGCTGCTGCCTCCTGAATGTTCTCGCCTGTAAGCGCCGAGATCTCGATAACGCGGCACTTAAGTGACCTGGAAAGAGCCTCAAGGTCGATCTCGTCACCGGATTTGCGGACCATATCCATCATATTGATGGCCACGACTACAGGGATACCGATCTCCAGGAGCTGCGTTGTCAGATAAAGATTCCTCTCCAGGTTCATTCCGTCCACGATATTCAGTATCGCGTCCGGTCTTTCATCTATCAGATAATTTCTCGCAACGACTTCCTCCAGGGTGTAAGGCGAAAGCGAATATATGCCCGGAAGGTCCGTAATGATAATGTTCACGTTTTTCCTGTAGCGGCCTTCTTTATGCTCGACCGTTACGCCCGGCCAGTTGCCGACATACTGATTTGAGCCCGTGAGCGCGTTGAAAAGCGTTGTTTTGCCGCAGTTCGGGTTGCCTGCAAGGGCGATCTTGAGTTCCGTCTCCTGCTCGATCTCCGACTCGATATTGTGCTCAGTGTGATTCTTCTTGCCGCGTCCGTGTGCCGGCTGCTCTTCATCGATGAGCTCGACCTCTATCATCTCGGCGTCCGCCTTGCGCAATGACAGCTCGTATCCTCTTATGGTTATCTCGATCGGGTCACCAAGCGGGGCCACCTTACGGACGTAAACAGTTACGCCCTTGGTCAGGCCCATATCCATGATCCTGCGCCTTAAAGCGCCCTCGCCGCCCACTTTCACGACTCTGGCTTTTCTGCCTATTGCAACATCTTTTAATGTAGTCATTTTAAGTATCCCTGTGTCAAAGTGTATTCAGTTAGCCTAAGCTAACTCGACTTTTGAAAATAATAGTTAGCCCCCGCTAACTCATATTAATACTACCCTCCTTCAAATCCATTGTCAATAGATAATATGTGTGCTATCATCTATTTGAAATTTCTTTATTTTGAACATTAATTAGGAAAAGGTAAGTTATGCAGCTTCAGGAATCCGGAGAAATGTATCTTGAATCGATCTACGTGCTGAACAAATCGCTCGAACACGTAAGGTCGATCGATATCTGCGACTTTATGGGCTATTCCAAGCCTAGCATAAGTAAAGCCGTCCATCTTCTTCAAGAGGGCGGCTATATAGATATTGATAGTCAGGGTTTCATCACGCTCTCTGCGGACGGCGCGGCGATCGCTGAAAAAATCTATGAACGGCATACAGTGCTTACCGATTTCTTCACATCCATCGGAGTCGGGGCCGATACCGCCAGGGAAGATGCCTGCCGTATCGAGCATGACATCAGCGATGAAAGCTTCGAAGCTTTAAAAAGCTATCTCAGCAAATCCTCAAAATAACTCAGTTATCAGTCATCCCCTTCTTCGCCGCCTCCCGGTTCTTCACCTGAAGGGGGTTCTTCTTCTGAAGGGGTTTCTTCTTCCTTCTTAGTTGTTTCTGTAGGATCAGTCTCCTCTGATTCCTCTGTTGATGTTTCAGTTGTCGTATTCTCGTCGTGCTCGTCGCAATCCTCGTACGGAACAGCGTACTCAAAGTCTCTGGTCCATTTGCCGGATTTCTCGCGGCTCTCAAAATCCTCAAGATTTCTGAGAACTACTTCCTCTGTCTCTTCTTCCGGACAGTACTCTGTTGCCAGTTTGCCTGATGTCTTGCAGATCGTAACTTTCTCATGTATATCACAGGACCTTGACGGTACAGTGCCTGCGGCAAAATATTCTGTTATCAGGCAGCTTCCTCCCGCGTCATCACCGCAGTCGCCATTTGAGAGCATACCGGACTTGTTGCAGACCGTTGCCTGAACGATATCGCCGGTCATCTCAAACCAGCCGCCGCCTCTGTCGAGTGAAACGACAAGCTGCTCCATGATCTTCGAGTAGAATCGTTTCTGCATCTCGTTATATCCGACAGTAATGAACTCGTCATATCCGACCCAGATACATCCGCACAGTCCGTTCGGAACATATCCTACAAACCAGATATCATTGTAATCGTTGGATGATCCGGTCTTGCCGGCAAGAGGTGCCGAATCGATCTGGCACAGAACGCCGGTACCTTTCGTAACGACCTCACGCATTGCACTTGTAAGAAGTGACGCAGTCTCTTCCTTCAGAACGCGGTGTGTCTCCTGGTTGTTGCTCATTATAACCTTGCCGTCTTTGGAAACTACCTGTGAGTAGAACGTCGGCTCAATATATACGCCCTTGTTGGCAATCGCTGAAAATGCCGCGCAGTTCTCCAGGTTACTGATTCCCCACGTAACACCGCCGATAGCGGTTGCAAGGTTACCGTCTTCTTCGATGATTTTTGAATATCCAAAGCTCTGCAGATATGGGATGCAGTTCTCTGCGCCGATCGACTTAAGGCACTTAACCGCAACTATATTCATGGAGTCGATCACGCCCTGTCTGACAGTGTTGAGACCTCTGTATTCATCTCCCCACCAGTTTGCAACTTTCTTGCCTGAATCTCCGTAATGAAACTCAGCATCGTCAAATGTGGATGCAAGAGTTGCCATTCCCAGATCGAGTGCCGGTGCGAAAGATGCAACGATCTTGAATGTTGAACCCGGCTGTCTGAATGACTCTGTCGCTCTGTTAAGACCGAGGTTCTGTTTCTCTCCACGGCCGCCGCTGATGGCAAGAACGTAACCTGTGTTGTAATCCATCAGTGTGAATGTTGCCTGCGGCTCGAGGATGTATGATACATTTTCATATGTTATCTGGTCGCCCTTGACAAGGATCGCATCCTTGTATTCCTGGATCGCAGCATCGCACTCTTCGTGAGTGTAATAATTGAATCTGTATTCTCTGTTGCCCAGAACATTTCTGTGCCATGAGGAAATATCGGACTGGTTGTAATACTCCATCTCGCCGTCCGCATGTTTTACGGACAGATCCCATGCAACTGAATATGTCAGATCAACTCTTGAGTAGTTATCAGGATTGTTGATCTCGTATTCTACGATCCTCTGTGCCTGTGTGTTCTGTGTGGAGTAAATGGTCGCGCCGCCTCTGTATACCAGGTTGAATGCCTGAGTATATGAGTAGCCGCACTGTTCCTGAAGGTCCTTGATGACCTCGCTGATTACTTCGTCGACGAAGTACGAATATTCGCTGGCAACTTTGCCGGTAGCATTCTCCGCAACACGGTTGTAAACTTCGTCCGCGCAGGCTGCCTGATACTCTGCCTCAGTCAGATGTCCGTTATCACGCATATTCTCGAGTGCGTGCGTCTGTCTGGTCTTATTATTCGTCGGGTAGTTAACAGGGTTCATGCCCCACGGATTCTGAGCGATCGAAGAAATAACAGTACACTCAGCTACCGTTAATTCGCTTATGTCCTTGTTGAAATAATACTTGGCAGCTTCCTTTACACCGTAGTTACCGCCGCCCAAGTTGATGGTATTAAGATAGGTGACCAGAATCTCGTCCTTGGACATGTTCTTTTCAAGCTCAAGTGCAAGCACCCACTCCTGAAGCTTCCTTCGGATAAGTGAGCCGGTGCTTCGCTCGCGTCCGCCTGTCTCAAAAACGTTATTCTTCAAAAGCTGCTGCGTGATGGTCGATGCGCCCTGCTCCTCGCCTTTGAAAACGGTATAGTAAAGCGCACGAAGCACGCCCTCAAAGTCAACGCCCTTGTGCTGGTAGAAACGCTCGTCCTCCAGGTCAACGAATGCCCACTTGAGATTCTCAGTCAGTTCCTCTTTCTTCATCTCAGTACGCTTCGAGCCGGAGTCGTACAGCTTGATGATCTCATTGCCCTGATCGTCCAGGATCGTTGTCGGGAAGTCGGTCGGGAATACGTTGATGTCTTTAACGTCTACCGTTGAGTTAACGATACCGTTGACCGCGCCCAAAACAATGCACGTGATAACACAAAGCGCGATGCCAAACAAAATGGCAGCGTACTTGAACACACGCCCGATTATCATGAAGATGACTTTAACAGCCTTGTAGCCTATGGTCTCCGACAGCTCTTTGTCGTCATAGTCTCCGCCGTAATCATCATCGTAATCGTCGTCATAATCATCGCCGTAGTCATCCTCATACTCATCGTAATCGTCGAACTCGGCATCGAACTCATCGATCTCGTTACCGCGTTCGGTCTCGTCCATGAATTCGTCTTCGTCGTATCTATTATTTTTACCGGAAAATAATTCCATTTCATCCTCCGTTTATCTGGCATTTACACATAGATACTGAATTATACATCAGATAAATAGTAATGTCAAAACGCATAGGGCTTTTTTCACTTTTCTTTCACACGATATTTGGTATAATCCTTTCATGAGCACTAAAGTAATCCTCGGCCGCGCGCAAGGCGAGATCACCGAGAAAAAATCACGTTTCATAGGAACGATCGCAGAGGTGCACTCCGAGGAGGAGGCGCTTGCATTCATCGACGAGATGCGCAAAGAATACTGGGACGCGCGTCACAATTGCTTTGCCTATGTGATCGGACAGGCCGGTGAGCTTTCAAGATTCTCGGATGATAAGGAGCCTTCCGGCACTGCCGGCAAACCCATCCTCGATGCTCTTTCAGGTTCCGGTATCAGGAACGCCTGCATCGTCGTTACACGTTACTTCGGCGGCGTGCTTCTCGGCACCGGCGGTCTGGTCCGCGCGTATACAGAAGCCGCCTGCGCAGCTATCAACTCAGCCTTGGAAGAGGGCTGCTGCATGGAGCTGATTGACGGTTCTCAGGTCGATATGTCATTTGACTACAAACATCTCGGCAAAATCGAAAATATAATCCAAAGTCGCAGCGCCGGCGTGCTGCTTAAGGATTACGGCGAGAACGTGTCGTTCTCACTTGCTGTGCCTGACGCGGTTTTCGATGCTTTCTCAAAGGATGTCATCGAGGCGACAAGCGGTGACATCGCCCCGGCGCGGGGCAAGCCGCTTAGCTTCTGTCCGTCCGGACAGGGTGCAATCATTTACACGTTCTAAAGTGGAATTTTCTGGCTGTCGCTTGATGCGGCAGCCCGTTTTTTTTGGTGGAAAATTGAAAAGAGAAAAAATTGCACAATTTAGTGCGTTTGCGAGCCTGCCATTTCTCCGAATTTTCGGCAGGTTCGTAGAAAACGTAACAAAGTCGCCGAATCGGACACAAAAACTGTTAGTTTTGCAAATTATACGGTTTTTGAGAGGAGTCAGGACCAAAGAAGTCAGAAAATGTGGAGAGAAAAATGCCTTGCAAAGCCACTAAAATCGTTGGATTTTTCTCTTTTAAAAAAAAGAAGGTTTTTTACCAGTGAACGCATCTGAAAACGGCAAAAAAAGGGCTGTCACTTAACGCGACAGCCCCCTGCTTTAGTAATCCAAATTATTACTCTACGATAGTAGCCTGTGCTTTGTCTTTCTTCTTAGCTCCGATACGGATAAGCAGAAGAACAGCGATCATCAGAATGATGCCCAGCGGCAGGCAGATGTACCACTTCTGGATAAATCCTGTGAAGATGTAGCATACAAAGCTTACGCCTGCAACAAGCAGAGCGTACGGAAGCTGAGTGGATACGTGCTTAACGTGATCGCACTGTGCTCCGGCTGATGCCATGATAGTCGTATCTGAGATCGGTGAGCAGTGGTCGCCGCAAACAGCACCTGCCATGCAGGCTGAGATAGCGATGATCATAAGCTCGTTGCCAAGGTCAGCATTGAATACGCTTACAACGATCGGGATAAGGATACCGAATGTGCCCCAGCTTGTTCCTGTTGCGAATGAAAGCAGACAAGCGATAACGAAGATAAGAGCAGGAAGGAATGCCATCCATGCTGCTGCGCCTGCCTGTACAAGGCCTGCTACATACTCAGCTGCGCCGAGTGAGTCTGTCATTGCCTTCAGTGTCCATGCGAAGGTAAGGATCAGGATCGCCGGAACCATGCTCTTAAAGCCTTCAGGTACTGCGTTCATGCACTCTTTGAAGGTAAGAACTCTGGTGCACAGGTACAGGATGATCGTAATGATCATTGCTGCTACTGAACCGAATACAAGGCCTACAGAAGCGTCAGATCCTGAGAATGCATCTACGAAAGATGCTCCCTCGAAGAATCCGCCGGTATAGATCATACCGATGATGCAGCAAACGATAAGAATGATGATAGGAACTACCAGGTGGTAAACCTTGCCTTTTTCGCTTACAGGCGGGTTCGGCTGATCTTCGGCACCGGTCATTGATGACTCTGCCTTAGCGATAGCTGAAGCCTTCTTGGCTGCCTCACGTCTGTCAAGTTCCTCGCTCATTTCAGCCAGTCTCATCGGGCCGAAATCGAATTTGCCAATGGTGATGGTGAACATCATTGCGATGGTCAAGAATGCGTAGAAGTTATAAGGGATCGCACGGATGAACAGATCAAGTCCGTCTGCTCCGTCAACAAATCCTACAACTGCTGCTGCCCATGATGAAATCGGGGCGATGATGCAGACAGGTGCTGCGGTCGCGTCGATAAGGTAAGCCAGTTTCGGACGTGAAATGCCGTGCTTGTCAGCGATAGGCATCATAACCGAACCAACTGTCAGGCAGTTGAAATAGTCATCGATAAAGATGATGATACCAAGAACGATAGTGCAGATGGCAGCGCCGACCTTGGTCTTAACATGCTCAACTGACCAGCGTCCGAATGCTGCAGAACCGCCGGCTCTGTTCATAAGCATAACCATTCCGCCGAGGATAACCAGGAAGATAAGAATACCTACGTTCCAGGTGTCAGCCAGTGCGGTGCCGATCATGCCGTCAACGAAAATGTGGTTTACGGCTCCCATAAAGTTGAAGCCGGAGAAAAGGAATCCACCGACAACAATGCCGATGAAAAGGGATGAATATACTTCTTTCGTGACAAGCGCCAATACGATGGCTACCACTGGTGGAAGTAAAGACCAGAATGTTCCAATAAACTCCATATGTGCCTCCTAAAAAAAATCAGTCATGAACAGGATCGACTGTTCATGACTGAGTCAAAACACACACATTCGTCATTGACAGCTCTCCGCCTAAGCGACAGTGCGGCGGATATTCTCCGCAGCCCCAGGTCTTCCCGCTTCCGAGATCGCAAGAAGCCTTCGGCGGCTTTCCCTTTCTCTTCCTTAAGGTCTCGTCCAGTGACGGAAGATACTCTTGATTGCCGCGCCTCTATCAATCCATGTTCAATTTATTAATTTGAAATCTAAAACAAACGTCTCGAATTGTCAAGCACAACTATTACTCAATTGCGTCAATAATCGTATTTGCATCCTCAACGTGATTTCCATCCGGGTAAAGCTCTACGTATTTCTTAAGATACGGCAAAGCCTGCTGCGTCTCGCCGAGTCTTGAAAAACTGCAGCCTGTGAAGAACAGCGCGTACTGATTCTCCGGGTCGTACTGAAGAGCCAGACTCATTTTAGCGATGCACTCAGAGAAGTCATCTTCAAGGAATGCGTAATATCCGGCATCAGTCAGAATGTCTGCTGCCCGCCAATATGATTCATCGGAAATATTCTCATAAATCGCTTTGTAGCTCTGGTCAAGCTTCTCAGGGTCTTCGATCTTGATCAGGAAAGAAGCTGCCTCTTCCCAGTTTTCCTCAACGTAAGCTGAGTAGCCGCGCAGAAGGTTCTTGTATGTATCGCTTTCCTTTTTGGCGACGGCAACTGCCGTGTCGGAAAGGCTGTCGATCTCGCCCTGCAGTTCATCGATCTTGGCCTGCAGCTGAGCCTGCTGGTTGGCAGCCTCAGTTCTCAAAGACTTCGTCTTGGTCGGCAAAACGATAAAGAACACAATAGCCGCACCGATGATCACACCGATGATCAGCTGGATGATCGTCATCGTGCTCTGGTTGTATTCGTTGTACGAAGACTTCGGGATTATTACATCGTCTCCGCTGAGCGGGGCCTGATTGTTGATGGTGGCCTTCTCTGCGTCGTGTTTGGTCTTGAGCTCGGTAGGAGTGAGTTCCTTCTCCTCGTCGGCGATCTCCTGCTCGACAAACGTCATATAAGAAATCGTCGTCGGATTGCCCTTGTCGACCTTCTCTGCCTTCTTAAGCGCGAGCTTGGCCTCTGCATATTTCTTCTTTCTGATCAGCAGCAAAGCCAGAAGCTGGTGGCCTTTGATCAGATTCGGGTTGTCATTCAAGAGCTTCTTGAGCTGGATGCCGGCAAGGTCGTAGTTGCCCTGCGCGATATTTTCCACCGCGCGGTTGTACTTACGGATGCTCGTATGCATCAGGTCGAGCTCGGATTTGTTGCTTTGGATCGCGTCAAGGAAATAATCGGCAAGATTATTGTCGTTTTGCATGCTCTTACTCATTACCCACTGGGTAAGACCCAGAGTGTACTCGCCCATCTCTACGTAAACGAGACCGAGCAGATTCCTTGCCGCTACATTGCCCTTGAACAGCTTCAGGCTTATGCGCAGAGCCTTAACGGCCTCGGACAGATTTCTGTCCTGGGCATAGCCTAAGCCTTTATTATAAAATTCGTTGGATTTCTTTACGATCTTCTTGTAAATGGCTACGTTCACGCCGCAGGCCGAACAATACTCGCTCTCGTAAAGGAAACTACCGCAATTATAACATTTCATGTGCCGTTCCTCTTAAAACCGGTACTAATTACTTCTTCTTACCTGTCATTACCTCGAGCATCAGATCAGTCAGATCCTCTATCTCGTTCTCTTCATTGGCGACCTTTTCAACGTCGTCAACTTCCAGACTTGGGTGGAATTTTTTGATCTCTTCGTCGAAATTAATCATTTATTTGTCCTCTCTACTGTCTAAGCTTGGCAAGCTGGCTTACTACCTGCTCCATCTGTTTAGCGTATTTGGCCTTCTTCTCCTGTTCTTCGGCGATCTTGGCAGCCGGGGCCTTGGAGACGAATCTTTCATTGCTCAGCATACCGTCAACACGTGCAAGCTCTCCCTCGAGACGTTTCTTTTCGCCTTCAAGACGCTCGATCTCCTTGGAAATATCGACAAGCTCTTCAAGCGGGATATAAACTGTCACGTCAGCAAGCGGAACCGAAAGAGCATCTTCCTTGATGCCTTCATTGGTTGCCTGAACGTTGACTTCGCTTGCCTTGGCGAGTGTTGCAAAAAATACAGAGCCCTTGGTGAAGATGTCGCGGATGTCTTCACGGGCAGATACTACGTAAACGGCGGTCTTCTTGCCCAGAGGAACGTTAAGGTTCGTACGTCCGTTTCTGATTCCCCTTACGGCTTCTTTGATAAGCTCGATCGAGCTTTCCGCCTCGGCAAATGCCCACTCGTCTTTAAATACCGGCCATCCGGAGATCATGATAGACTCCTCAGGATACTCCTCCTCGGCCAGCGGCTGGATCGTTGTGTAGATCTCTTCCGTTACGAACGGCATATAAGGATGAAGAAGCTTAAGAGCGTTCATAAGAACAGTCTGGAGCGTCCAAAGAGCAGCCTGCTTGGTGCTCTCATCCTCTGAATACAGACGCGGCTTGACCATCTCGATATACCAGTCGCACAGCTCTTCCCAGATGAACTCGTAAAGCTTATCCGCAGCTACGCCGATCTCGTATTTATCAAGGTTCTCTGTTACGTCCTTGGCAAGAGTATTGACTTTGGACAGGATCCATCTGTCTGCGTCGGTAAGCTGGCTCTCGTCCGGCTTCTTTACTCCGTCTTCAGGCATGTTCATGAGGATAAATCTTGAAGCGTTCCAGATCTTATTTGCAAAGTTCCTGTTGGCCTCAACCCTCTTATAGTAGAAACGCATGTCATTGCCCGGTGTATTGCCGGTCGCAAGCGTAAACCTCAAAGCGTCGGCGCCGTACTGGTCGATGACATCGAGCGGGTCGATACCATTGCCCAGGGATTTGCTCATCTTGCGGCCCTGGTCATCTCTTACAAGTCCGGTAAATAAAACAGCGTCAAAAGGCTTAGCGCCCATCTGCTCATAACCGGAGAAGATCATTCTGATTACCCAGAAGAATATGATGTCATATCCGGTGATCAGGAGATTCCCCGGATAGAAATAATCTACGTCTTCGCATTTCTCCGGCCAGCCAAGTGTGCTGAACGGCCAGAGTGCTGAAGAGAACCATGTGTCAAGGCAATCTTCGTCCTGATCAAGATGTGTGCATCCGCACTTAGGGCAAGCTGCAGGAGCTTCCTTGGCAACTACCATCTCGCCGCACTCAGGGCAGTAATAAGCAGGGATCCTGTGGCCCCACCAGAGTTGCCTTGAAATGCACCAGTCACGGATATTGTCTGTCCAGTTGTGGTAAAGCTTATTCATGCTTGCAGGGATCAGACGGATCTCGCCCTCATCTACAGCCTTGATCGCCGGCTTGATAAGCTCGTCCATCTTGACGAACCACTGCTGCTTGATCATCGGCTCGATGATATGTCCGCATCTGTCGTGATGACCCACTGCATGCTCGTGATCAACGACTTTAACAAGAAGGCCGAGTTCTTCAAGGTCTTTAACTACCTTAACTCTTGCGTCCTCAACTGAAAGACCCGCATATACGCCGCCCTTTTCGTTGATAAAGCCGTCGTCGGTAAATACGCAGATCTCTTCGAGACCATGGCGTTTGCCCAGTTCAAAGTCGTTAGGGTCATGCGCCGGAGTAACCTTCATTGCGCCTGTTCCGACCTCAAGGTCGATGTAATCGTCGGCAATGATCGGGATCTCTTTATTCATCAGCGGCAGTATGCATGTCTTGCCGATAAGGTCCTGATATCTGGGATCTTCCGGATGAACTACGACAGCGGTATCGCCGAGCATGGTCTCAGGTCTTGTAGTCGCGATCTCGATAAAACGGCCTTCCTCGCCTACGATCGGGTAGTTGATATGCCAGAATTTGCCGGCTGTATCCTTGTGCTCAACCTCTGCGTCTGATACGGAAGTCTGGCACTCAGGGCACCAGTTGATGATCTTGGTTCCCTTGTAGATAAGGCCTTTCTCATATAATTTTACGAAAACTTCAAGGACTGCTTTGCTGCAGCCTTCGTCCATGGTGAATCTCTCACGGTCCCAGTCAGCGGATGAACCGAGCTTCTTGAGCTGGTTTACGATGCGTCCGCCGTACTCGTCCTTCCACTGCCATGCTCTCTTAAGGAAACCTTCACGTCCGAGGTCATGCTTGTCGATGCCTTCCTTGCGGAGGGTCTCGATGATCTTGACCTCTGTCGCGATGGAGGCATGATCGCATCCGGGCTGCCACAGTGCGTTGTAGCCCTGCATTCTCTTCTGGCGGATGACGATGTCCTGCAATGTATTGTTAAGAGCGTGTCCCATGTGAAGCTGGCCGGTGATATTTGGAGGCGGCATCACGATGGTAAACGGTTTCTTGGATCTGTCTACTTCAGCGTGGAAATATTTCTTCTCAATCCACTTGTCATAAGTTCTCTGTTCGATGTCTTTCGGATCGTATGTCTTTGCTAATTCTTTCATAACTTCGTAACCTGTCTTTTCTCATTAGAATATAAGACCGACCGGGCCTTCCGTAATCCGGGAGTCTGTCCGTCCGCCTTTTTCCGTGAAAATAAATTATAACACAACACTTATGTGTTGAACATATGTATTTTTATGCTGCCTGCGCGCTACGAGCGCATGGTCACATACTCGTCTTTCCAGCCGCTGATCGTTGATGCGGCGCGGCCGTTTTCGAAATTGAAGATAAAATCGATGGACTCTTTGCCGGTCTCGATCTCCCGCTTCAGCGTGCTGACCTTCGTTCGGATCTCCATCAGAGTCTCGTCCGAAATGCGGTACTTTCTGATGGTCGCCAGGAGTTCTTCATCATCTCCGCTGATCAGCGCCACATATACGCATGCTCTGGCGTATGTCGCGTCGGGATATATTTCGTGCGCCATATTGAAGTACGCGTTGGCGTTCTTCGGCATGAAAAGTCTTGCAAAGATCACTCCCACGGAGAAAGCTACTCTCGCGTAGAAAGCCTCATTTACAGGCTCTCCAGACATGTTTTTCAGCACGTCAAGATATACCGAAAGCGCGCTTTCGTATCTGCCTGCCTTGAAGAAATTGTCTGCCTCCAGCACAAGCCTTTCCGCGCGGCTCATGTTGTCGATATTAAGTATCAGACCCGACACCGCCGAAAGGTCGTTGGCCGAATAGTAATAGCTCTCTTTCAGAAGATATGAAACAAAGTCTCTAACCGTAGCGCCGTCCGCGTCCATTTCGCGCATTTTCTGCGCCATATCAGGCTGATTAAGGCTCTCTTCGATATACGAAAAAAGCTCTTCCGAGAAAAACTCCCTGTACACCATGTTCATGTGATGGTATACGAAGTAATTGATCTCCTCGAGAGAATATACATCGACATTTATCGCGTCGATGTGGTATGGAGTTTGTGACTGTATGCCGCACACCTGAAGCATCAGATATAGCCCTCCAGATTGATCCTTTTTGTTACCGAGAATCCGGACGCCGGCCAGAACGCGCCAAGTCCCTTATCCGTGATCGTCACGTCGCATTCGTTGTCGTTGACGTAGGCGATCTTCAGCTCGATTCTCGTTGCCTTGTTCGGTCTTTCGGCAAATTCCGGCAGCGTAAAGCCTATGCTCGTCTGCTCCCGGCTTATCATTGACGTTACCGTTATTTCAATGTTCTTATCGCCTTCGACGATAAAGTCCACGCTCGTAGCCGCATCGTACCAGTCGACTGCCGCCGGCGACAGATTGATCTCGACGTCGCGACCCTTGTATCTTGCCTTCACCGATATATCCGCTTTGGTTCTTCCCTTGCAGACGATCCTGTAATTATCCGCCTCGCCGAGCGCTCTTCTTTTGCCTGCCAGGCACGCGCCGGTAACGTAGATGTTGCTTCCCCTGAATGCCTTACGCGTCTTGGAGATACTCTTTCTGGTCTCGTTGAACCACAGCTCCTGGAAGCCCTCGCCGGTGAAGTAGACGTCGCCGTTACCCATTGTCTCTTCAATATCCTCATAGATCCCTTCGAGTTTGTTGTCAAGCTGGATCCTGAGCATATCGCTCGCAAGGTCCCTCATTGCAAATTCTATCGACAGATTCCGTTCGCTTACATATACCAGCTTCTGTCCGTTATTTTCGGAAATGCTCAGCTGTTTTGCGAAAAATCCGTCCCTGCCGAAATCGAAAAGAGTTGAGCCGTTGGCCTCGACCCGGGCACCCCCGTCCATGACAAAGTAAGCAAAGCTCTCCGCGCAGCTGACCAGATTGACCTTGGATGTGTCGAATCCGAGATAACCGAACGCTTCCTCGAGGACAGCCTTGATCTCAAGGTCGATCTTCCTGAGGTTGACCGTTACGCTGGTTATGTTCATCAGGCCTGAGTGTCCCTGAACGAGCTCGACGAGCTTGCCTATGAACACAGCGAGGAACTGAGTGTATGTGTAATTCTTATCCGCTACAAGTATGCTCTGCCTGCTGGCAAGGGCCGTGTCAAGAAGGTCTCTGTAGATGCTGCTGCCTTCCGCGGCTGCGTAATCCATGGCTTCTTTGCCAATCATCCATCTCGGCTCTTCCCGGTTGTAACAAACCGCGGTCGGGATCAGATAACGCATTGCCTGACCGTTCTCGGCTATCGACTGCGGGCGGCCGTGGCGGCTGTTGTAATAGCAGACCTGACTGTATTCATTTGTGTAATCGATTCCGATTATTAAGCCTTGTCTTTCCATCTTGTCAGAAAATCTTCTCTATCAGTTTGCTCATGACGAAATAGTCCTTGGCGGCCGCGTTGAGTTCGGCAGTCCTGCCCTCAGCCTGAAGGCGGATTATCTCGTCGAGTTTGGCGTATCTTGAGGAGTCGGTCTTAACGTGAATGTCCTCGTAGTAGCCGGTATATGTGTCGCCGCCCTCGATGCTGTAGCGGACCTTTTCGCCGTAGAACAAAGTAAAGTACTTTGTGAAGCATCCCGGGAAAATCTCGTTCATCGGCTCTTCCTTGTGAACTAAGCCTTCCGGAGAAATAATATCATAGCTGATCACCGGGGCTGCGCCGAATACGGTCTCGTCCGTCAGGCGGAACGCGCCGCTTTGCGTCTCCGGCATAAATCTTGTAGACACGATGGCCGAATTGGACAGAACCGACGGTATCTCGATAAACCGTTCAAGGTCCTTGAATTCCTGAAGCATTATGCCGCGCGCGCACAGGTCTCTTAAGAGTTCTTCTGTTGCCGCTATCTGCCGCTTCGGTATCTCCTTTTCGCCGGAAAGGAACAGGAGGTACGCGATCGCTGTCATGTCGTCAAATTTAGTTCCCCTGGCGTATTCCTTGCCAATATAGGCGAAGAAGTCCATCCCGTCATCGGTCTGCTCGCCAAGGAATCTGTGGGCCATGAATTTAAGGTAATCTTCGACCGTAGCCCGGTCGTTCTCATCCGAGTAATAGTGTTCGAATGCCACGCCGACCATCGGAAGCCAGCTGTCTGTCTTGACTGCGCAGCGCACGATCCGTTCCTCAATGTTGCAGTCCTCGATCGTGTAGGCTCTGGCAGCTCTGTACATCTCAAGAAGAACGTCGAGGTCCTCCTGGTAATATTTGCTTAAATACGTGAATACCGCAGGGTCGAAGCTGTCCTCCGCAAAGCTCTTCCGGCACAGCTTAAGCAGCACATCGTCCTCGCTCTCGGTGTTGAGCTGGGCGAGCACGTGAGCAAGCTCCGTGATCTTGGATGAACTGATGCCCTCCATGCCGCTTTCCTTGATCTCTTCAAGAGCTTCGTCATAAAGGCCACGCTCGATCATGATCTCGATCAGCTTGCCGCGGGTCGACGCGTCAAGGTCGTAACGCATGAACTTCAGCAGCTCGTCGTAAACTGAGCTGTCCTTGCTGTTCTTGCTGAAATACATGATCATGTCGCCTAAGAGCTTCTGCTCGTACGCCGGGCGAAGCTGGCCGCTTCCCATCTGGTTAAGCAGGTAGTCCAGCACCTCAAGAGGGTCTCTTAAGGAGCGCAGGATCGGCAGCGAATCCCCGACCAGCAGATACGGATTCATCGGGATCTCGCAGATGCAGCGGTCGATGTATTCATTTGCCGCGATCGGTTCGACTATTTCGTAATCGATGTTGTAGTAAAGGTTTCCCGTCCTGTCCTTGAACAGGATGATCGCGTTAGGTGAGAATATTTTGATGTATGCTTTGCCGTTCTCGATGTCGGCTTCCTGATACGAATTCAGCTCCTCGTGGAATACAAATACCCGCTCCAGACCTTTGACCTGCGTCCTGACTTCTCTGGTGTGCAGACAGTCGAAGAGGTTTCGCCTCATCTTGGGCGTCTCGCGGTTGTCGTCCAGAATATCGCGGTAGATGGTGCTTAAGTTTCTGCCGTTCTGTCCGGCCTGCATGGTTGATGCCGCAAATTCATCAATGCTCGGCTGGTATGCCTTGTAATAGTCCTTGAAGCCGTATTTGCCGTCGATAACACAGCGATAGAAGTATGCCTTGTACTCCGCCAGCGGCTCCTGGTTGTCCTTGAAATATTCGAGCACCTGCCTCGGCAGTGAGACGGATGTGTCCTTGTCTGATGTGAAGATAAAGTACTCCGGAAGCCCGTCGACCTCGATGAAGCCGCGGATCGCGTCGAGGAAGTACACGTGCATCTCTTCGTCGCGACAGTCGGTCGCGATCAGGATGCGCAGGATCGCCCGCAAAACATCCGAACTGTCATACTCTCTGTATGACGCGCGCAGGATGTTGAGTATCAGTTCAGGCGTGTTGGCCCTGATCTCTTCGTCGTTCATCTGAAGGATCAGCTCTGCCATGCGCTCGGCAAGTTCAGCGTCAAGCGCTTTGTACTTCACGGAGAAATTCAATACCCTGATAATAAACGGCGATGTGTCGATCAGCTCGGTGTGCTTCTTCAGGATGCAGAGTGCCTCATAGTACATGATCGGGCTGCTGCACAGGCCTTTGCCGTAAAGGTCGCTCATGAGCTCTATCTTGAGCTCATCGTCGGATGCCAGCGACGTATCCATATAGAAGAGAAGCCAGAGCAAATGCCACGTCGGCTGAGCCATCCAGTAGCCTCTCAGGCGCTCTACAGCCGCCTCGGTCTGGGCATCGTCCATCTCATAAAGGCTCCTTAAGTAGTAGAAGAATCCCTCCAGTTCCGGCTCAAGCTTCGGAAGCCTAACAAGCAGGCTTGCCACGTATTCGATGAGCGCTTTGGCGTCTTCGTAGCGCTCTACGGTGATATAAATGTGCGCTTTGGAAAGCATGAAGAAGATCTCTTCAGGTCCGTCGCCGTTGATGTCGTAAAGGAGCTTGAAGCCCTTCTGCTGCCACTCCTGCGGGCTGATCCTGCCCAGGCGCAGCTCCAGGTAATTCTCCGCGAGGCCTGCGTATATATCTCTTCCGGTGCTTCCGCCGCCGAATGTTCTGATCTTGTTATTTACGGTGATGTCGAACCTTGCCCTCAGGTACATGGTCCTGAAGGTTATCCTGCCGAAGTTCATGCCGTTGTGGACACCGGCAGCTTTTACTGTGAAGCGGAATTCGCATTTGCCGTCCGTGAAGTCATCGCTCGTGATGATATTCTTCTCGAACGAGATGAACCGGTCATCGGTCGTGACCTCGATCTCAAGATATCCGGGGACTTTCAGAACGAGCGTTACCGAGCAGTCGCGGTCCGAGACCACATCCTTAAGGTCAAGCTTCTTAGCCGACAGCTCAAAGCGTGCCGGTTTCTTCTCTTCCCTGGCAACGAGGTATTCCTCCTCGGCCACTTTCTTGTTTCTGCCCAGCATCAGGGCATCATAAAGAAGTTCTCCCAAATCCAACCTCTATTCGTCTTCGCGGCTTCTGAGTCTGTTCAGCCGTTCCTTCATCGTCTTCTCGTAGCCCAGATCGCCCGGCTCGTAGAACCTGCGTCCTACAAGCTCATCCGGCAAATACTGCTGCTTAACATAATGTTCCGGGAAATCGTGAGCGTATTTGTAATCCAGTCCGTGCCCAAGCGATGCCGCTCCGCTGTAATGCGCGTCGCGCAGGTGCGCCGGCACTTCGCGGATGTCTGTGGTCGCAACCACCTCAAGAGCCGCGTCGATCGCCAGATACGAGGCGTTGCTCTTCGGTGCACAGGCAACATAAATAGCTGCTTCCGCTAATGGTATTCTAGCCTCAGGGAGTCCTAAAACATGGACAGCCTGCTGTGCGGCGACCGCGACCTGCAATGCCCTCGGGTCCGCGTTTCCCACATCCTCGGCCGCACAGATCATGATCCTGCGTGCGATGAAATTAACGTCTTCCCCGGCGTAGATCATCTTGGCCAGGTAATATACTGCGGCATCCGGGTCTGAGCCACGCATACTCTTGATGAAAGCGCTGATCGTGTCGTAATGGTTGTCGCCGTCCTTATCGTAACGGACGTTCTTCTGTTGGATGCACTGCGCGATAACATCGCTTGTAAGGTGGATCTTTCCGTCCTCAGAAAGAGGTGTCGTGAGCACCGCCAGCTCGATCGCGTTGAGCGCGACGCGTGCGTCTCCTCCGGCAAAATCCGCCAGGAACTCGACCGCCTCGTCCTCGATGACCGCGTTATACGCACCCATACCGCGTTCTTTGTCGGTCACGGCCTTGATGATGATCTGTTTGATATCGTCCTTGGACAAAGGCTCCAGCTTGAAAATGGTAGAGCGCGAGATCAGCGCGCGGTTGACCTCGAAATAAGGATTCTCCGTGGTCGCGCCGATCAGTATGACCGTGCCGTCTTCAACAAACGGCAGCAAATAGTCCTGCTGAGCCTTGTTGAACCTGTGGATCTCATCAACGAAGAGGATCGTCTTCTTGCCGTATGCGCCGTGCACGCGGCGAGCCTCCTCGACGATATCGACCATGTCCTTCTTGCCGGCGACAGTCGCGTTGATCTGCTTGAATTCAGCGGATGTGGTGTTGGCGATGACTCTGGCAAGAGTGGTCTTTCCGGTGCCCGAAGGGCCGTAAAATATAACAGAAGAAAGCCGGTCGGCCTTGATGGCCCTGTAGAGCTGGCTTCCTTCGGATAGTATGTGTTTCTGGCCCATCACTTCGTCCAATGTGCGGGGTCTCAAGCGAAACGCCAGAGGGGCCTCCTGCTTCATCTTCTGCTGATGAGCGTAATCGAAAATGTCCATGGGAGTATTTTAACATAACGCGGCTTTTATCTCAACGGAGAGCATAAAAAAAGTGCGGCCGAAAGGCCGCACTCAGTCGTGCTTTTACCGATGTCAATCTTCGGTCAGTTTCTTGCCGCAGGATGCGCAGAATCTGTCCTCTCCGACTGTGTACTTCCTGCCGCAGTTGGAGCAGTAAGCGAAAGTGCCGTCCGCGGAAACTTCCCCGCCTAAATGAGCGCTTGCAGCTGCCGGCTGCGGGGCAGTCTGCGGGCCGTTGATGTAATTGCCGTTCTCGTCAACAGCGTAGTTCTCGTTGTGGCGAAGCGGTGTCTTGCACTTCGGGCAGTAAACAAATCCGTCCGCGTACCACGGCCTGTAGTCCATGTTGTAGTCTGTATATTTAAC
>JAZQNN010000064.1:0-2688 GCA_045627365.1 Lachnospiraceae bacterium
GGACTAACGAATGAGTGGACTGACGTATCGCGAGAAGTCTTCGAGCAGAAGGCTCTGCCACAGATGATTGACCACTCCAAAGGGATAGGACTGCCTGACTGGATGGTACCGGAGACTTTTCTTTTTCTCTGGGACGATGAAACAATAGTCGGACAGTTTCGGATTCGTCATTATCTCTGCGAGTCGTTAAGGGTAGGTGCCGGCCATATCGGGTACTTTGTTGGCAGAGAATACCGCGGAAAAGGGTACGGAACGGAAGGTCTTAGGCTTACTCTTGAGGTTGCAAGGAATATTGTACCTGAGGAGGAATTTTACCTAAGGGTAAATAAGGACAATCCGGCATCGTTGCACGTTATGCTGAAGAACGGCGGGCGCATTGTTGACGAAAATGAGGAAAAGTACTTTGTAAGGATTCCAAATCCGGGGAAATGCAAATAACATGTAGAAGATAAAGAACATTTACGAATCCGATTTTGGCTGCGAGGAACGTCAACCCGGCACAAAACTTAAAGTCCTGGTTGAACTTGAAAATGAATCCGGAGATACAAAAACCATCGAAGCCTACGATGAATACCTCACTTGGAACCATATTGATGTAGGCAGTGTTTGGGATGAACCGGACGAGGAAAAGAAGGCACTTTTCTTTAAGCAGAAGCATATGATGGATACCTTTCTTTCGACCGGCGCAATGAGCGAAGAACAGTACGATTTTTCGCTGAACGGTCTGGTTGTGAAGATGGGGTTTGATTTTGATATTTTGAAGGAAGAATAGGCATGGAAGATTACAGCGTAGCGAATACCACGAAGGAGCAGCGCATCGAGTTGATTAGGTCCTGGCAGCCGGAGGATGAATCCTTCGATGACAATGACCTTGATATGTGGGAGATTTACCGTGATTATATCGACGGCAGGAAGGAGATTGCGGAGTGTAACGCCGCGATTGCAGGCAAAATGGAATACCTGACCGGTGAGGAGTAAGGGATGAACATTCAGATTTTTGGCACGAAAAAGTGTTTCGATACAAAGAAAGCAGAGCGCTACTTCAAAGAGCGCGACATCAAGGCCCAGGTGATTGACCTGAAGGAAAAGGGCATGGGCAAGGGTGAACTCACAAGTGTTCTTCAGAGCGTTGGCGGATACGATGCACTTGTAGATACGAATGCAAAGGACAAGGACACGCTGGCTCTATTTAAGTATATTGCTGAGGAGGATAAGCTGGATAAGCTTCTTGAGAATCAGCAGCTTATCAAAACGCCTGTAGTCAGGAACGGAAAGCAGGCAACGGTAGGATATCAGCCGGATGTATGGAAGGGGTGGAACTGATGTTGGAACAGTTTTTTAAAAGTGTTTTTGAACAGGACGAGGCGGCGGTGGTTCTCTGTGATCTTAACCATATAATAGTGTATATGAATCCCGCAGCGGCAAAGCGTTACGAAGCAAGCGGCGGTTATGAGCTTGTCGGGAAAAGCCTTATGGGCTGTCATAATTCAAAAAGCCGTGAGATGATTGAAAGGGTTCTGAACTGGTTCCGCGAGAGTGAGAACCACAATCGGATTTATACATTTTATAATGAGAAAGAAAACAAGGACGTTTTCATGATTGCCCTTCGTGATGATGATAAGAAGCTTATAGGCTATTACGAGAAACATGTGTACCGCAACCGTGAGACAGGCAAATTGTACGACTTTGGGGAGTAAGCACGGAGGAGAATAATCAAGTTGCCATCCCCGACATTCGCATCATCCTGTCATCAATATAATAATCGCAGCTGATCTTCCTTGAGTTATTTCCATACATTTCAATAACTTCCGGAAGGTTGTCGTTGATGGCATCGAACTGCAGCTCATGCTCGCTGCACCATTTGGCGGCGTTGTCGAGCGCCTCGCCGGCACGGCAGGTCCAGAGGATGAGCTTGTTACCTTCGGACTTCCACTGTTTGAGATATTCGATGAGCGGAGTGTTCGGTTCACCGAGCTCCGGCCAGGAACTGAAGCAGAGAGTACCGTCAAAATCAACGGCGATTGTTTTGAAGTTTTGCATATTGTTCATGAATATTCCGAAGAAAACGCTGTCGGGATATGAGTGCGACAGAGTGGACATTAAGAGCAGCGTGATTATTGAACTGGCAAAGCATCTGTTGACATCACCGAATTATCTGCTGGGTTATCAGGAAGATCCGGAGATTATGGAAATGGCGGAACTGTTTGCTCAAATCAAAGATGAAAAGATCAAAAAGCTGTTGATTTTGAAAACAGGTTCATCCGGGTTTGCAAGACACTGACCTATAGGCCGGAGCCTAAAAAGGGGTGTGTGGTAAGCATTTCAACGCCGAAAACGGAAGCGGGCGTGAGAACGATTCCGATGATTGATGAAGTTTATGATGCTTTCCTGGAAGAATATCAGATTCAGAAGGTGCTGGGGTTCGGAACAAATGTGATCGACGGCTACAGCGGCTTTGTTTTTTCTTCCGGAGCGGGCAATGTTTATACACCGGAATCCGTGAACCGCGCAATCAAAAATGTTTATCAGGATTATAACAGGAAGGAAAAGGAAGCGGCTGCAAAGGAAAAGAGGGAAGCACTTCTGCTCCCGCACTTTTCGGCGCACCATCTGAGACATACCTTCTGCACCAGACTCTGCGAGAATGAATCGAATCTGAAGGTCATCCAGTCGGTTATGGGACATTCG
>JAZQNN010000065.1:0-2497 GCA_045627365.1 Lachnospiraceae bacterium
AAGATATGTTCTCTCGCACGCTGTCAGCACTCCGAGTGAGCGATTTGAATGTCAGCAGATATGCGAAAAAAACCTGAAACAGGCACTTTTCAGCCATCATTCCTTATCCCTTGACATCAATACTACCGTTTCAACGTGCACCGTGTTCGGGAACATATCAACGCAGGCTGCCCGGCTCAGTTCGTAGCCTGCCGCCCGGAAATATTCAAGATCATTTACAAGTGAGGTCGGCTTGCAGCTGATATATATGATCCGCTCCACTCCGAACTCAAGTATCCTGGCCAGAGCCTTAGGGTGTATCCCTTCCCTCGGCGGGTCAAGGATAATGAAGTCCGGCTTTGCAAGCTGCTCACCCATCTCACCGCAAAGCACCTTCATCACGTCTCCGGCAATAAATTCAACATTTTCTATCCTATTAAGGCATGCGTTCTCGCAAGCGGCTTCCACAGCCTCCTCAACGATTTCAACACCTATGACCTTGGACGCTACAGGGCTCATAAGCTGCGCAATAGTACCCGTTCCGCTGTAAAGATCGTAGATCACTCCGCCGCCACTATAGGAGGCAAATTCGCGTGCCTTGTCGTAAAGCACCTCAGCTCCGAGTGAATTGGTCTGGAAGAATGAGAATACCGAGATCTTAAAGTCCAGATCGGCAATCCTTTCTGTTATGTAGTCCTGCCCGTAAAGGATCTGCAGATGATCGCACTTTACGGCGTCTGACAGCCCGTCATTGTAGATATGCACTACACCTTTTATTTCGGCCGCAAGTGGAAGGCCTTTGAGCGTCTCAAGCATTCCCGAGAGCATTTCTGTCTCTTCCTCAGGGCTTATACAGCACTCACTCTCGCCTGCGGTAGATGTGACAAGCGCGATAAGTATCTGCCCCGTCCTGACAGAACGCCTTACAAGCAGATGCCTCAGATAGCCGCTGTGGCGCATCTGGTTGTAAAAATCCACTTTGCCTTCTTCGAAGAGGGCAGCAAAATAATCACGCACCTCGTTCCTGATCAGGTTGATATCGGGATGAACGAGCACACAGTCCGTAATATTTACGATGTCGTGAAAGCTTTCCTTCTTGTGAAGTCCAAGCGCGAAAGGTCCGCCCTTGAACTCATCTCCGAATGTGAATTCCATCTTGTTTCGGTATCCTTCGGATATCGGACTTCTGGTTATTCCTTCGAAGTATGAATCGCTGTCGGGATATACTCCCTCGAGCAATTCCTTCACCATCTTGGCCTTAAGGCTCAGCTGATTCTCGTACGATATTCCCTGGTATGTGCATCCGCCGCACCTGCCGAAATGCGGGCATATGTATTCCGCGTCCTGAAGGGGAGATTTCTCGATCACCTCGACCGGCTTGCCCTCACAAAGTCCTGAGCGCAGTTTAGTCAGACGGAAGCTGATCTTCTGTCCCGGGAGCGCTCCCTTAACGGCAACTTTACGGCCTTCAAGGCAGACTATTCCCTTGTTCGGAAACTTGTATTCACTTACCGTACCCTGAAGTATTTCTCCCTTTTTCATTGCCTTCCTGCGCTACCCGATTCGTAAAGCTTTATAGCAAACAAGTCTGCAATGCTGCAGACTTGTCATCATTATGTCTTTCAAAAAAGCTGACGCTCATTCGGCGAAATCCTCTTCCTGAGCTTCGCCCTCACTGTCATAGTGATCGTCATCGTCATAGTAGTAATCCAGATCATCGTAAAGATCGTAGTTATCATCAAAGCGATGAAGCAATCTGTAAATGGCATAGCCGATGCCTCCAAGTACAACGACCGCACCTATGACTGCCAGAATAACTACCAGAGCCTTACTGCGCTTGGCAGTCTTCTCATCCTTGGCGATCATGCTGCCGAGCTTGGAAATCTGAATGATGTCGTTTAATTTATCGCTCATATTTTCACCTCTTTCGTATGTTGCCATATAAGTTAAATAAATTATATATTAAAGGCAATCTTATTTCAACATACAAGATTTAAATATTACGCGTTTCACACAAAATTCACCGGTGTTTTTCTTCAGATTTTCTTAAGCTTTGCGAAGGCCGCAAACATCTTCTTTACGCCCCAGTCTTCAAAGTCTACAGTGACTTCAAAATCCCGTCCTCCGGAGGTGATCTCCTTCACTATTCCCTCGCCGAATTTGATATGACTTACTGTATCTCCGACCGCGTATCCGAGCGATGATGCGTCTCCGTTTCCAAACTGTTTTTTCTCAGGCGAACTATATGGATTATTGCCCAGAGTGCCTCCTCCGAAAGGCTTTGACTTGAAGAACTCTTTGCCCGTCATAAAGGTGTTTGTATGGTCATCTTCCACGATTTTCTTCGTCGTTTCCGGAACATTTCCGCGGTCTTCGTCAAGCAGCATCGGCGGAATTTCCTTAACGAACCTCGATCTGGTCGACGACATCGTCTCTCCCCTGATCATTCTGGTCTTGGATGCTGTCATGATCAGGTTCTTCTGCGCCCTGGTTATCGCAACATACGCAAGACGGCGTT